>JAWBWS010000001.1:0-257712 GCA_038999725.1 Candidatus Aenigmatarchaeota archaeon
CACTTCTCTACAAGTTTGGAACAAGGGAAACCTACCAGCAAACAATTTCAACATAACAGATAACAAAAACAACGTTTCGGTAACACATTCGAATGATTTAGTTTTCCAAAATCCTTGGGCAAGTGATGGAAGTACTGCTACCATAATTCAAGGTTCTCAAGTTATTTGGGGTAATAACAACATAAATTTCAATTTACCAACAGGTAAAGATTTCTCCAAATTTTACAATTACACGATTTTTGTACCTTATCAAACAAATGGAACCTTTAAGTTTCAAGGAATTGGATTAAACGCTACACCAAATTATGTTTTCTATGATGAACCTTATACAATTTTTATAGCTTGCGGTGCTTCTTTAAGTGTTAGTGAACCCACAATTAAAAAAGGAGAAATAACTAATCCACCAATTTATGCTGGAGATATTTTCAACATTTCCTCAACAATTTACAACGATGGTCCTGGGAATGCAACTAATGTAATTGTTGAAATTAACTATACCAACACAACTCTCATCTCGGGCTTAGAAAATCTTGTAATCAAAAACTTTACCCAAGAAATTAGCAACTTAACTTACTTCGAAACAATTGGTCCAAAACAATCTAAAGTTGCTCATGTTGATTATACTTACATCGTTAATACAAGCAGTGTATCTCCAGGAACAATAAGGTTTTGCATAAAAGCAAACGCAACAGAAAATTCTACTCAAGTTATAGCATGCAAAGATGTAACTTTAAATGCACCGCCAGCAGTAATTGAAATGGAAAATCCGCTAATAATTTCTGATGAAACTGGAACTTCAACTGGCTCATGGGGTTTCAACTTTACTTTTAATATAAGCGTTAGAGTTAGCAATTCTGACAATCCTGTTCAAGTTTGTTCTTACTTTAGCAAAACTGGTAGTGAACCTTGGAAATTGGTTGGTTGCGATAGCTATGCTGCTCCAGGATCATCTCCAGGTCCATGGAAAAATTTCACTTTCAGATTTGATGCTGATTGTGAAGATATAGGCTCACCAGTATTTGCAAAATTCAATGCAACAAACAATGCTGGAACAACAAACTCAACCTCAACAACATTTACAATAACAAAAGATAAAATAAGTTTTGAAGATATAATTGGGAATAATACAGAAACAAGAAGGGGAAAAACCACTACTCTACTTGCTTTAAGGATTAGAGATGTGAATGGAACTTTAGTTACAAACTTGCCAATAACTTTTTATGTAACCTTAGATGGCTCAATTTACGATTCTGGAACAACCAACACAACAAATTCTTCTGCTTATGCAAACTATTACTTCCAAGCAAGATGCTCACCCAAATATCAAGTAGGATATCAAAAATGGAAAGCTGTTTTAAGCAATGATGCTTGCTACCAAGACAATTCTACAGAAAATTACTTCAATTTATCGGTATTGGTGATGGGAGATATTGTTCTTAGTTTTATGAGGCCAGATGGTCTGACAAACTATACACAAGAACAAGAAGTTCCTTTCCTTGGAGCAACTACAGACGATTGTGGAGATGCTCTAACAACAACAGTAAGATACTTTGCCAATAAAAGCACAACAAGCTTTGAATGCTCTCCAGTAAGCCAAGTTGGGGCTAACGCTTACACTTGCGATTGGCAAACCGATATTTCTACACCTATGGGATGGTACAATGCTAGTATGATTGTAAACAAAACTTACCATTACGATAATAATACTGCAAACTTAGGAGTTCCAGGTTTATTCTATCTATTCCCGATTAAAAAGCTTGAGAATCCTTCAGCTATACCAACAACAGAAGGTTGGGGTAGACCAAACTGGAATTTCTCAGTCTTGGCAAGCTCAGGAGATTCGGAAAATGTTTTGAACGTTAGCTTGTATATGGCAAAATCTTGGCCACCTGCAACAAAATGTGATGCTCCAACTTGTTTAAACCAAACTCCAACTGAATGTTTAAACTGCATAGGAGAAACCAAATTCTGGTACAGAAACTTTTCAGCAAGCGAGCAGGGGACTTGGTATTATCAATTCAAGATGGATGGAAAAGAAACTGAGCAAGTTTTGTCAGTTACAGTAGAAAAGGATGATACTTTAATAGAATATTCTGAAGGAAATAACTCTTTTGCAAGATATTCTCCTGCAGAACCTGCAAAGCTTGTTGTAAGAGTTTTTGATTTAGATGCAAATACTTACAATTTAAATCCTCCAGCAAATGTTAACTTCCGAATTAATTATACTGGAATATACGATAAATTAGCTGGCTCAAATACCACAAACTCAACAGGATACGCTGTTTTCTACTTCATTCCAGATTGTAGCTATAATGGTGGAGATCAATATTGGTATGTTGAGATTAATTCAAGTGATCCGAATTATAAACCCAGTTTTTCAAATCAATTTAACATAAGTTTGGATGTAACAGGATGTAAAGCTCAAGTAGATGTTACAGAAGTTCTAACTCCAAAGGAGGTGTTTGAATACAGGAATTTCACCATAAATGCAACAATAACAAGCTTGGTTAACACAAGCTACAATGTGAATGCAACCATTATTTTACCAGAAGGATGGCAAGTTGATGGAGAAAAACGTGAGCTTGGAACATTAAATCCAGGTGAAGTTAAAAAAGTTTGGTGGAATATAAATGCAACTAGCTACGGAGAAGCTAATGTAACAATACTTGTGAATGGAACAAGAGACGATGGAGTTGTAACGAATGACACATTAATTTCAGGCAAGTTTATTGTTTATAAAGTTAAGCCTGCTGGTTTACCGATAGAAAACTTACCAATAGAATTGTTGGCTGGAGAGAATAAGACATTTAGTTGGAGTTGTGAAGCAGGTCAATACAGAATAGCCAATCTAACGGTAAGCTCAACCAATTTAACTACTTCTCCAAAAGATGTTTTATTAAGAGTTTATGCTTATGATGGAAGTGAATGGAAGGATATTTTGCATAGCTATAAGATTAATTTAAATGGAAGTAGAGTTGATTTCATTCCTGTTTTGCAAGATCAATTAAATGCAGACGAAAGCGGATATTGTAGGTTTAGGATTAGCAATATAGGAAGTAATCCAATAAATATCACTGGATTAACATTAGAGGGATATTACAATGAAACTGTTGCTATACAAGATGTACAAGTAAAAGTTAATGAAACAATTACTACAGGATTAGAAACTAGTGAGGAATTATTCAATGTAACAGTAAGAATTGCTAATTCGAACTCAAATTCCTTCTCTGGTACACTTTGGTTAAACATCACAGACTCTTCAGGTTATCTTGTTAATTATTCTTCTCAATCTGTAAACATTCCTGGAAACTCGATAAGTTTTTTCGATTTCACCAACATCAATACATCCACATGGCTTCCAGACACTTACAGTCTAAAAGCTTACTTAAGCTACGATTCTGGGTCAAGAGAAAGAATAGAGCAACTTATATTCAGGGATGTAATTGTTGAGAGTAAATCAAGCAAATGGATGTGTAATTCTACAACTGAAGAATATAGGGTAACAATAGTTCATCCATTCACAGATAGCATACAATACAATGTTTCATTAGAAGTGCCTTCTGGTTGGAGTTATTCGCCAAGCTATCAGTTAGTGAATGCTTCTTCTGATGGTAATTACACTGTTACATTTAATTTAACTTCATCTAATGCAGTAAGTGAAACTGCAATTGTAAATGCAACTGTTACCTATACCTATCCTGCTTCAAGCAAGAGGAAGAATTCTAGCTTTACTATAGAAGAAAGCAACAGCATTGCCGTTATAGAAATAATAAGGGAAACTCCGAAAATTGTTGCTAACAATAGAGTCTTTGAATCTCAACTAAGTGTTCACAACAAAGGATGTGCAGCTACTAGTGGAACAACTATAGTAAAAGAAATAGTTAGCACAGGCTGGACACCTGCAAATCCTGGAATAAGAGGGGATGTATCTGGCTCTTCATCAGTTGACTTAGAAAACAATCTAATAATATGGCAATTAGGAAGCATAGGAGTAAACAAATATGCAGTATTGACTTATCAGATAAAATCTCCTGTTGATTTAGCAAAGGAAGGAAGTTTAAGGTATAATGTAAGTTGGGATTCTAAAAGCTTACAAGAAGAAAAAAGTTTTGTAGTTCAGACATTCAATTACACAGGAGAAAGTCATTTAGAGTTTGACTTAGAAGTAATACAGCAACCAGAATATCCTTGGCCTGAGCCAAGGAGCGCCCAGTTGAATAAAAACTACAATTATTCTTTAAAAGTAACTAACATAGGTGATATAACTGCAACAGGTTGGAATGTTAGCTTAAGTATACCACCAACATGTAATGTTACACAAGTTTTTAATGATGGAAATTGGAATGAAACTTCTCGCAAGATAACATGGGAGTTACCTGACATAGGAATTAAACAAAGTAGCTATCTTAATTTTACTTTAAATTGTTCTTCTCAAGGAAAACAAGTTTTAATAGTAGAAGGAGTTAAAGATACAAGAAGCGAGACAAGCTTTACTAGTGATACTAATATTGGTTGTCAAGGCTCTTCTTGCTCAATTGTTCAAGGCTATACTTTCACTAAGCCAAGCGATGCAAGATATGAGAAATTAAAAGAGATAAGCTTTTTAATAAACCATGATTGGAAAGGCCAGAATATTACCATAGGGCAAGGTTATGTTACTTTTACAGATGATACTGGCAAATATAATTTGGCATGGCAGAACTATTCTTTTGTTACAGTTAATGGAAAAGTTTGGGCTAACTATAGCATAGATGAATCTGAGCAGAACAATTATGTTCAATCTTCTCGCAATATTGGTGTTAATAGCCATGTTGATTCAACTTACAATCCTTATGGTAATGTTACGATTGAAAAAATAAGCTATACTTGGAAGACTGGTAAATTGTTCAAAGAAGGGCAAGAATTGTTTACTAAAGTAAAAGTTTATACTTATGCTCCTTTGCTAGAAAATGCAACTCTTTACATTAATGGTAATCCTTCTATTACAACTGGTGGTTGGGGAGAAGAATTCAACTTTAGCGTGATGGTTAGAGACAGATTCGGGAGAGACGTAACAGTTTATGCATGGCATAAACCAGTCGCTGCTGCAGATTACAGTTTAATAGGAAGTTGGATTTGTTATTCTTGCTTAGATTGGCAACAAGCTAACTTTACTTACGATTATTTACCAGAGAATATAACGACTTGGCAGTTTAAGTTTAATGCAAGTAACACTGATGGAAATTCTGAGCTAGAAGGCTATACTTACACAGTAGAAAAGGATGACATTAACATTTACAATATAACTCCTTCTCCAGATGCAATTGTTAATCGTTCGACCTCAACTGTTTTTTCAGTAAGAGCATATGATAGAGATAATCAAAGCTATCCAACTGGAAGTTATGGTAAGATTTGGCTAACCATATTTTCTATAACTCAATGGGAATCTCCTTCTATACTAACAAGCGATAATGGTTGGATTAACAGAACTATTACAAATTCAATTTGGTGTGAGGATACAAGCAAATGGTATCTTGGGGTGCATTCTTGGTATGGTGGGACAAGCGGAGATGCTTATGTTAAAGACAATGTTACTTCTGTTCTCAATTTTACTCTAAAAGGAGATTTGAGCAATAGCCAAATGCAAAGCTTTAACAGCAATTATACTCGTGGAGATACAATCACTTTCTCTGGAACGGTAATAGACGATTGTTCTATTACTCAAAGTGACCCAATGAAATTTGGTTTAGAGTTTAGAATGATTAAAGATGGAATAGTATATGGTAGCTGCACAACTCCAACTACTGGCTTCTCTTGTCAGATAACAACAGATTCAAGCTTTCCATACGGTTGGTATGATATAGAAATGATTTCATTTGCTAGAGGAGACTTATCAGATAAATATTGGAATGGTAGTTTGACAACAACAAATGCATTCTTCTTGAGAAGTCAAATCTTGCTAGAGGATGTAAAGAAAATACCATCAGAAAATCTGGTACCGTGGGGTAAATCTCCTTACAACTTTAGCGTGAATGTAACTAGTTTAGACAATGAGATGGTAACAGTTTATTTATGGATGAAAAACTCGACTCATGACTGGTGGATTGAAAGCTCGACAACCTGTACAAATTGTAATAACTATTACTTCTTCACTTCAAAACAGTTTAGTAACAACAGTATTCCAGGAAATATATGGTATTGGAAGTTTAATGCTTCCTCTGTGACAGGGTATAGAAACAATACCTTAAGCATAGAGCAGTTCAATGTGACCAAAGATGCAATCAGCTTTAGAAACTTTGGTGGAAACAATAGTTATGTCAACAGAACATCCTTACCAAATACAATAGTTAACTTAACTACCCAAGTTTGGGATCTTGTGCTAAATCAAAATACTCTTGCTGTAAACACTCCAAACATAACTTTGCAAGAAATTCAATTCTTTGTATATAATGGCTCAAGTTATGTAGAAAATGAAACAGATGAATTGAGAAATGATACAGACTACATAAAAAGCTTTAATCCCGACTGTAGCTTTATTCCTGGGGCAAGATACTGGAATGTGAGTGTAACAGGAACTCAAGCTTATGAAGACAATACTACAACTGGCTATGTTAATTTGATTGTTAATATCATTGGAGATTTGAATGCTACTTACATTGACCCAACAAACCTAGTTGAATACGAAATTGGTTCAATTATAACCTTCTCAGGAAATGTTAGTGACGAGTGCTTCAATGAAATAAACAATGCTAACGTTGAATTTAGGCTTGAGAATGCTACTCATGTTAAATATGTTTGCACTTCTAGCTCAACTTCCAATCCATATACTTGCAACTTTGATACAAGTGGGAAGGATGTTGGCATTTATAATGTTACTATGGTTGCAAGCAAACCTTTCTACAATAATGCAACAGCCTTTGAGATGAATGCTTTTAAGATTAAATCAACTCCAAAACTTAAAGGAGCAAGAGTTACTCCAAGAACAGAAGGTTGGTCTGTTTTAAGGAACTTTACTGTTAATGTTACTGATAATCCAGGAGATACTGTTACTGTTTACTTATGGGAAGCTCCCATTGGGACAGAAAACTGGATTCAAATTGGATCAAGCCAACAATGCACCTCATGTTCCAACACAACACTTTGGTGGAGCAAAACCTATTCCTGTAGTGATATAGGAACAAAGATTTACAAATTCAACGCAACAGATATGGAAGGAAACAGCTATACTACCATTAGCTCCGACTACACGATAGATAATCAAGTGATATTCGAGAAGGACAATGTTTTGATAGAATATGTAGCAGGAAATGAGACTGATGCTACTCTAGAACAAGCCGTTGAGTTGATTTTGAGAGTTTATGATATTGATAGCTCAAGTTATGTTTCCAGCCCATCAGCCTCTGTGAGCTATAATCTAACTAAAGAAGGAATAGGTTCAGCTTATTATACTTCAATAACAAACACGACAAATGCGAGTGGTTATGTTATTTACTACTTTAAGCCAGACTTGAGCTTTTCAACAACAAAGCAGAATTGGCTTGGGTTTGTTCCTTCTTCTGATTCTTGCTATCAATACAATTCATCAAACACTTTCAATGTAACAACATGGACTAATGTTCCTAGGCTAGAGAATGCTTCTGTTGATGTGATAACAGAAGGTTGGGGTATTGCCCGTACATTTAACATAACAGTTTATGACCAAAATTCTACTGCCACAATTTACTTGTGGAGATCTTCTTCTTTAACAGGACCTTGGATTCAAATGAACTCTTCAAGTTATTCAACTCCAGGACAATGGCAAACCTTCAGCTTCTATCAGACATTCGATTGTTCTCAGCAAGGAACCTGGTACTATAAGTTTAATGCAAGCAACTTAATGGGAAACAAGAATTCTACACTAGAAGTAGCTACCAATAACTTCACTTTAACTCAAGACACAATCTTGTTTGAAGATGTAATTGGTAATAACTCAATCGCAAATAGGCGTGGAGATCAAGTTGATTTATTAGGAGTTAGGGTAAGAGACTTGAATGGAACTTTGTTACCAAACTTGATGGTCAATTTTACTGTTCAACTTTCTCCTGGAGTTTGGGGACCTGTGTATGGTAATTTAACAAACGAAAGTGGTTATTCTGTATTCTACTTCAATCCTGGATGCTCACCAAAGTATGAAGTTGGAGATAGAATATGGAAAGCTTATGTTGCTGAAGAAACAAGTGAATGCTACAAGTACAACACAACTGCTAATCTTAACCTAACAATCATGGGAGATATTATTTTAGAGTTTGTTAAGCCGGATGGAAACATTAACTATACTCAAGAAGATGTCATCCCATTCTTGGGCTCAACCACAGACGATTGTGGAGATGCTTTAACCACCACGGTAAAATTCTATGCAAATCATTCAACAACAAGCTATAATTGCACTTCAGTAAGCCAAGTTGGAGCTAATGCTTACACTTGTGATTTGCCGACAAGCTTACAAACTGCTAAAGGATGGTATAACACAACAATGATGGCGAATAGGAGTTATCACTATGATAACCAAACTGTAAATACTGGCTTGCCACTAGGGAGAGGGAGTTTGTTCTACTTGTTGCCAAAACTTAAACTACAAAATCCATCGGGTTTACCAACACAAGCTGGATGGGGTTATAGAAACTGGAACTTTTCAGTTATAGTAAGCTCCGGAGACCCTGACGTGATTTATAACACTTCCTTGTATATGGCAAAATCTTGGCCACCTGCAACAAAATGTGATGCTCCAACTTGTTTAAACCAAACTCCAACTGAATGTTTAAACTGCATAGGAGAAACCAAATTCTGGTACAGAAACTTTTCAGCAAGCGAGCAGGGGACTTGGTATTATCAATTCAAGATGGATGGAAAAGAAACTGAGCAAGTTTTGTCAGTTACAGTAGAAAAGGATGATACTTTAATAGAATATTCTGAAGGAAATAACTCTTTTGCAAGATATTCTCCTGCAGAACCTGCAAAGCTTGTTGTAAGAGTTTTTGATTTAGATGCAAATACTTACAATTTAAATCCTCCAGCAAATGTTAACTTCAGGATAAAATACAACGGAGTTTATGATAAAATTGTTGGAAGCAATACAACCAATTCTTCAGGTTATGTAGAATTCTACTTCACTCCTGACTGCAGTTTTAATGGTGGCAATCAATACTGGTATGCTGAAATAAATTCTTCTGAACCAAACTACAAGCCAAGTACTTCCCAAGAATTCAACATAAGCTTGGATGTTTCAGGTTGTGTACCGCAAGTTCAAGTTTCTGTAATTTACAATCCAAGAGAAGTTTTCCTCTATCGCAACTTTACTGTTAACGCAAGCATAACAATAATTGGCCCAGAAGAAAGTCAAGGAGATAATATTTATGCTAACGTGAGTTTGCCTCCTGGCTGGCAAGTTGACGAAACAACTAAAAGCTTAGGAAGCATACAAGTAGGGGAAGTGAAAACAGTTTGGTGGCATGTAAATGCTACAAGCTACGGCTTAGTTAATGCAACAATTTTTGCAAACTCGAGCAACGCTGGTAGCGATACTTTAACTTCTGATGATTTTGTTGTGTATAAGCTTATGCCTTCTTCTCCTCCAACAGAATCTTTACCAGAAATCTTGGAAGCGAAGGAAGAAAAAATATTTTCATGGGAGTGTGAAGTTGGTGAATATAGAATTGCAAACTTAACTATAGCTTCAACAAACTTGACTTCTCAGCCGAAAGAAGTTTTGTTGAGAATTTTTGCTTACAACGGAAGTGAATGGATTGATGTGTTGCATAGTTATAAAATCAACTTAAGTGAAAGCAGAAAAGATTTCGTTCCTATATTGCAAAATCAATTAAACGCTGATGAAACTGGTTATTGTAGAGTTAAAATAAGTAATTTGGGAATTAATCCAATCAACCTTACTAGCTTAACCCTTTCAGCTTACTACAATGAAACTGTTGAAATTCAAGATGTTCAAGTTGAAGTTGGAGGACAAGTTACTACTGGAATAGAACCAGGGGAAGAATTTTTCAACGTTACTGTAAGAATTGTAAATTCAAACTCTAAAAGCTATTCAGGAACTCTTTGGCTTAACATCACAAACAGTTCAGGTTATTTAGTCCACTCTTCTTCCCAACCTGTTGACATTCCTGCCAATGGCATGGCTCTAATCAACTTTACTAATGTAGCTACTTCTAATTGGCTAGAAGATGATTACAACTTAAAAGCTTACTTAAGCTACGATTCTGGCTTTGTAGAAAGAAATGAAAAGTTGATATTCAAATCTATTTCTGTCTCAAGTAAATCAAGCAAATGGATTTGCAATTCTTCAACAGAACAATACAATGTTACAATAGTTCATCCTTTCACTGATAGCGTACAATACAATGTTACTTTAGAAGTTCCTCCTGGCTGGAGCTTTAACCCAAGCTATCAGTTGATAACTGTAAATTCTTCTGGAAATTATAGTTTAAGCTTCAACTTGACTTCTAGCAATGGTGAAAATGAAATTGTAATTGTTAATGCAACTGTAAGTTACATATATCCTGGAATTCAAAAATCGAAAAAAGCAAGCTTCATGATACAAGAGAGCAATTCTATAGCCATTTTGGAAGTAGTAAGAGAAACTCCAAAGCTTGTGGGTAAAGATACTGTGTTTGATTCTCAGTTAACAATTCACAACAAAGGATGTGCTGCCACAAGTGGGGTAACAATAGTTAAAGAAGTTTTGTCCACAGGCTGGACTCCTGCAAACCCAGGAATAAAAACAAATGAATATGGAAGTGACGTTCAGCTCATTTCAAGCTCGGTTGATTTGATAAACAATCTAATAATATGGCAACTAGGTTCGATAGAAGTCAACAAATATGCAGTTCTAACTTATCAGGTCAAATCTCCTCCAAGTTTAAGTCAGCAAGGAAGCTTAAGATACAACATAAGCTGGGAAGATAAAAATCTGGAAGAAGAAAAAGTTTTTGACATTCAAACTTTCAATTATACACAAGAATCTCATTTAGAATTTGACTTAGAAGTTTTACAGCAAGCTGATTATCCATGGCCTGAGCCAAGAAGTGCTCAGTTAAATAAAGATTACAACTACAGCTTGAAAGTTACTAATGTTGGTGATACTTTAGCAAGTGGTTGGAATGTAAGTATAAAAATACCAGAAGCCTGTGAAGTTAAGCAGGTATACAATTCAGGATCTTGGGATGAAACTTCAAGAAAGATTACATGGCAACTTCCTGATTTGGCTGTTTATTCAAGTGTGAGACTAAACTTCACTTTGAATTGCTTTTCCTTAGGCAAACAAGTCTTGATAGCAGAAGGGATAAAAGATACCAGAGAAGAAACAAGCTTTGTTAACAACACAAACATAAATTGCTTTGGCTCGAGTTGCTCATTAATCCAAGCTTACGGCTTCACTAAACCAAGCAATGTAAGATATGAAAAACTGAAGGAAGTAAGCTTTCTTGTAAGCTATGAATGGAAAGGGCAGAATGTAACAATTGGACAAGCTTCTGTTAGTTTTGCTGATGATTTGCTTAATTACAAAATTGCCTGGCAAAATTATTCCTTAGACTCTTCAACCGAAAAAGTTTGGGGCAATTACAGTATAGATGAAAGTGAACAAGAAAAATTCATCTCGACAATCAGAAATATTTCATTAAATGCTTATACAGACGCAACTCATGAGCCAAAAGCTAATTTAACAATAGAAAAAATTGTTTATACTTGGAAGACCGGTAAACTATTTGAAGAAGAGCAAGAGTTATTCACAAAAATTAAAGTTTACACTTATCCACCATTGCTTGAAAACTCAACCTTGTATATAAACACAGATAAAACAAAAACGAGTGGAGGATGGGGAGAACAGTTTAACTTTAGTGTGATGGTGAGAGACAGATTTGGAAGGGATGTCACAGTTTATGCATGGCACAGGAAAGGAATTGCTGATTATTCCTTAATTGGGAGTTGGATTTGCTATTCTTGCTTAGAATGGACCCAAGCAAACTTTAGCTATGATTATGTTGGAAGTGATATAGGAAGTTGGGACTTCAAGTTCAATGCAACCAATTCAGACGGTTCTTCCGAGCTAGCAGGATATGGTTATACGATAGAGGCTGATGACATAAATATTTATAACATAACTCCAGTGTGGAATACAACAGTGAATAGAAGCGTAATAACCAATTTCATCCTACAAGTTTGGGATAGGGATAATCAAAGCTATCCCGGATATTTGCAAGCAGGTCAAGCAGATGAAGGAAGAGGTAAGATCTTCATTTCTAAATTCGGCAACCCAGAAACTTTTGATTCCTCACCAGCAATTTCAGCAAACGAAACTGGACATTTGGTAAGAAGCATGCAAAATTCTTCTGATAGTTGGTGCAAGGTTAGCGATTATTATCTTGGACAAAACTATTGGAAGGGTGGAGTAAGTGGAGCTTCAACTTACAAAGATAACATAACCGAAATAATGCCTTTCTGGCTCATGGGTGATTTATCTAATAGCTACTTAACTCAGCCATTAGGTGAGCAGAATTTCACTCATGGCCAAACGATAAATTTTGATGGAGTAATAAAAGATGATTGTAATGAAGTAAAAACAGATGTTGGTAAATTTGGTGCTGAATACAGAATTTCACATGGAGAAACAACTTATGTTGTTGTTGCAGATTTGGCTTCCACAAGCTGGCAAGTTCCCCAAGATGCTCCCTTGGGTTGGTACAATATCACAATGATAAGCTTTTCAGAAGGAATGGAAGCTGGGAAATATTGGAATGGCACTTATTTCAAGCAAAATGCATTCTTCATAGCAAGTGTGCCGAAACTTGATTCTCCACAAGTTCAACCCTACCCGGAGGGAAGTTGGGAGATAAGGCCATTCAACTTTTCAGTTTTTGTCACTAGTGAAGATAATGAAACTGTTTCAACAAAGCTTTGGTTAAAGAATTCAACTTCTGATTGGTATGTGGAAAACTCAACTTCCTGTGAGAATTGTAACAACTATCACTTCCTCACCAAAAAGAATTTCACTTGTGAGAACATAGGAACATGGCAAGCTAAATTCAATGCAAGCTCAGCAACAAGCTTTACAAGTGAAACCTCTGCCATCACATTCAACATCATAAAATCAGCGATTTCAATAAATTATGGGGAAGGAAATAATACAGTTGTTAATAGAAGTGACTTTGCTCCTGGCTATACAACCAAACTTTCTGTTCAAATTTGGAATTTGATCTTAAACAATTACACAACTGTTATTCCTACTGCTGATGTAAGATTATGGGTGATGAACGATTCATTGAATTGGAAGGAAGAATTTGAAACCAGCAATGAAACTCATTATTATTTAGATTTCAACCCAGGATGTGATTATTCGCCTGGATTAAGAAAATGGAAAGTTAACTCAAGCCATGCATGCTATGCAGATAATAGCTCAGAAGAATTTTATGTAATGATAACTGGGAATTTAACAAATAATTTAGAAAAGCCTGACGGAAGTGTAAACTACACTGCTGGCACCTTAATAGAATTAAATGGTAACATAGTTGATGATTGTTCTCAAGCTGTGGTGGGAGCTAATGTTAGATTTAAATTACAATCTGACTCAAATGTTTACTATTGTCCATCCACAGGTTATGTAACAAACACCACTGGCAACTTTTATAATTGTACTTGGGACTCTTCTGGAAAAGCAGGTGGATGGTACAATGTCACCATGGAATCTTCAAAAGATTATCACACAAATGGTAGTTACTTCAGAGAAAATGCATTCTTCCTTATCACGCCAGTTGAGTTAACAAACCCACAAGTAACTTACCCTGGGGATGGAAGCTGGGGAGAGATTCACAACTTTAGTGTAATTGTAAACCATTATGCAGATGTGGACGTTTGTCTGCTTGAAAAAGTATCCCCATCAGATCCTTGGAGTGTTACAGAATGTAAATTTGTTTCAAGTCCTGTTAACAAGCTTGTGAATTTCACTAAATCTTATACTTGTAGCGAATATCAAGCATCTAGCCTTAGATACTTTGCTTTCAATGCAAGTGAACCAGGAGTTCCAGAAACCTATTCAAATACCTCTGCACAAACCCATGTCTTAACAAAAGATGACATAGCATTCATTTATGTGGAAGGAAATGAAAGCAGTGTGAATAGAAATGGAAGCTATATTACAAGGTTTATTTTATATGTTAACGACACGGATAGAAATCAACCAGCCTATACAACTTTGGGAGCACTAATTAAACCACAAGTCTGGTTTAAAGTTCATAATGGCACTACTTACCTTGAAGATGGATTCAACACGACTAATTCCTCTGGTTATGTTGAATATAACTTCAACCCATCTTGCAGCTTTGAGGTTGGTAAAAGAGATTGGTATGGATATACCTCAGCTGATTCTTGTTATAAAGATGCAAGTTCTTCCACATTTAATGTTACCATAATAGGAGATTTAATTCCAAATGTTGTTTTCCCAGATGGACAAACTTACTACAGAGAACTTTACCTTTACATACCAATCTCTGGTGATGTAAGAGATGAATGCAACTTACACAATATAACAAATGCCTTAGTCAATTTCACAGCAATAAGTGTTGGTTTTGGTAATCAATTCGATTGCTCTCCTGTCGACAATCTCGGAAATGGAACTTACAATTGTACATTCAATGCAACAGATGCTCCAGAAGGCTGGTACAATGTGAGGATGAACGCAAGTAGTGTTACTTATTACAATAATGGAACGAGTTTTAAACAGAATTCCTTCAGAATAATTCAAAGCTGGCAGCCTCCTGTTTTGGAAGATGAAACAGTCTTGCCAGAACAAGATTGGGGATGGGGTGAAAATTACACTTTCAAGGTGAATGTTAGCGATGTTAATGCAGAAGATGTTAATGTTAGTCTGTGGCTTTCTCCAGACAACCAAACTTGGAGTTATGTTTCTTCACAGATATGTTATGATTGTGGAAGTAAGACTGAACTAACCTTCTACTACAAGGGTTATTCTTGCTCTGATATTGGTACAAGATACTTCAAGTTCAACGCAAGTGATGCTCACAACACTACAGATAGACCTGGAAAAAACTTTACTTTAACTAAAGATGATGTTGAAATTCAATATTCTGGCTTCTCAGAGGGGAACAACTCTTGGGTTAATAGAAGTGAATCAGTTTTGCTAAAGGTTAGAATTTATGATACCGACAACAAAGCTTATGTTGCTTCAAATGTACATGGAAAGATATGGGTAACTAAAGACAAAATTGAATATGACTCTGGCTGGTCCAATGAGACAGATGCAGATGGTTATTTAGAAGCATACTTCACTCCCAATTGCAATTACAATGTTGGTTTACAATACTGGAAGGCAGGAACTTATTCTGATAATTGCTATAAAGATGTGAACTCGACTTTAACATTAACAACAAATGTTAAAGGTTGGTTGAACAACACAATAGCTTTCCCAAATGGGGAGGCTTACCTTTCAAATCAAAACATTACTATCAGAGGAAATGTAACTGATGAGTGTAATTTAAACATAAGCGACGCAACTGTAACATTTAGGGTAATTCACACTGGCTATAATCCCTATTCAGCTGTATGTGAACCAGTTATAACAGAACCTCAAGAAGCTTGGTACAATTGTACTTGGAACATTTCAAATAGTCCTTCAGGCTGGTATTCTGTTGAAATGAATTCTTCTAGGAGCTTGTACAATGATGCAACAAGAATAAGAGAGCAAGTCTTCTTCCATGAAGTTGAACCAGTATTAACGGGAGCTTTTGTTTCACCCACCGAAAGCTACTGGGGAACTCAATTTATATTCAAAGTTAATGTTACAGATGATGATGATGATGTTAATGTCACTTTATGGAACAGAAAGCAACCTTCATCCACATGGAGTTATGTAGATTCAAAAATTTGTACAGATTGTATAAATTCAACTTTAACATTCACCAAAACCTATTGGCAAGCTGATATAGGAACTTGGGAGTGGTTCTTTAATGCAAGCGATTCCCACAACAATAAAACAAGTACTTCAATTCAAACATTAACCATAACAAAAAGACAAATTACCTTTGATTATATTGCGGGAAATGAAACAAATGTCAGCAGAATTGGAAGCAACACAACAGTTTTAACTTTACAAGCAAGAGATGCCATTTCTGGTTCAGCTTTGGGTGCAGGTTTAACTGGAGGTTTCTGGATTACAACCAATGGAACGAATGAAGGACCTAAAATACCAATAACAACTACTGGTGCTGGATATCTAAACTTGTCTTTCAATCCAAACTGTGCTCCAACCTTATACCAAGTTGGTCCACAAAAATGGAAGGGTGGTTTAGATGAATCAGATTATTACTATGCAGGAAACTCCACACAATACTTGGTATTATACATCTACTCTGTTCTTTCCAACAACATTACTTTTCCAATTGGACAAGACTATGATAAGGGAGATTTGATAAAAATTACAGGAGATGTTAAAGATGATTGTGGGTATGTTACAGAAGCTACAGTTAGATTTAGAGTTTCACAAGGCGATACCGAATTTATACCATCACAAGATCCAGCACAAGATTTGGTAAATGGAACTTATAACACAACTTGGGATTCTTCTGTAGGCTTTTTGGGATGGTACAACATAACTATGAACTCTTCCAAATCTTACTATAATTCTTCTTCTGTTACAAAGGTGAATGCTTTCTTCCTCGGTAAAGCACCTGAGCTAGCTTATCCAAATGTTACACCAAAACAAGAGGGATGGGGCTTTAATTTCAGTTTCAATGTAAGCTTTAGGGATTTGGAAGGTGATGTAAACAACATAACACTCTGGAAAGCCTATAATCCAGATGGTCCATGGTATTATGTAGACTCTCAACAAGTTACAAGTTCAACTTGGACTGAAATTAAATTCTATCATGTTTTTGACTGTTCAGATTACACTTCAGGACCAACAATTTATTTCAAGTTTAACACAAGTGACACTCATCAGTTTAAAGCAGAAAGTAGTGTTGAGAATCTTGTTTTGGAAAAGGATGATGTGAGTTTCTTATTCATTGAAGGTGTTGGTGCTACAGTAAATAGAGAAGGTGATGCCTACACAAGATTCACTGTTAGAATTAACGATTCTGATAAAAATGATTGGGTTGGAGAAAATGTTAATGGTATCTTCTACTTCACTTACGATGGATCAACTTATGATGAGGGACATGCAGCTTCAACCAATGCCACAGGCTACATAAGTTACAACTTCAATCCAAATTGTACCTACAAAGCCAAGCCACAATTCTGGTATTTAAGAATTCAGGGAAATACTTGCTACAAAGATGTGAGCTCAGAAACTCAAAGCTATTCTCCATTTGGACAGCTTAAGAATAACTTGTTATTGCCAGACCAATATTCTGAATTTAATGTCACAAACCAAATTTTGATAAGGTTTAATGTTTCTACAGATTGTTCAGAAGATGGTCTAATTAATGACACATCATCACAAATGATAATAAATATTCACAATCAAACTGAGAATGAATATTCTTGCTCTTTAATAAACAATGAAGGTACTGGATGGTACAATTGCACTTGGGACTCTACAAGCAAACCAGAAGGAAATTACAGTATAAGAATCTCAACATCAAGAAGCTTTTACAATAGCAATACAACAACCTATTTAAATAGGTTCTGGCTTGAAAATAGACCGCCAACAGCAAGCAATTTAATCGTCTCCCCAAGCTCTGGAGGATGGGGTGCAACTTATAGATTTAATGTTACTGTAACAGACCCTGAAAATGATAGTGTTGTTTGCAAATTATTTGTTAAAACTAATGGAGAATGGGTTTACAAGGGATATGATACTATAGCCACTCCAGGTAATTGTTCCATAACAGTTAATGATTTCACTTGCTCTGAACAAGGAACTGTAAACTTCAAGTTTGAAATTGACGATGGTACAGAAAGCAACCCATTCAACACAAGCGTTCAAACAGGACCTACTCTACATAAAGATATAGTTACTGTAACTTATGTTTCTGGTAATGATACAACAGTTAATAGAGCTGGTGATGTAACACAAGAATTAATTTTGAGAGTTTACGATGTAGAGAAAGGAGTTTATCCTGAAGGTGCTAACGGGACAGTTTGGATAACTAATAACATTTATTGGTATGCTTGGGATGGTCAAACAAATGCTAATGGCTATTTGATCATACAATTTAATCCTGATTGTGGCTATACTGTCGGAACCAATACTTGGTTGGGTGGTGTTAGAAATGATGCTTGTTATGTTGAAATAAACACAACAGAAAACTATACAGTAAAAATAAAAGGAGATTTAATAAATACGATCGTCCAACCAAATGGAGAAGAATTCTTAAGGGGAAGTAATGTAACAATAAGAGGAAATGTAACTGACGAATGTTTAATTCCTATAACTCAAGCAACAGTTAACTTTACATCAAAATCCTTACAAACCTCAGAAGAGTTCATTTGTCCTTCAGTTTGGAATGAAGAAACAGGATATTACAATTGTACCTTTAACACATCCTATCCAGTAATGATGCCAACTCAATGGTATAATATAACCATGCAATCTAACAAAACAAATTACAATGATGGTGTCTCAACAAAATATCAAGCCTTCTGGATAGAAACTAAGCCAATATTAACTGTACCGCAAGCAATTCCTGAAGTTGGGGGGTGGGGAGAAACATTCACATTCAAAGTTAATGTCACGGACGAAGACTTTGATCAAATGACAGTGAGATATTACTTGAGAAAAGATGATGGTAATTGGATTTTGTATGGTTCTCAATCAATTTCAGGAATAAATCAAACTGTTACTTTCACTAAAACTTTCACAACCGGTGACTTGGGGAATTGGAACCTGAAGTTTAATGTTACAGAAGATGATATTTGGAATGACACTTCAGAAATAGTTAACTTTACTGTTGAGAAAGATGATGTTGATATCCTGTATTATCAGGGGAACGAAACCACTGTAAATAGAGTTTCTGGAAGCACGAGACTGGAACTTAGAGCAATAGACACAGATAAACCTTCTCAACAAGTTATAGGGGCTTCAACCGGCTTTTGGGTAACAACAAATGCGAGTGACCCAATGAGCTTTGGTTCAACAATAACAGGCTCACCAACCAATAACACAGGTTATTTCTACATAAACTTTGATCCAGATTGCACTTATGGAGTTGGAAAGCAGAAGTGGAAAGGAGGAATAACTCAATCAGACTACTGGAAGTCTAAAAATTCAAGCGAGTTTAATATAACAATAACTTCAGAGTTCACTCCAAACATTCAACAACCAAAACAACAAATTTTCTTGAAAGGTGTTGACACCATTTTACTAAGAGGTAATCTGTCTGACGATGCTAATTGTGGTTTAGTTTCAGAAGCAAATGTCGACTTCTATGTTTCGAGGTCAGAATGGCTTTGTGATGCTAATGATGAGGGCAATGGATGGTACAATTGCACGATTCCTCCAAACATACATGCAATTTGGGATTACAATTGGTACAATTTGACCATGAATGCCTCCAAAGATTATTATCAAGATGAGAGTTCTACTGTAATCAATTCATTCTATCTTGCAGACGATCCTGACTTAACAAACCCGACTGTAAGCCCAAGCTCAGCACCTTGGGGAACAACTTTTGTATTCAACATAACTCTAACAGATTTGGATAGTGATAATAAAACTGTTTACTTTTGGATAAGGAAGTCTGGTCAGGAGTGGGAGCACGTCGCAAACCAAAGCTACTATGGAGCAACTCCAGGAGCAGGAATAAATATAGGATTTGAATGGCAGTCAAGTTGTGAATATATTGGCACAATAGAGTACAAGTTCAATGTAAGCGATACTTCTGGTTATTCAAAGGAAATCCCTTCACCCTATCCTTCCTTTACAGTATCAGAAAGAGGAGTCATTTTCGAATTGGATTCTGGATCAAATGTAATTGTAAATAGAGAAGGTTCATCTTTCACTTTACTTGCTGTAAAAATAATCGATCAGTTTACTGGTAGCTATGTTGGTTCTGGAGTAAACGGAAGCTTTTGGGTAACAACAAATGCAAGCGATCCTGAGAGCTGGGGACCTGTTGTAACTAATAAAACAGATTCTGAAGGTAGGATAAGCTATTACTTTAATCCAGATTGCTCTTATTCCGTGGGACAACAAAAGTGGAAAGCTGGAGTTTATAACGATGCATGCTATGTGGATACTAACTCGACTCTTTACACTGTGAACGTTACTGGCCAACTTAAGAATATTTTGAATCAGCCTGCCCAATATAGTAATTTCAATGTCACAGATTTAATCTTAATTAACTTCACAACTCTAAGTGATTGTTCTGCTGAAAGAAGCGATGAAAATCCAGTTATAAATGCAAGTAGCTACACAATAGAGCTAAGGTCACCATTGGGTATCTTTGAATCTTGCTCACCTGTGAGCAATAGCTATGCAGGTTGGTACAATTGCACTTGGGATTCGAGCAACAAGAAAGAGGGCTATTGGGACATAAGGCTAAATTCATCAAAACTTAACTTTAATTCAAATTCAACAATATATAATGATTGGTTCTGGCTTGAAAATCTGAACACGATTGCAGAAAATGCTACAGTTACACCGAGCCAAGGAGGATGGTCTCGCTCATACAACTATTCTATTGACATCTATGACCAAGAGGGAGATACGATTAATTGCTCTTTATTCATAAGTAAAGATAATCAGCAAACCTGGGAATATAAAGGAAGTTATATTGTTCAAGGAACTCATAGTAATCCGACGTGGGGAAGATGCTTTGTTGTTGTGCATGACTTTATTTGCTCTGACATTGGAGAAGATAACTACTTCAAATGGCAAATCCAGAATGGAGAGCCGGCTAATATATACAACACAACTCCAACACAAGGGCCAAATATAACCGAATCTCAAGTCTCTATAGACTACATAGAAGGCAACAATTCCCATCTCAACAGATCATCTGGAATTAACCAAATAAAGAGGCTTGCAGTTAATGTGTATGACATAGAAAATTCAAGCTATGCGCAAAATGTAAATGTAAGCTTTTGGGTAACATATGATAATATCAACTATCAGTTCGATTTTAAGAATGCTACAGATAGTTTGGGAAATGCCAGCTATTACTTTAACCCAAACTGTAGTTATTCTGTTGGGCAACAGTACTGGATAGCTGGAGTTACTGACTCATGCTATCAGGATGTAAACACCTCTACAAACTTTACTGTTTATGTTTACGGTGACCTTAACAATACAATAATTCAACCATTGAATGGACAAACTTTCTTAAGAGGCGCCAATATCACAGTAAAGGGAAATGTGACAAGTGAGTGTGGAGCTTTGATAAATGTAGACACAATCAACTTTACTTTAATTCATGTTGATAGCCAACAACAATTTACTTGCTCTCCAATTTTAAATGAAGATGATGGCTATTACAACTGTACCTTTAACACTTCTTCACCAACTGTAATGCCAGCCAAATACTACAATATCAAGATGAATACAACTAAACAGTATTATAATCTTGGAGAGAAAATTGCAAAGAATGCTTTCTTTATAGAAACCAAACCTGTGTTAACAAATCCGACAGATTATCCAGATCCATCTGGCTGGGGTGTGCCACTAACATTTTCAGTTAACTTCACCGATGAAGATAATGATGTGAATGTTGTTAGAGTGTGGGTCAGAAAATTGCCTGCAGGATCTTGGATAAAGAAAGGTGAGAACACTACAGTCCAAGGTACAAATATAATTGTTCAATTCACCTCAACATTTACTTCAAGTGACATAGGAGATTGGGAATACTTCTTTAATGCAAGTGACAGTAGGGGATATGAAACAAACACTTCAGTTAATACTTTCACTATAAGGAAAAACTATCTCATGTTTGAACACAGCTTAGGAGATAACACTTCGGTCAATAGAAGTATAGGCGAATCTCAAACTTTGAAAGTGAGAGTGAAAGATTTGGATAGAAATGTCTATTTAACTTCCTCAGAAACTTTAGTTGGGAAATTCTTTGTAACTAATGATACCTCAAATAATTTTGTTGTAATTGCAAGCGATATAGCAAGTGATTTAAACGGCTACCTAACTACATTATTCACACCAACTTGTAGTTTTGCAGTTGGACCTCAGAAATGGAAAGCTGGAATAGCAGGAGATCCGAAATTCTTTGATGTAAACTCAAGTGAATTTAGAATAAACATAACAACCTATCCACTACAAGTTAACTTGGTACAACCCTCTGGAGAAGTTTACTTGAAGGGGATTGACCCAATTTTGGTTAGAGGAAATGTTAGTGACGATTGTGGTTTGGTAAAAGGAGCAACTGTGACATTTACTGCTTATCAAGGATCTAGTGAAAATATTTGTCCATCTGTGAATGATGAAGAAAATGGCTTTTACAACTGTACATTTGACACTGGTGGGAGTTGGTTAGGAACTTATGGTTATTATAATATAACAATGAGCGCAAGCAAACAATATTACAACAATTCTCTCACATTGAATAAGGAGAATGCATTCTATTTAGCAAGCAAACCAGAGTTGTCTTCTCCAAGCTACTCTTCTTCTGGAGATGGTGGTTGGGGAGAAAGCTGGACATTTACAGTTAATGTTAGAGATGTGGATTCTGGTAATGTGAATGTAAGTTTATGGGTCAACTTAACTGGAGAATGGCAACTCTTGAATTCAACACTTTGTTCTAATTGCGCATCTCTAACAACAATAACATTCATGGGACACAAGTTTGCTTGTGAAAACATAGGAACAAGATACTTCAAGTTCAATGCTTCTGATCAATTCAACTACATGAATGAAACATCAACACAAAGCTTCGTGATAGATAAAGATGATACTGTTTCAGAATACGTTGCTGGACATTTGGTTAACGTTAATAGAGAAGGGGAATCAAAAGCCCTGTTGATAGTGAGGATAGCAGATGTGGATAATTCAAGCTATGTTGGTGCTGGAGTACAAGGAAAGATATTTGTCACAAAAGACTATTCAAATTACGATTCTGGAACAAGCAATACAACCAATGCCACAGGTTATCTGAAGATTTACTTTGATCCCGACTGTTCTTACTTTGTTGGGAGTCAAAATTGGAGAGGGGGAGTTTATAATGACGCTTGCTATAAAGATAGCAACAACACGCCTGCAAGAAATGTTAGCATAAAAGGCCAGCTTTATATTAACTTATACCAACCCGAGCAAGATTCTATTTTCAATGTCACTAATTTAATTGCTCACAGATGGAATGTTTACTCTGATTGTTATGAAGAAGGAAATATTAGTGAAGTAAGCAATACTTTAACTCTAAACAATTTTGGAAATAGCTCTACTTGCACTCCAATAAATGAAATATCCATAGGAAACTACAATTGTACATGGAATTCAACTTCACAACCAGAAGGATATTGGAGTGTTAATGTTACAGCAAGCAAAATAAACTACAATTCAAATACAACAATCTACACAAATAGATTCTTCCTAGACAATCTTGCTCCAGTAGTCTCAAACCCAAAGGTTAATCCTCAACAAGGAGGATGGTCAAGAGAGTATAATTACAGTATAGATGTAACAGATGCAGAAGGAGATACCGTTACTTGCTATCTCTACACAAACACAACCGGAAGCTTTGTGTTAAGAGGGTCAAGTGTTGTAAACCCACCTTCAACATGTGTAATAACTGTTCACGACTTCACATGCTCTGATATAAATAATGCTTCATTCTATTTCATAGTGAATGACACCTTCAACAAAGTCAACACAAGCGAAATCTTAGGAATAACAGAAGGACCCGAGATTAGAAAATCTCAAGTAGAAATTTTGTACATTGGTGGGAATGAATCTTTAACAAACAGAAGCTTGGGAATAAACCAGCAGGTTCAGCTTGTTTTAAGAATTAAAGATGTGGAAAATTCAAGCTATCCTTCAAATGTTAACGGAAGGTTTTGGATTACAACTGATGGGGAAAATTGGGACTCTGGTTATCCTGTGGTTAGCAATGCCACTGGCTATTACAACTACATCTTCGATCCAAACTGTAGTTATTCTGTTGGAAAACAATGGTGGAAGGGAGGAAGTCTTGGTGATGCCTGCTATCATGATGTGAATTCGAGCAATTTAACTCTAACAATTTATGGTGATCAGATATTAACAATCAATTCACCAAAAGGTCAAGAATATCTCAGAGGAGAAGACAACATTCTGTTGAGAGGAAATGTAACAGACGATTGCAACAATTTACTGACAAATGCTAATGTTAACTTTATTTCCATTCATGCCGAAACCCAGCAACAGTTCACCTGCTCACCGGTAAACAATGAAGAGAATTCTTATTACAATTGTACAATACCGAGCACGACTCACGCTTCTTGGCCCACTAAATCTTATAATGTTAAGATGAACTCCACTTTATCTTATTACAATTACAACGAAACCATTGAAACATTTGCTTTGAACGAGAAAGGCTTCTTCTTAGAGACAAAACCAAAGCTAACTGGAGCAATTGTCTATCCTTCTGGCAATGGAGGTTGGGGCGAAACTTGGACATTTAAAGTAAATTACACCGATGAGGATGGGGATGTTGGAATAGTAAGATTATACTTGAGAAAACCGCCTTCAGATTGGTTCTTGGAGAATGTACAATCAGGAGTTAGTGGAGTTAACACAACAATCACATTTACAAAATTAAACTTTGATGTTGGTGATGTGGGAAACTGGGAATTCAAGTTTAATGTCACAGGAGATGACAATTGGGATGTAAATGAAACTTCAGCAATACAATTCACTCTAGACAAAGATGATATAAATATCACGCTTATCCTTGGAAATAACAGCTATGTCAATAGAAGTATAGCCCCAAGCCAAAGCAATGCTTCAATAAGCGTAAGAATTTATGATTTGGATAAAAATCAACCTCTTCCTCTAGGAACTTCAGGTACGGCAAAACTTTATGTAACAACTAACCCGCTAGACCCAACAAGTTTTGTTGTTGATGCTTCAGGTTCATTGGTGGGTGCCGGTTGGTTTAATACAACTTGGCCAAATCTTGCTAAATGTACTTACGATATTGGTTTGTTGAAATGGAGAGTTGAATTTGGGGGCCCTGGTTATAAGTCCATAAACAGTACACAAACTTATGGTTCAGACTTTATTTTAACCACTCTAACCTATCCCTTACAAGTTAACATCTTGGTACCAAACAACCAAACTTTCAGGAGGGGTGTAGATTCGATAACATACATTGGCAATGTAACGGATGATTGTGGTGGTGTTAAAGATGCTTCAGTAGAATTTAGAAACAAACCAGAGTATTCTTGGGGAGTTTGTTTACCATCCAATGTTATAGACCACAATAATGGAACATATTCTTGTGTGGTTAATCCTCCTACAACAGCTTCATTTGGTTACTATAATTTAACAATGAACACAAGTAAACAGTATTACAACTCCTCTGAAAAGGTGGAAAAAGGAGACAGCTATGTTATTGTGAGCAATCCTCAGATACAAAATCCGACAACAAATAAAGCTTTAGATACAGGTGGGTGGGGTGAGAGTTGGATATTCAGTGTTCAAGTGAAAGATGAAGATAGGGGAGCATTTGATTTTGAAGCAATGAATGTAAGTTTGTGGGTCAATCTAACTGGAGAATGGCAACTCTTGAATTCAACACTTTGTTCAGCCCCAATTTGTTTAGATTGGACTACAATTAGTTTTGTACATACCTTCTCTTGCGGAGATATAGGAGAGAAAAGCTTCAAGTTCAATGTTAGTGATTATTGGGGTTATAAGAATGAAACTATTCCAAAGACTTTCACTTTACAGAAAGATGATGTAACAATAGAGTTTGTGGATGGCCCGGACCACATAAACAGGGAAGGTTCAGCCACAGGAAGATTTGTATTCAGAATTTATGATACAGATAGACAAAGCTATGTTTCAAACACAAGCACTTCGGCAAGAATTTACTTCACACAAGATGGAGAAAGCTTTACTGTTAGTTATTCCGTGACTCCAAATTCCTCAGCTTATGTTAATTACGATTTAAATCCTGATTGCAGTTATGCTACAGGCATCCAGAAATGGCAGGCTGGAACTTATAATGATGCCTGTTATATAAACAAGAATTTCAGTCTGCCCCATGAGTTTGAAATTAAGGGTCAGTTGAAGAACCAATTAACTCAGCCTGTGTATGGTTCAGTTTATAATGTAACTGAGCAAATTCCAATTAACTTTACAACTCTAAGTGATTGTTCTGCTGAAAGAAGTGATGAAAATCTTGTGATAAATGCAAGCAGCTACATTATTGAACTTAAATCACCTTTGGGTGTGTATGAAGTTTGCTCTCCAATAACAAACTCTTATCAAGGCTGGTATAACTGCACTTGGAATTCTACTGCCAAAAAAGAGGGCCTTTGGAGCATTAGACTTAACTCAACCAAAGAACATTTCAACCAAAACTCAACAGTTTATGAAAACTGGTTCCAGCTTCTTAATTGGAATGTAAGTAATACTTCAATACCCGTCGTTAGCCCAAGTCAAGGAGGATGGTCAAGGCTATTCAACTACACCATAGCCGTTTATGATCAAGAGGGAGACACAATAAACTGCTCTTTGTTCATAAGCAAAGATAATAAACAAACTTGGGAGTATAAAGGAAGCTATATAATTCAAGGAACTCCTGGAATTCCAACACAAGGAACTTGCTGGATCGCTCTACATGATTTCGATTGTAGTGATATAGATAAACCAGAAGGTCAAGGATGGGTTGAAAGCAAGGCAAAATGGTTTAAGTGGAAAATTGAAAATGGAGAACCAGAAAATGCTTGGTTTACTCAACCAATTCAAGGACCTAATATTACTGAATCTCAAGTCAACATTAACTATATAGAGGGAAATAACAGTTACGTTAACAGGAGCTCTGGGGTAAATCAAGTTGGAAGATTAGTTGTAAATGTTTTTGATTCGGAAAACTCAAGTCACATAAAAAATGCTAACGTGAGCTTCTGGGTTACTAATAACTCAGGAAATTACAGGCTTGAAGTTGTAAATCAAACAAACTTGCAGGGGAATGCTAGCTATTACTTTAATCCAAACTGCACTCATGCTACAGGAATACAATACTGGAAAGCCGGTGTAACAGATGCTTGTTACATTGACTTAAACACCACTGACTTCATTTTAACAATAATTGGTGATTTAATTGGTACCATTACTCAACCAAATGAGCAAGAATTTTTGAGAGGAAGCAATGTTACCATAAATGCTAGCTTGTATGATGAGTGTTCAATTCCAATTTCCGAAGCTACAATAAACTTCGTGATGAAATCTTTGCAAACATTGCAAGAATTTATTTGTTCTTCTGTGATTGGTGACTCAAATATCTACAGCTGCACTTTCAACACTTCTTCGCCAACAATAATGCCTGCACGCTGGTACAATGTGAGTATGGTTTCAAGCAAGACTTACTACAACACAAATACCACGACAAAATATCAAGCCTTCTGGATTGAAACTTCTCCAGAATTAACAAATCCTGTTGCAATACCTAGTGGAGATGGAGGTTGGGGTGAAAGCTGGCTGTTCAGAGTTAACTTCACAGATGAAGATTTGGACAACAATTGGGTGAAGTTTTGGTTGAACAGACATAGAGTAACTGATCCGACTCAAATTGCAATAAACCAAACAGTCTCTGGGATAAATGTAGTTGTTGAGTTCAACCTAACTCCGTTCAATGAAGATGATTTCAACACAAACAAAACAATAGAGTTCAAGTTCAATGCAACTGATGCCCCACCAACAGGAAATCCTGAAGATCAATGGGATACAGGCTGGCAATATCTTGAATTGAAACCAGATAATATTTCCATCAGTTTGATTGAACCAATAGACTTAGTCTTCAACAGAAGCTCTCAAAAGAACAGCAAAATCAATTACACTGTACAGATAATAGATACAGATAGAAATCTTCCATTACCAAGTGGTAGGACGGCAAAGTTCTACTACACGAAAGATGGTAGTAATTATATTGATGGTGGCTTTCGATTTACACTCGCAGGAGGTTATGTGACTC
This sequence comes from Candidatus Aenigmatarchaeota archaeon, assembly GCA_038999725.1. Taxonomy (GTDB): domain Archaea; phylum Aenigmatarchaeota; class Aenigmatarchaeia; order CG10238-14; family SCSR01; genus JAVZGQ01. The sequence continues at coordinate 28,104 of JAWBWS010000001.1, forward strand.
AAAACATAACCTTGGATTGTAGTTTTTCAATAGGTCCTCAATATTGGATTGCCGGTACTGCTAATCAATCAGCATCATACGCTTGGGAAATTAAGAATTCTTCTGTAGCAAGCTTCACTATAGTCACAGAAAACTTGACTGTAAATATCACTGCACCAATAAATAACTATCCTTGGAATGCTCCAAGAAGAGGTATAGACAATATAACACTTTATGCTGATGTGAAAGATGATTGTGGGTATGTGAGTGGAGCAAGTTTGATCTTTTATGTTTATGATCCAAATTGCGAAGGAGGAGCTTGTGAGTGCACGAGCATAACAGACTACAACAATGGAACCTATAGCTGCACGATTTTGGCATCACAAACATCAACTTGGGAAACCGGTTGGCATAATGTGAGTGTTGAGGTTAGTAAACAATATTACAATGGAACTTCAGACTTCCAGCAGAATGCCTTCTACTTAGCTACTGTACCAGATATAACACCAACAGGCTATCCTCCAATAACAGCAGTCTCTACAACAGGAGATGGAGGTTGGGGTGAGCTCTGGAAGTTTGAAGCTTGGGTTGTTGATTGGGACAATGATGACGTGAATGTTTCACTTTACTTAAACTTAAGCGGTAATTGGATTTTGAGAAATTCAACAGTAATAAAAGCGCAAGTCCCAACACAAGTGACATTTTATGAAACATTTGAATGTGAAGACATAGGAAGTAATAAAGGATATAAGTTTGTTGCTACAGATGTTTGGAATTATCAAGATCAGGAGAACAGCGCCTTCGACATTCACAAGGATGATATCACAGTTGAATATGTGACTGGATCAGGGGAGCAAGTGAGTAGGGAAGGGAGTAATTCTGTTTTAATTAAGGTCAAGATTTTGGACTCTGATAGAAATGTTTATGTTGGTGCTGAAAGAAATGGAAGTTTTTACATCACAACACAATCTCTTGGTGGTAGTGGGAACACATCAACTTACATGCTGTACTACAAGAATAAAACAGATTCTGAAAGCATTTTAACCTTTAATTTTGATCCGAATTGTAGTATAGGTGTTGCTGTACAAAACTGGAAAGCTGGTATTGAAGGTGATGCTTGCTATAAAGATTATCAGCCAGAATATGGCCTCTACGTAAATGTAATCGGTCAGTTGAAAGTTAATCTTATCTCCCCAATAAAAGGAAGCAACATTCCTGTTGGTGAAATGATAAACATCAACTCTTCAGTCTTTTCGGACTGTCCAAATGAAGGATTTTTGAAAGGAGCTAGTGTAAAACATGAGGCCAGATCACCAAATCTGCAGTTTGAAAACATTCAGCCTGTGGTGGATCAAAACAATGGTTACTACAACTCAAGTTGGAACACAAGTTTCCATGTTGGTGGGAACTGGAGTTTCAGGATAAATGCAAGTTTGGCAAACTACTATCCAAATTCCACTCTATTCTTGGATTGGGTTTACCTGAACAACACTCCCCCAGTTGCTGAAAATCTAAGTGTGAGTCCAAGCTCAGGAGGTTGGGGTGAAAACTTCACCTTTAGTGTAGAGATAAACGATATGCAGCTTGATAATGTAACTTGCAAGTTATTTGTTTATACAGGGAAGCAAGAATGGGAATATAAGGGAAGCTCGAAAGTTGATTGGGGTATAGGAAAATGTAATGTAAGTGTGAGTGATTTCACATGTCAAGACATAAACACAAGCTCCTTAGTCAAGTTCAAATTCCAAATAGAAGATGGGACCAATGTTTTCAATACCTCTGAAGCATTTGCACCAGAGATAACCAAAAATGATGTTGTGATTGAATATGTTTATGGGAATGAAAGCAGTGTTAATAGAAATGGGGACGATTCTACTCTTCTCATCTTAAGAATTTTCGATGTAATAAAAGGAAGCTATGTAGGAAGTGATGTAGCTGGTAGAATTTTTGTGACTCGGGATGGAAGTAATTATGATGCTGGCACTAGCGGTACAACAAATTCTTCTGGCTATTTGAATGTTAACTTCAACCCAGATACAGGCTATTCGGTTGGGCTTCAAAAATGGAAAGGTGGAACTTATGAAGATACATGCTACAAAGATGCTAACACCACACAAGAATTCAACCTCACAATACTTACAAACATGTTCAGCAATTTGCTTGAGTTTTCTCAAGGCTCGGAATTCTTGAGGGGAGAAAACATAACTTTCATTTTCACCATCATGGACGAGCAGCCTGTAGGGATAGATGGGGCAAATGTCAGCCTAATTTTGACAAATGAAAACTCCCAATCTTTTGAGTGTTTGCCGATAATTGGATATGGTAATGGTGAATATAGATGTGTTATAAACACATCTTATCCACAATTGCTTCCAGCAAGGTGGTATAATGTAACCATACACTCAAATAAAACTTACTACATTCCAAACACAACTTTATATCAAAACATCTTCTTCATAAAAACTAAACCAGAACTTTTTGCCACAAATGTTTCTTCCCAGCAAGGAAGTGATTTGGGTGGATGGGGTGAAACTTGGACATTTAAGGTTAACGTTACAGATGAAGATAGGGATAATGTTACTGTTTACTTGAAGATAAAGAAGTTCAATGAACCAGAGACTGCCTGGCAGATAGCAAATGTTTCAAGCTATGATGAGAATCCTGACTTGCAGGGACCGATAAACAAAACTGTTGTGTTAACTTACAAGAATCCGGGTTTATTCCAGAATGCACAAGAAGTTTGGCAATTCATATTTGAAGCAGAAGATTCTAGACTTTATACAACAAAGACTTCAGCCAAAAACTTCACGATAGAGAAGGATGATGTGGAGATTCAGTTGATTGCTGGAAATAATGGTATAGTGTGGAGAAATGGGACTCAAACAATCTCACTAAAAGTTAGCCTTATTGACATTGACCAAAACATTCCAGCAGCTTCGGCAAATGTAACATTCTGGATCACAAAAGATGGAAACAACTGGGACTCTGGCACAATAACTTTAACAGACATGAATGGGATAGCAGAATATCTTTTTGATCCTGATTGTGTTTATTCAACAGGAGTACAGAAGTGGAAAGCGAGCTCTATGCCAAACTTTTACTATAAATATCTCAACACTTCAAACTTCACTCTAACTATAAAAACATTTATAGCTCTCAACATCAGTTATCCAGACGGCCACTCTTTCCTTGTAGGAACAAAAGTTCCATTTATAGGACAAGTTTATGATGAATGTTCAGGAATTCCTGGAGCAAGTGTGACGTTCAGTGATAACTTTGGAGCGTCTTGGTACGAGTGTATTCCTATAAGTGATTTGGAAAATGGAACTTACAATTGCACATTTGACACAAGTGGTAAGCCATACGGCTGGCATAACATAAGGATGAGAGCTAATAAACAATATTATGGTAACTATCCAACACCAAATGAAACTATAAAGACAAATGCCTACTTCCTCGCTTCTAAACCAACCTTAAGCAATCCCTCTCTAGATCACACTATTGGTGGATGGGGTGAACTCTACACTTTCAGCGTGCAATTGACAGATAGCGATAAAAACTATAACAATGTTAGTTTGTGGAAGAGTTTTGACCAAACAAATTGGATTTTGGTAGACTCTAAGATTGTACAACCAACATACTCCAATTATCCTGTCAGCTTCCAAGAAAGGTTTAGCTGTGAAGATTATTTGAACGCAATAAATGGCATAAACTATTGGAAGATAAACACCAGTGACATCTATGGTTATTCAGATGAAACCCAAATCTTCAATTTCATCCTTGATGTAGACAATGTTACTGTTTCAATAGGGAGTGACTCAAGCTCGAGTGTAAGAAGAATTGGTGATAATCTTGCCTACCTTAGATTTATAATTTATGATACCGATAGGGGAGTTTACGTTAATAACACAAATGGAACGTTCTGGATAACAAGAGACGGTGTGAACTATGATTATAATTTAACATGCTTATCTTACCTTGGTAATTGTACCACAAACTACAATCCTAACTGCAGCTCTTCTGTTGGAATTCAATATTGGAAAGCTGGTGCAACAGATGCCTGCTACCAAAAAGTTAACACGAGCAATGTAAGTTTAACAGTTTACGGTCAACTTAACATTTCCATCATCCAACCAACATATGGAAAAATAATAAACCGTGATAAAATCACAAACTTCAACGCAAGCGTAAGTGATGATTGCAATCAACAAATAACAGATGCTTCTGTGAATTGGTACAATTCTTCTGGTAATTTCCTTGCCTCTGGTTATAACACCAACTGGAAAGTTCCTGCCACTTATAAATTAGGCCTTGAGACGATTTATTCAAATGTAACAAGACAATATTATGATGGTAACTCAAATGTCACGCTTGTTTATGTTTATGGTTGGAGTGATGTAAGCTATATAGAACCTTCAAATTCTTCTGTTTATTCAGCTGGCTCTTTAATAAACATTAAATGTAAGGTTATAGATGGTAATACATCCTTGCCTCTAGAAAATTATGCTGTCTTCTTTTACAAGAATGGAAACAATTTTGCGAACAGCTCTACAAATTCTGACGGTATTGCAACAGCTTGGTGGAACACAATTGGTGAAAGTGCTGGTTGGTACAATTTAACTTGTGTGATAAAAGACAATTCAACCCAATATTACAATGCCTCTATTTCACAAAGGGAGACTTGGATAAGGATAACAAGACCTTTGATAATCGATCAAATAATACCACAATACTCTATTATATACAGAAATGACTCTTTCTTCCCCTACCAAACAAACATTAGTGTGCGTGTAAAGGACGCAAACATAGGCATTGCTACCAATGCAAATGTAAGTTTTTACAATTCCTCTAGCTTGCTTGGCAGTTGTTTAACAAATTCAATGGGCTGGTGTGAGTTAATAAATTTCAACCCAGAAGATACGATAGCTCCACAAGCTTATGTTATCTATATTAATGCTACTCGTCCTGGAAATGAAAATTCTGAAACCAACTCAACATATATAATCATAAAAGGAAAGCTCAACACAACCATAATTTCTCCATTGAACAATAGCTACTATTCCAAATCTCAGCCAATTCCACTACAGGCTAATGGAACAAGCGAGAATGGAGAAAGTTTCTTGATTCTTAACCCAATAATCAGATGGTACAATGAAACTGCACAAATAGGAGAAGGTAACGATACGTTTTTGCCACAATGGAAAGTTGCTGAACAATCAACTGGCATACATCAATTCATGGCAGTTGCAAGTAAAGATTACTTTGATGACGGAAAGGCAAATGTCACAGTAACAATAACAGGCCTTGCTGATGTGAGTTGGGTCTTGCCTACAGGTATTGTTCCTTATCCAGAATCTTTTGAACCAACTTGTTTAGTTAAAGATCATGACTCTCAAGCTGGTATACCTAACTATGTTGTTAATTTCTCTTACAAGTGGGAACCTTCTACACAGTTTATATTTAATGGTAGCTATCTCACGAATTCTTCTGGTTATGCTAGTTATAGCTTCACACCAACACAAAAAGGACACATAACCTTTAACTGCACAATTGGAGACAATGAAAGTCAATACTACTCAGCAAATATCAAAGAAGATTTAGAAACAATTTGGGTTAAGGATGTAACTCCACCAAGAATTTCTGATGTTTCTATGGTTCCTAATACTAGTTTAGAAGCCAACTTAAATTCAACAATTATAACAGCAACGATTTGGGACAATTATTGGATAAATTCTGTTTGGGTCAACATAACTCTGCCAAATCAAAGTTATGTGATAATTCCAATGAGCAACATCACAGTACCAGAAATTGGCTTTGGCTATTACAATGCAACTTATAGAGCAAGTTATTTGCCATCAGTTGAAGGAATTTACAGTGTGAGAATTTATGCAAAAGATGAGGCTCCTGAATATAATGTGAATTACACGTTCGCTGGCTACCTTGAAGTTTTCGGTAAATCTTATGGAAGTTTGGAGCAATGTGTTAACAACACAGAAGATGGCAATCTAACAGATTGTGACAGTGAAATAGAGGCTCCCTTCATCACCCAAACTCAAGGCTTTAATTTTGAGGTTAAAGTTAACTTCACTAACTTGGGACCAACCACAATGTATTCGGTAAACTTGACACATCAAGACTCAGGATATATGAGTTACAATGAAAGTGAAAAGAATTGTGGTACTCTTTATGCTAGTCAGAGCTGTATTTGGATTTTCTTGGCAACAGTTTTACCAGCAACACCACCACAAACTTTAGAAACTAAGGTGAATGCAACATGGAGAAATCCTGATTTGAGTATAAACTCGAGTGTGGGTATAACTCAAATAAATGTTCACTCTAATCCTGTGCTCAACATACTCCAAGAGAAATTAGAGAATATTACACCTCACAACAAATACAGTTTTGTTGGAATTTTAAATGTTTCATCGGATGGAAATGATGAAGTGTTGAATGTTGGGTTGGATGCCTTTGGTTTGTCAACACTGCCAGAAGGTCATAAAAGCTTTGCTGCTTGTTCATTTGGTAATCAAAGTTGCGAACTTGTACTTATACCAACCCAACTTGGAAGCATGCCAGCAGGAACTCGATTGCCTGTTAATGTTTATGTTAATATTCCATTTGGTACCTCTCCAGGCTTCTACTTATTGAACATAAGAGCTTACGGGGAAGCTCCTCTCGGCGGAACTTTAACCGACACTGCATTGTTAAATATAACTATTCCTCTGAACACAAGTTGGGTGAGAACTCCTGAAACATTTGGCACAATTCTCGCTCCTTTAAACACTAGAGGAATAATTGGATACATAAATGTTTCAAACATAGGTAATGTGAAAATAGGCTTTTCTCAATCAGAGCAAGATTGTGGGAGTGAAATAGGTGGACAACTTGGTGGAACTCTGCTTGTCTCAGAAGATCCTTCTACAGGATTTGATGTTGAAAGAACTTCTTACAGGCTTATAAATGTGACGTACAATGTGCCGTCAAGTCAACCAGAAGGCTTGTATTGTGTGAGAATTGTAATAAAGAATTCAACAGCAACTCCGAGCCAGCAATCCACTAATGTTATATTGAACGTTACTGATGTTCCACCAACAATAACAGATGTTTTGATTTATCCAACTGTTTTTGAAATTGGTTTTGAAAATGTAACAATTCAAGCAAAGATAACTGACAATTTTGGTGTGAATGATAGCTGGATAAATGTCACTCAACCAGATGGCTCAATTGTAATTCAGCCTATGAATGTCTTTGACTCAACTTACAATACAACTTATTCGAGTTTGAAGGTTGGAATCCATAAAGTAAAGATTTGTGCAAGGGATGTTCGAAACTTAACAGGTTGCACTCAAGAATATGAAATAGAAGGTTCGGAAACTACCTTCCTCGAAATCTTGCCAAATGTAACAAAAATAATTGCAAACAACATAACCATTTATTCTCCCCAAACATTCTCGATAAATGTAACCTTAAACAACACTGGTGGCTCAAGAGCCAAAGATGTTAACTTGAGTATAGAAGGTTCTGAAAATGTGAGCTCAGACCCACAATTGCTATATTATGGTTTAATATCCAAGTGGTCTTCCAAGAGCAATGTAACAACTATAACAATAGCTGCAAACACTGTGCCTGGTTTATATCATGCTAACCTAACTGTAAATTGGACCAATTTGAATAACACGCTCGGCAGAAACAATTTAACACTTGAAATAAATGTAACTGAAAATCAATTTGTTCATGCTTTAGAAGAAAAGCTAACAATGTTAATAGAAGCTGGTACTGCTAGTACTAAAAAGTTCACAATAAAGTCGGCTGGGAATGTTAATGCTACCAATATAACCTTTGCTTGCTATTCTGGTGAAGTTTGCTCTAATTTCACAGTATCATTTAGTCCAGATAACATAAACTCCTTGGGTGTAGGGGAAACTGCTAACATAAATATAACTGTAACAGTTCCACCAAACTATCTTTCAGGTACTCACTTAGGTATTGTGAGAATAAATTATGATGAAGAATACGCAGAACTTTTGATAGAAGTTAGAGTACCTATGAACATCTCCTGGATGCAAACTCCCCCTGTGTTGAAGAAGAAAGTTTTCGGAAATGAATCTGGAACTTTTGGTGTAATAACTATAATCAACACAGGTAATACACCAATCCCAATGAACATGAGTGTTAATGGAACTATTGCTGATAAGTTGTTACTTAATGCAACACAGTTTACACTAGGATATAGGGAAGTTAAATATATAGGGGTGAACTATTCTTCTCCAGATGTTGAGAGAGACTCAAACTTCACAGGCTTTATAACAAGTCAAATAATTGGTGATTTGGCTGAGAACGCTTCAGTTAGAGAGATATCAACTTACGCTGAACTTTATGTCTACAACTACAAGGTTTCTGTAATAACTCCAAATAAAGATAGCCCGATTTTGAATGTCAATCCAGGAGATTTGTTGCTGGCTAAAGTTAATGTGACATCAAATTCAACTCCAGTAACAGTTGGTATGAGTTTTGATGTTGCAGTTTATAATTCTTCAACATCCCTACAAGCGAACATTAACTCTTCTCAATTCAACAGTTCAGATTCTCTCTGGTATGTTAGATTTTACGCCCCAAGCTTAAGTTTGGCTAGGATTTACAACCTCAACATCACTGCAAACTACACTTTATTTGAAGGTAGGGTAAGGTCTAGTTTTTCAGAAGACTCTATTGTTTATAAAGATGAAGTAAAGCCTGAAATAGATGTTTACATGCCAATAAGAATAGCTGCAAACACAAGTGTACCAATAAAAGTAAATGTAACGGAAGATGGCGGTCTTAAAAATGTTTCATTCTGGGTGAAGTATCCGGATGGCTCAATTGAAGAAATTGACCTACAGTTTATGGGTAGATTTGATAATAATTACACTTATGCTACAAACTTCACCAATACTTCCTTAATTGGTATATACACTCTCTCAGTAAAGGCTTGTGATTTAAGTGAGAATTGTGCTGAAAGAAGCAAAACATTTGAAATTTATCCAACTGCATTCTTCTCTGGCTACGCTAAGAATGTAGAAGAAATAGAAGAGTCACCACTCTTACTCAACTTCTTGTTCTATGACGTCAACACAACCAATTTAAGATTTAATTTCACTTCAAATGCTTCAACAGGCTATTACAATGAGACAATTGACCTGAAATCTTATGATCTTGTTATAGCAACAAAAGATGAAGGTTTCAAAAACTCCATTAATTTCTACAACCTTACAATTCTCACAAACTTTTTCAATCCTGTAATTCTTGGAAAAATATCAAACACGAGAACAACTAGCAGTGCGCTCAAAGGAATTTACTTTGATACTGTATTAAATGCATCAAACATCACTCTCACCATAGAATTCTCTGATTGTGTCAATGAAGGTTGTGGAGTCAGAATTTTTGATCCAAATCATTTAGGAATCTACAAATACCAAGGAAACTGGACACCTAAAGTTAGCCACTCACAAAACACTTTATGGACAAGAGTAAGCAATCTTGCTGGAGACAATTCTGATAATTCGGTGAATTTAACGACTCTTACAGCAACGGCAAGAATTCCTGGTAAGGGAGTTTATATTTTGGCAGAATTCATTTGTGGAAATAATGAATGCGAAACTACATTAGGAGAGAACACTAATAATTGCCCGATGGATTGTCCTTCAGTACCATCTGCACCTGCAGCTGCCCCGCCTGTTGCAGCTGCTCCACCAGGTCCTGGGATTGGACCTGCACCCACCATACCAAGCGTGCCTACTCCTGTGCCGTTTGAGATAAAATCAACTCTGCTTGAAACTGTGTTATTCCCAGGAGAAGAGAAAGTCTTTTCTATAGATATAACAAACAATTTAGATAATAGTGTAGGTGCTACTGTTACCGTAGAAGGACCTGCTTTTGCTTTGTTAACTGTACAAAGACCTGTATTGAGAGTGTTAGCAAAATCAACAGAAGTTGTTAACATAAAAGCTTATGCATCACCAACAACTGCTCCTGGAATTTATCCTGGTGAGATAGTTGTCACAATTGGTAACTCTACTCACAGAACTCCTATAACAATAAAAGTTCAGGCAGTTGTAGAGCCTTTGCTTGACGTTAAAGTTAAAGTGTTATCAAAAACTGTAGCTCCTGGTGAAAATCTTGTCTTTGAGGTCTCACTCATAAACATGGGTCAAACTTCAAAAATTGAAGATATAACAGTAACTTACAATATCAAACCAATATCAGATCCAACAAAAATCATTACAACAAGTAAAGAAACTTTAGCTGTAGAAAATATTTTGACTTATAGGAGAGAAATTCAAATTCCAGAAGATGTACCACAAGAAAGGTATATAATTGAAGTCAACGCAAGTTATTGGTATGGAAGGAAATATGCTTCCTCTGCTGATAGTTTTGATGTTAGTGAATTGCCTGTACCTCTTGTAATATTAAGAGCAGTCCTCCTTAATCCACTAACTTATATTGTATTGTTCTTGGGAGTGCCCTCTGTAATAATAGGAGGTAGATGGTATGCAGCTTACCGAGCAGCAAAGCTTGCAAAAGCAAGGTATATTGCACCCATCGATTTCAAGGCCTTGCCTAAAGCTGGACCAAACTCTATAGAGGTTGGAAAAATTGCGGAAACAGATATTAAAGCCTATATAGATATTTCTCAGTTGATAATGCACTCTATAGCGGCCGGTGGTACTGGTTCAGGTAAGTCTGTCTCCGCCATGATATGTGCTGAAGAATTGCTTAAGAGAAAAGTCCCAGTTATAGTATTTGATCCAACTGCACAGTGGACAGGATTCATGAAGCCATGTAAACTTAAACCCATGTTAGATTTGTATCCAAAGTTCGGGCTTAAACCAACGGATGCAACGAGCTTCAAAACAAATATAGTGCTTGTGGAAGATCCTAACATGGAAATAGATTTGAAGAAATACATGAATCCAGGTGAAATTACGGTCTTTGTGATGAACAAGCTCAAGCCTGAGCAGTTAGACGCCTTTGTTAGAAGAAGTGTACAGGCTGTGTTTGACATGAGGCCACCAGAATCTAAAGAGATAAAGCTCTTGATGGTGTGGGATGAGGTTCACAGATTGCTTCCAAAGTATGGAGGTAAGGGAGGATATGTTGCAATTGAAAGGGCGTGTAGAGAATTCAGAAAATGGGGAATTGGTGTTTTTGTGATATCACAAGTTTTGTTAGATTTCAAGGGTGCAATTAGAGCAAACATAGCAAACGAAATTCAGTTGAGAACAAAATATGAAGGAGATATAGGAAGGGTGAAATCGAAGTATGGTGCTGAGTATGCTTCCAAAGTTACAAGGCTTACAATTGGTACTGCACTATTCCAGAATCCTGAGTACAACCATGGAAGACCTTGGTTCATCAGCTTTAGGCCCTTGCTACACTCTCCATTTGCTTTAACTGATGAAGAAATTAATCAATATGTGAAACTAAATAAGAAAATTGAAGAAATTGGAGGGAAAATAGAGAAATTGAAGGGAAAAGGTGTAGACACTTACGATTTAGAAATAGAGTTGAACATCGCTAAAGATAAGATTAAAACAGCAGCCTTCAAGATGGCCGAAACTTACTTAGAATCTATAGAAAAAAGAATTGAAAAATTTGAAAAAGGTAAGTAAATGCCTGAAAAAATTAAGAAGGAAGAATTGTTAAAAGAGATTGCTGATATAAAGTCTTTGATATCTCATTTAGAAGATGAGTATAGGAAAGCAAGCATCTCAGAAAAAAATTATCAGGAACTAAGGAAGAAATATTCAGAAAGATTGAAAGAATTAGAAGAGAAGTTGGGACTCAAAGAAGAAGAAAAACCAAAGGGTGGTTTTTTAAAAAAGCTATTAGGAGAGAAAGAAGCTAAACCAAAGGTAAAATTAGAGGAAGTTGAAAAACCTGAAAGAGGAGAGCTTGAAGTTGGAGAAATTGAAGAGATGACACCAGAAGTTATAGAAAGGTTGGCACGGCAAGTAGCTGAAGAATCGGGAGTAACTGCAACTGAAACTGAAGTAGAAGAAGAAATACCTGAAAAACCAGAAAGTATGCCATTAATTGAGATAGAAAAATTGAAAGCGATGATTGATGCTATAAGAGAAGCAAAACATGCTACAGATGAAACCATACACAATATCTCTGAAAGCATAGGTGAGTTGAGGTCGATGATATTTCAAACAGAAGGCTCTTTAAGGGAGACGATATTAAAACTAGAGAAGATAGAAGATGAAGTATCCGAAATAAGGCCAAGAGAAATTGAAAAAAAGTTTAGGGAGTTGAACACAACTCTAGAAAAGCAACAAATGCTTATTGAAAAATTTGATAGAAAGTCAGAAGATTTGTCAAACAAGATCAATGAAGTTCATAAAATTTTGAAGAGTATTGGTGGAATAGAAAATTTGATTAACTTGAACAAAGATATACAAAAGAAAATTAAAGAAATGAAGGAAGCTCTTAAGTATACGGAAAGGCTTGCCCTTAAAACAGAGAAAATCTTCATTGAGTTGAATAAAAGTTTGGAAGATTTTGTGATTTATAAAGCAAGGCAAGAAAATTTGGATGAAGTGGTAAAAGAGTTAATAAAATCTGTTGATGGAATAAATTCAAAACTTGAAACTTTTTTAACTAGAAGAGATTTAGAAATGGTCAAAAGCGATATTCTGGTGCTACAAAAACAAATTGAAGAAATCAATAAAGTTTTGCCAGTTGCTCAAATAAAATTGCCTGAACCGATAACTGCTCTGAGAAAAGAAAGAGAAGATATTTTGCTTTTCTTAGACTCTTTGGAAGAGCAATTAAAAACGGGCAAAATAAGCATTGGAGAATATGAGGAAGTGAAGAGAAAAAATCTAAGTAAACTTTCGGAAATTGAAAACAAGTTGAAAAAGGAATGGGAAAAAATTGCAAAGTTGATAGAAAAGGGGGAAATTCCAAAAGAGGAAGAAGTTGTAGAAACTGAAGAAAGAGAAGAGATCCGAGAAGAAGAGCTAAGTTTAGAAGAGGAAAAACGGCTTTTAAAAGAAGAAGAAATACAGACAGAAGAAAGTGATGAGGGAAGGGAAGAAATGGCCGAAGTTCTTAAAAAGATTAAGGAGAGGGTAAAGTGATTATTGGGGTTATAAGCGCTAAAGGTGGTGTGGGAAAAACTACTGTCGTCTCTAATCTTGGAGCTGTTTTGGTTAAAGAGTTTGGAAAAAAAGTTCTTGTGGTAGATGGAAATATAACTACACCAACCCTTGGAATTCATCTAGGCATGCTTTCACAAGAGAAAACTATAGATGATGTTTTAGATGGAAATTTAATTTTTAATCAAGCAATATACATCCATCCATGCGGCTTACACATTGCACCTGCTAGCTTATCTTTGCGCACAAGATACCCTGATGTAGAAAAATTGAAAGAAATATTGAGAGGGGTGAAAGAGTCTTATGATGTTATTTTTATTGATGGGGCTGCAGGCATAGGTAGAGAAGTCTTATCTACCATTCAAGCAAGCGATGGTGTTTTGGTTGTCACAAATCCAGAAATGACTTCTATTGTAGCTGCTATAAAGGCTATAAAAATTTCAAATACACTAAATATACCTGTTCTTGGAATAGTGATTAACAAAGTTACCAAAGGAAAACATGAATTAAAAATTTCTGATGTGGAAGAGTTGTGTGAAGTGAAAGTGATTTCCACCATACCCTATGATAAAAAGATACCTGAAAGTATTAAAAAAATGACTCCAGTTGTTTTACTATATCCAAACTCACCCTCAAGTCTTGCCTTTAAATCTTTAGCAGCTTACATAATTGGAGAAGCCTATCCTAAGGAAACATTTTGGGATAAATTAAGGAAAATTTTAAGATTGGGTTAAACTTTTGGCTTCTTCTTTTTCTATCAAAATCTCGTGAGAAAGATCGTGTATTAAGCTAGACAAATCTTCCAACTCTTTCATAAACATAGATTTATTCGAATCGGCCAAACCTTTACCTAGAGAAGAAATTTTATAAATATTTTTAAATCTACCTTCTAGTCTCTCCAATTTTTCTTTCTTAGCCACATCTACTTTATTTGCTACAAGAAGAAATGGATATCCGTCAAAAAATTTTCTAATATTTTCAAAATTCTTCAATTGATTCTCTATAGGTTCGGAATTTTCAGAGACATCAAAAAGATAAATAAAATATTTTAAATTCATTTTTTTCAATTCTTGTAAAATATTTGGCTGTCCATCAACAAGATGTGGAAGTTCTATGAATTGAAATTTTTGATCACCAAGAGTTGTTGTGGCAACATTCAAATTTTGGAACGGATGAAGTGAAGGATAAGATTTCGTTACCATGTTTATGAAAGAAGTTTTTCCACTTCCTTTCATACCTAAAACAACTATAGAGGGTAAGGATTTGAATTCCTTTATCAATTTCTCTCTGAACACATAAAATCTCCAGAAGAAAATTGTAATAGAGGCTGCTAAAACTAAAGGGAGAGAGTGAAATATTGGGAAGCTTTCTGGAAGCAACATTTCATCACTTCATGATAGATAGTAGCTTGTCAATTAATAATATCTCACCATAAATAATTAAGCATAAGCCAAAGAAAAAACTCAAAAATTGAAGGATTGTAAATGGGAAATCCACCATAGCTATCGTGAAATTAAAACCCACTCCTATCCAGAATAAATTTTTCTCCAAGAAATCCTTAAAGAGTAAGAAGAGAAAAAGGAAAGGTAAAACTAAAACAAATGCCCCTGCTACTGGAAAAAAGATTGAATGTTCTTTTGGACAATTCATCTCGGTATAAGTTCCGAGTTCGGAATCAAGAAGAACTAACTTTATTCCCTTGCACCCCATACCCATGCCCAGAAAAAAATGACCCATCTCATGCATTAACAAAGTGGAAGAACAAATAAGAAGGTTGAAAAGGGTGACAAAAAGCAGGGGAAGGATTATATATTTTTTGACTTTTTTCATAATTCTAATTTCTGTTACAATTAATTAAATCTTCACCAAATTATTATTATGAAAAAATTTGCAGGTTGGTTATTTTTTGTACTTATTTCTTTATTGATAATCTACATCTTAAGAACAAGGCTTACTGGCTTTTTTGTAGGTTTTGGTCCACCTGCCGGCGAATTTGAGTGGTGGAATGTATCTTGGAGATACAGGCTTAGGTTAGAAGTGAATTCCACTACATACAACAGAGTTGATTGGCCGATAGAGTATCATATAAATTTTACCGAGTTATTGCCTTCTGGCACTTTTGATGAAAATTCTATAAGAGTGATAGAATACAGCCCTTCTGGTTCAATTCTATATGAAATACCAAGTCAGTTTGAAAAAGACGAAAACTTTGACGCTTCTTCCAATGCAGTAGGAACATTAGTTTTCCTTATGAATGGGACTACACAGGCCAACTCTAAAAGGATATATTTTGTTTACTATGATACTCAAGAAAATGGACTCAAATCTCCTCCAAATTATCCAATAGGTTTGAGATATAGTTGGGATGGTCGAATTGTTAATGTTAACAACACTATACTTAAATTCTATTTTGACACAAATAGAGGAGAGAACACTTCTGGAATTTATCATGTAGAAGATATGGGTGGTACTGTTGTTATAACAGCAAGTCCTTCAAGTAGAACTGCTGAATATCTTGAATACTCTAATGGTACAACTAACTTAACTTTTGATTTAAGAAACAGCGTGAGTTTTTTTGAAGGACCAATAAGACTAACTATCAAACAAGTTGGAGATGAGGTAGTTTTTGGGGATCCTGAAGAAAAAACTGGTGAAGCTAGAGTGATTAAGAAATATCATATTTACAATAAGGTAGGAGCTCAAGAATATGGAACTTTCATAAAAATAGTACAAAAAATTGAAAACATAGCAGATTTTGCTATAGAAAGAAGATCTACACCAGCAGGAGCTTTAGCTTTTGACCTCGACAGAACACTCTCTTCAGGCTCTATATACACTCTAGACTTCAATTCTTCTGATCCATATTCTTGGGTGTGGGGCTCGGGATATGGTGGAGAGATAGTTGGTATAATCAACCTTTTAGAAGAGGGAACTTCTAAGTATTTTTCAACAAACAGCACAAGTTATGGAAGAATAGGAATCCAGCTTGACACAGAAACTATACCTTCTGGCTCTTACATCAAACAAGACTCTTTGATATATTTTGCTGCTTGGGGTGGAAGTGATGCTGTCTCAGAATTTTTAGCAATAAAAGACAGGTTTGTCAATCCTGTCAATATTGTAGAATATTTGCCTGAAGCTTGGTATGTCACAATATCCCCATCTACAAATGCTACAATCTACAACAGAAATGAAACTGTTTTAATACTTGGAAATATTTCTCTTGGTGATCCTTACCATTTGATAAAATACATGAATGCGACCTTAGACATGGGTACACCCTCACCAGAAGATGATCAAACTATAATTTTGTACGATGATGGGACTCATGGTGATTTAGAAGAAGGAGACATGGTATTCACAAATCTTTTCTATCTACCTAATTATGCAACTATTGGTACATGGACGATTAATTTCACAACTTTCACAGAAAATTTTGAATTCTTGAACTCAACAGTCCTTGCTTTCAATGTTACAAATGTGTTAAATGTTAGTGTTGTTGTCACAAATAAAAAACCTATGGTCGGCTCAATCGTGATCGCAAACATATACCTAAAAAATTACAGGCAAGACTCTTGGATTGCCGGAGCAACTATAAACTGTAGTTTCGATTCAAATGAAGTGATAAATAAGACAGATTACAACAATGGAACTTATTCAGTTAATTTTACTGCTCCCGCCCAAGAGGGAGAATATATCTTGGAATGCAATGCAACTAAAAATGGAAATTTCGGAAGTGGTACATATACATTCACAGCAGAACCCGCAAACACAAGCATGATTATAGCTGTTCAACCTCAAAATCCAATCGTCTCTCATGTAAGTTTGTATGAAAATGACAGCTTTGTGATAGAAGCGAACATGAGCAACATCGGAAATGCCACATCCTATTCCACAAACATAACTCTGGAACTTTTGAGTGGATGGTATGCGAATATAACTTTAGAGCAGTGTGGAGATGTGGAAAAGAATAGCTATTGTTTGAAGGGATTCAACATAACTGTCCCAAATGGTACCTTACCAGGAGATTATTACATAAATATAAGTGCGAGTTGGAAGAATCCTGACCAAACAATCTCGTCAAACAAAACTGATGTAAGAGTAACAGTTGAATCAAACCCAAAAGTAGATGTTAAGCAAGAAAGGGTTTCTTCTGAATGTGGAGATGGAATTTGGAGCATAGTAGGAAATTTCACAATTTTGTCGATAGGAAATGATGCTTTAGAAGGTATTACATTCTCTTGCGTTTCTGGTGAAGTTTGTGAGAATTTTGTGGTTAAGTTTATACCAGAAAGTATATCTAGCATACCCGTGGGAGCAAATGAAAATGTCTCAATAAATGTTACAATACCCTTAGGCTTTACACCTGGAACTTATGAGGGAATTGTGAATGTTTCTGCTAGCAATGATGGTTTTGATACTTTTATTCTTGAAGTTCGTGTTCCACCAAAGACCAATGTTTCCATAGTATCAAACATATCAAGCTACACTGCAAGCAAAATAACGAAAGAGGATAATGAAACTTTTTATTTCGAGATTAATGCAACAAATATAGGAAATGGAAGTGCAAGATTTGTAAATATAAGTGTTTCTCCTCCTCTTGGTTGGCTTGTAATGCCAAGCTTAGAAGAATGTGGAAATCTTATAAAAGATGCTAGTTGCCAGAAAGAGTTCAATGTAACAATTCCTGGAGCCACGTCACCAGGAAATTATTTAGTAAATATTTCAATAAACTGGACCCAGTCAGACAATTCCATGGGAACAAATAAAACTTCTATAACAGTAGCTGTAACTTCAAATCCTTTGATAAGTGTAAGTGAAGACGAAATTTCTGGTATAGTTCACGATGGTGCTGAAGAAATAGTAGGAAATTTCACCATTTTGTCGATAGGAAATGATGCTTTAGAAGGTATTACATTCTCTTGTGTTTCTGGTGAAGTTTGTGAGAATTTTGTGGTTAAGTTTATACCAGAAAGTATCTTAATTCTTCCTGAAAACTCAAACCAATCTATTATGGTTAATGTCACTGTACCATTAAATTATCCAAACGGAACTTATGAGGGAATTGTGAATGTTTCTGCTAGCAATGATGGTTTTGATACTTTTATTCTTGAAGTTCGTGTTCCTGAAAACAGGACATGGGACCTACAACCAGAATATTGTGAACGATCAACACAACAACCTGAAGGTGTGGTTTGTGAGGTTAATGTAACAAATAAAGGAAATGTAAAAATAGGTTTTATTGTTCAGCCGGAAGAAGGCAACTATACAAAAGTCAATGAAACCAGCTTTGAAGTGGATAGACTGAGTTGGCATGCATTCAAAATAACTTACAATGTTACTGATGTGCCACCTGGAACTTATAATTCAACTTTTGTTGTAGATGCTGTACAAATAGATGCAAATCCTGACAATAAAACTGTCGTAGTTTCCTTAGTTCCTTATATCCCACCTGTGATAAACATTTCTGTAACTCCAAATGAAACGGAGCAAAACATGAGTGTTTTGATTTCTGCAAATGTCACGGATAGGTCAGGAAGTGGAATTGTTTGGACAAAAGTCAATATAACTAGACCAGATGGTATTATCGACTCTTTTGACATGTTTCTCTTGGAAACAAGCGGGAACTTAACAAGGTGGGAGATAACCTATCCCAATGGTATAAGCGGAAGCACTCTTGAAAGAGGAATTTACAATATAACTGTTTATGCAAGAGATAACATAGGTAATGAAGGAAATTCTAATTCTTCTTTTTCGGTTTACATAAAGCTCAACATCTTGGTGTCCACACTTTCTGATAAATATTATCAGGGAGATACAGGCTCTGTTTATTACAGTGTTAGAGATTTCACAAACAACCCAATCGAAAACTCTACTGTAAACTTCAGCATAATTGATTCCCAAAGAAATATCACTTACCTTTCTCCAAACTTCCAAACAAATTCTGATGGTACCATAACTCCAATGCCAACTTTTTCTATTCCATCAGATGCTCCCTTGGGAAATTATACCCTTATCTCTAATTCAAAATTTTTTGATAAGGTTGCTAACAAGATTGTTGAAAAACAAGTCAATCAAACTTTCCAAGTTCTATCAAGAACGGTTACTGTTACCGGTCTATTTGCTGATATAGAGACTGCTATTGTATGGTATCCTGAAAATATAATGAAGTTTGGGATTTTGGTTTATAATGGTGAAGGTAAATCTGTTGATCCTACATCCATGAACCTAACAGTTTATGATCCTGCTGGCAATCTATACTTCACTGCCAATTTATCTCAAATGACCAAGCAAGCAACAGGCTTCTACATTTATCAGTATGCCATGCCTGTTAACACTCCAAGTGGAATGTTTTTAGCTGTTTTAAATTTGAGTCAAAATGAATTCCAAACCATGAAGCTCAAAGCTTTTAGAGTTGCTCATGGCGGTCCATATGATGTGAGGATAACTCTTCTTGAAAATGAAGTTGAGCAAGGAAGCTACTTAGATTTTATTCTTGTGATAGAAAACAAAGGAGAAGTTTCTCAAGATGTTTTTATTCAGTATTGGGTTTCTTCTCAAAATACAACTTACTACACCACATCAGAAGCTGTTTACACTCCAGCCTTGACAAATCAAAGTTTTACAAGAAGTGCTTATATTTATTCAAATCAGCCTTTGGGAAATTACTTTTTAAATGTGAAAGTTACTTATGATACAGTCCAACCACCAATCTTGGCAAATGCAAGCTTTACTGTTATTGCAAGAACTTTAAACATTACTCCACCATCACCAGTTCATGTAAGTTATCCTTATCTAACAGGTGCAATTCCCATCCCAACCCCAACTGAAAAAATAATTGCAAGTATTTTCATCTCCCGCTACAATAGTAACATAAGCTTGACAAGAGGTTTTTCTAGAATTGAAACTGTTATTATTGAGAACAATGGTCAAATTGATTTGGAAAATGTAAGCCTATTCTTGCTTGGGATACCAACAAGTTGGTTCAATGTGACTCCTGAAAATTACAAGCAACTTGAAAGGGGAAAATCAACACCCTTCTTAATAACATTCTACATCCCCAGAAATATTAATCCTGGCGAATATCATGCCACATTAGTAGCAACTTCTGGTGTCGTCAGTGACCAAAGAAAAATAACTCTAACAATCTTTCAATCAATGAAAGAGCTTCTGGCCCAAGAAATGAGTAAGATAGAAGAAGAACTGCAAGAGCTTATAATTGATACTAAAGTTGCAGAAAAAGAGGGAAAAGACGTCTCTGCCATTCTTTTGCTGATAGATGGGATAAAAACACAAATGAAGCTTGCAAAGGAAAATATTGAAAATGAAAATTTTGAAGAAGCGCTAAAAAATATAAACACTGCTAGAGATTTGATTTTAAGAGCTAGGGAAGTGCTTAGTAAGCTTGAGGTTTTGAAGGCCAAGGCAGTTATTCCTTGGTGGCTCATACTACCAATTTTGCTTCCTGTTTTGATTTTTAGCTTGTATTTCATCTATAGGAGAAGACCAAACATCGTAAGACCCTGGCTGATTCAACTTGAGAGAGTTGTGAATTTGGCTAAAAAGGGAAGGGAAAGCAAAGAAGAGTTGATAAAGGAGAGGGAAAAATTGGCAAGAATGCTTGAAATTTTGGAGAAAGAGAGGAGGGAAAAAATAATAAGTCATAGTGCTTACGTTGAGATGAAAAAAGGAATAGAGAAGAAGATAGAGAGAATAGAGAAGAAAATTTTGAGCTTAAAATAGCTGACTATTATCCAGATGCGTAGACAGTTAGAGTTGCAACATTGAGGTTGCCACTTGGAATCCCATAGGGAGCGTAAACATTCAAGGTTAAAGTGTGAATATTGCCAGGAGGAAGACTATACTCTTGTATGTATCTAGAGTTTGCACAAGAAGTAAAACCACTTCTTTTATCGTATTTGTAAATGTAAATTTTTGTGCAGTCATAGTAGGCGGCAACACAGCTTCCGTAGAGCGGAGCAGTAGCTCGATTTACACTGAAGTAACCCCAATTGACATCTCCACTATCAAGTTGTATGTTACTTGTTGTTGGGGTTCTTGTTTCTACAGTACCATTGTCAACATCATCTTCTATTGCAAATTGTGCTCCGGTATTGTTGCAATAGCCATTTGTACCGTTACCGAGAAGCCATATATACTCAAAACTTGTGTTCTTGAAGAAACCCCATGCTACCGGAGAATTCACATTATTTTTTTGTAGGTTTGATATTTCTTCTGTCCAGTTCCACTCTATTCTGCCTGCAAAGAAGAATTTGTTATATGTCTCGTTCTTAAGGACTATTACTCCACCTGCTGCATACTCTGTTGCATTGCTCGAACCATAAGGTCTTTTAGTTTCGTCTGTTAAAGTGTCTACATAAGCATAGATCTGAGTGACATTCAAAGAGCCGATGTTAATGATGTCTAAAAGCTTGGTACCACCTGTCTGACCGGGCTGCACGTTTGTCCATGAAAGGACACTTGGTACTACAGATATTTGGGCAACAGTTTTTACACTAACATTTATTGTTGCTGTATCATTCACGTTTTCCGCTCTAACGTTTGTTAAAAATGCTAGAAAAGTTATCAATAGGGATAAGCACAAGGCTTTTTCATTCATTCTCTCCTATATATTATTGTTAATCATAGCATTTAAACATTAGTATTAAATATTAATTTAAAAGAAAAACAATATAATAATGTGAAAAAAGATAAAAAAGAGGCCATACTTAATGTTTTGAAGGCAAACCCGGATGGTTTGACCATCCAGGAAATTTCCAAGCTTACTGGAATGAGTAGAATTACTACTACAATTTATGTTCATGAGCTTCTTGGGGAAGGAAAAATCACTGAAAGGAAGATTGGAGCCTACAGGCTCTTCTATCTGAAAGATAAGTATTTGGAAGTGGTAAAAGAAAAGGAAATTCTAGAAAAAATAAAAGAAAAAATAAAGTAGTCTGGTTCTAGCCAGATGCGTATACTGTGAAGGTTGCTGTACTGAGACTACCATCCGGAATTCCATATGGTACGTAAACTCTTAGTGTTAGTGTGTGAGTTTCACCTGGCACTAAGTTTGGTGCTTGTATGTATCTAGAGTTTGCACAAGAAGTAAAACCACTTCTTTTATCGTATTTGTAAATGTAAATTTTTGTGCAGTCATAGTAGGCGGCAACACAGCTTCCGTAGAGCGGAGCAGTAGCTCGATTTACACTGAAGTAACCCCAATTGACATCTCCACTATCAAGTTGTATGTTACTTGTTGTTGGGGTTCTTGTTTCTACAGTACCATTGTCAACATCATCTTCTATTGCAAATTGTGCTCCGGTATTGTTGCAATAGCCATTTGTACCGTTACCTAAAGCCCAAAAATATTCAAAACTTGTGTTCTTGAAGAAACCCCATGCTACCGGAGAGTTTATATTTGAAAGATCTTTATTTCCCACATCTTCTGTCCAGTTCCACTCTATTCTGCCTGCAAAGAAGTAAGTAGAATCAGTCTCATTTTTGAAGACTATAACCCCACCAGCTGCATATTTTGTTGGGTCATCTTTTCCGTAAGGCCTTTCAGCTTCGTCCGTTAATGTGTCTACATAAGCATAGATATTGGTCACATTTACAGAGCCTGTGTTTATTATGTTTAGATATTGTGCTGTTCCAGCACTCCCTGGATTAATATTAGACCAAGATAAGCTCTCGGGTATTACCGAGATTTGTGCGACAGCTGCAACACTTACGCTAACAGTAACTGTATCTTCTACCGCTAATGTTAATGGGGGAAAGAGGAGAAAGCTGATAATCACTAGAAGAATTAGCTTCTCGCAACTTTTGATTTTAACATTACTGTAAACCTTCATATTTAATATTTTTGTTAATACTATTATTTAAATCTAATGTTTCAAATGATTTTTCGATTGGTATTTATTTAAAGAAGAAAAATTGATGATAAAAGCTAAAGCAACATTAATTTTAAATGCTAAGTTAATAAATACCCTTAAACAAAAATATTAAATATGGAAGATTTTAAGCAAAAAATTCTTGAAATTCTTAAAAAAGAACCAAGGGGTTTAACAATTCAAGATATTTCAAGGCTCGCTAAGATGAATAGATTTAAAGCTACAATTTATGTTCATGAGCTTCTTGGGGAAGGAAAAATCACTGAAAGGAAGATTGGAGCCTACAGGCTCTTCAAACTGAAAAAAGATTAAATGTAAATTATGAATCCTTCCTTTTCCAATTCCTCTAGAACTGGAGCCAAACCTACTTTTGCCTCTTCTGTTGAAATATTGGCCAACT
Organism: Candidatus Aenigmatarchaeota archaeon; assembly: GCA_038999725.1. Taxonomy (GTDB): domain Archaea; phylum Aenigmatarchaeota; class Aenigmatarchaeia; order CG10238-14; family SCSR01; genus JAVZGQ01. The sequence goes on from JAWBWS010000001.1 coordinate 51,515, forward strand.
TTGCCACTTCCTCTGCTATTTGATCAAAAGTTTTTTTCCCATCACACATCATTATAAGTTTAACAAGCCATTTTTCTATCTTCCACATTTTACTTCCATCAAAAGTAGCATAGTAAGTACCTAAGTGATCTATAATCTTCAAATTCTTCGCTTTCAACGGTCTTTTTTCTTCCATAAACACTTATTTTAATTTTAAATAAATAGTTTAAATATGCGATTTGGCTTGGTCATGGTGTTTGTAATTTTGTTGTTTTCGATTCCTCAGGCCCTGGCTGTAGAATTTACTGTTGGTGTTTCTCCTAATATTTTAGATTTGGGTGAAATAGAGGCCGGTTCTACAAAGTTGGTAAAATTTTTCCTAGTTACTCCTTCGTCCGAGCCTTTATTGGTTTATCTTGAACCTGAGAATGGTAATCTAGACTTCTTTTCCAGGGATCAATATAACCAGCTTCTCTTTAATTATTCGGAAGAGGAAGTAACAAGTTGGGTAGAATTTTTATCAAACCCTATAGAGCTTAAACCAGCTAACGAGACTTTAAAAACTAGAGGAGGGGAAATAAGGGGATGGAGAGAAATTAGTTTTCTGTTGAATGTGCCAAGAGAAGCAGAGCCTGGATACCATTTGCTTAAGATAAAACCTTCCCCCTATGTTCCGTCTGAAACACTCGGCCAAGCTGGGGCAAGAGTTGTAGCTATAACTTCTGTTACCATTTTGTTCAATTTGCCAGGAGAGATTAGAAGGGAGGGTGTAATCCTTGATGTAACCCCAGGAAAACATCTTGGCGACAGGCTTGAAATAAACACATATTTCAAAAATAGCGGTACAGTCACAATTTCCGCAAAAGCCTTTCAAGGCGTTTTTAAAGATGGTGAGTTAATAGAAAATCTAACCTCACCGATTCAATTTGTTAAACCTGGTGAAGTTGCAATTTTAAAAACATTTCTACCTTCAAGCAAAATCTCATCTGGAGAGTTCTTGATTGCCACGACAGTGAGTTATACTACAGGCTCAGCATCAAAAAATTCAACTTTAGTGATAAAAGCTGCTCCGCCTATAATAGAAAAGCCTGTAGAATTTCCTTTATGGATAGTGATAATTATTTTAATAGTGTTGATAGCAGTCTTGATATACAAGTGGTATAAATGAGGAAGAAGATTTGGTTACCGTTATTTATTTCAATTTTTTTAATTTTATTCACCTTGTTAACCAATCTTCCCTATCAGCCAAAAGGTTTAGTTGAAAACAGAACTTTTGAGAAATATTATGATCTCTTCTTCACATACGAAATAACAAGATATCCAACTTCAGCACAAGTTCTTCCTGCTCAACCAAATCATGAAAAGCTAACTTTAGGTGTTGTGGTTGATCCTTGGAACTTAAATTTTGGGATTGTTCCTGCTGGCAAAAATTTTGTTACTAGATTTGTTGATTTAACAAATCTGAAAGAAAAAGATGCTAAAATCATGGTTAGAGTTTATGGCAATATTTCACCTTTCGTCAATTTCACAAAAAACAATTTTATCCTCAAGCCAAATGAAAATGCCATGATAGAGGTTAAATTTTATGCTGAGAAAGCAGAAATTGGTAATTATTCTGGTGAAATAGATGTTGTTGTGCAGAGGCCAAGATATGATTTCTTGTATTACTTCTGGAAGTAGGGGAATTGTAATCTTTCTGCTTTTTTCCCTCTTATTTTTCTTTTCTCTATCGAGGGCAGCTATAATTGAAGTTGACGTCTCCAGAAATCTTGAAGGAAAAATAAGCTCTTTTTCCTGTGATTCATCTAAGGATTTGATTGCATTCTATCTTGAATTTTACAACACTGGCAGCATAGCTTATAGAGCAAGGGTGAGAGTTGATATCATTAACAATTCTAAAATCGCTTTCACTGCATGGAGTGGAGAAAAAATTTTGATGCCAGGAGATAGAAAAAATTTTGAAGTTTATTTGTATGACAATTCCACAGGCAATATTACAGTGAGAGCAAGGATATACTTTGGAAATGAAATTGAGGAAAGAATTTTATCTGTAAAAAAAGAAAGCTATTTTTTGTCGCAAGATATTTTTGAAATAAAAAATTTCAGAACTTATGATAATTTTGTTGTTTTCGATATCAAAGCTAGAAGAAATGTAAAGGATGTTGTGGTTATACCTCATGGCTTCCCTCAAAGCTGGATATTTGAACAGAAGAAAATTAAGTTCTTGAAGGAAAATGAAGAAAAAACCGTGGCTCTTAACTATAATCCAGCTGTTTGGAGCGAGGAGAAATTAACTTTAATCGTAGCTTCGGATGGGGGAAAGTATAAAACTGAAAAAACTTTTGAAATGAGAAAAGAAGTTGGAATTATCTGGCTCATTCACTACCTCATTGATAAACTCAAGCTATTTTTCAACTCGGCTTGATTAAAGTTCTTAAGATTTTTTCATATTGTAACAATATAGTAACCATAATAAAGTAATATTTAAATATCAATAAAACAATATTGTAACTATATGGAAAAAGGGCTTGTAGACAAAAGTATAGAAGAAAAAATCATCCAAATTCTGAGCAAAAGGATTGTGTCAACTTCTGAGCTTGCGAAAGAGCTTGGGATTAAGAGATATGTTCTTGTTGGTTACTTGGAAGCTATGAAGAATCAGGGTAAGCTTGAATTCCACAAGGTTGGTAAGGCTAATGTTTATACTGTTGCCAAAGGTGAGAAAAAATGAAGAAATTAACTTTAGTCACATTTTTGCTCGGGATTTTGGTTTTTTCCAGTTCGGCTTTAGCTTCTCCTACAATTAATGAAATAAAGTTCAGACCATCATCGGAAATTTGGATAGAGGAAGCACTTGGAATTGAAGTGAATTGCACAAATGGTTTGAAAGTTAATGCAACCCTAATTGGAGAAAGTGGTAGCACAATTTACATAGAAAATTTCACATACAATCCAACAAATAGTTTATTTACCACGAAAATAGATCCGACTTATTGGGGAGGCCAGCCCAATGTTTTCAGGACAATTATCAGTTGCTTGGACGAATTTAACAACATCGCCCAAAATGAAACCAGATTTAGTGTTTCAAGCTTGAATGTAAAGATTAGTGGGATTCATCCAAGTACAATATATCTTGGTGATGTAGTAGAAGTTGATATTTTAGTTGAAAGGAACGATGAACCAATTAACTCTACTGATGTTAAGTTTAAAATAATTGTTGATAACAATGAAATTGAACAACCAGAAGTAAGGTTATATGACCCGTCTGTTGGTTGGAAAATCTTCTTCAATTCTTCAAAAATTCAAAACCCAATTGGAACGCACAATTTACAAATAACTGTGTTTTATGGTAGAGTTAATCTCACAAAAACCGCAAGCTTTACAATTAATGAAACAATACAGTTTTCAATTGTAAATGTGGACAAAACTTGGGTGAAGCCAAATGAAACAATTAATCTAAAAATTCAAGCTTTTGAAAAGGGAAATATAATACAATTAACCTCAGAAAATCTTGTAATTAAAATTGGTAATACTCAAGCAACAATTGTTGCTATATCTCCTCTTGCTAATTTCTTCAGTGTCACTATCCTTGCACCAAGCTTATCTCCTGATAGGTATTCTTTAACTGCCTTTCTTTCACATAAGAATTATACTTACACCAGTAGTTCAACTATTTACTACATTGTTCAAATAACTGGAAAATTTGTGGATGAAAATGATAAAGGAATTCCAACAAGAATTAGCTTTTTCTCTGATGGAGTAGAAAAACTTAGGATTTATACAGATGCATCAGGATCGTATTCAGGAAACTTATCGCCAGGAACTTATGATATCGAGTTTGTTTTTCCACATTCCACTTTGCGCTTATATGAAGCCGAAATAAGCAACTTTGAAGACCCTGTGAAATATTATTATTTTGACTCAATTGAGTTAGAAGGCTTAAACGTTGCTAGTTTGTTTGTTTATGAAACCGATTTGAACTATTACAAAGCTTCGATTGAAATGAAATATGATGAAAGAAATGTGTTGGATGAAAATTTGTTAAAAGTTTATAAATGTGAAAATTGGAACTCTGGCAGAAAGGAATGCTACGGTAAATGGAATGAAATTCCTGCAAGCGTTGACAAGATGAGAAACACAGTCTATGTGAACACAACAAGCTTGTCTGCCTATGCTATTGGAACTTTGGGAAAACTTTCAATTGATTTCAATTTGAATAAACAAATCTTTTATCTTAAAGATTTGGTTAAGGTTAGGGGGATGGTTGTAGATGAGTATAGAAATCCTGTGAAAAATGCTAGCGTAAACATTCAAGTAAAAAACACTTCTATCAAACAAAAGGTTTTTTCAGATAGCAATGGTTTATTCACAATAGAATTCTTATCACCAGACCAAGAAGGAAATTATTCATTAATTTTAGTTGCAGAAAAGCATCCTTACATAAGTTTCAATTCCACCTTAACTTTGGGTGTGGTGAAAAGAAAAGAAATCTCAATCGTTTTTCCAGATACTATAAGAGTAAATCAAGGGGAGAATTTCACTCAAGAGTTTAGTGTGATAAACATAGGTCAAGCTGAACTTTACAATTTAAGTATTTCTTTGGAAGAAATACCAAGCAATTACTACAAATTGCAAGAAAAAATAGAAAAGCTTGAAGTTGGTGAAGAGAAAAAGTTGCAAATAGAATTTTTCATTCCAGTTAATGCTTCTGCTGGGACTTCAAGCGGGAAGATAAAGGTTTTCAATGAAGAGGTTTCTAAAGAAAAATTGTTTGGCTTCACAATAATTGAGAGAAATGAGACTCGGGAAGCAAAAACGATGCCAGTTGGTTTCTTTGGAAGAATAAGTTTACCACAAATATCCCAAAACTACGCTTATCTTCTGCTTTTTGCTGCAATTTCTTTTTCTTTAGCCTTCTCGCTCAAAAAAAGGAAAATCAAATCTCAAAGCAGGGAAGAAATCAAAAATTCTCTTCTTGATATCAAAGAATTTTTGGAGGAGAGGAAAAATAGAGCTCAGTCGATGGAAACCCAACCTTCAGAAGAAATTTTGGAAGCAAATGAAAAAGGGGTTGGTTAAATGGTGAGAATAATTGATGTTTGCTCTGGAAAGGGTGGTGTGGGTAAAACAACAATAGTAGCTAATTTAGGTTTAGCTTTAGTTGAGCTTGGAAAAAAAGTTGCTATTGTTGATTGTAACTTAACAACTCCACATTTAAGCTTGTTTTTTGGAACTTATTCCTATCCCCTGACCCTAAACGATTTTTTGAGGGGAGAAGCAAAATTTGAAGATATAGTTTATACTCATCTTTTTGGTTTAAAAATAGTACCAGCCTCCCTTGAGTTAAAAGATTTGATTGATATTGATGTTGGCAATTTAAGAGAAAAGTTAAGAGAAAACTTCAAAGATTTTGATATTGTTTTACTCGATTCTGCCCCAGGTCTGGGAAGAGAGGCCTTAATAGCATTGCAAGCAGCTGATGAAGTTTTATTTGTAGCAAATCCATTAATTACTTCTTTAATTGATGTAGTTAAATGCAATCAATTAATTAATTCTTTGCACCCTAAACCAGTAGCTATAGGAGTTGTTTTAAACAGGGTGAAGAAAAAGACTTATGAGATATTGGTTGATGAAGCTAGACAGTTTACAGAATTGCCTGTTATCGGGACGATTCCTGAAGATGAAAAAGTTCTAGAAAGCACTAACAAAAGAACTCCTGTTTTGATTTCACACAAAAATTCTCCTGCAAGTAAATCAATTTTTGAAATTGCCGCAAAGCTGGCTGGGATAGAACACAAGAAGCCCAAGCTTCTAGAAAGGTTTTTTGAAATTTTCAAAAGGTGGAAAAATGAGAGTTGAAGTAAAATTTTTTTTGTTGGCTTTAATTTTCTTCTTTCTTGTCTTTAAATCGGTATCTTTTTCAGAAGGAATAGACCCAACATCACAATTCAATCAAACTTCTTCTACAAACATCACAGGAAATGCTTCTACTATAGACCAAGCAACAATAGACTCTTACTTGAATTTCAATGGGGATGGTTTAACTTGGGATGTTACAGAAGCACAAGTTGGAACCAATTATACTTACCCTGTCGCAAATCAAAATTTCACTTCTGGGGCTTATGGTTGGACTTATGGTGAAGAAAACGATGTTAACAATATGGCAACTGGTGCATGGGATCCAGATTCAGGGAGGATAGACCCAGGGAGTTATAACTTTAGTATTGTAGATACTTCAGCTACACTTATTGCACAGGTAAATCAATATATAAACTACTCTTTTACAGTTGATAATACAGCTGACCTAGTTTCAGCAACAGCTTATGCAAGCTTTCGTCTAACTTGCACGGATGACCAACTAGTTTATGCAAAACTCAATTTAATTTTGCCGAATGGTGAAGTTTCAAACCTTTGGACTTCTCAAACCTGGCAAACTACCAATCCTTTAGACACAGGTTGGTTAAATGTAAGTGTTAATGTGCTTTCAAACTTTACTTCAAAAGGAATAGGTACTTATCAATTGAGTTTAATGATTCATACAGAAACAGATGATGCGGGTAAAAACGCTCAAAAAACTACATGCTATCATTACCTGGATGATGCAGGAGTTGAATTAAGTTATCCTGAATATCAAATTTCAATAGAACACAATGCAACAATAAGCTATTCCGGATCTTTAAACAGTATAAATGTTTCAGTAAACTTTACCTCCACGGTTGACGATGTATATCAGTTATACATCTATAATTTTACGGATTCGACCTGGGATTCAAATCCATGTGAATCCCAGGTTGCTATTGCAAATACTTACTATACAAAATGGTGCAATGTCACAATAAACCCGCAAAACTACATTTCTGAAAATAAGGTGGTAAGGGTAAGACTCAATTCTACTGTTGATAGTGATAAAGGAACTTTAAAGGAAGAATATGTCCAATTTTATGTTGGTTATTCGGTAGGTTATTTGGAAGTTAGGCTAGTTCTGCCCAGTACAGAAACCATAAATAATGTGATTCAAAACTCTTCTTTTCTCGTTAACGCGACTGTTTTTTGTAGAAATGCTCCTTGTGGTAATATTTATGGTACTTTGTTGTATAACCTATCTTCTTCCTATCCAGACACGCCAATAAATACAAGCTATGGAGATAAACCTTTTTTCGTCAATGAATCTCCAGCTTATGCAATAAAGCCTTGTCCAAACAATCCCTTGAATGCAAACGACTTTTGTAATTTAACTTGGGTTGTAAACGCTTCTGGTGAAATAAGTACTGATTGGAAAATTGGAGTCTATTTCAATTCTTCTTACACAGAAGTTCAACCAAATTCTACAAGCAATGCAACCCTCTCAATAGTTTCTTGTACAGTTGATTTCAGCTTAAGTTGGTCTTCCATAGATTTTGGTGAACTTTTGCCCAATACTCACAACAATTCAGCTCCTGGGAATGCAAATAATGTTTACAACATAACAGTAAATCCAGGCAGCTGCAACTTAGACCTTTACATAAGAGGCACAGATTTGATTAACTCAACTTTTGGCTCAGTGATAAAAGTTGGGAACATAAGTTGGAGTAACATAAGCAGTAATTTACAAGACGGTTATTTCCAGTTAACAGAAACAAATTCTGTGATCAAACTTAATGTCCCAGAAAAAACCAACATTACAACTTGGTATTGGCTGAGTGTTCCTCCTGTGTATGCAGGCTTCTATACAGGAACAATCTACATCATGGGGGTAAAACATGAATAAATTAAAATTAACTACACTCTTGCTTTTCCTCTTGATTTTACCACAGGCAAAAGCAATTAGCTTAGGAACAGTTTTGAAGAAAGATTATGCAACCATCAAAGCTAATGAGTCAACAAAATTTGAAATTTTATTTTGGAATGTAGAAGAAGAAACTTATGAAATTCAAGTTGAAGTTGATAAAGCCCTAAAGGATTGGTTCATCAAAATAGAACCTCAAAAATTCTTGCTCAATTCTTCAGCTGGGAAAGAATACATAAACTTGCCCAATTTTGAAAAACCTGTCAAGGCTTCTGTTGTTAACATTTTTGTGAAACCAGAAAATACAGAACCTGGGGAATATAAGATTTTGGTAAGAGCAAAAGCCGGTCTTCCCTCTCAAGGTATAGCCTTTTTTCAAGAAAGGGAATTTGAATTGAAAGTGAAGATAGAAGGTAAAACCCAAGAAGTTGAAAATAAAACTTTAGCTATGTCGGAAGAAAATTTCTACTTTAAAGGAAAGTCTGTTGGAGAAATTTCTCCTACACTCTCTTACATTTTGGCCATCATCTGCATTTTAGTGATTTCTGCCCTAATATATAAATATGCGTAAGAATCTTTTAGCTGTAGTTTTAATTCTTCTCTTCATTTCAATCTTTCTTGCAAGGAATTTTCTTACAACTATTGGTCTGGGACTTTTGAGCATGATAAATGTCTCTATCCAAGAAAAAATAGGAGGAAAACTCCTCTTATCATACAAACAATTTATTGAAATTGGTAATCAGCAAGAAATCTACACAGAATTCATAAACATTGGTACTTCTCCTCTAACAGAAAGAATTGAAGTTAAAGTTTACGGTTATGTGAATGGAACTCTTAAACCTTTAGCTTATTATTACGATATTTCGGTTCCTCTTCCTTCTGGAGGTAGAAAAGGGTTTCTAAGTATTTTCATGCCACCAGACACAGGTTTATATTACATACAAGCAAAAGCAAGCTATGATACAAAAGTCTTGGAAACTTGGGGGGCTTTTTTGGTCCATCTTCCACCCCCTCCCGTAATTTATGTACCAACACCTGTTTCTCTACCCACTCCTCCTACCCCCATTGTTGGTGTACCAGATTTGAGCTTAGAATACCCGAAGCTTATTGAGTTTTACCCCGGGGAGAAAAAGTTAATAAATATAACAATAAAAAGCGTGGGAACTGCTTCACTACACAATCTTAGGCTCTACACTTCCACATCTTCTTTGATAAATGTCTCTGTTTTTCCGAAACAAATTCTTGTATTGAGTCCAAATGAAACTTCAATTTTCATAGTTTCAATTGAGGTACCATCGACAACAGAAGATGGGATTTATCCACTTGAATTTGAAACAATGAACGATGAGGGGATAAAAAAGAAGGGAGAAATTTCTATCAAAGTTATATCTCTTCCACCTTCAGAAGAAGGAGAAATTTCTGAAAAAATTTTGAATTATGAATTCTTGATATCAGAAATTCAGAGAGAAATAAATTACGCCTCCTTTCAAGGCTATGATGTTGAGCTTGCAAACAAAAGTTTGAGTATGGCAAGAATTAGCCTTGAAAATGCAAAAGGTTATCTTAAATTGAAAAGGATTCAAGATGCTAAATTGGAATTGAAAAAAGTTGAAAAATATATTGAAGATTCTGCACTCCAACTCGCAAGCTCCCTACTTTACATTTACAAACCACCAGCAATACTTTGGTGGTTAATTATCTCCATAATCATCTTGATAGCTTCGATAATTTTAGTTTACTTGTACTTTAAAAAGAGGAGGAGAAAAAGACCCAGGTTGTTAGAAGGGGTAGAGGAAATAGAAAAATAATTCAAATGATAAAAATATTTCATGGGACTATTTGGGCCCTTCGTTTACAAGTCCAAGAAAAATGGCCAAAAATTTTGGCTTCATATGAAGGTTAAAGGGAATGCAAAAATCTATTATTTTTCAAAAGACCCTACTGGAGCTATTTTCGATTTGCCTCTAGGCTATGAAGTTGTGGAGAATCCAAAAACTGGAATGCCTTTCTTAAGAAAAAAGACTTCTGGATTTTTTTCTTTTTTCAAAATAAAAAAAAGAGAAGTTGAGAAAAAATAAGTAAATAGCAACACAATTATTAAATAGCATGGCAAGAGTAATTGGAATAGTTTCTGGTAAAGGTGGTGTTGGAAAAACAACTTTAACCATCAATCTAGGTTCAGCCCTTTCCCATTTTTTCAAGAAGAAAGTTACTGTTATTGATTGTAACATAACAACTTCTCATTTAGGCTTATACCTTGGGATGTATTATTGCCCAATAACTTTAAACAAGGTCTTAAGAGGGGAGTCAACAATAGATGAAGCAGTTTATGATCACTACAGTGGAATGAAAGTTGTGCCAGCTTCGCTTTCTATTAGTGAGCTTGAAGGGGTGGATGTAACTTTATTAAGGGAAAGTATAAAACCATTAGAAGTGAAAAATGACATAATATTGCTTGATGGTAGTCCTGGATTGGGAAGAGAGGCTATGGCTTGTCTTAAGGCTTGTGATGAGGTATTATATGTCACAACACCCTATGTGCCATCTGTCATAGATATAGTAAAATATCAAGAGGTTGTGAGTGAGCTTGGTTTGAAGCCTGTGGGCATTGTTTTGAATGTAGTTGATAGAGCAAGATATGAAATGAATATAAAAGAAGTGGAAGAATTGACACGTTTACCTGTTCTTGCCTCTATTCCATATGATAAAAATATCAAAAAAGCCCTTTCGCTCAAGATGCCTGTTGTGTTGTTGAACAAAAATTCTCCAGCCAGCAGGGAAATGATAAAATTTGCTGCAAGACTTGTAGGTGAAGAATATAAATCAGATAGCTCTTTCTATAGAATAATGGAAAGGTTGAGAAACTTCATGAAGTTTAGGGCTTCTCTAGGTCCTGTTTAACACTTATCTTTAAATATTTTAGTGTTTAAATAATCTAAAATATGGAAAAGAAAAAAGCTGTCTTAATAACATTCAGTGTAAACTCTGGAAAATTCGAGAATTATTACGAGAGGAATAAATTTTTCCGCAGTTTATATGGTTGGAAGCAAATCATCAAGAGAGAAATTTTTGTAAGTAAAAAACCAAAAGAAAAAGTTTATGTTTACCAGAGAGAGGGTTTGCTTAATACAATTCCTCACAAAAAAGTTGATCAAAGCAGCTTTATAGTTCCAGAAGATGAATTTGATAAAATAGAAAAGTTTATGAGAGAATGGGAAGAAAAAGTTATGTGGAAAGCTTTCAAAATATTATTAGAGGAAGATGTTTTTGAAGAGGGAGGTTGAATGGTTGAAAAAGAAGAAAAAGAAATAAGGCTGAAAGTTGGTGAGCTTACAGCAAGAGAAGAAGCAGGGAGAGGAATTGTTAGAATTGATTCTTCGAACATGAACAAAATTGGAGTGAAAGAAGGCGATGTGGTTGAAATTGAAGGTTCAAGAAAAACTGCTGCAATAGCTGTTAGAGCCTACCCTGCTGATATTGGTTTGAACATAATAAGAATGGATGGAATAGTGAGGAGAAATGCTGGCTCTGGTGTAGGGGAGTATGTAAAAGTGAGAAAAGCTGAAACGAAAGAAGCGAAAAGTGTGACAATTGCTCCTGCTGAAAGAGGATTTGTGGTTCATGTTTCCCCAGAGTTGGTTAAACAAAACCTTTACATGAGGCCTGTGGTGAAGGGTGATATTATTGTCCCCTCTCCTGTGGTAAGAAAGAGGTCTAGGGGAGGAGGTTTCTTTGAAGAATTTTTCGGCACAGACTTTTTTGAGGAATTCTTTTTCACACCATTTCCAGGAGAAACAAGATTTATAGTTACCAATACAGATCCCCCAGGGATAGTTAGAATTGGTGACATAACTGAGCTAGAGATTTTGCCAGAGCTTCCTGAAGGCTTGAAGTTGGAGGAAAAAGCAATACCTGCTGTAACTTATGAAGATATTGGTGGTATAAGAGATGTTATTGAGAAAGTAAGGGAAATGATTGAGTTGCCTTTAAGGCATCCGGAAATTTTTGAAAGACTTGGCATTGAACCTCCAAAAGGAATTTTGCTTTATGGACCTCCGGGTACAGGTAAAACTCTGCTTGCAAAGGCTGTTGCAAATGAAAGTGGGGCAAACTTCTTCTCAATTTCCGGCCCAGAAATAATGTCGAAATTTTATGGTGAATCTGAACAAAATTTAAGAAAAATTTTTGAAGAAGCTGAAAAAAATGCTCCTTCAATAATTTTCATTGACGAGATTGATGCCATTGCTCCAAAAAGAGAAGAAACTGCGGGAGAGGTTGAAAGAAGGGTAACAAGTCAACTTCTCACGCTTATGGATGGGTTGAAGAAAAGAGGAAAAGTTGTTGTTATTGCAGCAACAAACAGACCGAATGCTATTGATCCTGCTTTGAGAAGGGGAGGAAGATTTGATAGGGAGATAGAACTCCCTGTTCCAGATAGAGATGGGAGACTTGAAATTTTGAAGATTCACACTAGAAACATGCCTTTAGACAAAGATGTTGATCTCAACTGGCTTGCTGACATAACTTATGGCTATGTTGGTGCAGATCTTATGGCTTTATGTAAGGAAGCAGCAATGTCAGCCCTAAGAAGAGTTTTACCAGAGATAAAGTGGAAGACTGAAGAGGAACTTCCAAAAGAGGTTATAGAAAAGCTTGTTGTTAAGAAAGAAGATTTCGAAAATGCTTTAAAGGTTGTCGAGCCTTCTGCAATGAGAGAAGTGCTGGTTGAAATCCCAAAAGTTAAGTGGGAAGACATAGGTGATTTGGAAGAAGTGAAGCAACAACTTAAGGAAATGGTGGAATGGCCTTTGAAACATCCAGAAAGTTTTGAGAGACTTGGGATTACCCCTCCAAAAGGAATTTTGCTTTATGGACCTCCAGGCTGTGGAAAAACTCTGCTTGCAAAGGCTGTTGCAAATGAAAGTGGGGCAAACTTCATAAGTGTTAAAGGGCCTGAAGTTTTTACGATGTGGTTTGGAGAATCTGAAAGAAAGATAAGGGATTTGTTCAGAAGAGCAAGACAAGTTGCTCCAGCCATAATTTTCTTGGATGAAGTAGATGCTTTGGCTCCGAGAAGAGGTTATTATAGGGGGAGCGCCGCAACAGAAACAGTTGTATCTCAACTTTTGACAGAGCTTTCTGGGATAGAAGAAACCAAGGGAGTTGTTGTTATTGCAGCAACAAACAGACCAGATATGGTCGATCCTGCTCTGCTCAGGCCTGGGAGAATTGATAGATTTGTTCTTATACCACCACCAAACTTAAAGGCGAGACTTGAAATTTTGAAGATTCACACTAGAAACATGCCTTTGAAAGGAGTTGATCTTAAAGAAATTGCTGAGAGAACGGAAGGATTTTCCGGTGCCGACTTAGAAGCACTTTGTAGAGAGGCTGCCATGAATGCATTGAGAGAGGATATAAAAACAAAAGCTGTGGAGAAGAGGCACTTTGAAGAAGCTTTGAAAAAAATGACGCCAAGCTTGACGAAAGATGTTTTAGCTTATTATGAGAAGTTTGTTGAAAGGGCTAGGAAAGTAAGAAAGCCTGAAGAAGAAAGAGAACAATTCGGCTACATAGGATAAAAATTTGAAAATTAAATTATTATAAGGAGAAAAATGTTGATAAAAGACGTGATGAATAGGAGTGTTGTGGTAGTTAAACCCAACATTAGCTTGAGGGGAGCTTCTAAACTCATGTGCGAGAAACATATAGGAAGCTTAATAGTTGTTGAAAATGAAGAGATAGTTGGAATCTTAACACAAACGGATATTTTGAAAGCAGTGGCGGAAGAAAGAGATTTGGATTTAACAACAGTAGAGGAAGTGATGAACAAAAAGGTCTTCACCATAGATTATGAAAAAACTATAGAGGATGCTGTGGATCTCATGATGGAAAAGAAGATAAAAAGGCTGCCTGTGACAAAGGATGGTAAACTGGTGGGAATAATAACCGCAAGCGATATAATAACGGTTGAGCCAAAACTGATAACAGGGATTGCAAGTTTGCTTTCGATGAAAATTCCTGGATATAAGGGCGGCTAGGTGAGAAAGATTCTGGCAAGATGCTTTTGTCCAAAACACGGTAAGCTAACCCTTGAAGAGATAGTGATTAAGAATGGAATTCCTATTTGCTCTAAGTGCTCCAGTGAACTCCAGTTTGGTAATGTGAGACCTAGATTTAACTTCAAGAAGAGATAAAATGGTGGAATGCCCAAACTGTAAGTCAAAGAACATAAAGTTTATGCCCTGGCTTGGAATAATTTACGAGTGTAAAGATTGTGGATACAGAGGACCTATAATAATCAAGAGGAAGACCAAATCCCAATCTTCCTTTCCCTAGCTTCTTGCTCTGCTTTTTGAAGGCAATTATAATATTTGCTGTTTTCCCTTCCTACATTCTTGGCAAACCCAAGCCTAACCAACTCACAATTGACAAGCTTTCCATCTGAAAAAACATATCTCAAGAGTCTCCCATACTTATCTCTCTCCAAAAAAGGGTCTTTCTCTAGGACAATTTTTCCTCCCTCAACCATTTCTCTTAAAGCAAGGGTAGCTTCTTGGTAAAAAGGTTCTGAAGCCTCTGGGGCATCTATATCAAGAAGCCTTATTCTCTCACCGTTTTTCAACTCTATTGTATCCCCATCTATAACTAGAATATATTCTTCCCCAGCATCTAGGTAAATTGACTTCATTAGCCAAAAAAAGATTAAGAGGATTGTTGGGAGAAAGTAGATTATTCTCCTAAGCATGTTCCATTTCTATCTTTTGATGCAATTAATCTTTCTTCACCTACTCTATAAGATAGGAAAAATAACCACTTTACAGTAGAGTCAGAGATAGGTTTTTAAATACAGTCCTACAAAGTATGGTTAAGATGAGTATGACATTACCACAACTTAAACTATGGCAATGGGCCGTTGTTGCAATAGTAGTAATAGTTCTTCTAGTGCTGCTGGCCCAGTATATGGGATGGATAACCCTATTCTAAACAAACTTTCCAAACCTTTTCTTTCTTTTTTTAAAACTAGCTAGCTATGTTTTTCTCGAATTTTATTCCCCTCTCGAAAGCTTTCTCATCTACATGCCCATATTTTTCTATGACTTCAGAAGATCGTGTTTCCCCAAGCTTTTTTGAACAATCCTCACAAACCGTCACAACCCTTTTTACTATCTTCATCCCCAAGGGTGAAAACCTTCCCATTTCCTCCACATAAGTCACATTTGCCTTCAAAAGTGGCCGAAAGCTTTATTCTCATTATCACTATTTGTTCCCCATCCTATTTAAACTCAGAGTCTATCCAGGAGCAAGTGAAGGGAATAGAGGGAGTAAATTAAAGAGAAAGAAAGGAGAGAATCATGAAAGTTAAAGTTAAAGGTTAGACAAAGGAAAAAAGTTGCTAGGAGTGAAAAGATGAGGGAAAAGGCAAAAGTGTGAGTAATTCCTCTATGTTTGCTTGGCCAGAGGGTTATTAAGAAGTAGGAGAGAAAAAAATAGGGAAAAGCGTAGTACCATGTGTTTGGAAAAAGGATAAAATAAACTAAGGCAAGAAGTGATGAAAAAAATAGGGAAAAGGTTTTTCTTGATTTGGATTTTCTCATATCTATATCTGGAAAAATGCTTACAATTAGAGTAAGTAAAATGAAAACAAGGATTTTTCGGAAGCTTAGGTTAAAGATGGGAAGAAGTTGATTGAAAGCAATAAAAAGAGAAAATAGAAGGAGACCAAAAATCAAATGAACTTTCCAATCTGGCATCCAACCACAAAAATAGCCCCGGGCAGATTCGAACTGCCGTGTTCAGGTTTCTTTCTTCATCTTTTATCCGAGCTTTAGACTTTAAGTCCAAAGCCTGACATCCTTGACCGCTAGATGACGGGGCTGTCTAAAAATAATTTAATCTTTTTATAAAATTTATTCTATTTATCCATTCCCACGACTTTAATCCCCTTTGTTGTCACCACATAACTGCTTGAACCAAGGGGTGAAACTTTAGCTAAATAGCCCTTCTCTTCCAGGGATTTAAGTACATTCTCTAAAACAACAAGATCAGCTTTACCTTCAACCAACTTGAAAAGCTCCTCCTTGCTCATCACAAGCTTTTTAGCAATTTCCTCAAGAATTTCTTTTTCTATTCCATCAACTTCCATTCAAGCCACCAGCTGCTCTTTAAGCTCCCAGGCTTTTTCCCTTCCCAAAAGCTTTTCAACTATAGCTAAAGCGAATTCGAGGGCAGTTCCTGGCCCTTGGGAAGTTATAATATTTGCATCTACAACAACCCTTTCATCTCTTGGGTATGGTAATTCTTTTTCCATTCCAGGATAAATTGTTGCCTTTTTATTATCTAACAAATGGTATTTTGCTAAGATTGAGGGAGCAGCGCAAATAGCTGCTATAAGCTTTCCCTTTTCATTCATTTTTTCCAAGAATTCTTTGACTTTGCTTGATTTCAAAAGATTGGCAACACCTTTCGAGCCTCCTGGCAACACAATTCCATCGTATTTTTCCAAATCAACTTCATTCATCTTCTTATCGGCCATTACTCTTATATTATGACTCCCTGTAACCCAGCCGGCTGTTATGCCAACTGTATCAACCTCCATACCAGCTCTTCTCAGCACGTCTATTACAGTAATTGCTTCTATCTCTTCAAAACCATCTGCAAGCAAAACAAGAATTCTCATAAATTAATTTTTGTTTTCATTTTATTTATTTATGAGAAAATTCAAGCAGGTGATTCTTGTAAGAACAGATTTGAAAATGGGAAAGGGAAAGATAGCAACTCAAGTCGCACACGCTGCCATAGGTGCTTTAAAGCTGGTGAATGAAGAAATAATAAAAAAATGGGAAAGAGAGGGGAGCAAAAAAGTTGTGTTAAAGGTTAAAAATGGGAAAGAATTGGAAGAAATTTGGAAGAAAGTAAAGAAAGAAAGAATTCCTTGTTTTCTTGTGAAAGATGCTGGTTTAACTCAAGTCGAGTCAGGAACTATAACAGCTTTAGGAATTGGGCCTGTAGAAGAGGAAAAAATTGACAAGATAACTGGTAAATTAAAGTTGCTATAGATGATTAAATGATAAGTGGAAAATCAGTTGAAAGGGTAAATCTGAGAGAAAATGCAATGATTCTCATTATTTTTTTTCTTTCCACAATTTGGTTTATTTTTCAGCACCGTGTTTGTGTAGGTTGGGATTTTGCCGCCTATGTTCTTAACGCAAAATATTGGTTTGGTGAAAGAATTTATTTTGAACCTTTAAGGCCACCTCTCACGCCTTTCATCATTGGTGTTTTTGGTTCTGTTTTTGGTTGGAAGGCATCAGAATATTTATACATAATTTTAACTTCTTCCATTTTTCTTTTCTCAACCCTCAAATTGGCTAAAAGTTTGAATTTAAACAGACTCTGTTTTTATGCAATTTCCTTAAATATTTATGTTTTATTAACTGGTCTTTTCGTTGGCACCGAATTGCTCTCTTTTGCTTTTCTTCAACTCTTTATAGCAGGTTTGATTGAAGGGAAAAATTCTGGCCACTTTCTAGCATTATCTTCCTTGACAAGATATAATCTTTTGTCAATGCTTCCTTTATTAATTTGCTATAAAAAACCGAGGAAAATTATAAAAAATTTTCTCTTATTCTTTTTTGTTTGGCTTCCTTGGCTCATTTACAACTATTTTTCATATGGAAACATTTTAGCTAGTTTCTTTGATAATTACTTGCTTAATATAAAAGAGAGGCAGTATATGTATCAAACATTTAATCCAACTCATATTCTACTTGTTACAAATTTTTTAACTCCCTTCTTCTTCCTTAGTTTGTTCCATTTCCTGCTCAGCTTGAGAAGGAAACCCATCACGCTGAAATTTTTATTGAGCAAAAAAATTGAATTTTTAATGTTGTTAATTTTTATAATCACAATCCTTCTCTACATTAACACGCCCCTCAAAGATCCTAGATTTTTGTTTAACCTAACCCTTCCTGTAGTTTATTTTTCTAGTATTGCCTACCCCTTCAAAAAATTCAGGAAAAGCCTCATGTTATTTTCTATAACAATATTCATATTTTCATTGATATCTTCATTGCTTTTGTCTCCCCAAGAAACTGATTCTTGTCTACAACCTTATAAGGCGGCAGTTGAAAGAATAGAAAATTTAAATCTGAAAAACTGCTCGATGATGTCCAATGGTTGGGTATACCTCAACTATTTAGGTCAAGCTTCTAAACCAAGCCTGAGAAAAGAATTAGTTTTGCCTTTGATTCAAGAAGGAGAATTGATCCTACTTTTTTACCACATAAGTGAGCCAGAATATACTAAAAACTCCACATTTATTGAAAACCTACCAATAATTTATAAGGACAACAGATATGTCTTGATTGGGAATTCCAGATGTAAAGAAAAAGAAATTTTCGATATGTCATACTTAAACCAATTGGCCCAAATCATTCAGAAGATTTACAACTATTCTATCGATGAAAACTATTGCAAACTTATATTTGATAATGATGTTTTAGCGAAACTTTGCAATCTAGCCACTTACCTAAAAAACTAAATTAGCTTCTTTATTTTTTCCATATCCTGAAATCCTGGATAAACCTTCTCATTGATTACCAATGTAGGCACAAAAGTTATTCCATACTTTTTCTTTAAAGCAGCTATGGCTGGGTTTTCTATATCAAAATCAAAGGCGTAAATTGTAACTTTTTCTGGATATTTTTCATAAATGTGATCCAACACAAATCCCTGATTCTCGCTTTCTGTGACATTTTCGCGATTTGAATAGAAAAAAATTATAATCGTGACATTTTTACCACATTTTTCTTTCCATGTTTGTATAAGCAAAAGATGATTAATTAAAAGTAATTCATACTCTTCTTTCAACCTCAACACATACACATCGTTTTTTCCTCTCAAGTTTTCTAGCATTGCAACTTCTCTTCCCAATTCAAGTTTTTCTTTACCCATTTCTTTCAAAACATCATAATTACAAATCTCTCCCTCCAAAATTTTTGCTTGAAGTATAGCACCACTTATCTTGTTTTTTATTTCATCATAGGTCGAAAACATCTCTTTTATCCTAAAATCTGATATATAATAACCCAAGAAAATTCCTAGGAGGAATATGGAAAGTGTTATTATTAAAGCTTCCACATACCTTCCTGTGCTCAATTTTCTTTTTTGCATATTATTAATTGTAATTAAAATAAATTTACCATTTTGGTTTTTTCCTGAAGAAGAGTCTAGAAAGAGTTATAATTTCAAATAAAGACAAAACCCAAGAATAGAAAAGAATATGGACTAGAAATCTCTTAAACTTAATTTTTCTATTCTTTCCTCTTATTAGAAGAAAAAACAAAATCGAAATCAAGAACATGAAAATAAATGCAAAAGTTCTTATGTCAAGTAGTGTGTAAAACAATACTGTGCTTGAGAAAATAGATTTAGTATTGATTTCATAATTCACAAGTTGTAATAATTCAAGTGATCTCAGAGTGGTGGTAATAGTGTTGAGGATATTTAAGAAAATTACTAGCAAGAGTGCTCCAATGCATATTAAAATTTGGGGTAGGATGAAAGCTCCCAAATCACCGTATTCAAGTCCTAGCAACTTTCTATATTTTATCAATTCAACAAAAGTGCCGTACCTCCATCTTACCCTTTGTCTCATCAAACCTCTGAAATTATTTGGGACTACTGTGTGAACTTTAGCATCATAAGCATGCGCGATGTTGAAACCATGAAGATTTATTCTCAAACCAATCTCAAAATCTTCCGTGAGACTATTTTCATCAAACCCACCGTATTTTTTGAAAAATTGAGATTTGAAGAGTACTGCGGCCGGTGCAACTGGAATTGAGTAAATTGAGGCTGTGAGCTTTCTGAAGAAATTCATGATGATGTATTCTGTCTCTT
The DNA here is from genome assembly GCA_038999725.1 of Candidatus Aenigmatarchaeota archaeon. Classification (GTDB taxonomy): domain Archaea; phylum Aenigmatarchaeota; class Aenigmatarchaeia; order CG10238-14; family SCSR01; genus JAVZGQ01. Next base: position 71,163 of record JAWBWS010000001.1, read on the forward strand.
GTATTTTTTCTAAGAGATTTCTAGGCTTATAAACTTCTATTGAAGGCAATACAGCAACCGTATCTTTATCTTGAATTTCTGAAACCATTTTAATCAAAGTGTTTTTTTCAAGAAAGCAATCTGCATCCATAGTCAAAACAAACTCACTTTTTACCTTTTTAAGACCATAATTTAAAGCACTTGCCTTTCCTCCCTTTTCTTTCCTATATACTCTTACACCCTGCTTTCTAAATTTACTTACAATCTCATAAGTTCTATCGGTAGAGCCATCATCCACAACAATTATCTCTAGCTTATTTTTGGGATAGTTTGAATTCAAAATGGATTTAATTGCTTTTCCTATGTTTTTTTCTTCATTGTAAGCTGGAATTATCACAGAAATCTTTGGAAATTTTCCACTAAATTTCTTACCATCAAAATCACTAGATTTTTGGATAAAAAGAAGAAAAAACCAAATTGCTATGTAAGTGTAAATGAAGCAAACTGCTAGTATGATAAACAACATCACTCCAATCTAAATCTTATTTGACTGTAAAAAATTAAACTTTTATCTCAAGTATAGACATTAAGAATTTAACTACAGCCAAATCAAAATTTTTCAACTGCTCCCTTAGGCTTGTCGCATTCCTGCCTTGAATGTAAACAACATGATCTTCCAGTTTTACTGAAGTTTCATTTGAAAAGACTGGATGAACGAGGGCAATTATCGGATTTTCTCTTCTTCCTCTTAGATTTTCATAACTTGTAACATTAACAACTTTGAAGTTTGGCATGTAGGCAAAATTAAGCTTGTAAGCTATTGCAAGCTTGTTCACTATTTCAAAAACTTCAATTGCATAATGGGCATTGGTTTGGTTTTCACCTGGTTTAAAAACTATTGTTATGTTTTCTACAAGCTGATTCATAATTTCTTTGCGAATCGTTTCTTCGCTTGGATAAACTACCACATCTTTTACATCTCTTAAATTAACTCTGAATCTCATCTTGACTCCCATATAGTTTACGGAATAGATTGGAAATGGTATATAGGGGTATAGTGTTATAAGTAATAAGATTGCTAGCAAGAAAAATGTCAAAACTATAATCTTTCCTCTTGTTATAATTACCTTAACTTTCATAGAATTAGAATTTGTTTTTCAAAAATAAAAAGAAAGGGAAAGCTGTCAAAGATTCCAGCAAGGCATCAGCCTTAAATCGGCGTGATACCTGCTGTTGTGGCTGCAGTGACCTTAACAGCTTTAGCTGTCTGGTCTTTAAGTAATGTATCGTATTGTTGAACCACAGAGCATGCTGTTCTTGTGTTAGCTGCTTCCCATCCTGCCACAACTATTGTGAACTTGCCTTTGGCAGGATAGTCTTCAACTACTTTTATTATAGCAGCATTCTCTGGTATTGTTGAAGCTGCTCCACAAGCTGGGAATGTTAGACCCAAAGCTGCGGCAGCTTCCTTGTTGACACATGGTCCACCAACTACGACAAGATTCTTTGTCTTGTCTGTAGCAGTAAGCTCAGTGTCAAGTCTTGCTATTGGCATTGTAACTGAGACATATTTCTTGTAAGTTTGTCCTTCTACTGCTGCTCCCAGCTTACCAACATAGACTTTTGCCTTTTGTTGGTCAGCCGGAAGGCTTATTACAACCTTGTTTGTTACTGAGTTGGACTTAATTCCCTCTATCACTGTTCCATAGTCAAGAGTTTCTTTCCATTCTTGTGCTCCTTTTTCACTCGTTCCTACTATTACATCTACTCCTTCAGCTTCTGATTCTTTATAACCAAGGATGAACTTCTTTGCTGTTGCATCGTAAGTGAATAGAGATTTTATGAGGTCTGTGTCTTGTGTATCTATCGTTAATGTAGCCACAGTTGGTGGTAATGATGCACTTGTAGCATTGTTGTATAGTATGTTGAATGTATGCTTGTCATATTTTCCTGAAAGTGCTATACCATTATCTAGTGAAGTATTGGTCCAGGCGCTACCACTCACTATCTTACCAAGCGAATCATCATAGTATGCCAATCGTAAGTGTTCAGAACCACTAGTGTAATTGTAAGCAATGTATGCCTTGCTATATTGCTCTCCATAAAATACTGGCTTGTCAGCTGTAATAACAATAGCCGGCAATTCTGCCTCCAGCTTTGTATCTGGATTAGCTATGTTGTAAATTCCACCATATGTCTTTCCTGGTGTAATTGTTAACTTGACGAAATCTTTAACTGCTAACTCATGGAAGCCTAAGTCGAAGTAATCATTTGGAACAATTACTTTCTCTCCAGCCTTTAGATATTTGTTCGTCTCGTTTATTAGGGAATAAGTCAAAGCTATGTAATCTAGATTTTGTGTTGATTTTGTGGCTTCTATGTCAAATGTCCAATAGTCGTTCAATGGGAAGGCGTCTCCGTCACCATATTCCTTGAGGGTCTTGCCTTTTGGTCCTACAACAATATCTGCTTTTACCACAACATTGTCACTTGTAGCAATCACGTCCAGGAGCATTACCTCTAAGCCGGTGACCGAACTTGTAGCTGCAGTAGATCCTTTTCTAGGCCAGACTGTGTCAACTCTACTGTCTCCTTTCATTATGTTTATTTTCGCCCAATCAGTACCACCCATCTCTGCGTAAAATGTGTACTCACCGTATGTTAGTCCAGTTTTTCCATCAATCGATCCTGTTACACCTGTCAACACTTTGATTTTATCATCATCTGTAACATTCACGATTGAGAACTCTTGACCAAACAGCTTTACTTTGAACAACTTGTCATAACTTCCTGCCAATTTTATTGGTGTCGTGAACTTTACCTTGTATGTTAGTAGGGTTGTCGCAGAGGAAAGATCTACATATACAGTTCCATTTAGCTCTGCATCATGTTTAACTACAGCATTAGGAATTGTAATTTCTTCTACTAGCCAAGAGCTTTGGTCTTCATAGGTTATTGTTTCTCTTCTCAAGAGGGGTACTTGAGTTTGTGTCAAAGGATCTGTACCGAATTGGGTTGTTAGATCAGCATCGAATGCTACTGATACCTCTTTTCCTGTCACCGCTGCAGCTGCTCCTGGTAATGTAACCTCTTCTGTTGATAGCCCTGCCAAAGTTATTGCTATGTCTGCTGCTCCTACAACATCCTCAGGCTTGGCAGTTGCTCCAATTACTATTAGCCAATCTTCCACTGGCGTACCAAGTGAGGGTATGGCATCGCCAAGGGTTACTGCCAAGACCGGATAAACTGTTGTAAGAGCGGTCAATGCAGCCATAAGGCCTGCAATCAACTTTTCTTTCATATTTTTACCTCAATTTTTCCTTTCTGTTCAGTACAGCAAGGGCTATACTGAACAGTCTCGGGATTTTTCTTAAATAAAAATTAATTTTTGTGGCTATATATAAATTTCCTGAAACAATTTATAAGAAATTGAAACTGTTTCACCAAACCCATAAAAACAGGTTTATAGCCAATTATAAAATCGCTAATTGTTTCTAGAGTAAAAATATGACAAAAAATATAAAAATAAAGCTTTATTTAGACTTTTAGAAAAACTTAAACTTTTTCTTCACAATTTTCAGCTTGTTTGTCCTCCCAAGTCTCTTGATTTCTATTAACCCACGATCTGCCAAGCTTCTAACAACCCTTGAGACCTTTGCTTTTGATAAGTTTGTGATCTGAACCACTTTCTTCTGGTTAACTTCTCCACCTGCAGCAATTATAGCGTCCATAACTTTTCTCTCAAATTCATCCAAAACAGAAAGAATTATCTTCTCCGACTTCTTGAAAAATCTGAAGTAAATCAAAACTGAAGCGAAAATTGTAACAAAAAGGGAAATGCCCAAGTAAAATAAAGCTTGTGAGAATCGATCTTCCTTAAATTTTTCATAAATTATCCTAAACCTTAGCTCTTGATCTTCAGAAATATTCAGCAACTTCCAAGTTACTATGTGATGCCTGCCATCACTAAATATTGTCACGTTCTGTGGAAAAGAAAGCCTTCCTTTTACTTCCTCACCAACCAAAGAAAATCCCTCTGGGAGTTTGACCGAAATAAAGACGCTTGTTATTTTTCTACCCAAACTAAAATCTGCATCAAAGATGTGATTTTTATCAATAACTTTAACAAAGTCACTTGTCTCGAAATTCAGCTCAATTGTTCTTCTCTCTTGTGTTAAGTTTAGTTTACATTTAACAACACTTATGGCTCCTGAATTTAAACTGCAATCGATTGGCAAACCCATGCTACTTGCATTCAACTTTTCCATTCTCCCTATCAAACTCAATTCAAATTCTCCTTCGGGTTGAAGGAAAGTTATTGTTAATTTGGTTTTAGTTCTTCCCCTTTCGTCTATTACAGCATCTATACCATAATATTGAATTTGAGCAAAAACTGTGGAAGAAAGCAAAGCTAAAACCAAAAAAAATGATGTTAAAGCTAAAAGTTTCACAAATAAAATGAGTTTTCTTGTTAATTTATATTTTCCTATTTCAACACAAGATTAATCCCGAGTCCACACTTTGGGCATCTCCCATCTACCAAGTTTATCTTCTTTGTGGAAAGGTTTTCCCTTATTATTAAAGGTTCTTGACAATTGTAACAATAGGTGTTTTGATTTGGATTTTTCGATACATTGCTTATGTAAACGAACCTTAAACCTGCAGCCCTAGCAACATCGGCACATCTCTCTAAAACACTAATTGGCGTGGCAGGCAAGCCTGGAAATTTTGGACTTGGATGAAATTGCAACACGTGAAAGGGAATTTCTGAACCAAACTCCATGTTTATGAGCTCGGCAAGCTTTCTACATTCCTCTAAATCATCCCCCACTTGTGGAATTATTGTATTGGCAATTTCAAGGAATATCCTGTGTTTTTTCATTTGTTTAAGTGTATCTATAACTGGAGAAATCTCAGGAATCAAACCGTATTGTGTCATGAATTGTTTAGAGCCAGAAGCTTTAAATCTTACGCTTGCTGCATCAAGATATTTTGCTATTTTCTTTACAGCATCTTCTGTCACATAGCCGTTAGTCACGAAAATATTTTTTATATTGGCTCTGTGAGCATATTTTGCTATCTTGAATGTAAACTCAAAAGATATTGTAGGTTCTGTAAAAGAATAGGATATGCTCTTACACCCTTTCTTTTCTGCAGCCTCCGCCACATCTTCTGCTGAAATCTCCTTGGCTTCTAAATTTTCCAAAGCAGAACCATTTATACAAAAATTATCATTCAGCTCACAACCTGGAAGTGAAACAAAAAGGCTTTTGGACTTTGGTAAGAAGTGAAATAAAAGGCTTTTTTCTACCCAATCAACATTTAAACCTAAAACTTTCTCGTAGTTAAGGGTGTAAAGTTTATTGTTTTCATTTTTTCTAACTTGGCAAAGGCCAAATTTTTCTTTAGAGATAAAGCATCTTGCATGGCAAAGGTCGCAACGCACACCATTTCTTTCCTTGTGCCAAAGCATAGCTTCTTGCATTCTCTTCCCCTTAAAAAATCTACAAATATAATATTAGTCGTGTAAAGAAATATAGATTAGGCCCCAGTAGCTCAGCCTGGAAGAGCAACTACCTCGTAAAGTCGAAAAAGTAGTGGGTCGAGGGTTCAAATCCCTCCTGGGGCTTTATTTAATCCAAATCATTAAACCTGCACTAGCAAATAGAATGAATTAAAGGTTTTATAAGTTAATTCAATCTTATGATAAGAATACTATTTTTCTCCAGTAAAGAATACTTTAGCTATGGTTTTGAAAACCATCCTTTCTCTAGAGAGAGATATGAAGAAACCATTAAAGAAATGGAAAGAAGGAATTTGTTCGATAGAGAAAATTTAAAAATAATTGAACCGAAAAGAGCAAGCGAAAAAATTTTAAGGCTGTTTCATTCTCAAGATTACATAAATATAGTGAAAGAGCTTTCTGAAAAGGGGGAAGGTTATTTAGATCCAGACACACCTGCTTTCAAAGGAATGTTTGAAGTAAGTAGCACAGTCGTAGGGGCTTCTGTGGAGGCTGTTGAAAGAGTTTTAAAAGGCGAAGCTGACAAAAGCTTTAACTTGGTTGGTGGATTACATCACGCAAAGAGGCAAGGAAGCTCGGGATTTTGTATTTTTAATGATGTGGCAATTGCAATAAGTTATGCTTTGGATAAGTTAAAAGCCAAAAGAATTTTTTATGTTGATGTAGATGCTCACCATGGGGATGGAGTCTTTTATAGTTTTTATGAGGATGAAAGAGTTTGGATTGCTGACATTCACCAAGATGGTACAACTTTATTTCCTGGGACAGGATTTGAGTTTGAAGTTGGGGGAGGAAAAGCCTATGGGACAAAGAGGAATTTTTCCCTACCTCCTTATTCTGGAGACAAAGAATTGATGGAAGCTTTATGTAAAATTTTAGAGTTCGGTGAAAAAGCTGAACCTGAAATAATCCTGCTTCAAGCAGGAGCTGATGGAATAAAAGGAGATCCTTTAACTCAATTGCAATATTCTTTGAAAGCCCACTCAAAGTTTGTGAGAGAAATAAATGAATTGGCAGAAAAAATTTGTGAAGGTAAGCTTATAATTTTTGGAGGAGGAGGCTATAACATAACCAATTGTAAGAAGGCTTGGTCTAATGCATTAGAGATATTGTTGAAGTGAATTTAAACTTGCAATCATCAGGCTTAAGAATTAAAATTGCAAAATAAAAATGAGGTGAAATGATGGAAATCCTGCTTTGGATAGAGCAAAAGAATTTGCAAAAGGTTAAGGATATTTTGCTTAAAGATGATGTTGTGTCAAGAGCTAGTATAACTTTCAAAGAAGCAAAAATAATGACTAACAAAGAAGGTTACTATTCTTATATTTCTGGTACAGAAGAGCAATGTGTGAGGGCTTTAGAGATAGTAAAACTTAAAAATGAAAAAACAGGTGAAATAGTTGAATTAGCCAGAGAGGTAAAAGAAGAAGAAAGGAAGGAAGTGATAAATAAAATTAAAGAAGAAGAAAGGAAGGCAATGGAAGGATTTGGGGGTATATTTGGATAAATTGCATTTCAACTCGCGCTGGTAGTCCAGTCGAGAATGACTCTGGATTGGTCTAAGACGTCGATTTAAGCGGAACCCTGCCAACCAGAGGACAGAGCGGCGGAGACCCGGGTTCAAATCCCGGCCAGCGCATTTAACTTTTTTCTTCAATTCTCCTTTCTTGGAAGCTTGAGTAGTAAGCCAACTGACGATGTTGCTGGGTTTGGAGGGCTAGAGTGCATTTAAGCTTATATTTCTGAATTCTAAATAATTTTATTGTTGATTTCCATGATTTTTGGAAAGAAAAAAGATGAAAAAGAAGAACAAAAAATTTTTTCAAAAATTGAAGAGATTAAGCTCCCTACACTTGAAGAAATTAAATCACAAGAAACTCTAAAAGAGCAAGAAAGGAAGATTGAATCCAAGCCCTTGATTGAAGAACCTATACATCCTCAGCCATTGCCACAAAAAAGTGAAATTGTGAGAAAATTGCCCCTTTTTGTAAAACTTGAAAATTACGAAGAACTTATTACAGCGATAAGTGAACTAAAAGAAGTTTTGAGTTTGATTAAAACCTCTTTTTCTTTGCTTGAAGAGGGTGAAAGAACAAAAATTGAAGCTATGGGAACAATCAAAGAAAACTTAAGCAAGGTAGAAGAAAAAATTTCCTATTTGAATTCAAGTTTGCTGGCTTCCGTACAAGAAGAAAAGAAATACCAAACTGAAGAAATCAAGAATTCTCTTTTAGAATTGAAAGCAAAAATTGAAAAACTTAAACAAGAAATGCAGAGAATTTGATAAATTTTTTTCTTTTCTTTTTAAAAATAATTAATTGGGCAGGGGTAGCCAAGCGGTTAAAGGCGGCAGGCTCAAGTTTGGTTGAGCTTTGATCTGAGATGAAAGAAGGAACCTGCTGGCTTAGTGCCTTCGTGGGTTCGAATCCCACCCCCTGCATGATTTTTCTAACGTGCACCAGTCTTAATGAAATCGAAAAACTGAGTACAGAATATGAGAGTTGATATACACAATTATGAGAAGAGATTACAATATTTTCTAAATAGACTGAATGGAATAGACAAAGAAAATAAAGAGGATATTTTTAAAATTTGTTAAGTATCTTTTTGCTGAAGGAATTTCAAAGGGAAGGATTGCCAAGTATGTTTTTTGATAATAAATAATCAATCTATAAAGCAATATTAAATTATGTTCAATCGGAAATCACTAAGAGAAATAGAAATTGATGCATACAGAAATTGTCAACTCAAAATTTTGTCTTTGCTAGATCCTCCAGAGGGAGAGAAAAATTTAAAACTTCTTGACATTGGTTGCGGTGATGGTAGCTTTTCACTTGAAGTAGCTAAAAAATGTAATGCAAAAGAAATTCATGGATTGGAAATAAATAAAGATGTTTTAGAAAAAGCGAAAAAGAAAGGAATTAAAATACACGAAGGGGATGCAAATAAAAAATTTCCTTTTAAAGACAATTTCTTTGATGTGATTATAGCCAATCAAGTTGTTGAACATTTATTAAATCCTGACAATTTTTTTGAAGAAATTCACAGGATATTGAAACCAAATGGATATTGTATAATATCCACCCCCAATTTATGTTCACTACATAATAGAATTTTTATATTGCTTGGGTGGCAAATCACGAATATTTCACCAAGCACAAAAGTTGTTTTTGGTAATCCTAACAGAGGTGCCCAAAGTAATATGTGGGGTCCATATAGACATTTAACTATATTCTCCCCACCTGCATTAAAAGAAATGTCCGAGTTTTATGGACTTAAGGTGGAAAAAATTACTGGAAGTGGGTTCCATCCCTTTAAGTCTCCAATGTCAAATTTCCTATCGACAATTTTTCCAAAATTGTCTGTCTTTCTCCTCGTAAAAGCGAGAAAACTAAAGTGATTTTGTTGATTCTTCTGCTAAAGTCTGTTAAAAATTTTGTTAATATGTGTTATGGTAATTACTGGAATTTACCGTTGCTTAGCTTTTTAAGCTCCTTAACTATTTCCTCTTTAAACGAAAAGTCTATTGTGGAAAATAAAAAAAAGAAAGAAATACTAAAGTTTGTTCCTTCTAGAACACTTCTACCAATGTTTCATAGATTATGAGCAAGGCCCCAAGCAAAGCTAAGAGCCAGGCTACAAGCTCAAAAGCCTCTTTGATCAATCCAATTTGTGGTGAGACGTACATTGTAACGGCCGGAACTGACCATGCTGCTACAGACAAGAAAAGAGCGGCAGCAACGGCTATGAGTTGCCATCCTTTTGTCATCTTTATTTTTGCGTACTGTGCCAAAGCTACTGCTAGAAGGAACCCTACACCCAAACCAAGAGCTCCTTCAAATATTACCATAGCTTCACCTAATTTCAATTAAAGTAAGACAAGTATTAAAAGCTTTCTTCATCACCCAACATAAACTATTGTCTAGTGATAAAAACTCTTCAGCTGTTTAATAGAATTTAAAAACAAGATTTTAATTAGATGAGAATAGAACCTTCAAAGGCTTACAAACTTCTATCTCCAAGGATTGTTGTTTTACTTACAACAATAAACTCAAGGCATGGAATGAATGTTATACCGATTGATTTCATCAGTCAAGTAAACCATTCTCCTCCCATAATTATGGTGGCAATTCAAATAGGTAGCCAAACTTACAAGAACATAAAAGAAAATGGAGAGTTTGTAATAAACATTATGAGTAGAAAGCATTTTAATGAAGTGATGAGGTGTGCAACAAGATATCAAGAAGGAATAAACAAGATACAACAAGTTGGCTTACACCATTTTTCTTCTCAATTAGTCAAGGCGCCTAGAATAAAAGAAGCAAAAGCTTGGTTGGAATGTAAATTTGTGGATGAAATCCTTTTTAAAGATCATGCAGCAATCTTTGCTGAGATAATTTCTGCAGAGGTTTCTGACGAAATTGTGGTTAATGGTGAGATAGAATTCTCAAAAATTAATCCAATTCTCTATATTACAAAAGACTACAAAATAGAGTTCAAAGTTATGAAAAAGAAAAAATAAAAAATAATGAATCGCTACTCTTCTTCTGTTTCCTCTTCTTCCTCTTCTTCCCACTCTTCCTCTTCATTCCAAGTCTCATCAAATTCTTCAAACTCCATTTTTTTCACCTATATGTCTAAGTAAAGAAACGTCAAAGTATTTAAATCTTTACTATTTTTTAAAAAATCACCACTTTAGAGTGATTTTTCTGGATTGAAAAAAAAAATATAAAAGCTTAAATTTACTATTTCCTTATTTCTTTTTTGCAGGAGGTCCCTGGTCGGAGAGCTAGGCCCTCTCTACTGGCCTTGCCAGTGGCAAATGGTCTATATGGCCGACCAAAGCTCGAGGGCGGTGTAGCTCAGTGAACTATTCCAAGCTTGTCGACTGAGAAGTCTTGTCCCACAGGACCGACTTCCCATCAAACCCAGCCAGGCGAGGAATCGAGCAACTGTAAGATGGGTTGATCGGTGCTTGTGGCAAACAGGATGGAGAAGACGGCTTGGGTTAAATAGTTTGTTGAGTTACATCCACCGAGAGCGACCTCCTGCTTTTTTATTTTGAAAAAAACAAGTGATTTAATATGAAACGTTTATCTTTGCTTTTAATTTTTGTTTTTTTGATTAGCCTAATCATCTTGAATTTTTTCACTATAAGCTTCATACCAACAAAAACTGAAACAATAACGATAACTCCCGCTGAAAAAAATCTCTCTTCAAAAAATGTAATTAAACTAAAAGTGCCAGCAATTGATGAAAATGGAAATGGTGTTTTAACTATTTTGATAGTGGAAGCTGTTCCTGGAAAAGGAAGGGTCCTTACAGATATAGATCACCTCATCTTCTTCATCGATACTCAAAATTCAATTCAAATAGCAAAAGCCGTTGCACAAAATATAACTGGAATAGATACTTCAAAGGTTGATTTGATTTATCAGATAGAGACGAATGCCTCGGCAATAGGTGGGCCTTCTGCAGGGGCCGCTCTCACTATAGCGACTATAGCAGCTTTGGAAAATAAGACATTGAACGAAAAAGTTGGAATAACTGGAACAATAAATCTTGATGGTAGTATTGGCCCTGTGGGGGGAATAGAGGAAAAAGCCAAAGCATCAAAAGAAGCTGGAATAGAAATTTTCTTGGTTCCAAAAGGTCAAGGTACAGGCATTACATACATACCAAAAAGGGAATGTAGAAAAATAGGACCCATTCTATTTTGCACTACTGAATATTCAATAAAAAAGGTTGATGTAAGTGAAAGTGTTGGCATCAAGGTTAAAGAGGTTAGCAACATTCAAGAAGCCTTAAAATACTTTTTAGAATAAAGTGATTATCATGAGTTTGATAAAACTTTTCACAAAAGATGAAATAAAGGATTTAACCATTTCGGTGTTAGCAATTTCTCTGATTTTAGCTTTTCCCAGGTTTGAGCTTTTTTTATTATATCTAATTGTGGTTGTCATAGCTTTTGTTTTTCATGAACTAGCTCACAAGTTTGTAGCAATGAAATTTCATTGTGCAGCATTTTATGAGATGTGGCCTCTTGGTTTATTCTTTGGACTTTTACTCATGATCTTTGGAATCAAAATTCTTGCTCCTGGTGCTGTGATGATAATGCCATATAGATTTGGGAGATGGGGATTTAGAATAGCAAGATTAACTATTCCTGAAATTGGAATAATAGCTTTAGCAGGACCTGCTGTAAACCTTGCTTTTGCTTTAATTTTCTACCCCTTTCCTAGTTTGAGTTTTCTTTCAGATGTAAATGCTTGGCTCGCTTTTTTCAATCTACTTCCAATTCCTCCCTTGGATGGAAGTAAAGTTGTGCAATGGAAACCTTGGCTTTGGCTTTTGCTCATAATCTTTGCTTTTATTCTTGTTTCAAGATTCTTTTAAGTGAATTGAATGAAAATTGTGACTGACTTCCATTTACATTCATTTTGGAGTAAAGCAACAAGCAAAGAGATGAACCTTGATGGAATAGCTAAAGGTGCGAAAATCAAGGGTTTAAATCTCGTGGGCACCGGTGATTTCACACATCCCATGTGGTTGGCTGAGCTAAAAAGGAAATTGCAACCTGTGGAGGGTAGTGGCCTATTCAAGTATAAGGATATTTGGTTCATGCTTACAACAGAAGTAGGTACAATCTTTGAATTTAAAGGAAAAATAAAAAATATTCATCACATCATCCATACATCATCTTTTGAGATTGTAGAACAAATAAATGAAGCTTTATCAAAGTATGGAAACTTGAAAGCAGACGGAAGACCAAATCTTAATCTTTCTGCACCCGAACTTGTCGAAATTTTGATGAACATTTCAGAAGATATTATGATAACAAGTAGCCATGCATGGACACCATGGCGGTCTGTTTTAGGAAGCAAGTCAGGATTTAATTCAATAGAAGAATGTTACCAAGATCAAACTAGATATATTTTTTCAATAGAAACAGGTCTAAGCAGCACTCCTGACATGAACTGGAGATTGTCTTCTTTGGATAAATTCACTTTGGTTTCCAATAGTGATAGCCATTCTCCTCATCCTTGGCGTTTGGGAAGGGAAGCAAATGTCTTTGATTTAAAAGATGTAAATTATTGGGAAATTATAGATGCGATAAAAAAGAAAGACAAAAAAAGGTTTTTGTACACGATTGAAGTTGATGCAAATTATGGTAAATATCACTGGGATGGTCATCGTAATTGTGGAATATCTTTGCACCCAAGAGATGCGGTTAAATTGAATAACATTTGCCCAAAATGTGGGAAAAAATTAACTATTGGAGTTCTGCATAGAGTTGAAGAATTAGCTGATAGGCCAGAAGGCTTTATTCCAAAAGATGCGATACCTTTTAAAACTCTTTTACCTTTGTATGAAATAATTTCTTTTGCTTGGGGTATTGGAGAGCTTTATTCAAAAAAAGTTTTGGAAGAGCATGATAAGTTGATAGAAAAATTTGGGAGTGAGTTGAATGTTTTGCTAAATGTAACAAAAGAAGATTTACTAAAAGTTACGAATGAAAAAATTGCTGAAGCAATAATAAAGGTTAGAGAGGGAAGAGTTAAATATAAACCTGGTGCAGATGGGGAATATGGCACCCCTATATTTGATGAAAATTTTAAAAGAGAAAAAGAAAGTTTTCAATCTCAAAAGAACTTAAGACAATTTACCTAGTTTAAATTGATTTAATGAAAGAAATCATGAAATTGAAATTCCATCCTTTTGGACCTTTTGAAATTTGCAATCGGGAATAAGACGTGAAAGTTGTGTTAAAACTAAGGAGAAATGAAAAATAGGAAAACCTATTAATTAAAAAGAAATTCATAAATTTTCGTTTAATTTAGAAGCTACTCAAATTAAATTTATGAATGTAATAAATTATTAGTGGGTCCGTGGTCTAACGGTAGGACGCCAAGAAAGCGGAACCCTCACACGGTGGAGAATTGGGTTCAACTCCCAACGGACCCACAAATTTAAACAAATAAAATAATTTATTCTATATGTTTGAAATCCTGAAAGAGTTTTTTCATTTCATGTTCCTACCCCAACCAGAATACACTTTTTTGAATACTCTTGTTTATTCAATTGGCTTTGTTATTGCGTCCTATCTTTTCTTCCTATTTTTAAGAAGAATGAAAATTAAAATAGATAAAAAGTTTGCGATTTCTATCTTTCCCTTCTTGATTCTTGGTAGCAGCTTAAGGGTTTTTGTGGATGATAAAATTTTTGAAAGCATTTTTCTTGTAACTCCATTGATCTACCTAACAATTGGCTTCATTTTCACTCTTGTTTTATTATTTTCAATTTTCTTGGAAAGAAAATGTAAAATACCCTACTTTAAAATAGTTTTTTGTACAGGAATTTTATTATCTCTACCATTTCTCCTAATTCTTTTGATTAAAGCCGTAAATCTCCCTGCTTTCCTTCTTGTATTGCTTTTTCTCTCGCCTTGGCTTATCTTGCTAAAAATTATAAAATGGAAAAATGAAAATAAAATTACATTTCTTGCCCAAATTTTTGACGCAACTGTTACCTTTGTTGGCATAACTTTTTTCGGTTATAAAGAAATGCATGTCCTGCCAAAAATTTTAATTCAATCATTTGGCCCCCTCTCTTTCATATTTTTGAAAGCTCTTGTGATTTTTTCTATTCTAGCTTTGCTTGAAAAGGTAAAGGGAAAGAAAGAGATCAAAAGCTTCATCAAGCTGATGATAAGTATTCTTGGTGCTTCAACCGGGATTAGAGATTTTTTAAGGATTTTACTCTTAGTTTAATATTGAGAAATCGTTAGAGTGACATCTTCAAGTGAATAGGATCCTCCCTTTTCTGTGGAAAATGAAATTGTGTTTATGCCGGCTTTAAGCTCAACTTCCTCCCCAAACCTTTTAACAAGGTAGTATGGTGGCACTTCATTGTAAATTATCTTATCATTTATTTTGATGATTAGATTTGTTGATTTTGGTGGTGAAATTATTTCATGTGTCTTTGTGAATAGAGAAATTTTCCCTTCTTTGAAATTTTTAACCTCAAAATCTTCGAGAGAAAAATTAAATTCTCTGAAAATTGTTCCATTGTATTCTACCATGAATTTAACTAAAGGTATTTTGTAAAAAGAGGTTGACCAAAATACAAAACCTGGTGAACCTGCCCTCAAAACTATTGAATTAGACTTTTTGATTAAATCTTTTGGAATTTCTACAATCACTTCACCAACTCCAACTTTTTTGTCAAAAATTTTGTTGTTATTAAACTCAACTATCAAACTCCCTAAAGAATTTGTTTGGTCGATTACCATTTGCAAGTAAGCATTTAAAATTAAAGGCAACTTCTCTTCAGGAACTATTACTGCAAAACTTGAATAAAACTCTGAAAAGTAGCCTTTTTCCACTTTGAGATTTTCCACTTCCCTTATAACTTCCTCACCAACGATATAGCCAACATTAAAATCATCAAAAGAGAATGAAATTTTCTTTTCTTCTGTTTTCATCGAAACATTCACTGAGATTGGAATTACTTTTTTAAAACCAAGCGTTTCAACATAAATTTCTCCCCAATGTACACCGTAAGATGCCCAGAATGGGACATTTACAAAAACTCTAACCTTTTCCTCTTTTTCCACGTTAAGTCTATCTCTCTCAAAACTTATCCAATTTGCAATTTCTCCAGAACTTCTTAAAGTCACATTAGAAGCTGTGCCATTCATGAAGATGTAAAAAGAGGAAGAAGACCCTCTCTCTATGGTTAAATACTTTGACTCTGGCATGACTGTTATTTGAGTTGAGGCCTGTGAACTCCAAACAATAACCAAAATACCTATCAATATCAAACCTGCCATGAGAACAAACGCAAATTCATCAATTTGAGCTTTCATCAAAAGCCCCTTAATTTTAATTATGTTTTAAAAAGAATAAGTTATTTTAACTTCTCTTCCCTCTTTTTTATAGAAGTTATATAGCCTGCAATTATATTCCTTATCCTTTTTGAGTTTATGTCAATAAGTTGACCAACAATTTTCTTGTTTGTCTCAAAATCTGTAGAAAATTTATCTCCATTTTTTTCAAGTAAATATCTTGCCACTCTCTTGACAAAAGAAGTTTTAATTCTTCCCATCGAATCACTGAATCTCTATGGAGTAAGGCGCTTAATTTCGTAATAAGTGCAATCATTCTCTCTGTCTACAACCGCCCACACGAAAGTCGCCCTTATATTATGTGCAAGTCTCACTGCCCTCGACATTTCTGGTAAAGAAAAGGCTGCTTCTTCTGGAACAGCATGAACTACAAATTTTGTGTGTTCATGTGGGGCTTTTGGTCCTCTTACAAGCTTTACTCCTCTTTCGTAAACTCTGAAATGGGCACCAAATTTAAAACCAGTTTTCACCAGATAGCCTCTCTCCCTCAAGTCGCGATAAACTACAAATTGAGGATGAAATTGGTTTACTATTTTTGTTGCAATTTCTAAAAACTCCTTCAAGTCTACATATCTCCTCTTTTCTCCCTCTTTTAAAAAAACTTTCATTCTCCCTTTCTCTAAAAGATAGGCTGCCTCCACGAGCTCCAATTCAAGCCTACTGGGATTTTCTTCAGGAACTGGTTTACCAAAACCAGAATCATCATAAAGTCTAACAGCATCCTTATCCCAAATTATTACTCTGTTTTCCACTAATTCTCCTTCCCAAATTTTCTCTGCCATACAACTATTTTTATTTTACTAGGTTTTAAAAACTTTTCTTAAAAACTACACCCAAACTTTTTTACGACAACTTTGGCAAAGCTCTTTATTTTTCCTGTCCACATCACCAATAGTGTTTGAAAAACTCATCACACATGTTGAAATTGAGCAATGACCTAAACCAAGCATATGACCAACCTCATGAATTGCTTCTTTGACTGCTCTTTCTATCAGAAGGTTTTTATCTGGTTTTTGTCTATAGAAAGTTGGATCAAGTCTATGGATTGAAACAACACCATAATTTCCATGATAATAAGCTTGACCAAAAACAAAATTCAAATTTTCGGCATAAAGATCTTTATCTGTAACCCCTAAAGTTTTATTTTGAAATTTTTCCGATAAAAATTTAAGTACAAGAGGAGCGGGATATTGGTGCCGAATCTCATTGTAAATTTCCTTCGGAATCTCTATTGGTCTTGTTGTCTCTGTACTCAACTCAAATTTTTCTCTTAATTCCGAAGCTATCGCCGTAAGTACCTCCTCGGGAATTTTTCCAAGCTGAACAATTGTGATTTTCATAAAGATAATTTAAGTTTAAAAAAAGAAAAAACAAGAGGATACATTAAAATTCAATTAACTCCACATTTTGTATTTTTATCATTCTTTATAGACTTTATTTAACCTTCTTCTGTGATTGTAAATGTCTATATTTTCGCTTTTTTGATTGCCATTAAAGAAGATGAATTTAAATTGAGTTTCTTGTGGGGCGGGTGGGATTTGAACCCACAACACATCGCTCTTCAGGCGATCTAGAGCCAAATGGTTGCTCTCCCGGGTTGAGCTTGCGGTAATTAACATTACCGCCCCGCTCCGCCCCATTTTTTAATATTTTATTTTTAATAATTTATCTTGTTTATACTTTGAATAATTCTGGATCAAATCTCTGTAATTTCCAATAAAATTATAAAGATTAATTCTACACTTCAATTTATTCTTAACCTATATTTTATTCCTTCTTTAATCACAAAAATCAAAACCCCAAAAACCATCCTGATTCCTCTTAAAAATCCTGATTTTTTCTTGTAAGTTATTGTTACAGGGACTTGAGCAATTTTAATTTTATTTTTCACTGATGAAATCAACATTTGATCTTCGAGGATATACCCCCCATGGATGTCATCTTTAATCTTTTCCATGGCTTTTCTAGAAAATGCAACAAAACCGCAATTCGTGTCTTCCAATTTTTGCTTAAACAAGAGATTAAAACTTGTCTTCCAGATAAAATTACCAAGCCTGTGCCTCAATGGCACTTTTGACCAATCTCTCTTCCCCATGACAAAATCCGCCTTTCCCTCTTTTAGAGGCTTAAGAAGATTTATCGCTTCATCTGGTAAATATTGCATGTCGGCATCAACAATAACAACATTCTCAGTAGAAGGATATTTTTTGATTAAAAAATTGATGCCTGTTTTGATAGCTTCACCTTTCCCTTTATTTTTCTCATGTCTCAAAACAAGTGCTCCAGCTTTCTTTGCCAACTCAAATGTTCTATCTTTTGAGCAATCGTCAATTACAATCACCTTTAAGCCAATTTTTTTCAATCTATAAACAACCTCACAAATAGTTTTTTCTTCATTATAGGCTGGTACGAGTGCTATTTGCATAATCAATCTTTGAAATTTAAAATTATTTAAAAACAGCTAAAACCTTTCAATTTCTAACACTAATCGAGGAAGTCCTTATTTTTGATTTTTTCTGGAATGTATTTATCTGAAATGAATGTTATACCTTTAGAGGAAAGTGCAGCCAATTCTACTTTCCCATTTAATTCTTTTAACATTTTGAATTGCCTTTGCCAATCTTTGTTATTTTTAAACCATGGGTATTGTTCTACCTGTTTCATTCTTTTGATATCAGCTTCTTCAAATTTTATCAAATGTCTCTTCAACTCATATTTTATCACATCATCAACAGTAAGACCCAAGAATTTTGCATTTGGTATAGCCAACTTTTCTGATATATGAGATAAACTTATACTCCCATACTTTATCACAGAATAAATATAGAAACCCCAAACATCAAGATCCGTTAAAACATAAATCGGCAATTTGTGTTCCAAATGAAGCCTTTGTAAAAGTCTTCTAACCCCTCTTGTAGCCTGACCTTGAGAACTAACTATCACACAATTCAATTTTTCCCAGACTCGATCTTCATGTAACCTTTCCCACTCAGCAGCTTTCTCCATATATATCACAAATTTTGCATCCACCTTCTTGAAAATTATATCTTCGACATTGGAAGGAATGCTCCAACCTCCGGAACCAAGCTTGCTCCAGTCAATCACATCACCCTTATCTTCAATCACAACCTTTCCAGCAACGGAACCCATCTTGTTTGCATTTATGTGGAGCTGCTCTCTAGAAGCATTTGCTATAAGCTCCAAATCTTCTATAGCTTCATTCGATTCTGTTTGCTCATCAACAAGATTTATGTTCGAATTTGGTAAAGTCCTCTTCATCCTATAGAAAGCTTCTCTCAAGCTCAAATGCTTATCCATCTCAATTAATTCTTTTGAAAGTGCGGCCGCCTCTATTGTTTGAACAAACTTCCTCACATGTGCTATGTTGAAGAAATACCTTTTTGCTGTAGCATTTCCCAAAACGAGCATTTTTGTTTGTTCATCAAACCTGACGTTACTTAAAGCTCTTATAGGTATCTCTAAGCATGGGTTTCTCATGGCTTTTATATCCTCCAAGATCTTTTCCCCTATTTTCTCAAGATTCCTCTTTACTTCCTTCTTCTTTTCCACCCACACCACCCTTCTCCAATATTTTTTCCAAACCTTCAATTATTTTTTGCTTTTTCTCATTTGTTAGCTTTTCTAGAGATTCAGCAAACTCTGGTATATACTTCTCAAATAACTCCCTCCTTAATCGAGATTCTCTTGCTTTCTTTATTTGTCTCACATAGCTAGCAAGCCTCCTTCCAGCCTCTTGTAAAGCAAGTTTTACCTCACGCAGGATCTCTGGGTATTTTGCTATTGCTTGTTTTCCTTCAGAAGTGAAAGGAACCCAAACTGAAGCAAAATGAATGAAGATTACCAATGGTCCAACGGGAAGTTGACCTTGAGATTGTGATAAACCATAACGACGAAAATCTGTTTCTATCGTAGCTTCAGTCAAAGCACAATCACCTTGGTGATATAGCAAAGGAACTTTATTAGCAAACCTCAACAGCTCAGCTGTTTGATCTTCTGGTAAATTTCCCCCATAAGCTAAACCCACTTCCACCAAAAATGGGTTGCCACGATAAACTGCAGGTGACCTGGTGACTGCAACCACGTATTCGGCACCTGTCTCTTTTTCCAGCCCTTCCCTTATCAGTTTTTCACCAAGAGGGGAAAGACAATCTGTGGGCGGTGCTTTTAGTTTAACAAGCTGCATAGCTTTATGTAACCTCTCAGACTCTTCATGAGTAAGTTGACTTGGCTTTTTGTTCGGTTCAAGCTTTGCAAGCCTACAAATTTGCTCAGCAGACCTTTTTCCAACTCTAGAAAATTCAGAAGTCAAAAATTGTAAAATATTTCTTGTTTTAGTTGAAGAGAGCATTCTTCTGAGCAAACCAATTTCAACACCGTAAGGATGTGGTTTGATTTCCCTTGGTTCTCTTGGCATCTCTTCAACAGCTCTTTCAAAAGTTGTTTTACCACTTGGTCCGTCAAAGATTATTTTAGCATATGGATTTGCTATTGCTGTTTGCCTTAGATATTCAGTTATTGATTGTGCCCTTTCCACATATTTACCTTCGATTTCCATTTCTACTTTAACACCATGCCACTTACTTGGATTTTTTTCTACTGTATGGGAAACAATTATAGGCTCATTTTTAACTACATCAATCATAAGTTCAAAGATGTGAATATCTTTGCCTATGCTTGTTGTGATTTTTGTTGGTTTTCCTGTTGTGAGTTGAGAATAAAGAACTGCACCATGAATTCCCAGGCCCTGGATTCCTCGAGACTGTTTTAGCCTATGGAATTTTGAGCCATACAAAAATTTACCAAAAGCATAAGGCACTTTCGATTCAACAACCCCAGGACCATTGTCTTCAACCATAACTCTAAATCTTTCCCCACTTGTCGGTTTAACAACAACTTTTATTTCTGGTAAAATTCCGGCTTCACAGCAAGCATCTAGAGAATTGTCAACCGCTTCTTTAACTACAGTCAACAAAGCTTTTGTTGGATTCTCGTATCCAAGCAAATGCCTGTTCTTCTCGAAAAATTCGGCTACCGAAACTTCTTTCATCTCTTTTGCCATTTTTTCAGCTATACTTTCTTCAACCATACCTACCCTCAATCAAGGCCTTGAAGACCGTTGAATGTTTTCTCCCTTGAATCAAACTTTCTATGGCTCTCCTTGCTTTTTGAACCTCGTCCCACTTACCTATCATTGAAACTGTTTTACCATAAATTGCAATTTTAACATTTGTATATTTCTCTATTAATTTTTTTGCTTTACCTTCTCTCCCAATTACTCTACCTTTTACCACAATCATTCTTTTCCTCGATTTACCCAAAATTTGTTGGAGATTTATGGTCTCTAAGCAATATTCCTCATCCAACAAATTTAATGCAACGTCCAAATCAAAACCTCTTCCAAAAGCATTCACCACTTCTTTTATTCTCATCAGTAACAGCGAATTCTCTGCTTCAATTGAAATTTCTTCATTTATTTTGATTTTGCAACCCAAAAGCTTTTCTAATTTATCTACATAATTCCTAAAAATTTTCAACCTTTCTTCAGGAATTTTCACAAAATCTATCATACTACTCTATCTGAATGTTTTTAATAAACCCCTTTTTCTTGAGCCAACCAGCTTGGGTTGGGGTGTACTTGAAGATTACATCCCCTTTCTCATTGCTTTGAACTTTCCATGGTTGTATGAGAACCAAATCGCCTGCACCTATCCAAACCTTCTTCCTCAGTCTGCCAGGAATCCTGCATATTCTTGTATTTCCATCATCACATACAACCTTGAGCTTATCCCCTCCCAGCATCATTTCAACCGCACCTAAGACTTCACCTTCTCTTGGAATTCTAATTCTAGCTATCTCAAGTTCTTCTTGTGTTGGCTCATATTTTTTTGTCATGTTACCACTCATTTAATTTTTCATTCAAGAAATAGAAATTAGTATCGTATCTCTATAAACTTTTTTCCCTCTAACTCTTCCTCCTATTTTTCTGGTGATCTTGACTTTAGCCATAAACTTAGATTTGAGGATTCTTGCTATTTGGTGAGCAGAATTTTTAGAACCTATAAAAACATCGAAGCCATTTTTAGTTTCTTTTAGACTTGAAATAAACGCTAACCTATCATATTGATTTAGATAATTGATTTGACTTTCAATCTCATCTTTAATTTTTTCTAACAAATCTTTAGGTGCTCTCACTTGAAGAACTGCTTGAAAATATCCGGAGCTCTTCATGAAGCAAGCTTGGCAAGTTATCTTCTTTATCTTCAAATCTATTACCTTCTCCTCACTTTTTTCCAAATCATTTGTTTTTAAATTAAGCGTTAGGTAAATTTTACCGTCAGCTATCCTGTAGAAAAGAGAGTTTAATTCTTCTTCCCTAAAAAGCTGTTGGAAAAACCCTTCAATCAACTCTTCTATATTTGAAGAAGAATAGCTTCTAAAGAAAAATCTTCCACATGATACACATTCTTTAACTTCCAATCTTTCTGACAGTTTACCCAAAAAAGAAAATTTTGAGAGGAAACATACTTCACAAAGTCCTTCATACAACTTTTCAGTTTTCTTTCCACATTTTGGACAAAACTTTTCTCTCACAAAAAGAAAATTATTTTTAAATTAGTTAAGCTTAAATAAAATTTTAGGAAGCCTCGTTAGCTCAGTTGGTAGAGCATCCGAAGAGTTAAAACTCTGGTGAACCTTGTAAGCGGAGGGTCGTGGGTTCAAATCCCACACGAGGCTTTCAAGCAAATTTTACAATAGATCTATGTCTAGTAATCTCGCCAAGTTTGAGAGATTTAAATTTTTTATTAGAGAAAAAAGGAATGGTTTATCAGAAATTTTTGATAAAAACCATTTCACCAACAATCCTTTTTTTATGGGCCAGGCAAGTCTTCCTTTCCATTTTTTATCATAATTCTCCATCAAAAAATCTCTTGAGAAATTGTTTGTTTCTATAGCTTTTACTATAGCATCTCCAGCAATCTCTGCGCAAATCTTATTGTACACCAGACCACCTGCAGAAAAAGGTTTAACCTGACAAGCAGCATCTCCTACAAGCAAAACATTATCAGAAACTGACTCTTCAATTAAACCATATCTTATCACATCACCTATCCTATTAGAAAAAATTTTTTTATCAAACCTTAATTTTAGGAAATTTTCCAAATAGTTGTTTGGGTTTTTGTTTGTCATTAAACCAACTCTAGCGATTTTTTCATTTTCGGGAACAACCCAAGCAAAGGAGCCTGGAGCAATTTTGGAACCAAAATGGAGTTCAACACTCCTAGCTTCAAAATTTGACTCCACCTTCACTTGTAAAGCAAATAGAAAATTTTTGGGCTGGTTTATTCCAGCTTTTTTGGCAACAGTTGAATTTGGGCCATCTGCACCTACTAGAACCTTACATTTAAATTTTCCCTTGTTAGTAAAAATTGTGTTGCCTTTGAAATCTAAAAATCTTGTTGATGTTTTAATTTCAGCTCCAGCTTTTTCAGCCCTTCTTGCAAGCCATAAATCATATTTTCTCCTATCTAAAACAAACATTCTTTCTCTTGAGTTAATTTCAAAAAATTTATCTCCAGAGAAAAATCTTGCTTTATCAATTTTGTTTAAAATCATATCTTTTGGAATTTTACCTATCCTTTTACTAACCAAGCCTGTGCATTGAACAGGCTCTCCAATTTTTGAGTGCTCTTCTAATATTAAGACTGTGTACCCTTTTCTGGCAACATTCTCACCTGTGATACAACCAGCAGGGCCTGCGCCAACAATAATACAATCGAACAAATCAATCCCCTAAACAAATATAATATCCAAAAATTAAAATCCATCTAGAAGATCTTGGCATAACGAAACATTAGAATAAAAGATGATTGGAAACATTCACTAAAATAATAGTTGATTAATTTTACTCTGTTCAATAATTCTCATCTTACCTACCAAAATTCCTTTGTATAGAGTTATACCATTTAATTGCCTTAATCAAATCTTTTTTGGAGAAATCTGGCCAAAGCTTTTTGGTAACATAAATTTCTGCATAAGATGCTTGTATCAACATGAAGTTTGAAAGTCTGGAAAAGCCCCCAGTCCTTATCACAAGGTCAAGAGGAGCAGGAACAAGCAAATTAGCTTCTATGTCTTTTTCTGTTACTTCTACTTTACCAATTTTTATCGCTTTTTCTACAATTTTTTTTATCGCTTGAGTTAATTCAAATTTGCTTCCGTAGGCTATCATTATGTTTAAAACCCTTTCCTGATATTTTGCGGTATTTTGCATTATTTTCCCCATAAGCTTAACGAGCTTTGGTGGTAATTTTTCAAGGTCGCCAATAAACCTAACTTTGACTTGATATTTATCCAAAAATCCCCCTTCCTTCTTTTTCCCCCTCTCCCACTTTTTCAAATAATTGTAGAAAATCTTGAAAATTTCTTCCAATTCCCTTTTTGGTCTATTCAAGTTTTCTGTAGATAAAACATATGCCGAAACTTGTGGTATTCCTAACTCTAGACACCAGTTCAAAAACTCTTCAAACTTTTTTGTGCTTGTGAGAGTTTATCCTCTCAACAATTTGCACCATATTTATGTCCTTCCCAAGGTTGTAAACCATGAAGTCTTGCCCATCTTCTGTTTCCATCCAAAATTATTCCTAGATGATTTGGGAGTGTCAACTCGTTCATCGATACACCTCCATTTTTTCATAAATTTTAAATAATATAAATATTTTTAAAAACAAAAAAGTTTGAAATGGGGTCGTCGTCTAACCAGGTAGGACAGCAGGCTCCAGGTTCAATGGAGCTCTGACAAAAGATGAAGAAACCTGTATGTGAGGGTTCAAATCCCTCCGACCCCATCTACTTTCATTTTTCAATTATTGATAAAAATTCTAATTGATAAACACTATTTATGTCAATAGATGTGATTGGAGGGGGACCAGCTGGTTCTGCTGCTTCGATTTTCTTAGCTAAAAGAGGATTTGATGATATAAGGCTATATGAAAAATCTCCTAAATTAAGAAAACCATGCGGTGGTGGTTTAACTTGGAGAGTTTTTGAAAGATATGGCTATCTCTTAGAGGGTTTGAAAACAAATCCAATCAAAACAATTATTGTTGATCTTGAGAATACTATGGTGAAATTTGAGTTCAAAAAAGCGGTGTTAAAAATAGTAGATCGCCTAAGACTCGACAAACATTTAAGAAAAATTGCCAAGAGCTTTGGTGTTAAAATAATTAAAAAAATGTTGAACCAAAAGAATTGAACAGTAAACTTGTGATTGATGCTAGAGGATTTGATTCAGAACAAGATTTTTCAATCGCAAAGGTTGCCATTTGTAAAATAAAGAATTCTGTCGCTACTTTTGTCTTTAGGGAAAAAACTCATAAGTAGAGGTTACTTTTGGATTTTTCCAATAAATAGAAAATTAGCTAACATTGGTTGTGCTGGAACTAGAAATGGTCTTAAAACCACCTTAGATAAAGCTTTTGAATGGTTTCTTGAGGAAACTGGTGCTAAACCCTTAGTCATCATGAAGTATCCTGTGACTATGTACAATAAAATCAGCAATTTGATTTACAGAGATGGAGATAAAATTGTGGTTAAAGTTGGGGAGAGGGCTGGTCTTGTTAACCCGCTGACCGGAGAGGGAATTTATCATGCGATAAGAAGTTCAGAAATATTGAGTGAATGTATAGGGGACGATATTTTTTCATACCAGAAAAAGGTTGAGGATGAATTTAGAAAAGAACTCACGATTTCCAAATTCTTGGTCGGTTCTTTTCCAATAATACCAAATTCTCTAAAAATTTTTTTATTAAAACACACCGTGAAAATTATGTTCCCGTCTACTAAAATCATTGAAGAGTCTAGAAATTAAATTATTTTTCTATCAATTCAACAAAAACCACTGGTCCCAAATTTTTCTTGATTATTCTTCCGTCTTTAGCTTTTTCCAGACAAATCAAATCTTGTTTGTAAGTTGGCCCCAAAGGTGTGACTAAAATTCCTCCCGGCTTAAGCTGATCAATCCAAGCTTTTGGTATTCTTTCCTTGGGAGCAGCACTTGAAACTATTTTATCAAATGGAGCATACTTTGGTAAGCCTTTTGAACCATCTCCCAAGATAAGCTTGACTTTGTCCCAATATCCTGTTCTCTTCAAATTTTTCTTTGCAAACTCGTAGGTTTCTGGGATTATTTCTATTCCATAAACTTCCCCCTTTTCACCAACAATTTCTTTCATGTAAGCTAATAAAATTCCTGAACCAGCACCAATCTCAAGGACTTTTTCTCCAGGCTTGAGCTTTAAGGCCGAAAGGAAGATTGCATGTATATGCTCTGCCGAAATTGTAACATTCCCCGGAATTGGTAGAGGTGTGTTTGAATAGGTTTGATCTCTATATTCTGGAGGAACAAAATCTTCCCTTTTAACCTTAAGCATTGCCCTCTTAACAGCAGGATATTTTATGTAGCCACAATTCTCCAAGAATTGAATCATCTCCTTTCTCTGTTTATCCAAGTCCACATTTATTATTTGGAAAAAAATAAATTTCATTTATGCAGAGCCCTGAGCAAGTTGTTAACAGAATAAAGTCTGTCCAAGTTCAAGGTGCAAAAGAAATAGCTCTTTATTCTTTAAGATATTTAAGAAAGTTTTGTGAAAAATATGGTTTTGGATTGAAGTTTGAAGTCGTTGCTATGATGCTTGAAAATGCTAGACCAACCGCTGTTGTTTTACACAATTGCTTAGAAATTCTCAAAAAAGAGAGGAAACTTAGAACAATCGACAAGCTTATAAAAGAATTACAAGAATCCACAAAAAAAATAGCAAAGATTGGACAAAAAATAGTAAAGAATAATCAAAAAATTTTGACTCATTGCCACTCGGGAGAAGCCTTATCTATAATAAAAGAAGCTGCAAGACTTGGTAAAAAAATCTCTGTTTATGCAACAATTACAGAACCTTTAAAGCAAGGTATCAAAACAGCCCGAGAGCTGGCAAGAGAAAAAATTCCTGTAACTTTGGGTGAAGACATAGCTGTAGGTCATTTGATGTATTATGCTGATATTATAATCGTGGGCTCTGACGCCATCAGGAAAGAAGGTTTTGTCAATAAAGTTGGTACTTGGTTAATAGCAGAAGAAGCTAAAAGACATAAAAAACCTTTTTATGTGGTCGGGAGCCATTTCAAGTTCGACTCTAGAAAGAAGCTTGTACTTGAAGAAAGACCTGCTTCTGAAATTTTACCAAAACCGATAAGAGGGGTGAAGGTTAGAAATCCTGCTTTTGATCTTGTACCTTGGAGTTATGTCACAGCTGTAATAACTGATAAAGGGATTTTTAAACCGGAAAAAATAAAAGAGATGATAAGATGAAATATTCAGACTATCTGGACTTCAAATATAAGCCTGGAAAAAATGATTTGATTTGTTGTTTTAGAGTTGAACCTGAAAAGGGAGAAAGTATAAAAGAGGTGGCAGGAGCTATTGCTGCTGAAAGTAGCATAGGAACTTGGACTGAAGTTTCAACAAAACCATATGTAAAGAAATTAGCTGCAAGAGTTTTTGAAATAAAAGAAGATTTTGTGAAAATAGCTTACCCGCTTGACTTGTTTGAACCAGGAAACTTACCAAGCATCTTGAGTGGAATTGCTGGGAATATTTTTGGTATGAAGCATCTGAAAAATTTAAAGTTGGTTGATGTGAAATTTCCAGAAAAAATTTTAAAAAGTTTTAAAGGACCTAAGTATGGGATAGAAGGAATAAGAAAGATTTTAAAAGTGAGGGGAAGACCATTGATAGGAACTATAATCAAGCCTAAGATTGGTCTTAAAAGTGACGATCATGCAAAAGTTGCTTACGAAGCTTGGGTTGGTGGTTGTGATCTTGTCAAGGATGATGAAAATTTGAGCTCTCAAAAATTCAATAAATTTGAAGAGAGGTTGAAAAAGACTTTTAAGATGAAGGAAAAAGCAGAAAGAGAAACTGGAGAAAAGAAGGCTTACATGATAAACATAACAGCTGAAACTGAAGAAATGATCAAAAGGGCAAAAATTGTTGAAGAAATTGGAAATGAATATGTGATGATTGACGTTATTACAGTTGGGTGGTCTGCCTTACAGACTTTAAGAAATAAAGATTTTGATCTTGTGCTTCACGGTCATAGAGCTGGACATGCTATCATAACAAAAAACCCAAAACATGGGATTTCTATGAAGGTTTTGGCAAAGCTTATGAGGATTATTGGCATTGATCAATTACATGTTGGTACTGGAGTTGGAAAGATGTTTGAAAGTAAAGAAGAAGTGTTGGAAAATTGTAGGGTTTTGAAAGAAAAGATGTGGAAATTTAAGCCTGTGATGCCTGTTGCTTCTGGTGGTCTTCATCCTGCCTTAATTCCAAAAATTGTTGAAATTTTTGGAAAAAATGTTGTTATTCAAGCTGGTGGTGGAATACATGGTCACAAGCTCGGTACAAGAGCAGGGGCGATTGCCATGAGACAAGCAATTGATGCTGTAGAAAGAGGAATTCCTTTGAAAAAATATGCGGCAAGCCATAAAGAGCTTAAAGTTGCCTTAGAGGGGTTTAAATGAAAAAACATCTATTTATATTGGTGTTACTTTTTGTGTCGGCTTTTTCAGTTATAGTTTTCCATAAACTAACAAAAAATATTTGTGTTTTTGACTTGGAGTGTAAGTGGAAAATAACAAATTGCTGCCCTGAGAGTATGGGAGCAAAATGGGAATGTGTAAACATAAAATCTTTTAATGAACTTGAATGCCCAAAATATGTGATTTGCCCGCAATTTTTATCTCCAAAACCAAATTTATCTTGTAAGTGTGAAAGGGGAGGTTGTGTGGTAAGATGAAAGTGAAGGTAAAAATCTTGGAGCTTGAAACAGGTGGCAAACCCATACTCATAGTTAACAAGGAAGATGCTGAAGAGTTGGGGATAAGAAGCTTGTCTAGAGTTGTGATAAAAAAGGGGGGAAGAAAGTTAACTGGAATAGTCAACATAACCACAAAACTTGTTGATCAAGGGAAGATTGGTGTTAGTGAAAGTGTTGCCAAAAATTTGAATTTAACCAACAGGGATGAAGTAGAAATTGAAGTTGCAAGATTTCCCTCTTCCCTCCAACACATTAAAAATAAACTCAAGGGAAAAAAGTTGAGTTATGAAGAAATTTTTGAAATAGTTAGGGATGTTGTTGAAGGAAATTTGAGTGAAGCTGAAATTGCCTCTTTTGTTGTTGCTTTGGAAACAAAAGGTTTAGATTTGGATGAAGCAGCAAGCTTATCTTTAGCAATGGTTGAAACTGGAAGAAAGCTTGAACTTAAGAAGAAAGTTATAGTTGATAAACATAGCATAGGGGGGATTGCTGGGGATAAAACTACTCTGCTTGTTGTGCCTATTGTTGCAGCTGCTGGCTTAACTATACCGAAGACTTCCTCTCGAGCTATAACAGGAGCTGCTGGAACTGCTGATAGGGCTGAATGTTTGATGCCTGTCAATTTAAGCATAGAGGAGATGAAGAAGGTTATCGAAAAAACAAATGGTTGTATAGCTTGGGGTGGAGCTCTGCATTTAGCTCCTGCTGATGATGTGTTCATCCAAGCAGAATATTCTTTAACCATAGACCCATTACTTTTACCTTCTATAATGGCAAAGAAAAAGGCTGTTGGCGCCAAATTCTTGGTTGTTGACATACCAACAGGAAGAGGAGCAAAGATGAAAACCATAGGGGATGCTAGCTTGCTTGCAAAAGACTTCATCGAGCTTGGTAAACGATTGGAAATAAAAACTAGATGTGCTATAACAGATGGTGAGCAACCTCTAGGCTATGCAATTGGTCCTGCCTTGGAAGCAAAAGAAGCTCTAGAAGTTTTAATGGGAAGAAAAGTTCAAGATCTTGTAGATAAAGCTGCTCACCTAGCAGGAATTTTGTTTGAGATGGTTGGGAAGAAAAATGGTTATAAGTTAGCTCTTGAAATCTTGAAATCTGGAAAAGCTGAAAGAAAGATGAGGGAAATAATTGCAGTTCAAGGAGGGAATGAAAATATAAAACCAGAGGAAATTCAGGTAGGAGCAAACAAACTTGATATAATAGCTGAAAAAAGTGGTATAGTCCTTTGGCTTAATAATGCTGGAATAAATGAAGTTGCAAGAGCTGCAGGATCACCAAAAGATAAAGGTGCTGGCATATTGCTTTATAAGAAGCTGAATGACAAAGTCTCTAAAGGCGAAAAATTGTTGACAATATATGCAGAAAAATCAAGAAAGCTGGAGAGGGCGAGAGAAGTTTTTGAAGAGGGGAATGTAATTGGTATTGGTGATAGGAGAGAAATGTTAATTCAACAAATAGAAGAAATTCCAGTACACAAAAAGACTTTCATCCTTGAAAGATAAAAAAAGAAAGGGAAAAGCTTACTTTGCAAGAGTTATTGTTATTGTTGAAACATTGATCTTCGTCTTGTCTTCAAGCTCCTTTTCTTCAGTCCCTATTTCAATGTGTTTGACTTTTGCATCTGGAACAAATCTCTTGGTAACAATCTCTGCTACATCCACTGCTCTAGAAATAGCCTTTCCTCTTGCTTTTACCTGTACTTCCTTCTTGCCGTTGTTGAACTGGGTTATCACAGCCAACACATAAGCCATGGAAGGCTTCTTACCGACGAAGATCACATTGTCTTCTGACTTTTCTGCCATTCAATCACACCTCCTGTTTTTGAGAGTTGTTTATTTAGGTTAATTAAATTTAGTTTAGAAATATTTAAAAGCTTATTCACAACCTGTACACCAATCTCCATGTGGGCATATACAATTACCATTGGACTCTATGCAAGATGTTTCCTTATAACAGTTACTTGACTTTAGCTTAACCATAGCGTGAACGCTGAAAGTCAAATGTCTGTCACCTGAAACTGAAAGCAAATATTTATTATCGGTGCAAGAGAAAACTGCCTCCATTGAGCCTTTTGTCTCGGCCCAAGCTTTACACTTTTTGTTCGAACAAATGTCAGAAAAATAAATTTGGCTTTTCGGTTTTTGGAAGAAAGAAATTGATAATGGGATATAACCTAAGCTCTTACTCTCCCTCATTCCAAAGAGAATGGATTTAGAGCATAGTTCTCCTGATGCTTCTACAAAACAATTGTTGCAAGCAGGTGCATCTTCCCAATTCATGCATCCAAATGTGGTAGAACAAGGTACAAGCTCATGATAGCAACCTATCAGATTTGTTGTACATTTAACATACTCATCAAAAGAATCTTGCAAAATTTTTCTCGCATCTTCAATCACATTCTCCAAACATAACTGAAATTCTGGGCAAGTTGATGAGCAAAATGCACAACCTCCAATATAATTAGAATTTCCACAAGCACATATTTCTGAAAGACAGTTACACACACCTCTAACCAAAATTTCTGACCCAAGAGGTAACCACTCCCTAAATTTCCTGTACATGTACCAAAACCTGTTCTGTGCTATTTGCTCATAAACCTCATTTGAAGATGTGACAGAATTTTCTTCAAGTGTTATGTTAATTTTACTGCCGTAAGCACCAACACTAAATTTTTCATCATTATCTCCAGAAAGCACAGAAATTTCATTTACATCATAATCAACACAAGTTGAGCTTGTTATGTTTATGACTGGTAAATCTTGAAGCTTAAAATTTCTCAGGTATTCATTTAAACTCCTCCTTGTTTCTTCTGAAAGGAAAAATCTTACTTCATCCACTTTTGGCGAAACATCACCATTGCAGATCCAACTTCTTGGAAAGCCTGAACTGCTTGTCTGTCCACCTTGACCTGCAACATATTTTGTCTCAGCATAGACAGCAAAGATAAGGGCATTTCTCGTGAATCCCTTAACATAATCCAGATATTTTGAAATTTTGGAAAGTATTGTCTCTTGAATAATCCTTTGGGATGAAGTTGTGGTAGAAAATGTTGATATCAACCAAAAGATGAAAAAAACTGCTACAAGAAAAACCAAAACTAACAGACTCGATTGAGATTTCATCTCACCACACCTTTAAATGTAAGTAAATTATTTCTCCTCTCCAACTTGGTATTGGGATTGGGGCGAAAAATGTTGTAATCCTGTCTGTAGGCTTTGGTTTATAGCCAAACTCAACACTCTTTCCTGTTGTTATTGGAGGAGTATTGTAACTAGTGAAAAAGTTGTAAACATAGTGCCCTGAACCAAATTTATTACTTATTTCAAGTTTAAGGTTCCTATCAAATCTTTGAATCTCGGTATTTAAACATGTAACCCAAATTTTGCCCAAGATGTCTATCCCCACCCCCGTTGGTTCTCTGCAAGTTTTGCTCCTGTCCAATTCATTACCATCTTTATCATATTTCACTATCAAGTCTTTTTCTGAAGAAACTGCATAGATGTTTTCCTCACCATCTACCATTACTCCTCTACCTTTCCTTAATTCTGGTTTTTCTAGATTAAAGATGACTGAGCCTGTAGTTGTGTTGAGTTTTATTAGTCTTGAATCAGTCCAAGAATTAATTACAATACAATCTTCAGAATAGCATGGTGCTATTCCATACACCATATACCCTATATCTATTGGCTTAAAAATCTCAGTTGAAGGATTAAACCCAAGTAATTTTTTTTGGTTAACAGCAGAAATCCAAACTATTCCATCTTTATCAACAAAACAACCATAAGGATTGACCCAAAGCTGAGCTAAATCCCATTCATCTAAAATTTTACCGTCAATCGAAACTTTGAAGAATTTTTTCTCTCTATACAAACCAACATAAACAACATTTTCTTTTTCACTGAAACAAACTGCTCTAACACCTTCTGCCCCGAAATTTCCATAATCATTGCCCCCTAAAAAAACTTCTGCCAAAAGACATTCGTCCTCACCAAAGGGAAGAACCTCATTATCATCTATGATGCCATTGTTATTCAAATCTTCTGAAGTTTCAATTTTTCCATCACCATTCCTATCAACACATTGACCATTCTCTTTTAGACCAATCTTCACCAAAGTTCTTGTTCCTCTGTTACCAACCCACACATTCCCCTCTTTGTCTATAGATACTCTAGAGGGATTGCCATTTTTACCTTTTGGTACAGTATAATATCTCCCAAGCTCTCTTCCGTCAAGAATAGAAACTTTTGAAACAGAGTTACCAGAATCGGAATTTGGTATCCAGAGTACATGAAAAACTTCGGTCTTTGCTGTAAGATTTAAGTTCCACTTATCTTGAAAGTGGAAATCGAAATACTCGT
This sequence comes from Candidatus Aenigmatarchaeota archaeon, assembly GCA_038999725.1. Classification (GTDB taxonomy): domain Archaea; phylum Aenigmatarchaeota; class Aenigmatarchaeia; order CG10238-14; family SCSR01; genus JAVZGQ01. The sequence continues at coordinate 103,845 of JAWBWS010000001.1, forward strand.
AAATCAATTTTGTCACATTTATTCCACCGTATTTTTCCCCGTAATTCACAATATCTTCTCCACCGTTAACAATCATATCACCAAGCATTTGGCCATAAGTTTTGTCGAATTTTGGAATTTTTATGTAAAAGAAGTTTCTTACAGCTTCAACCACCCTTTCATATTGGTATTGGGCGGAAACCATAGCCATAGATTCTTGACTCCTTGAAGAAGAAAAAAAGTAAGTGATGAAAAATAAGATTGAAACACCAACAACTAAAATTAATAGATCCATTAATTCTGTGGTCTGGGCTTTCACACAATCACCTTTAAAGTATCGTCTTGATTTTTGGTGTAAACCTTGTATTTCCCAGGCGAAAGATTGAAAGATTCTATTTTTTTGTTGCAACCAAGTCTTTGGCAAATTTTCTTTCCCCCAATTTCTAGACATATTTTATTTACAGAAGATTCAAAAGAAAGTGGATAATGAAAGGTGAATGTATCTTGAAAATCTGTGTTTGTTAAACAACTCTTGTCTAAGAAACCTCTGAACTCTTCTAGCTCTCCGTCCACAATTGTTATAGTTATCTTTCCGGGGATTATCGTTGTTTCATCGACTAGAACATTTATTGGAGAGGAAATCGAAATAACTTGCCTTAAAGCTTCCTTTTCTGAAAATTCCTCATCACCAAAACTCCATATCATGGGGGGAATTTCCACATCAAGATATTCTTTTGATTTTGAGACAAGCTCTTCACATGTTCTTGCATCAAAGAATTGGCCATTGGTTAGTGATGCTATTTCTTCTAGTATTACCACATCCGCATCTGAACCATATGCAACTGTGTAAACTGGAATACCTGTGAATATATAGCTCTTCGAAACTTGGATGCTCGAGCCACATATGTTTTCTATTCCGTCAGTGAGCAAAACTATGGCTTGACCGCCATTTGATGTAGCATATTCGAACCCCTTTTTAAGGCCAGAAGCCATGGGCGTGGAATCGAGGGGATTGAGTGAAGAAATTTTAGCTTTAAGACTATTCCTTATTTGCAAGTTATTCAATTTTGTGAAGGGGAAAAGCAATTTTGGATTACAACTATTTTCATCTCCATAAGGAATTACGGCAATTTCACTTTCATCACTCATTTTTTCAATAAAGCCATACATGAAAAGTTTTAAACAACAGATTTTTGTGTCTTTAAGCACATCAGCATCACATTTACCACCAAAGTCAAACATACTTCCCGAGACATCTAGAACAAAAACCACTTTTTTACCATCTATTAGAGAAAATAATTTTTTGAAGACAGCTCCCTCGAAATTACTCCCTCTTATAAGTTCAAAAGAACTTATGTTTAAAGGAAGTGTCTCTATTTTAACCTTATACCCAAACTCAAAATCCCTTGCACATGTGGGTTGCATGTCTTTGAATTTCAAGAAGTAGTCGAGTTTTTCCTTATCTAAAATTCTATGGGAACTAAGGTTTATTGCTCTTTTCTCCACACCACCTTTTTCCTTGTAGGCTAAGCAATTGATATTGCCTGTAAGAATATCCAACAATCTATTTGCCCTTTCTGTGAGCAACAGGCTCTTTTCTTGTTTAACAGAAATGAGGTTGGAGTAAAAAATTTCGTTGAGAAAAATTGCTATGGTAACTAAAACCAAAATAATGTAAATTCCCTTTATGAGCAAACTTGTTTGACCCCTCATCTCACAACCTTTATCTTATACATAAGAAAAATTATTAGCACAGCCATACTGCCAATAAGAATCAAGTATAGGTAAGTTGGAGTTGTTGGTGAAGAAGGAGTTGTAATGGAGCAATCATCTCTACAGTTTAAAAAGGTTTCTCCTCTCCATGGCTCACAGACGCTATTAAAATTGCAAATTTTGATGGAAAAAATCAAACTATCACCATGATAAATTTCTATTCTCTCCGCCTCTTCAAAATAAGGTAAACGTATGTTGATTAAGATTTTCTCAAGATCTTTTGGTTCTTCTGCGAATGTTTGATAATGGATTGTAAATGATATTCCCAAATTAGATTTGAACAACCTTTCATTTTTGTAAGAAATGATTTGGATGTAATAGCCAGTATCGGTGGAGGGGAAATGGCTTTGCATCCCAACCTCTACAGAAAATTTTTCTAAAACTACAGTATCGTTCTTGAAAATTATGAGTAGTAGAGAATAGATTTTTTCTTCTTTTATTTCTTGAGCTTTGATTGTGGAAAAAATGATTAGAAAGCTTAACACTAACACAATAAAGTTAAATCTCAAGTTATCACCTACAATAATTACTTAACTCTCTCTCTAAATGAGCATAACTAGTTTGCCCAAATCTATTACCATAGCTACATCCTCTACCACAGTAATCAAAACTGCACATTATGCTATTTTGTTCTGGTGTATTTGGACAACAATGTCCTACACCAGAACAACCAAATCTGCCTGTGTTACAAATGGTTGAAGGGCAGTTTGGACATAAAGAGTTGCCATATCCTTCGTCACACAAACCAAATGTATGTCCAAGCTCATGGCTACATACTTCTTCAATATTGCTGTCTGTCGTTACAACAATTTCATAATTTTTTAAGGTATATCCAAGTACTCCACACACAGAAGACCCATGTTTAACACCAACTATCCTCGTGTATTTTCCACCATACCCCCATTTATCTACACATTTTAGTAAATATTCAAAAGCGTTACATTCATCAGCTCTACAAATTTTATCTTCTATTGCTATTGCCTCAACATTCCATGGACATTTAGAAAGTGGTGTGAGAGAAACCCAAGCATTTTTACATTTTTGTGCCAATGAGTTGAAATTTGGAACTTGGGTATTCATTTGAACAAATAAGATGACAAATGTCGCTTTTTTACACCCAACATTCTCATCATTATATTCAATTTCACTCATACACCTTGGTTTACCCTCTTTTGGAGCTTCGCACCACTTTGGTTTATCAAGAGGGCAGCAATGTCCTTTGGTACAAATTGGTGTCTCAAATGGACAACATTCTCTCCCCAAAGAATCTTTTTTAACTTCTTGTGCCCCCACACAAATTCTCTCGCTAGGACAAATTGGTGCTTCCTCACATTTTTTGCTAGTTTGGTTACAATAGCCTGAACAACAAAGTAAGGAATCTGCACAAAATTCTCCAAATTCTAAACATTTACACATTAAAACTATCTTTCCATCTTTTTTTAACAAAAGGATTTTTTCACAATCTTCAAATCGATTTTCCACAATCTCAAGAGCTCTTGAGAAACTACTTTGCTTTCCAGAAATTTTATCAAAAAGTTTAACCACATTATTCTCAATTTCAATCCTGTATTGTTTTATGCTCGGATAATAAACAAAGGCTACATCACCTGTTGTTGCTATAGCTCTATCAACTATAGCTTCCAAATCTTTTGCAAAAGATGAAACAACTTCTTCTTCACCTAGCTCTTGTTGAGCGATGTAAATTCCTCTCAATTGAAAAACTGTAATACCAACTGCAATCAAAACTCCAATACTCAAAATTATTTCTGTTGCTATAGCTTTCACAAATATATGTTGGAAATCAGATAAAAAATCAAGTGATTGTAATTAAAACTTCATCTCCAAAGCTCTTATTTATCAAAACTTCATAATCTCTTCTTGGTGATCTTCCCAAAATTTTGTTCACAGCAACAAAAATATCTTCATGCTCAGGCAAAACTCCCAAATAAGGCATTTGAATCTTACAAGGAAAGTGTTTTGGTGGTTCTTGACAACATCTTAAATATTGTTCATCTTTAAATTGCAAACAAATATTCTTTCCATAACTAACCTCTTGATTTTTTATTTTACCTAAGACAGTTGGTAAGATGTTGTTGACATCTTCTGTTGCATAAATTACCCTTACCGCCATTGGGAAACTATATTTTTTGGTCAAAGAATTTCCCAATTCTTGAACACAAACTACATTCACACTATAGCATAAATCTGAAAATTGTGTTAAAGCATCTTGCCTTTGAGAATAGTTTATTGTGTTAGAAAGTAAAGTGTAACCAATTACCATAGCAAGAACAGCAACTACTATTCCACCAAAAACATAAACCCACATTTCAGGCATAAATAAGAATTGTATTTGTTAAAACTTATTTTCCCCACTTCTTGTATAGCTCTTCATAAGATTTCTTTTTACCTCCTTTTTTCAAAAAGAAAAAGTAGGATAAAAAGAGAATTACCAATATCAATATTACAACTAAGATTATTAGTGTATAATCAACCCCACCTCCCTCGCTAGTTGGTGTGGGTTTAGTGGTTGTGGTTGGAAGTGTTGTTGTTGGTTTAGTGGTTGTGGTTGTTTCTTCAGCCATTCTTACTGTTATTAAAGTACAGTCTGATTGTGTTTTACCATCTTCACATAGAGCTTTTAAGTAATAGCTTCTTGCAGACTCTGGACTCCATTTCAAGTAGCCATTAGAAAATACAAACTCGTAGTCTGGCATCATGGTACACGTTGCTGAGGAAAAAATATCTACAATACCAGAATCACAATCAGTTATTGTACATCTACATTCTCCAACAAAGCAATTTTTGCAAATTACCTCTGCATAGACTAGAGGTTGTGATAGAAGAATTGTTATCAAAAATATGATGCTAATCTTTTTCATCAACATGTTATATTCCTCATTTCTCCTAGTTTAGACCAAAGAATTGGGTTTTTTGTATCCGAGGCTTTGAAAGCTTTCCAAGAAATCAAATATTTACCTGAACCCAATTCTTTACAATCTATAAGATAACTTGCAGTACCCTCACCAATCGGTGCTACATACTTTTTGTTCACAGCTTTACCATTTTTGTTTAAAGTGAGAACAATTACTACTTCCTCTTCAAATTTGTTTGAATAATCTAACTTGATTCTGTAAGAACTATCTAAACTGGTTAAGTGGAAATTGCTTAAAGAAAAGGTTTTTCTTGGCTCGATTTTTCCTCCTATCACAATTTCTCTTTCTACATGAACTACTGGATTGTAACACACAACACTCACCTCAACAACTCCTGTCTTATCTGAAATAAAAGATGTGGCGAAATCTTTGGTATCTATCTTTTCTCTCCATTTGAGTAATGTAGTACCCAAAACAGCACTAAATCTACCATCACTACAACCTCTTACTCTACATGTACATGGTTTAAGAACTTCACAATTTTTATCACACTCAAGGAAAGGTTCTTTGACCTCTAGCGTGTATTGGGTTGTTTCTATTTTGGAATCTTTAAAACATAGTGCTGTGATTAAAATTTTTCCAGAAGCATTTGGCTCAAATTGTATGGTAGTTGGGGGGAGCTGAAGGGTTATTGTGGAGCTTAAAGGTTTTGCTTCTTTGTTCTGTAGCATCCACAAACCGTTCTGACAAGCTGTAGTTAATGTACATTCACATTCTGATCTTGCATAACACTCTTCACATTGAATTCCTGTAGGTAATGTGGGTGCAGTGGTGGTTGTGGTTGGGAGTGTTGTTGTGATAGGACAACTAACAGAAAGTTTTACACTTCTTTCTTGATTACCATAACAAGCATAATAAGTTCCTGCATTACTGTTTGAAGTAACAACAAAAGTGGTTGAACTTGATGTTGAACCATCGGAAGTAGAAATTGTGGCAACTTCTTGGCCAGAGCAACTATTCATCCTTATCGAAACTACTTGAGAACCACAGTTAGAGCTAGAATAGGTTATTGAAGCTTTTATGGTTGAAGGGCAAGTTGAAACAGAATCTGGAGTCAAAGAAAAGGAATTAAGCGAGAATGTACATGAAGGTGGTGGAGATGTTATGACAATATAACTGCCAGTAGATTCTCCATAGTAACTTGTTGCTTCGCTATTTGTTACTTTTACCTTGAATGTATAAGTTCCTGGTGAAGTTGTGGGGATGGAAGTAACACTTATAGTTAAAGAATTTGTTGAACCAGGAGAAATAGTTAGTGAAGAACTACTTAAGCTACAACTCCATCCTGAAGGACAATATGTCACTAATAAATCGAAGGAGGAAGAGCCACAAATAGAATTATCATTATTTTTTACACTAACAGTATAAGTTAAAGTTTTACCAGCCGAGCTCGATTGGGATGAGGGAGTAATTGAAATTGAAGGGTTAGCTCTACCACAATCGAGAAAGTTGGCTATCTCATTTATTGGATTGTTTATAGTTATTGTAGCTGAACTTAATGTGCCTGAATAACATCCTGAACCAGAACAAGTCCAACCACTAAAAATATAACCTGGGTTGGGAGTAGCGGATATTGTAATGCTTGACCCCATATCATACCATCCTGACTGGGGGGATGTTTTTCCTCCCATGGATGGGTTTACCGACATTTGTAAGTAATACTGAGTTTTGTAACTTGCTATTTTATTATCGCTTGAGCTTAATGAGCCGGAGCAGCTTGCTGTGCATATGTATTGAGTGCCTGTTGTATTGCTAACGATAGAGTCATATTCATAATTGACAACCCCGCTTAATCCTGAAACTGTTATACTTGAAGATGTGGATGTATATCTAATTCCCCCCACTTTTACGCCCCACAATACACCGAAAGGTATGCCTGATTGAGAGAATGTCACTGAATATGAAGGTGGTGGGGCAATTGTATAGCTTTCTATATTTCCCTTTTTAGTCTCATAGCCTGATTTTGAACATAAACAGTACCAATCATATGTGCCTGGAGATAAAGTAGATGTTTGATATCTGTATGAAGGTTTTTCTAATTCAGAAATATAGTTTGTAGGGTATGGGATGTTATTAATATACACCTTACAATCTGCATCTCCTATTCCTTTTCCAGTTATCTTATCATAGTAACTGCAATAAAAACTAATTAGTGTTCCTTGTTGTGATGGACTTTGGGGTTCTACCCATTGAGAAAGAGTTGTTGGATAACCAGAACTACTACAAATAAGTTGGCCCGATGATCCATATTTAACACCATCAACAAACACATCGTAATTGTAACTTCCTATTGATACTTCCCAATTTTTTCTCATGGATAAAGGAGTGAAACTAGAAAACTTAATCTCACCAGTTTTGGTATCTTTAACTTCAATTTTTCTACCCTCACAATTGGAACTCGCTTCAAAAAATATCTCACAAGTATCCATACCACTTAAGATAAAGTTATAGGAGATTGAGCACGGCACAACTCCTCTTTCTGGATCACAGAAATTGTACTTGGGATCATAACATTCATATTGTTTAACAGATTCTTGAGAATATGAGCAACATTTTTCTCCACTTGAACAAACCTTTCCACCACAATATATTTCTTTACAACTTCCTCTTTCACATGTGCATTCTTCCACAGCTACACATATCCCTGGATTACCATATAAATAACAACACTTGGAGTAAGACCCTGTTTTACAATCGCTTTCACTTAATATTCTACAATACTCACTAAAACTTTTATAACATGTACAAGGCCAACTACAATAACCTCCCTCAAAACAACCTTTGTTCATCCAGCATTCATACCACCAACATCCTGCACCAATACAAGAAAAAGCATCGGCGTAGCCGCTACAAGTGGTAAAAGTTTGGCCGCCGGTTATAGTATATGGAATTGAGGGAAACAATAAATTTTTTAGCCAGTCAATTAGTGATTGTGCCTTAGCTTCTTTTGTAAAAACAAGTAGAATTAGTATGAATAAAAATGGGAGCAAAGTTCGCTTTTTCCACATAATTAAAAATTTGAATTTTAAAAAATATAAACTAACCTACAGAAAGCTCTACTGTTGACATCTCGTCCCCGCATACAAGAACAGCTGTGTAGCTTCCTGCTTCTACAGGACCAAAGATGTAGCTTCCTGTTGGTTTGTTTTCATCTTTGTAAAAACTTCCATCGCTCAAGAAAATGGTAACCTCACCTATCAAAGGACAACCAACCCAACTGCATTTGATATTTTTACCTTCTCCCACACAATTAAAGACAGTTGGACTTGTTACCCCTCCTGTTACAGCTACTTTCTTCGCTATCTCCCCATATCCCGCACTCCACCACCACCAATCGGCAGGCAAGTTACATCCAGGTTCTTTACCGTATTTCCTACATTCATAATCACTTAGTTTGATTGGTGTATAACCTTCATAGAATTTCTTTCCCCATTTGGCAGGGTCTGGATCACATTGACCTGGGTTTACTTGGGTAACTATTATTTGATTTGCCGTATTTTCTAACAACCCCATTTGGTTTATGTAGTAATCTTTCATCAAAGCTAAGCATCGTTCGGCATTTAAGATGAAAGAACCACAACCACACTCTGTTATGTGAAAACAATAAAGGCCATCTTCGCAGTATGGAATTCCTGCTATCAAGCCACCATGCCCTTTCTCTCCAGCTCTATAATTTCCATCTATGTCTATGTAAACTCTTTCTTGACAAAAGGAAACTGCCCTCGATAAATCAACACAGCCGCTTCCTGTGTAAGAAGAGCATAAGTTGTTGCATTTGCTTTTTTCCCTATCATAATTATAAGTTGATTTAAAATCGTCTATTTTGGGCAAAGATTCTGGTGTAACTTTAGAGGTAAAAAGATTTATCACAACCAATGTTACAACAATGAGAATAAACATAGCAAAAACTATCTCCAGTGCACTCATCCCCTTTTTGCTCATTTTAATTACCCACAAATTAGAACATCACTATTTTTAATTTCTCTCCTTGTAATATTAATGCTTTCACCCGTCAAGAAAGAGTTGTCACAGCAAATATAAACTGAATGTGTGTTTGTTTCTAAGAATTTGCATTCGGTAAGCTTAATCAGGTTTATCCCTTTATCAATTTCTTTTACAACTCTTTCTATATCTTCAAAGGTAACATCTTGACTTAAAGTGGAATGAAAATTGTTGCATTGATCTGTCAAAAAACCATAAAGAACTACTTTAAGATTTTCTAAATTTATTTTACTGTTATTGTATTGGGAGCAAGTGTATTTAGCGTTAGTAAAATCTTTTGGTCTCAATATGAACTCTGGTTTGATTATACCTGTGATGAAAGCAATTGAAATACAAATCACAAAAACTGTTATGGTTATAGCAGAAATATATTCTAAAGCTATCCCTTTCATCTCAACACTCTATGAAAATTTTTTTCATTAAATGACTATAAGAAAAAATCAAACTTGTGGCCATTTTATTGCATTTCAAAATACAATAATCGCTTAGAGTGAATTGAGTTGGAGAAAAGTCCCCACTCACGACATAGCAAATACAATCATCTTTATAATTTTTTGCTCCAGTTTTTTGCCAGCAAAATCCACAATATTTTTCAATCACGCTTTCTGTTAAACTTTTTTCGCTTGCCTGAATTGTTGTACATTCTTTAGTAGCACATCCCCCTGGTAAATACTCACAAAGATGAAAATAAGATAAAATTTCATCTCTGAAATGGATTATCAAACTTATGATAACCAAAACCACCACTAAATACAAAAACAGTTTGAAAATAAATTCTAATGCAAGTCCCTTCATCAAACCACCATAATTAATTTACTCGTTGAATTGTAAAAGATTCCAATTGATTTTGGGGTTGTTATCTCATTTGCCTTCCATTCCATAATTTGCTTGTAATCTCTTGGTAATTGAGATTTGACGCTACTTTCATTAACACTTCCCTCAATCCTTTTGATAACAAGCTCATAACAATTTATATTCTGACCCACATTTATTTTTCCTGTAATTTCCCAACAAGCCATCACATAACTTGCTATATCAAATGAGATTTTTTCCGGGTTTGAACTCTCTATGTAAACTAAATTTTGAGTTGGAGATTGTCTGCAAAAGGGTGGTAAAGAAGGTCTGAAAGTCGCTGATAAAGGTAAAAAACCGATAAGGCCTTGCACAATTGAACAATAGCTCTCTTTTAAAGCATTTGGTATATTGCTTCCAACAAAAGAAATTAAAACCGTGATTGAAACTATTGCTATCAAGAATAAAGCTATTGTTGAAAGGGCTATACCCTTCATATTTTTCATTTCTCTTTTGCTTAGTAAATAATTAAGCTGGTTTCTCAAACAAAATCAAACTTATTTCTTTTCCTGTTGAATTATATCTGATTTTTATTCCATAAACAACACTCGGTTCTAAAGAATCAAAGTAAACTTTTGTCTCACCTCCAAAGAAGCTCTCCATTTCATCTTTTGTTATTCTTGTGCTGGAATTCACTTTAACCAAATAACAATCATCAGAATAGATATCTTGACCAAAATTGTGTTTTGACCAGCAGAGCTTTATACAATTTGATAAAGAACCTAAAACTGAAAATTTTGTTCCTGTTATTTCTTCCTTACATTCTGAAATAAACTTGGCAGAAAGGGAAATGTATACAATCACTGCCACTATTGGAATCACAACAAACAAGACATAATTCAACATTTTTCCTACTTCCATTTTCGCACCTAAGCTTGTGTAATTGTTATTCTCAACCCCCAAAAGACTAGAAGAGCAAGTAAGTTAACAAAACCGTATACTATTATAGCCTTTATGAGATTTTGGGAAATCTCCCAGTCTCTTGCAGTCTTATCAAAACCATTTTCTATTCCACTCAAAAGTAGGGAGAATAAAGTTACTGCTTCTACTGTGTAAATTCCTATAGCTGCTTGAAGAACTGTTAATGGCATTATATTTTCAAAACCACCGACCAAAATGTCTATGAATGATTTTGCTCCTTCTCCGACACCTCCTGGAAAGAGTGAAGCTCCAAACATTTTTTCTATTTCCCCAAGTTTTTCAGCAAGTATCCTTAACATTTCAAGGATGAAGATTGCTAGAGCACCTATAATTCCCGTTATCATCGGAACTATAAAACTTGCTTGTAATTTAAGTGAAGACCTTGTCTCTTCTAGCAGCTCTCTTATCTTTTCTTCAATTGCGTAAACATTCTCAAGGTATCCAGCTATAGTTTTTGCAATCATGCCCAAAAGTACCGCACTTTTCTCAGACGCATCAGCAAGAATTTTCATTATATCATCTATGAGAACTGAAGGATAGAACTTGAGTATTCCTTCTTTCTTATCAAACAAAGCTCTTTTAAATGTCATACCAAAATTCTTGATGTTAAGATAAAGTGTGTGAAAGAAGAAATAAGTTGGTCTTTTTTGCATCCCAAGTTTCTCATATTCTTCCAAAGTCTTCTCTATTCCAACCTCTATGGGATAACCTTCAGAAAGATAATTGCCTAAAGAGAAGAGGCCGAGCCTAAATTCCTCTTCTATATTCTTAATCTCATTCCTTATCTTGATTCTTTGAAAGCTTCTTAAGTAGAAATAAAGAATGCTTATTGCAGCAAAACCTGCTGTTATTGAAAATGTGGCAAAAAGATTTTCTGGACTCATCTTAGCTTCATTCATCAGAACACATTTCTTTGGCGATACTCCTGTTGGACAACCAAGCTTAAAGATCAAATCTGGAGGGGGGTAATTTAGGTTTATTATAAGGTCTATAAAGTGGAAAATTCCTGGTAGCATCACCAAAAAGCCTATGAGAATTGATAAGATGATTATGGGCATCCACAATTTTGCTTTACCTATACTTACTTCAAAATAATTTTCTGGTGGCAATTTCGGATGTTTACTTATATCTGGAACCATGAAAGCTCCTGGTCTTTTGTGAAGAATTCTATTGATTAAGAAGTAGTTGAAAAGGGGTAAAATGAAGATGTAGCCTAGAATTAGTTGAGGTGTGCTAATCTGTTGGTGGAGAAAGATTGAAAGCATGGGGAACATTATCAGCCCCATCACAGGCAATAACAAGCCCATAACATGTAAGAGCATGATTGGTGATGTTATCTCTTCTACATACTTTTTCATCTTCCCATGGGTGGATTCAAGTATGAAACTTAAAGCCTTCCTCAAAATTTCTTCTCTTCCTTTTTCTGTTGGCTCTATCAACACACCATAAATCAAGCTCAAAGCTCTCACAAAATCTTCATTCCACCAAACCCATTTTTGTGTGTATTGTCCTAAAGCATCCTCCACTGTCCTATATTTTCCAATCTGTAAATCCCACATTGCTTTTTTGATATCTTCTGTTATTGGGCCCTTTGAATGTTGAACTGCAAAGTTGATTGCATTTTCTAAGCTTGGGTTTAACTTTAAGTAAATTGCCATATAAAGAATGATTTTTATGGCTTCATCCCCTGCTTGTACTCTTAACACATTAGCTTTAAAAGAAGGGTAAGTATAAACGTACCAGGCCAAACCAAGAGGAATTAGAAGTAAAAAGGCAGTTGCTGAAATATCGTTAAGGTAAATAATTAAAGGTAAAATAGAAAGGAGAGAAAGAAGAAAGATAAGAATAGTTGCAGAAAAAACTCCTGTTGGAGAAACATTTAAAGAAGAAAAAACTATGTGGAATTTCAATTTTTCTTCCATTGATTTTGATGGTGTTATTCCCAAACTTTCAGCAAACTTACAAAATTTTTCGTAAAAGCTTTTAAATCCTCTTGTTCTTTGCTCTTGAAGAAGGAATTCAAGGTATTCTTTCGAGATTCTTTTTTTCAACTTTTCTTCCATAATCTAATCTTTACTTTCTAGAGAAATAAGCACTTATAACTGCTTTTTTAAATCTTTGACAGCTTGGTTGATGTAATTTTGGGCTTGTTTTACATCAGCTTGCTGTATAGCTTCTGACAATAGAGCCCCTGTAGAAGATGGAATTACATCAGCAAACCTTTGTAGAATAGATGGTGCTTGGTTTTTAATTGTGTTAAGATCTGCATTTTGTAGTGCCTCAACTTCTTTTAGTGCATCTTTCAATCTCTCCCTTCTTATATCTGTCAGCTTTTTAAGTGCTGCTTCTTCTTTTACAACAATACCAGCCCCACGCAATAAAGCTCCAAGAATAAAAGTTGCTGTGAATATTACAACAGACCAAATACCCATAAAACTGAAAAGTATCCAAACTATTTTCACAAACCACCCTAAGGGAATTGTCATGAATGCTATTATAAGGGCAAGAATTCTATCCACTCTTCCCAATCCTTCAAAAATCTTAAGTGAATTTAGGGAAGACCAAACAAGTGTATAAATTGCAGCAAAGGGTAAAATGAAAAGGTAAATTATCGCCGGTACATAACCCCACTCTTCTGGTAGACCAATAAGCTTCAATACATCTATAGCTGCTTTTGGCAATGGTTGATATTTAAAACTTTCTGGAGTTTCCATATATTCTGGAAACGGAATATATTGTGGTATAATGAACATGAGTACTATCAGAATAAGAAAAAGTATAGTAGCAATCGATAACCTGCCGCTTGGTCTTGGCAACACTCCACCCATCATGAGTAAAATCCATATGAAGATGAGGATAAAAATCACACCAACAAATTGTGAGAGAAGTGAAGATATTTGAGAAACTATCTGAGAAGCAACATCTTGAGCAAGAACTGGGTTGCTAAAAATAAGTATGAATAACCAAAACAAAAAGATTTTTTTCATCATAAATTTTACTTGAACTTTCATGAATATAAGTTTAATTTATTATTTATCTTTTAGATCTTTTTTCTAGAAAAGTACAATAGAGCTAGGGAAAAAATGATAAAAAGGAAAATAAATAGAAACGCTAGAACTTGTACAAGACTCTCAAAATAATAAATAGAAGCAAAAAGTACGTAAAAAGCTGTTAGAAATGATATTATAAAGCTCACATTAGATTGAAAAATCTTAATTTTTCTCAACAATCCATAAAAAAGTAAAAATGAAAGAAGGGGGAGTAAAAATTGAAAGATTGTTTTGATCATTGGCTTCTACCTATCCCACCCATGGTTTCTTCATATTTTTTATACCACTCATAATCATGAAGATTTATACCTAACTTTTCGGCTATTGGTTTAATCTTCTCAACCTCGTTTTTCATCTCTCCTAATAACATTAATTTCTTATTAATATCTTTTTCTGATTCAAATCTTTCCCATATTTTCTTACAATTTTCTACTCCTTCCTCAAATTTTTTCTTATCTCCTTTTACTTCCTCTTCATAAAAAGCTACTTTCTTTAGAGCATAATTACCTATACCATATACATACACTAATAAGAAGCTTGCGATAGTTAAGAAGGTTGCGAGGAAAGGAAGCCATGTTGTAAGGCCCATATAATATAAAGAGGAGATGCTTAAGGCGGAAATGACTAAAGCCAAAAGCAAGTTAAGTCTTTCAGTTTTTTCTCCAAAAATACTTGATTTTCTTAACAAAGCATAAATCAGTAGAGAAAAAAATAGATATGGTAGGAATATTGAAAAAACAACAGTTTGGATGGAAAGTCCAAATACTTCCATAAAATGTATTTGTGAGAAAGGATAAAAATTGACTTTTGATTGAGACTCCAAAGTTAAAATAATTACTTAAAGTGTTTTCTGGTATTGAAAAAGTAAGAACACTTGTAAGAAAAATAGTGGCCAAAAAGATTATTTTATTCAGCAACTGGAATGTGGTGTTAATGAATATCAAATTCTTTTTCAATCAGCCTTTTATTTCTTCTTTTCTAAAACTTAGTTTAAGCCATTAATAACCCAACTGTTTTTATTTCTCTTCAATATTTACAAAAATTTTTGTTCATCTTAAACATAAAAGCCCCACAAAATCTAGTTGACAACACAGAAAAGTTTAAATAGTTAACGTTTTAATTTTTTACCAAGGTGGAAAAAATGAAAAGAATGGGTAAAAAGAGTGGGGAAGTATCTGGTGAGAATAATATAACTTTCACAACAGGTACAGAAAACTTGGTAGTTTCCTTCCCACTTCAAGTAGAAAGAAAACCTTACATGGCCTATAAAATTGATGGTGCATATCTTCTTCTGGAAGAGAGTATCGCTCCTCAAGTAATACCACAAGAATTTTCTGTAACTATAAAAGAAATTAAAGAAAAGATTTCAAACCTAGAAACAACTCTTTATAAAATATTTCCCTCAGAACTTATAAAGTCGAGTGAAAAAACAAATTCCAGAAAAAACAAAAGTAATAATAAAGAATCCTTTCTTGAGATTTATATTAGGAGGATAGTTAAAGAAGAATTGGGAAAATATCTTCAAGAACAGAATAAAATACTTAGTGAGTATCAAGTGCGATTATCCGAACTTGAGAGAAAAATAATGGAACTACCAAATATAGTTCTCAAAACGTTAGAAGATAGAATGAAACCGAAGATAGAAAATGAAGATAAACAAAAAAAAGCAAAAACTCCTCCACAACCTATTTTACAACCCATTTCACAACTCAAATTTGTTACCCCACCAATGAAAAAGATGAACATTTCAATCACACAAGAAATGGCAACAGAATTTGATGAGTTGCTCAAACGATATACCACGCCTAAGAAGTATTTCTCTGAAGGAAGTTTATCAGATGATACCTTACTGGAGATATGGAAATTAAGTTACGAGCTTCTAGAAAAAGATAGAAACAAAGAAATAAAAGGCCCTCTACTTATTTGGTATGCTCGTGGATTTAAAGGCTATCCAAGAAACTACGTACCTCTTGTGGTTTATCAACGTATGTTCACATACTTCCCAAATGAAGGCCCATTTGAATACACAGGAATAACTGAAGATGAAAAGAAAGTTTGGGAAGAATTTTTATGTAAATTTACACCTGAGCAATCTCAAAAATATATAAAAAATATAATAGTTGGAGCGGCTCCTCCCGAAGACAACTAAGAAGTCAAAACTTTTTTAATACTTTATTTATTGCTTTATCACTAGGATTGGATATAAGATCTAAAATGATCCGCCTAACTCCTTCTCTTATAGCAGGTGAGAGTCGAGATAGGGGCGAGTCTGGGCTATTTGCTAAAGTAGTTAGTGCATCTCTTCTTGCAGATGGAGTTCCAAGCTTTTTAATCTCCTCCAATTTCATCTTTATTTCTTTTATCACTTCTTTGTCTATACCCATTTCTATCATTACAGCTTTTCTTGTCTCTTCTGCCATTTGCTCGATACCGTACCAACCTTCCATCATCTTTTGCACTCCTTTCGTGAATAAAATTGCTCCAAACACTCCTGCCAGTCCCCAAGCACCATACCCATAAAAATCGAGAAGGAAAAAACCAAAGATTTGTCTGCTAGAAAACATAGCTATGATGAAAGATAAGACAACACTAACCCATTTCACATTAAAGAAGTCCTCAATTCCCACACCCTTCATCAAACCATAAAGGAATGTCCAAATAAACGCAAAAGGCAACAAGATGTAAAAGAGGAAGAATACATTCCATTCAAGACTTGAATAACTTTTGGGATATCGCCCAAGCGTTGTACATGACCATACCGCAAGTATATCCCATACTTCTGTTGGTTTTTCTTTGCTTCCAAAAAGACTTGTACAAATTTCTAAAGTAATTTCAATCGGTTTGTATTCAACAAACACCATTTTTAAAATACCTAATTCTAAGATTATCACAAGAGTGAAAAGAAAGAAACAACTGAGCTCCCTGAATATTTTCCCCCATTTATATGGAAGAAAGCCACTCACAAGAAGTGGTAATGAAGTAAGTAATATGACTGGCCAGATAAAAGGATAAAAATTTGGTGGTATTTGTATGTCTAGTGCTGGAAGAATAATAAAAGCTAATATCCAAAAGACAATTAGGAATACTACTCCAGTAAGTATCGGGGCAAATTTTACCATTAATTAATTATTAGAAGTTTGTAGTTAAATTATTAAAAAGAGTGGATGTTTGATAGCTACAAGTCTTTTAAAGAATATATGAGATGGTCCATTCTCTCTCACTTAGATTCCATAGGAAAAATTAAACATGTTTTAGATTACGAAGTTGTTGTTAAAAACAAAATTTGTAGTGTAAGTAGCCTTGCAAACATGTATTGTATACTTGATGTCGATTTTACACTTACAAAAGATAGCAGTATATTTGAGGAATTTTATTACAATAGTCTGCCCGAAGTGAACAAAAACATAAAGAGAGATTTACAGATGATAAAAAAGATTATAAAGGATATTGGTAGCTCACCGTCAGATTTTAGTGAACCTCATGCAAAGTTGGATAAATTCCTTAGAAAATGTGAACTCACAAAAGAACAAGTTATAGAAGCTGCCGTGATGACGGGGGAAAGTAAAAATGTGAAAATAATTCCATATGCTTTTGAAGCTATAATCGAGCTTGAAAAAATAAATTGTAAAGTGGGGTTAAACACGGGTTCTGTTAAAGAAGTGGTAGAAGAAGTTTCAAGAAAAAAGATTGGGATTGAGACAAAAAATATTGCAGCAACAAGATTTTTTTATGATAAAAGGGGTGTTTTCTTAAAATCATGGCTAAATCTTGGAAAAAATAAAGAAATCAGCATGAGTAACTATTTCTTACCAGAAGCTTATTGTGATTTATCAATAACCACTCATCCAGAACTACCGAAAATTATTTATGTAGCTGATAAAACTCTTTCCCCCTTTGAAAGGTATGTTGCCGCAAAAGTTGGCTCATGTTTAGGGATTGTTTTGGAAGTTGGGGAGAACATTTACAAAAGAAATGAAGAATTTGAGTATGTGGTTAATGCAATAGAAATTAGAGAAGATTTGAGAAAAATTAAAGACTATGTACAAGCTTACAGGATAGCAACTATTTATCCTTTCCTTATAAAACCTGAAGAAGCTTATGAAGCAATAAAACTCGCGGAAGAAATAAACCTGTCGAACTTTAAGAACTTTGAAGAACTTTTGTGTAAAATTCAAGATTTCATATCTTTAGAAATTTTGTTCCCAACTTTAACAACAAAAATCGATAAAAAATTGAGAGGGTTAAAAGAAAAACTAGGAATTGGTCTGAAAAGAGAAGATGTTGAAGAAATAGTGAATATTTTGAAATCTTTTGACTTTACATTTCATGTTAAAAAAGAGAGGAAGGAAGAACTTGAGTGGATTATTCACTCAGCCTATCAATGATTTTTTTCCTTATCCTCTCTATCCCTTTTTCTTTTTCATTCACATAGTCTATTATTTCCATTGCTATTTTTTGGTATAAAAGCCTAAAACTTTCCTCACTTAATGGCAAATTTTCTTTACATATCTTATCTAGTTCTTCTGTTTTCAAAAGTGACTTATAGAATTCTTCTTGTGTAAGATTTGCTTCTTCTAGTTTTTCTTTCAATTTTTTCCTCTCCATTTTCAAATTTAAGTATGGTTCAAAAAGATTTCCCGCCATTTCTTTTAGTTTATTCGCATATTCTTTTATTTCCAAGTAAAGTTCTGGGAGCATTATTTCGACCTTTGGCTCCCATTTTTCTTTTCTTTTCTGTTTGAAAATATCAATAAAAACTTTTTTCTCATCAACTATTATTTCATAATTCGTTCTTAGTTTTGAAACACCAGGCAAAAACAAGAAATCTTTAGGATTAAAGGCTATGTAGATTTCAGAAGGATTGAATGAAGAAGTTAAAGGTACATATACTTCTATGCCTTTCGCCTTTAATTCGACGTCATAATATCTCACAATAACATCAAGCTCTATTGAAAGTCCATCAATATCTATGTTATAGAAACTAAACAAAAGTGGATGGAAACCAACCCAATTTTCTCTTACATCTTCTCTAATCAAGATTGTTTTATTTTGAGTCTTTTCAAAAATTTCTTTCATGTAAGGATAAATCTTCTCTCTTATGTCTGTATAACTTATATCTGAAAAAATAGGTCCACCAAACTCTCTAAAAAACAGGCAATTTAAAATAACTTGGAGGTAGACATCAACCTCTTCTATACAGCTAGGGGCATCTTCAAAAACCGATAGCCTTTCTAAAAGAAGCTTGGGATTCTCATAATATTTTGCTATGATTTCAAGTATTTTTGAAATCCTTTCCAGTTTTAAATTACTCATAATAAAAATTCAAGGAAAATAAACATAAATTTTATCCTAATAAATAAGTTATTATGAAGGTTTGTCTGTTATTCTTATCGTTATTAATCATTGTTATATTTATTTCAGGTTGTATTTCTCAAGAAGAGAAAAAAGTAGCTGGCGTTGGTTTAAGCTCCACACTTACTGTTGATGTAAAAGAAGTAAAAGCTTCTACACCCATGAGCTTTATTTTGACAGTTAAAAATCTTGCTTCCGAAGCAGCAGAAGACATCTCGGTACATCTTACAAACTTAACTGATTGGAAGATAGAAAATGAGATTCAAAGATTAGAAAGCCTCCCTCCAAATGATTTGTATAAATTCTCTTGGGTGGCTTATGCTCCTCAACAAAATGGAATTTTTATTCCAACTTCAAACATTTTCTATTTCATGAAAACAAGAGCAAATTTAAAGATAAGAGTTTATGATAATGAGTATTTGAATACATTAAAACAAGAAGAAAGGGTAAAAATAAAAGAAAGATCTGCTGTGCTGTCTTATGTAGCAAGTAAAAACACACCAATAACCATACAAGTAAGTCTTCAACAACCTTTTATTTTAACGCGCTACAAGGAAACTTTTTCTTTTGTCTTGGAAATAAAAAATGTCGGTCTTGGTGAAGTTTATAGCGAGTTGAGCACTTACCCTCCTTATGATGGAAGTAAAGATTATTTAACTTTTGAATTCAATGGAAATGCTACAATAGAATGCGATTATGAAAGCTATAGTTTGATAAAATTAAGTAACAATAGTAAAAACATTGTTTGTAGGGTTATAGTAACGAAAGACGAATTGGATAATTATGTAGATTTTTCCATTGATTTTGTGACAAGCTACAAGTACCTTGACAAAGCAACGACAAAAATTGAAGTTAAATAAATCCTTGTTTTTTAAATTTGTAAAACCAACTTCATTTTATGGAAGATGTTAGCCTGGTGCTTGTTATTTGTCTAATAGCTGTTATTGTTATTGGCTGCTACTTAATTTATGAAAGTTTAAAAACCAAGGTTGTTATCGAGGTTTCAAAGCCGAGCATACCAAAATTTGCTGATCTCAATTTCTTTTTTGGAACTGAAAGTGAAGAAGGTCTCCCCACACGATTTTTGGATATAAAAAAAGGATATTTTGAGTTTCCTTTCAATGTTAAAAATTTGTTCAACGAAAAAGTTAGGGTTAAAATCTGTCCAAAAATTGTTACTAAAAGTTTAGATTTGACATCTTCCATAGAAATTGATTGTTTAGAACTTGAATTGAATAAAGGTGAAGGTAAAAAATTGAATATAAAAATCCCATTCTCTGGAAAAGAAGAAGAACTTTTAAATTCAACGAAAACTGTTTTAAGAGTAGAAGTGGAGTATACGGGCCTAATAAGCAGCTTCTGTGATTTGTATTTATTCGTTGGCTACCCATACTGTGAAGTTTCAGATTCAGCTTCCCTCAAAATATCACCAGACTTAAGACCTAACCCAATAAATTTGGATAAAGATGAAAAATTCTCTGTTTATCTAAAGATAAGAAAATTTTCAGAATTCCTTGAACTTGAAAGGGTAGAAATCTTACCAATTGAAACCAAAGTCAGGATAATTTCTTATGGTAAAGAAAGGGTAGAAACAATAACCCTTGAAGAAAATTATAGCTCTGAGTTATCTTATGTTGTTTCTTTGCCTGAAGACTACATCTTCTTACATGAGTTCAATGCCCCAAAGATAAGAGTCGAAGAAGGTGAAAAAAAAGAATACATAAATATAAGATGTGAAGATGAAGCCGTAAAGAAACTTAAGATTTGTGAGCTTAGATTTAAAGATGAAAAAGTCGATCAAGCATTCAGGAAACTTACCTTAGAATTAAAATTATTTTTCCTAAGCAAAAGATCAATAGAAGAGAATCTGCAGGTAACTAAGTAACTTGGCAGTTACAGCTCTTTAAACAAAGGTCAAAATTCTTGTACTCGAAGAATTCGCAAACTTCTCCAAATGTTGCTTTGTTTATATCAGCATTTCTGTTGTTCGGGTCTGGTAGCCTTTTGCCTATTTGATCATAAAAGATTCCGCTCTTTTCATATTCTAAGTTTGGCATGTAAGCGTTGATGCATCCTCTTACATTCATTTCTCTACAAAGCTCTTGATGCCCTGTTATTCTAAATATCCAAGTTTTAAACGGCCCAAACTGACCGCCAAACAAAGCAATAACAGCTACTGCCACCACTATGATTATTACAAGAGCTGCAACTATCCAAAAAGTTTGCTCAGCCATGAATAAATTTTAATTTTACTGTAATTTAAATTTAAATTTGTTTGATGAATTTAAGGCGAAAACCTAAACTTCACAAACTTTGATAAATTTACCTCTTTTTCTAAATCCTTGTAATTATATGTTATCTTACCTTCAACTATGAAAAAATCATCTTCTTGATAAGCATTCAAAAATTCAAAATGTGAATTAGAATTTTTTAAATTAAGGGTAATTGTTTTGGATATCTCTTTTACAATATCTCCGTACGAATAACCTCTCCCTCTACTTTCCAAGCATTCGTTTTCTAAATATTTCCTGAAATAGAATTGGGAATACTCCACTTCATTCACGATTTCAGAATATTTTCTAGATATTGTTGAAATTTCTATCTCACTATCCAAAAGCTCACCTAAAAAGTAAAAACCTATAACCATCAAAATACAAACAATGAATATAGCAACTATATAGCCTATTACTCCTTTCATACCATAACCTCTATTTTTATTTTTTTATTGTCTTCAACTAGTTCGAGAGATGTTTTTTCTTCAGAAACTAGCTTAGGATTTCCTAAAATCTTATCAGCTACTGTAATTTTATAAGAAGGTAGGACTTTATTTATCTCCGATTCTATTTCAGCTTTATCGATTTTCCCTTCTAAATAATCTAAAATTTTTTCACTCATATCAGACTGGGCTATAGCTATAGAAAGTGCTTGGGATTTAAGTGGATTGTAAATTGGTTTATAGATTATGTCAACTTCTATCTTTATTTGTAAGAAAGACATGATAACATACAATATGCTACAAAATATTATGAAAATCACTAGGAAAATCACAAAGTTAAATATTTTAGGCAAAAGCTGGCCCTTAATAGCCTACCACCATTTTCCCAAATTTGAATTTTCCATTTGAATAAATCGTAATTGGAAGTGTAATCTTAACTCTATTCTTTGATGATCCAAGCCTCCATATGGTTTTAAAATCAGTTATTTCTACTTCAAAGTAATTTGAATCAAAGCAAAGATCTCCTCGATTCAATTTTTTTTCATCAAAAATGCCTCTGTAAAAATTTCCAGCCTCATCTTCATATATCAAACATTTATTGCCCATGATTGAGTTAATTCCATCAAAAATTATTCTGTTATCAATGGTGTCCTTAATTTTTATGTTATAAACTGTAAACAGTAAGAATAAACCAAGTAAAAAGGCTATTGTTAAAAGATTTTTAAGTATGTCTATCATTTCTTCCGGTATTATGAAAGCTTGTCCCTTCATTCTATCCAAACCTCATCTCCCACTTTCTTTATGGTTATAAATGTATTAGGACAATTTGAGCTGCTGTCCTTAATTTTGACATAATTTGGAGAAATTATTTCATTGGAATAAGTGTCATCTCCTATTCTCACAATAACTTTACCTTCAGAAATTTTAACATCACAAGATTTTCCAACAAGAATTTTTGACGAAACATTAAAAGTTGAAGATGAAATGGAAGAAATTACACTTGCCAAGGTTTCTGAAAAAAGTTTACTGTTCATCCAATTCCTTTTGAATAGGGATAAACCAACAATGTAAGAAGAGTATATTATTAACAAAAGAATAACAATGTTAGCAAAAAACTGTAAAAATTGGATTAACAAAGAGCCTTTCATAATTTAATTTAGGCTTGATATTTTAAAGTCTATTAAAGTTGGGTTGTTTTTGTAAACATCCGGATAAATTAACTGTGTTTCTCTGTAGACATCTATGAGAAGCCCTACAAATCCTGAAACTACTGAGCAAAGGCCAGGGAATTTGGGTCCAAAGCCTAAACATGTTTTTATCACATCAGGAATGGTTAAAGGTGCGAGTGTTCCTCCTGAGAGAAGTGTTCCACCTACAGCACAAAGTGCTGAAGAAACACACCTTGACAAATATTCTCCGGCTTCTGTTCCAATATACCAGTTTACAAGACCGGCTGTTGCATAACAGTAATTCTTTTTGTTGTGAGCCTCCGGCATATAGGGCTCAACATATATAGTGCCCCCCTCTTGATAAATTCTAAGTTTTGCATAACATGGGCTTACCAAGTAAAATCTTGGGTCTGGTGCTACTATGCTACCTCTCTTCAACTTTATTGAATCTATGCCTTTAGCTTGACAAGCTTGTAATGGATAAGCCCTAACACAAGCACCTAATTGAACACAAAGAGCTCCATCTTGGCAAGATGTTTGACAATAGCCTTCTGGTGGTTTCTCTCTAGACGGATAGCCATAATAAGAAAAATACCTATCCCAATAAGTTGCTCCTAATGGAGTATAAAGATCCTGAGTTCTAAGAATAGCATAGCCTAAAGTTCCTCTTGAAAATATTTCTACATCTTCTTTCAATCTTAATCTTTTTTCGTTAAGTAGATCCCATAATTTTTTAGCTTCTTCAGGATCTTTAAAAACATCATTATAATCCTCTTTAACAATATTTTCTGTTCTATAAGAAAGAATATTGAGGAAATCCTCTCGACTTGGTAAAGGTCTCAAGAAGATATCTGACTCTATTAAAAGCTCTTCATATAAGTTCAGGGCCTCCTCGTCCAAACTGTCAATCAACTTCTCTAATTTTGATCCTTTCTCCATAACTACAAAAAACAGGCCTTGACTCGCTTCTTCCTCCAATCTAGCCAACCTTAATGAGATTATTCTCAATGCTTCTTCTTCATCAGCAACCTTAACCCCAGCACGTTTAAGAACATCTAATGCTTCACTTGGATTTTCTTCAAAATATTTTTTAAGATGCTTAGCCATAATTGAAAATGAGTCAGAGTCTATAACTTTATCGCTCATTATCTTTTCTTCTAGCAAAGCAATTTTTTCCTCAAAAGGTAAAACAACTTTTTCTTTTAGTTTAGTTAATAGGCTTTTCTTATCAGCTATAACTTCTTTAATCCCGGTAATTTTATAATCTTCCCTCTCATATACAATCGTAAAAATTCCATCAACTCTATTCGGATATCCTTTTTCTTTAAGGTATTCTTCTAATGGATTTATTATGTTTTCTAACGCTTTTTTAGAATCTTTTTTAGCAATAATTTTCCCTGTTACTTCATCAAACTCCCAGCCTTTTTCTTCTAACAATTCTTTAAGTTCAAAACTATCTTCTATTTCATCTTTAAAATAGCTCAAAATATGCTCTTTTATTTCACTAATCTTCGTAGAAAATTTCATCTTAACTGTACCAATTTTATCTTTTAGGTAAGCATTAACCTTTGGTGTAACAAATTTTTGTAAAGTAACTTTAGCCACATCTGCGCCTATACCAACTATTACCCCATCTTTCAAACAATCTCCTAGAGTTTTATCTTGAGTTACTAAGCAAAACACAGTGTACCCGGCTGTAACTTTTCCTATGAATTTCCCCTCGCTTATAACAAGTTTCCCTCCCTTTACCACAATTTTCTTAGCTTTTCCTAAATTTTCTACTATTTCATCAACATCATTTTCTAAAGCATTCCATACTCTTCTCAATTTGGTAAGAGTTTGGGGAGAGATTGACTCTATTTTATCTTTAATCTTGTTAGCAATTTTTCTTCCAAGTGTAATAGTCCCTTTTTCTCCAGCTTCTGCTGCTGCCTTCAAGCCGAAAATATCCATACCCAAAAACATGGAATCTAAAGTAACAGTTAACAAAAAGTTAGAGCTCCAAGGCAAATCTTCCGACCAAGGAATGAAAATTGAGGTCGCTGTTCCTGTAACACCTTGGCCAAATTGGTATGGTGGTTCTGGAGGGAAATATTCCCAATAAACTTTATAGTAAGGATCATTATACAACTGTATAGGAATTTCAAGATCTGGCCCGCCTAAACCAATTTTTTTCTTAACCCAATTTATTCCATTTTCAATCTCATCCTTTAGGCTTGCTATTCTGTTCTGTTCAAGTTCAAATTTCAACTCTTTTTCTTGTCCAGTTTCACAAACATACTCTATAGCTTGATATAAATTGTAACCATTTCTTTCAGCTATTTTATCACTTGAATTATGGATAAAAAACCACCAAATTCCAAACCCCACGATTATCGCTATTATTCCGCCTACGATTAAAAATCTTAAAGTGAATTCATTCATCTTTAACACCCACAAAATTTTTTGCAGTCATCCAACTTCAAGTTATTTCTCTCACAAATTTCTACAAAACTTTTTGAATTGATGACAACTGCACCATCATCACAATAGTTTTTAATAAGTTCGAGGCAAGCTCTTTCCAATAATGTAGCTTTTTCATCCTGGCTATCGCTTATTATTTTTAAGATAAAAACAACAGCTGCTATGATAACAAGTGAGAAAATTATCAAAACAATCAGGTATGGAATTTTTTCCATAAAATAATTTTAGTTTTTAAAGTAAAAGATATTGTTTAATGAGACCAAGCAGCTTCTCTTTACCTAGGGTTATGAAAAAGAACGCAAACAGAAGCAAAAAAACAAGCAAGATTATGTAAAATAAATATTTGAAAGGTAGGCTCACTCCTTTCATCATTTCCACGGTTTTGGAAGCTTAAAATTTAGTATAGCTTCTAAGAAATTAGTGTATTTAAACATGAAAAATATCACGAAAATTATTATCGCAAGAATTATAATAGAAAGTATTTGTATCCATTCATCTTCACTCACTTAACCACCAAAAATTCTCTTCAAGAATTCTGGTATGTTCAAGATTTGTTCAAGTGTGTTAACTCCAGACTCTTTTATTTTCAAGTAAAAATAGATTACGACTAAAAGCATTAACACAACTATCACTATTATCACAATTGTATTAAATGGTAACTCCATAATTCAATTTTTCGATTCTTTAAATAAATACTTCACAGAGCTCTGCCTTACCAAAAAGTTTACCTATGGTGAGTAAACATATCTCCTTTGCTGTCAAACTAAAAACATTTGAATGAAACATTGATGAAAGCAAAATTACAGCTATTATTACGGTTAATATGATGGCTATGAGAATAACGATCCAATTTAAAGTTAGTTCAATTGCACCTTTTATGGTTTACCACCTTTGATTACTCTTCTCAAAAATTCTTCGGTTGTATTCCATATTTTCCCAGATTTTATATTTTCAATTAATTCTTTTGAAGTAAAAATTAGGATTCCTAAAATTACTATAGCAACGAGTAGGAAAAGGATTATTATGTAAATGTAGTCTATTGTACTGATTCCTTTCATTTAAAAACG
The DNA here is from genome assembly GCA_038999725.1 of Candidatus Aenigmatarchaeota archaeon. GTDB lineage: Archaea > Aenigmatarchaeota > Aenigmatarchaeia > CG10238-14 > SCSR01 > JAVZGQ01. The sequence continues at coordinate 130,122 of JAWBWS010000001.1, forward strand.
ACCTCTACTGGAAATTTTTGAAGGTATGTGATCACGAAAAGTACTAAAATAAAAAAGATTATCAACCCTATAATTATTGAGAGCACGACTTTTGCTATCCTTTCTTCCATTCACGACACTTCAAATATACTTATTATCATTCCAGAGAGTGAAACATAAATAATAATTGAAATTACTACAAAAAGAATCGTCGATACCAACAAAATTTTAGAAGTTTTATCAAGCCAAACAACAAGATCAAAACCAGTTTCTAAACCAACTATTAAAATTCCAGAAATTATTGAAACTTCTATTAGATAGATGCCAATGACCAACTGAAAAATTGCAGGCGATACCCTTGAAGCTTTCCAAATATCAAAAATTGGTAGGCCAATTGAAGGGATTCCAGAAACTTCTTCCGGAAGTATTACCCTACCTAAACTTAGAGAGAGTGAGATCAAAATCCCCATTATTATTAGACCAAGGGCTGTTGCTACACCAGTTACAATTGGGTTTAAGAAGAAACACATGAACTTGATTGTAGATACATTATCAGAAACTAGATCTTCTATTTTGTTTTGAAGTGAAGACAGTTTTTTCAAATATCTGGAAATGGTACTTAAAGCTTGAGAAAGATAAATAGAACCTCTTGATGATATATCAACTATTATCCTGAAAACTGATGTAAGCAAAACAGAATTATATTTCCTAAGGATTCCTGTTTTCTTGTTAAACAATGCTGAATTCAAGCTTTCTCCAAGCAATATGCTATCTTTCAACTCTTTAAACAGCTCTTCTATTTCAAAAACTTTTGATCTTGTAGAAAGGGAAATTATTGATTTTTCAAATGGCGCACCTATTTTCAAAGAATGTGAAATCTGAAGCAATACAGAATCTATCTCTGATTCTATTCTCCTTGTTTTTTTCATTTTCTCTATTATGCTGTTTGTATAAAAAATGATAGGTAGGGTGAAAATTAGGACAAGTGCAACCAGTAAGGTTGCACTCATAATAGCTGGTGTCTTCAAATCACTCATCAGTGAGCTACATTCTTGGGCATCCAAGTTTAATTTTTCTGGTTTCTTCTCAGGTTCAAATTTTTCGTTCATCCAATTCGAGCAAAGTTTAAAGTTCTCTGTATGAGAATATATTGGGGGAACAAAAATGATGGAAATTGTCAGCGCTAAAATCAAGAGTAGGGGAAAGATATTTGCTTGTTTGCCAAAAAAATTGAAAGTTAAGATCGGTTTATCCAACTCTATTGGTGAAGTCACCAAAGGTCTCCCGTTTATCACAAACATTATCAATATCAGAAGAATTGTTGGTAAGAAAATATCATATATGAAAAACACTCCTATGATGTCAAGAAGTTCTGGCAAAAATATCGTCATTAACGGGATTAAAGTAAGGCCAATAACAGGAAGCACTAACCCTAGAACCATTATAGCAGTTGTTGGGAGCTTTAATTCTCTCGCATATTTTTCCATTCTTTGGTAGCTGTCTTCTATGACCAAATTTGTAGCTTCATCTAATAGTCTCTCGCCTTGATAAGGGTTCTTTGAGTAAGATATTAAAAGCTTAAGTGCTTCGCTGAACTCTCTTGCCTCAACATACCATTTTTCGGCAACTTCATTTAGACCATCTTCAAAATTGTAAATTTTCTGTGAAATGAAATCATGTAGAATCTTGCCCAAATCTTCCCTTATAGGACCCTTTAGATTTTTGTAAGCTAAAAGCACTGCATTTTCAAGATTTGGAAGTTGAGAGAGGGAGATAACCATATAAGTTATACAATGTGCCATCTCTGAGGATGCTTGAGCACGAACAATTTTCACTCTTAAGTATGGATAATAGTAAATCGAAAACGAGAAAAATCCAAACATGAAGAATAATGGGAAAAAATAGGAAAAGTTGATGAAAAAAGAGATTAGAAAAATTGCCAAAATGGAAAAAATGAAGAAGAGAATAGCTGCAGATATGTTGGAAGTTGGTGGTATCTTGAGTAGAGAGAATTTTATAATCCTCTCTTCTTCTTTCATTTTTCTTTCGGTCAATTTTATTCTTAAAATCTTGTAAGAAAAATCGCAAAATAACTCATACAAACTCTTCTTTCTTTCTCTTTCAATCTCTTTATAGATTTCCAACACTTCTTTTGATACCATCCAATCATCCTTTAATCTTTTCTTTAAACCAATTCAACCACTTCTCGTAAATCATCTTTGAATCTAAACCACCAACTTCTTGCCTAACTTCCTCTGAAATTATGTGAAACATCTCATTGCTTTCAACCACAAAAGCAGCTTCAAGTACGTCGTCTCTGTTCAATTCCCTAGCAAAATCAACCATAGTTTGTTTTATCTTAGCCCTCAACAAAATATTGTCCCAAACTGCATCCCAATTACCTCTCCATTCTCTCACACGCTTAGCGATTTCGTCCAAGACTTGACTCTCACCATTTATCAAGACATCAGTCGGCTTTAGCTTATCTTCTTTTGCCGAATACTCCATTAGTGTGACAAAACCTCCTTCATCCATTGGGTCTTGTCTCCAATGCTTTCTCACTTCTGTAAGCTCTGTTACACGCCTAAACCTTCTCAAACCATCTGGAGTCTTGAGCAAATTACAAATTGTTATCAAGTCTAAAGCCTTGAAACTTGTTGGTGGTACTTTCAAATCATTCACAACCCTATCAAAAACACCGTAAGCCGATTCACCGTGAATTGTGCCTGCAACCAAATTGGCTAGGGCGCCGATTCTCATTGCCTCAAATAAAGCTTGTGCTTCTATTGACCTTACTTCTCCTATAATCAAAACAGAATCACCAAGTCTCAAAGCAGTTCTTAAAGCCTCTTCTGCTGGGAGTTCAGCTTCAACTCTTGTTATAACTGAACGAGATTTTAGCCTTTCTATATTGTAGCCTAAATTCATCAACTGCACTGCAGGAAGCTCTAAAGTATCTTCCACAAGGCAAAGGCGGAACTTTTTCATAACCTCGACCATTATTGCCCCTAACAAGCTTGTTTTACCAGAACCTCGACCACCAGCAACAAGCAAACTTCTTCCTCCGTCAATTATAAAACTCATAAGACCAGCATACAAAGGATCGAAAAACCCGACTTTGATGAAAAGTGGAAAAGTCCATGGTTTTTCCCTATGTCTTCTGAAAGCATAGCCTAACCCATAAGGAGATAAAGTTCTTGTTATCGCCGCAACTCTTGCCCTTCCTCCAGGTATCAAAAGTTCTGTGTCCAAAACAGGATTAGCTTCATCTAAAGGTCTTCCTGAGTAAAGTCTGAACCTTGTAGCCCAAGACTCCGCATCTTCTTTGGTTGGTATGAGGTTTGTCTCACATTCTTCAAACTCAGTATGATTTATGAAGACTGGAGTTGAGCCTATGGGTGAATTTATGTAAATATCTTGGATTTTTTCATCAGCAAGCAAAACTTCTAAAATACCAAAACCTGCTGTATATCTTGTTAAAATTTCTGCCAACTCTTCGAGCTCTTGAGAAGAAAGCTCAATCCCCCTACTTCTGGCTATATCCCTTATTAAATCTCTTCCTATGCTCATGAAGACTTCCCTTGCTTTTTCTGGTTCGGTGAATTCTCTTTCCGAAGGTTTATGCTCAGCAAGGTATCTTCTGGCTAGGTCTAAAATCATATATTTCTCTTCACTCAATGTGAACTCGGGTGGAACTATGTGGTAAACATATCTAACTTTCCCTGGAACTTTGAAAATTTCGACAGAAGTACTACCAACAAAATATTTTTGAATTGAAACCCCACCTTTTGGAGGTATGAGCATGTAACGTGTGAACATGAAATTTGGTCTTATTAGGGGGAAGAAAATCTTCCTATAGAAGCTTCTGTCTCCTGGTTTGAATTGTAAATTGCTTTGCTTAGCAATTTGAATTAAACTGCACTTTGATAAAATTTCTTCCATTGGTAATAGAACATTGTTTAAATATTCTGTGTGACAAGCCTTCATGTTTGATGCAGCTTTTTCTATCATCTCCTTTTCCCTAGCAATCATTTTCTGGAGCATGAAGTAAGCCCCTATCGGATCTTTCCTCAAGACCTGTGTTACTAAAAATTGAAGTTCAGAAAGTCTTTTTGGAAAGAGTTTCTCACATTGTTGAGGACCAAATTTGGCTATTGAGATAAGCTTATCTTCATTCAAGATCTTGTTATAAGCGACTGCTATTTCTTTGAGAAGTTTAACTTGCTCATAGTCATACTCCCTTTCCCTCGTCTCAACCAAGACAACTCTTTCAGCAGCTTTGGCTTCGAGCAAGATATCAATAACAACAGCCATACAGGCTTCAGAATCTTCTATGCTTGGCTCTATTGCCCAATTCATTGCATTAATTCTAACCGTATTCTCAACAACTTCATATTCAACCATACAATTAATTTATCTATTCCACAAAACAAATGTTTATTGATAAGTATGGTTACAAAAGAAGCTGAAATTGAGAGTTTTACAAGTGAAATTGTTAGAAGAATGAATGAGTATAGCAATAGAATAAAGAATGTCGAGTTGAGAGTAGAAAGAATGGAGAGTAGAATAACAAGTATAGAGGAGACGGTTCTCGCCCAGCTCAATAATTTGAAGCTGAGCTTAGAAAAACTATCACAAAAATTTTCCTCTATTTCAGAAAAATTGGGGAATATTGAAAGTGAAATCTTAAGGATAAATAAAGAGCTGAGCAAAACTGCACTGAAAAGTGACATTAAGAAAATAGAAGCTTTCATAGATGTTGTTAACCCCATAACCTCAAAGTTTGTTACAAAGGAGGAGTTAGAAAGAGCTTTGAAAGAAATGGAAAAGTGAGATAAATTTGTATTTAAAAACAGAAATTAATAATAAGGGGAAAATATGCCTTTACCTTTTTTACAAAAACCTGAAGTTGTGAAAAAAGGTGTGCCTATAGAGAGAATAAGGGAGCTTTCCTCAAGGGGTTTTTCAGAAGTTGAGATAATTGACATTTTAAGAAAAGAGGGCTATTCCCCCGAAGAAATAGATGCTGGTTTAACAGAAGCTTTGAAAGCGGGGGTTAGTGGCATATCCCCTCCAAAAGAAGGTCCTGTGAGCTTACCAAAGCTAGAGGAACTGCAACCAAAACAAACTCCAATAGAGGTTCCTGAGACTTCTTTGCCTCAAGACTACTTTTATTACACTTCCCCTGCTTATGCTTCACAACAAGCATATCCTACAGAGGAATATATAGAATATATTGTAAAAGAAAGAGTTGCCGAGCTTGATGATAAATTGAAAGAATTCACAATAAAATATTCTGAATTGGAAAAAAGATTTGCCGAACTTCATGAACAATTAAATGAGCTTACAAAAACCAAAACAACCACTGAGCAACTCATTCTCACCAGGTTGGATGAATTCAAATCTATTCTTGGTGATTTGGAAACAAGGATAGCTGGCTTAGAAAAAGCTTTCAAGGATGCTTTGCCTGCATTGATAGAGAGTGTGAGAGCTTTAAGCGATGTTGTACAAAGGATGAAGAAACTTGTTTAAACTTAAATTTTTAGAAATTAAATAAAAAATTGGAGAGAATGAATAGAATTTTCAATTTTTTGATCACCACTCTTTTCTTCTTGATAGTATTTTCTTTTCCAGTTCTGGCACAAAACCCATTTCTTGACATGGTCAAAAGCTTCAGAATTAGTGGCGTCTTTGATATTTTCATATTCATCCTCTTCTTTGTCGCTTTCTATGCAATTTTGACAAAATCAAAAGTCCTTGGAAGCAACCCTGGAATAAATGGTATTGTTGCTCTGATTGCAGCCTTTTTCATTTCTCTTTATTCTACATTTACCGGCTTTAGTCTAATTGAGCCTCTCTCAAGATTTTTCACTCAAGCAAGTGTGATAGGAATTATGTTTATCATGGCCCTTGTTATAGCAAGTGTTTTTTATCCAGATTTGCCAAAAATGCTTGGAGAATATATAAAGGGGCCAGTAATTCTTTATGTGTTGATTCCGTTGGCTCTAGCACTACTTATAACCTCTAGAACAATTTGGGTCCTTTGGGCCGGCTACAAAGTCACACCTGGAGCAGGATTAAGTGGTGATGTACCGATATTAATAATTGGTTTATTAATCTTTGGCGTCCTATTGATTATAGCAGGAATAATAGGAGGTAAGAAATAATGGAAAGCCCATTTGAGCTCATGATTTTGAGGTTGCAACAACTTGGTTTCTTCACATTTATACTCCCCTTCATTTTTATGTCAGCTGTCCTATATGGCTTATTAAGAAAATCTCAAATTTTTGGACCAGCAGAAAAAAATGTTGTAATAAATGCTGTTATAGCAATGACTGCAAGTTTCATGGTCTTGGCAGCTCCAGTAATAGCTGGAATAAACATTGAACAACAACTTGCCAAATTCTTCATTCAGAGCATGATAGTTGTTCTCGTGCTAGTTGTTGCTGTCCTTGCCGTTGGGATGTTTTTTGGACCAGATTTACCTAGCAAGATTCAAGAAAAACTTGGTAGCAAATATCTTGGTGGGTTGCTGATTGCTTCTATTCTCATTGGTTTAACCTTATTTGTCACAAGCGGTCTGATGAATGTGTTCTTTCCAGAAGGATTTGAGGGAATTGGAATCTCTGAAGATGTTGTGATTTCGATAGCGACAATAGTTTTTCTTATAGTAATAGTTGTGTTGATAGTAGTTTTCGTTAGTCGAGAGGAGAAGAAGAAATAATTTCAAGAAATTCTTTTTCTGTGAAGTGTAGTATTCCAGGAATTATTAAGACTGCTGGTAGTTCTATTTCCATTTCCATTAAATCTCTAAGCTGTTTGAAAAAAATTTTTGCTTCTTCACTCCCTGCTTTAGAAAAAGTGATAACTTTTTCATCCAAACTTATAATACCATCTCTTTTCATTTCTTCAAGCTTTAAGAGAATGTTGCAAGCCTCTTTAATACTCATGAATCTTTTCTCTTCGGTGTCTATATCTAGAAGACATAAGGTATGAAGCCCTCTATCTCTATTCATCTTTATAGTCTCATAAATCGACTCTGGGAGCTTGCCTTTTGTCTTCTCTGGTAGAGGAATTGTGACAGAAGCTCCAAACTTGTAAAGGTGAAGACCTGTTTCAGCTATCGCTGAAGCAATAGAAGAATTGTGTATGACCTTGGTCTTAATCCCTCTTTTCTTTGCATCCAGAAGTAAAGCTGAGTGTGTTGTAGCAACTAAAGGATCGCCACCAACAAAAATAACCACATTTCCTGTTTCAGCTTCTTTCAAAATTTCTGCAGAATTTTCTTCTAGATCTTTTCTCCTTAAAACTCTTATCTCTCTGCCTATAATTTCTTCCAATTTTTTAAAATCACCAAACCAAAGGGTTGTGTACAGCTCGATATAAACTTTGTCTGCCTTTTTAGCCTCTTCTATTCCTCTTAAAGTTAAGTCCTTTTCATCAAACAAACCTAAGCCTATAAGCACAAGCATAATTCAATAATAGACTGAAAGATATTTATGAAGATTTTATATTCAGGAAAGACTGTTCAAGGTAAAGATCATGAAGAAAATGAAGATAGCCTGCTCATGGAGCAAAATTTAAAGCTTTTTGCTGTCGCTGATGGTGTAAGCATACCTAAGGGTGGGAAAGAGGCAAGTCAAAAGATATTGAAATACTTAAAAGAGTTTTTTAAAGGAAATTTGAAAAAAGCAATAGAAAAAGCAAATGAGGTATTTGTAGAAGAAAAATCCAAAAAATTTTTTGAAGGTTATTCCACAATAGCAGCAGTTCATCTTAAAGAAAATTCTATGGAAGCTTGCAATGTTGGTGATAGTCCAATTTTCTTGATTAGGAAAAACAAAATTGAAAACCTTGCCTTTCTTGATAGGCTTTTCGGTACAAGCAGTTTAACCCAAGCAATAGGTGAAAATTTTATTAAAGTTCATTCTGTTGAAAAAGAAATTGAAGTTGGAGATATTGTGATGCTAGCAACTGATGGTATAACTGATGTTTTAAGCGAAGAAGAAATTGTTGAAGTTTTAAAAAAGCAAAGTGAATTAGAGAAGATTGTTGATGAAATCATACAAAAAGCTGAAAAAAAGCCAAGCTTTTATCAAGATGACAAGACTTTGATTTTAATTAAGGTGATAGAGTGAGTTTTGACATCATTGGCAATAGGGAGAAGGCGATAGCAATTGTTGAAATTAAAGAAGGAGAAGATGAGAAGAAAATAGCTGAAGAAATAATGAAGAAGCATAAAAATGTTAAATGTGTATTGAAGAAAATCTCTGGAAGGAAAGGCGAGCTAAGGCTCAGAGAATATAAGCTCATAGCAGGTGAGGAAAATACAGAAGTTGTTCACAAAGAATATGGTTATATTTTAAAACTTGATTTGCAAAAAGTGTATTTTTCTCCTAGAGAAGCTGGAGAAAGGCAAAGAATAGCCAAGCTAGTTAAACCTGGAGAAAAGGTTTTGGTGATGTTTTCTGGCATAGCACCAATAGCCATAGCTATAGCAAAAAAACAGTCAGAAGTTGATAAGATCTATTGTATAGAAAAAAATGAAGAAGCACATAAATATGCTGAAGAAAATGTGAGAAAGAATAAACTTTCTCATAAGATTTTTTTGATTTGTGGGGATGTAGAAGAAGAGGCCAAAAAATTGGGAATTGAGTTTGATAGGGTTATCATGCCTTTACCATTTGGTGCTAAGAACTTCCTTGAAATTGCTTTCGGTTGCTTGAAAGAAAATGGAATAATCCATTTCTATTCTGTTGGAGAAAATTGCTTGGAAATTTTAAATGAAATAAAAGCCAAAGCTGAAAGAAATGGAAAGAAAATAGAAGTTTTAAATATAAAAAAAGTTTCAGCCTATGCACCAAGGAAGTGGAAATTTTGCGTAGACTTTCAAGTGAGTTAATGGTTAAAAAAGCGAAAACATCTGAAAAAAGATAGATTTAAAAAAACAATTTTTTATCAAGCGGGGGTCGCGTAGCCTGGTCAATCGCGCGAGGTTCAGAACCTCGTGGCTTAGTGCCTTCGTGGGTTCGAATCCCACCTCCCGCATGATTTAAATGTTAATTAATTTTAATCAAAACCTGCAATCCGAAACTATTTGCGAATAAATATTAATCTTCAATAGCTAAGTTTAATTAGAGGTTATGGCAACTATCATCAAAACTAGTAAGAAGATAAAAAAAGTTTATAGGGATAAGGGAATAAATGAAAAAATGTTAGAAAGTGTTGAGAAAGCATTATACTCTATTGATGGTGAAAACTACAGAAGTAAAATTTTGAAAATTACAGATGTGTTGAAAAGACGATTTGAAAAAAATGTAATTGATGAAGAAAAGTTGTATGTTGAATTTTTAAAGATATCTTATGGGGAAAATTGGCAAGCAGTATCAAAAGGATTAAGGCAGTATGGTAAGGGATTCTCACTCATCAATAAGGATGATCTCCCGATATTTCTAAATGTACTTTCAGATGAAATAGGTTATTGGGGAATAGAAATTGCTTCTCTTCTGACCTATGGTCCCCTTGATATATTAGAAATTGCTAAAACATTTAATGTAAAAGTAGATAAAGTACGAAGAATTCTGCACAAATTAGTTTCTATTGGTGTAGTAGCGTATAAGAGTAAAGGAATACATGAAATTTATTCGCTTAATGAGTTGAACTTCAAACATTTGATTGAAAAACAAAAGAAGAAAATTGTGGAGAGAATAAATAATTTTATCGAAGAAGAAGAAAATTTAAATGTTGTTTGTAATTGTGGTTTTAGAACAACATTTGAAGAAGCCATTGATATGGGGTTCCGTTGCCTAAACTGTAAACGTATAATGGATTTAAAGAAAAATCATCAAATTCTTGATACTGATGTAGTTTTAGCTATGTAGGTTACAAAATTGACATTTTCATGAAAAGCTTTAAATATCAATATAACCTAGTTATTTTAGGGTGTAAGAAGTGGGCGATGGTTTTTGCATTGATTAAAACTTTTTCCACTTTGAAAAATAGAATTCCAAATCCTATTAACCCCATGAAATTTTACATATCAAATTTTTTAAGAACCAATAGGAGGAATGTTAACATCAAAGTGTCTCGATATTTTTCTTGCTCTAAAAACAAACCTAAAATAGAGTTAAAGTTACTAAGCCAGGGTGGCAGAATCAGGCTATGCAGTTCAGTTCAAATGAGTAGAATGGCCTGCAGAAGTTTGTTGGTAGCCACCTATGCGGGTTCAAATCCCGCCCCTGGCTCTTGGTGAGAGAAATGCTTAAAGTCTTCAACACTCTCACAAGAAAAAAAGAGGTTTTCAGGCCCTTAGAGGACAAAAAGGTCAAGATGTTTGTTTGTGGTCCTACTGTTTATGATCTCTCTCATCTGGGACATGCAAAGACTTACATTCAGTTTGATGTAATAGCAAGATATCTAAGGTTTAAAGGATACAAGGTTTTCTATCTCCAAAACATCACAGATTTAGATGATAAAATTATTGAGCGTGCAAAAAGGGAGGGTGTAGACCCACAAACCATAGCAAGAAAGTTTGAAGAAGAATACCACAAAGACATGAAAGCTTTGAATGTTATTTCGGTAGACAAACATGCTCGTGCTACTGACTACATAAAAGAAATAATAAGTCAGGTTGAAAGATTGCTCAAAAAAGGATTTGCCTATGAGATAGAAGATGGAATTTACTATGATATAACAAAATTTGAAGAATATGGAAAGCTTTCAAGAAGAACTGCTTTAGAAGCTGAAGATGCTGTATCAAGGATTGATGAAAGTGTAAATAAAAGAAATAAAGGAGATTTTTGTTTGTGGAAGAGATCTAAGCTAGATGAACCAAAATGGTCTTCTCCTTGGTTTGAAGGTAGACCTGGATGGCATATAGAAGATACAGCAATTACAGAAGCTCATTTTGGCCCTCAATATGACATTCATGGTGGTGCAAGGGACTTAATTTTCCCTCACCATGAAGCAGAAATCGCTCAAATGGAAGCTATCTCTGGTAAAAAACCTTTTGTGAAGTATTGGCTACATACAGGCTTTCTCACAGTCAATGGAAGAAAAATGTCTAAATCCTTAGGAAATTTTGTGACCATAAGAGATGTTTTAAAGAAATATGATGCCGAAGTTATAAGACTCTTCTTCGTTTCTTCTCATTACAGAAGTCCTATAGACTACAGTGAGAAGAAATTAGAGCAAATGAAAAAAAATCTTGAAAAATTGTATACTACTTTACAAAACCTCCAAGAAGCCAAAAAAAGAAGAGAAAAAACAAAAACTGAGAAAGAGTTTGAAAAATTTTTAAAGAAATGTGAGAAAGAGTTTGAAAAATTCATGGATGATGATTTCAACACACCAAAAGCACTTCTTTCTTTATATCAACTTTCTAACAAAACTAACAGTCTACTCGATAAACAAAATAATGAAATAAATGAAAGACTCGCAGAAAAAATAACTGAAACTTTCAGAAAGCTTGGTTACATTTTCGGCATACTGCAAAAAGAGGTGAAGAAAGAGAAAGTTCCAGAAGAAGTTAAAAAGTTGGTTGAAGAAAGAGAAAAATTGAGGAAGATGGGTGAATTTGAAAAGGCTGATGCCTTGAGAGAAAAGATAAAATCTTTGGGTTACCTAGTTGAGGACACAAAAGATGGACCAAAGTTAAAGAAAGCTTAGTATTGAATCCCTTTTGTTGTCACAAGTTCTTTCGGAGATTTCACTTCAATTATCTCATTGACAAAATCTGCCCTATCTATAAGCTCTTTTGGCGCATACCTTCCAGTTAAAACAACCTGAGTTCTTTTTGGAACTTTTTCCAAAAGCTCAAGAACTTCTTCTACCTTCAAAAGACCTAAATACACTGCCAAGTTTATTTCATCCAAGACTAAAAGATGGGGTTTCTCCTCAATCATTTTCTTCTCTGCAAACTTAAGGGCTCTCTTCGCAAGCTCTTTATCTAACTCCTCCACCGATCTTACCTTGAATTTCATTCCTCTATATTTTACTTCATGTTTCCCATCAACTTTAAGCCAACCTGGTCTTCCAAACTGATAAATTTTGTAGTATCGCTTAAGCATATTTCTTATTCTATACTCACCTATATTCTTCCACCACTTCAGGAATTGGATTATAATAACTTTCTGTCTATGACCAACTGCCCTTAAAGCAAGACCAAGAGCATTCGTTGTTTTACCGGCACCAGTTCCTGTGTAAAGATAAATGTAACCCATACTTTCACTCAAGATATTACACAAGTACTCCATCCACAATCAAGACATTTTATACACCCACTTTCTTCAACTATCCTTGAAGAGCCACACTCAGGGCAAATGTCCCCCCTAAACTCTTTTATTTTCTTAGGACCCTCTTCAGTATTGTTCCAAAAATCATAAACCTCTATTCCAAAATTTTTCAAAATTTCTAAGGTTTTGTTTTTTATGAGTTTTATGACTTCTTTTTGTCTATTCTTAACTTCAGAAGGTGGAGAATAAAGAACTTGTCTTGTTTTTGAACCATCTCTATAGATAGTTATCCCTTTACATCCAAGTTTATAGGCAAATAAAAATGCATTTTTAACATCATCTGGAATTACCCAATTTGGCATGTTTATTGTTTTACTTGTAGCTGCACAAACCCATTTAGTTATTTCGGCTTGAGCCCTCACATGATCCCACCAAGGTATGTCTAATGCTGTGACAAAAACTTTTCTTAGCTCTTCTGGAATTTCAGCCAAACCTTGGATACTCCCACCATTTTCTTTAATTTTCTTCAAAATGTAATCTTCATACAAACCCATAAGTTTTAATTGTCTTTCAAACTCTACATCGGTATAATAAAAGCTCCCTATCGTGACAATTTTTTCAAAAACCAAAGCATATTGAGGCTCTATACCAGAAGACACATCACAAAGCATTGATAAACTACCTGTCGGGGCAATTGTCGTAACTTCAGCATTTCTTATCCCATTCTCTTTAATCATCTCAACAACTTTATTCCAATCTTGAGTCCAGATGTTTCTTTGATAAAAACCTTCTATTGGCATTTCGTCTGGATAACTTGATTGAGAAAAGAGTGGGAAAACTCCTCTTTCTTTTGCTAACTCACTTGATCTCAACATAGCATTGAAAGTTATGAATTCCATCACTCTGCTCATCATTTCAAAACCTTCTTCAGAGTTATAAGGTATTTTAAGTGCAAACAACATATCAGCAAGCCCCATAATACCTAAGCCTATTTTTCTACTCGCTTTAGTCTCTTTCTCTATTTTTTCAAGTGGGAACTTATTCACATCTATAACATTATCTAAAAATTGAATCGCTATTCTTATGGTTTTCTTCAACTCATCCCAATCAAGAGTTCTGTTTCCCTCTCCATCATCCTTCAAGTGAGCATATAAGTTGATTGAACCTAAGTTACAAGATTCATAACTGTACAAAGGTTCTTCTCCACAAGGGTTGGTTGATCTTATTGGTCCTTTTGATTTTAACAAAACATTTCTTCTGTTCAAATTATCGAAAAATATCATTCCTGGGTCACCTGTCTTCCATGCATTCATTGCTATTACATTCATGAGATGTCTTGCTTTAACTTTCTTCCAAACTTTTCCTGTTCTTGGGTTAACCAGTTCATAAGTTCCATCTTCTTCATAGGCTTTCATGAATTCCGGATAAACTAGAACTGAAATGTTAAAATTCTCTAACACACCTGCGGTTTCTTTTACAGAAATGAATTTTTCTACATCAGGATGGTTTATATCAAGAATTCCCATACACGCTCCTCTTCTTTTACCACCTTGTTTTATAACATCTGTGATTGTATCAATGATTTTCATAAAACTGATTGGGCCACTAGCTATTCCACCAGTAGAAGATACCACATCTCCCTCTGGCCTTAATTTAGACCAGTTTACACCTATCCCTCCACCAGATTGGAAGATGAGAGCCGCCTCTTTAGCTGTCTCCATTATCGACCTCATATCATCATTAACATCCAAAACAAAACAAGCTGATAGTTGTGAAAGTCTTGTACCAGCATTGAAAAGGGTTGGTGAATTTGGCAAGAATTTTTTACTTGTCATCAATTCATAGTAGCTTATGTAATTTTGATAATAAGTTTCGAAATCTTTTTTCTCAATCATCTCAAGAAGTTTTGACCAGGTGACTTTCATTTTACCTTCCCTATTTAACTCTTCGTATAAATTTTTCATCCTCTCAAGATGCCATCTATTCCATTTAAGCTCACCAATACCAATTTTCCCTTCATATACTTGTGGGTCGAAATCTTCTATAGGCTTAACCTCTTGTCCACCACTTACATCAAAAACTTTTGGATCGTGTAATATGTCTGGTATAACTATTAGGGCAGCAACCCTTTGGAAAAGTTGTTTTGGTGATTCCACTATCCTGCCCTCTTCATCCCTAAGTAAATACCTGGAAGCCAAGATTTGAATTGCATTCAAAGAAAAAGCTTTATCAACTTCATCAACGAAATCTTTTTGCAAAATCTTTTTCTTTTCTTCCCTTATCAAAGTTTTTTCTTTCCTGTACAAGATATAGGCCTTGGCTGTTTTATAATGACCATGCTCAACTAAAACTTTTTCGACCAAATCCTGAACTTGTTCAACTGTAGGAATTTCTCCAGGTTTAAGTTGAGCTTTCAAGAGTTCTACAACCTTATCAGCAAGAAAGTAAGCCCTTTGTTTATCTTTGCCACCAACAGCCTGTGCCGCTTTCCAAATGGCTTCTGCAATTTTTATTTTATCAAAATCAACTACCCTTCCATCTCTTTTAATTATTTTAGAAATCTGAACCTCATTGGTTTTTTCCTCGCCCATTCAATTCACCGAGAAGCTAAATTTAAAATAAATTATCCTTCAAATATCCATTTCTCTATTGCAGAATTTATATCTAAAAATACAAATTTTTTTAAAAGTGAGAAAAATGGATTTGTATTTTATTTCAGTTTTGATTTTTCTTTCAGTTTTGGTAATTTTAATCTATAGAGATAGGAAGAACATAGAATTTAACCACATCATCTTGATAAGAAGAACAAAAACTGGAATTAAAATTCTAGACAAATTGGCAAAACCCAAATTTTTTTGGAAATTTCTGGGAACTTTTGGTATTGTTGTTGTGTTTTTCTTGATGTTCAATGGACTTGCAAGTCTAATTGAATATGGCAAACTTTTGTTATCGGGAGAAGTGAAGACACCTGGGCTAAGTTTTGTTTTTCCTTCAATAAAATCAGAAGTTGAAGCTGGTCCCGGATATTTGTTGCTACCATTTTGGTTTTGGTTTATAATCATAATTTCTGTGATAGTGCCTCATGAATTGTTACATGGAATTATGAGTAGAGTAGAAAAAATAAGAGTAAAAAGCGTCGGCCTTTTATTATTAATTGTTTTGCCTGGTGCTTTTGTCGAGCCAGATGAAAAACAATTGAAAAGAGCAAAATTTATCTCTAAACTCAGAGTTTTTGCTTCTGGTAGTTTAGCGAACTTTATTGTTTATTTGATCGTCTTCAATCTCACCTCCAATCTTATATGGCCATACCTTTTTCCTGGGCCGATAGTTTTAAAAGAGGTAAACGCCAGTAGCCCCGCTGCCCAAGCTGGTTTAAAGCCTGGCATGATAATAAGTGAGATAAATTGTAAGCCTGTGAAACTAACTTATGAAGAATATTTAATTGGATCTAAATATCTTTTAGAAGAAACAAGGGGTGTAAAACCTGGGGATGAAATCAGCGTCATAGCCAATGGTACAGAATTTAAGATTAAGGTTGGTTCTAACCCTGAGAATGAAGCTCTCCCTTATTTTGGAATAATTTATTCTCCAATCACAAAGAATGAAAAAATGTTTCCAACTTTTCTCCTCCAATTACTTACTTGGATGTGGATTATAAACTATGCTGTCTCTGTTTTTAACATATTGCCCATATATCCTTTAGATGGTGGGATGGTCGTCCAAACAATTGCAGAAAAAATTAATAAAAAACATGTGAAAGGAATAACTTTTGCGATAACAATAACGACTTTAACAATACTGCTATTTACTTTCATTGCTCCATTTCTTTTACAGATAATCTCTCTATCTTCCTAATTTCAAAATTTTTCACAGGATAAATTTTTTTCACTTCAGCTATTATCCTCATCTTTATTTCATCTGAAATTAAACTTCTTACAAAATCATCTAAATTCATACCCTCAATCTCTCTCTTGATCACCTCTTCTATTTTTTTGTGAATATTTTTTTGGACACTGCTTTTAGCTTTTCTTGAAACCACACATAAACTTTTTATTCTCAGTTTTACTTTATCCTTTGTCACAACATCTTGTATTACATCTATTCTTCTAACCCTTCTTACAACCATTCTCGAGATATAATCTTGAGTACATTCTGTGCCGTAAAATTCGGTAAACGCTTTATTACCTTCAACTCTGTTTATCCTGAATAAAATTTTTAAATAATATTTGTTCATATTGTCTGAAACTTCTAGCGCATTTATAATAATTTTTCTACCTATGAGCAAATTCGGATCACTAACAAATGTTACACCTATTTCTTTCTCACCAAAAATTTTTGGTAAAATTATTGTATAAGTTTCCTTTGTTTTAGCTTTCTTTTTTACCAAACATCTCACCCAATTTTTTATCTATAATATTAACAAAATCGTCTTGTAAGTTTTTATCTATTAATGCTCCTGCTGCATGGGCATGTCCACCTGCTTCACCCTTAAGTAATTTTGCTACATAACATAAAACCTCTCTCAAGTTTATATCAACATCTTTAGGCGCCCTAGCAGAAATTTTAATAGCACCATCATCTGTTTCTGCAATCCCAAAAACAGGGTTTTTGTTGTTAAAAATATTTGAACTCAAAGCAATTGATGTTATCGTTCCAATCAAAGTGTCTTTAATCTTCTTTCCTGCTGAGATGAAATTAGCATTTTGTGTTGAAAAAATTATGTTACCCTCCCTCAAAAGTTTTATACTTTCGTTTATCTCTCTTCTGTATTCCTCCATTATTTCCCACACTTTGGTAATATTTGAATCTCCTAGACATAAGCTTATTCCAATATCAACATTGCCTGTTCTTCCACAAGCATTTAATATAGTTGCAAACTCTCTTGCATCTTGTAGCTCTTCTTCTCTGTCTAAGAGAGTATAAATTTCGCCAAATATATCAATAGCATTTGGTTGTGAAAATTTAAGCCTCTCCAAAATTATTGCTGAAGCTAGTTTTTGTTGCTCTTCTATAGTCAAATCTTTGAGTTTCTTCCACTCATTATTTTCTTTAACAGGAATGTTAAGCTCGGATAGAAATTGAACTGCTTGTGATTCAGAACCACTTATTCCAGGAATAAATGGATCAAAGCTGTATTCTAAACACTTATGAATCGGTCTTATATTTCTACCATAAAGTCTTATGCCCTTGCTCACAACAATCTTACCAAGAATTTCGGCTTCCTCCAAAATTTTTCTAGCCATACCTTTTAATTTCCAACCTTCATCTTGTTCATCACCAAGTGCACCAACTATTGCCAAATCTATTAAGTCTGTGTTTTGAAATGAAATGTTTTTTGCAAACAAGTAGCAAATTATGGATGACGAAACTTCTTCCTCATTAAACAAGAGTGGATTAAGATGAAAAAGATTAGCAGTATGAAAATCTTCTGGTTCATGATGATCCAAAATAAATACTTGTGTCTTTTTTAAAATTTCTTTCAAAAAAGTAACTTGTCCACTTCCTAAATCTGTAAAAATAAAAACATCTTCACCTCTAACTTTAATTTTTTCTATAATATTTTGTGTTAACTGTTTCACGATTCTCAACTCAAAATTCTGTCCACTCCTCAACAACATTTTCGAAACTATGGCAGCACTTACCAAACCGTCTGCATCTAGATGAGAAAATATCTTTACCACTTTTTGATTAACTATAGACTTAAAAATCTTGGATGCTCTCTCAATTTCTTCTAGGAACAAGTTATCACTTTTGTACTATTAGTCTTGCTTTCTCTGGAGAGTATTCCCAATCTTTGGGTAACATTCCTCTCTTAGAATAATATTTTCCAAGCCTTTTTATCTTAGATTCTAAATTTTGGAGCCCCCTTAAAGAATGTTTATCTTTTTTATGTTTTTCTAGATGAGCTCTCAAATTTACAGCTTTTCTCAACAAATTCATTAAATCTTCCGGAATTTCTGGATAAACCCCCCTTTCCTTCATTATCTCAGATATATCTTTACCCACAATTGTTTTAACATCTGGAATTCCATATTGATCGCGCAAAATCATTCCTATTTGAGCTGAAGTTAATCTTTGTTTTGCAAGTTTTTCTATTAAATCCTCTATCTCTTCTTTCTTCAACTTCACCCATTTTGGCACAATTTTAACAGGAGGTTTATGGCTACCTGCTCTTCCTCTTTTCCCAGAATACATCCTCGCCATTAAAACCACTTAATTTATTTTTTAAATAATATTTATAAATTCAATCGAAGAATTCTTTTAAAAGCCAGAGTAAAACTAAAACTACAGTTGAAATAAAACTTAAGAAACTTCCAACCATCAACAAAATTGCAGCCAAACCTTTGGGGTTAATTATTGATATTAAAAAGCCTATAAATAAGATACCTACACCAAAAACTATTCCAAGAATTGAAGAATTTTCTGCAGTTTCAAATTTGTTCTTACCTTTTACTTTTCCTATCAACATACCTAGCTCTAGCTTCAATCTCCTCCACCCTTTTTAAAACTTGTTCTGCATCTTTATATTCTTGTTTATATCCTTTAACTATATTTTCCCAACAGATATCTAAAATTTTAAAATGTGTTGACTTCAAAGCCTCAAAAAGGAGATTCAAATCAACTCCTTTATCTTCCATTCTTTTTGAGAAAAACCCAAGACCAAAATCTATGAAATAAATTTGATTATCTTTCAATATCATGTTTGAAGTTGTCAAATCTCCATGAATTATTCCAGCCGAATGAAGCTTGCCTATGAGCCTGCCAACTTCAAAAGATATTCTTTTAATATCATCTTCGCAAGCTTTTGAAAAGAATTCTTTTAATCTCTCCCCTTCGATAAATTCCATTATTATCTTAAATTTCTTATAATCAACATCGATGATTGTTGGTGTGGGCACGCCGACCTTCCTAGCTTCTGTCAAAAGCTTTACTTCTTCATTTGTCCTTTCTTTTCTAAGCTTGACATCTATTTGTTCTATCCTGTAATTTTTCTTAATCCTCTCTTTGATAAGAACCTTTTTATCTTCAATTTCATCTAAGTAAAGAATTGCCTCAGCCCCCCGCTTCAAAATCTGCATAAAAAGAAAATCATATGTTAAAAATAAATTCCTTTAAGGGTCTCTTATCCCCTCTTCAGTTATCTTAAATACAGCTTCACCCTCTGGCAATCCTGGAGAATCCACAAGCCTTGCTATCCTTGTTCCATCCTTCCCTCTTCTTAGGTATATCCTGTAAGTTGCCATGTGAGCCAAAATTGCTCCCCCTGAAGCTCTTACAGGATCACCAAACATTACCGAGGGATCCATCAGGACTTGGTTTGTAATGTAAACTGCAAGGTTGTATGCATCTGCCAACCTCTGTAACATGTGTAGATGCTTGTTCAATTTTTGCTGTCTTGGAGCAAGTTCACCTCTTCCGGTAAAATCTGCTCTAAAGTGGGATGTTAGGCTGTCTATAACAATCAATTTGATATTTTTCTCTTCTATTATTTCATTTGCTTTTTCCACAAGGAACATTTGATGCTCAGAATTGAAAGCTCTAGCAACATAGATGTTGGATAAAACTTTTTCTGGGTCTAGATTTAAACTCTTTGCTATTTGAAGTATTCTTTCTGGCCTAAATGTGTTTTCTGTATCAATATATAGAACATTCCCCCCCAAACCACCTTTTTCAGGAGGCAATTGAACATTAACAGCAAGTTGAAAAGCTAGTTGGGTCTTGCCTGAACCAAATTGACCATAAGTTTCTGTTATTGCTTGAGTTTCTACTCCACCACCCAAAAGATTATCCAAATTTTTTGATCCAGTTGTTATTTTTGCAACTTTAAGTCTTCTCTCTAAAATTTTATCAGCGCTTTCATAGCCAATTTCAAGTATTTCTCTTATAGCATTTATTATCTTCGCTGCCTGCCCTTCACCAATTTCAGCAATTGCTGCAAGCTCACTTGGTGAAGCAACAGCTATAGCCATGGGGTCTGTGTAACCAACTTCTCTTAATTTTTGTGCTGTTTTTTCTCCAATTCCAGGGATATCCTCAAGTACTATCTCTTTTTTCTTCAATTTCAATCTCCCCTGCTAATCTTTTACTCTCTTCTATCACATTTAAATCTTTTGCTTCACTAACTATAAATTCTATCCTATTAAAAGCTATATTCTTTTTAACTCTACCTGTGAGTTGTAATTCTCTGCCCAAAAGCCATTGTTTAATTACCTCATATCTTTTTTCCTCATCCATTTCTTCCAATTCTTTTGCTGAAACTTGCAGAACTTTTTCAGCCTGATCTCTGAAAAAAACCGCCCTTATGTTTCCTGTTCCATCATCTACTATTGTTGTTATTAACAAGGCTTTTGAGGGTGAAACTTCACCATGTTGAGGGCAAAGAAGTTTTTGGTCTTTTTTTACAAGTGTGTTCTCACATTCTGGACAAACATCAAAAAAGAATTTTCCCTTAAAGATATGAACTACTGTTGCAACAATTTCAGCTTTTCCTGGTCTAAGATCTTTTATTGCTACTCTATCAGTCTGCTGTAAATGTTTTTTTCTCAAATATTCAAGGCTTGGTAAACTTTCACACTCAATTTTATTTATAAACCCGTATCTTCCTATCGAAACTTCAATCCCATATATTCCTTCTTTTGCCAAACCATTTGTCACTTGAACAGAATCACCAAGCTTTAACTCACCTTCTTCCACAAGCTTTGCTTGATCATTCCATAATGGAATTCTCACAAAACCTGTATCATCACCAACAAAAATGTTAACAACCTTGCCAGAAGAGCCATCTTGCCTTTCAAAATTTATTATTGGGGTAATATTAAAAACTCTTCCAACAAAACTTACACTCTTCATTCCAGGCACTATGTTCTTAATTTCAAGTTCTCTTCTCCTCTTCTCAACCAAATCCAAACCAAGCTCATTTGCAACTAAATAGGCAGCACCCTCTTCTGTTAGCAAGTCTGAAAATTCTTCTCTTTTCTCCTTTATTTTTTTCATTAACTCTTCTCTACTTAAACCGGAAGACTTCTCCATCTCTAAAAGAAGCTCTTCTAAGCTCATAAAACTCTAATAATGAATAGAAAGAATAAAAGTTAAATCTTTCTTCTCGCTAGCCTAATATCTTCATCAAGAATAGTTTTTCTGCCAGCATGTTTCGCAAGTAAAGCTGCCTCCTTTGCTATTTTGAATAACTCTTCTTCCATGATTTTTGCCATTTCGTCTAAAGCTGATTGAGAGACCCTCTTCGCACCTACTTTTTTAAAAATTCTTTCAAATGGTTGTTTTGGTAAAATAGACATGATTAGATTTTGTCAGCTTGAATATAAAAATTTAAAATTTAAGTTCAAAAATCTTTACTTCTGGATTTGAATATTTGAGTTCAAAGTGCTTAAGTTTTGGTATGTCAAATTCTTCCACTCCATTGCCGTTGAAAAAGAACATGTTTGTGAATATCGCTCTCTCTATATTTTCATCCATGAAAATAACCACTCTAAAACTTGGGTCAACAAAAATTAGACCATTCAGCGTTGCATTCTCTATTCTTTGGTTTATTTGTTGACCTTGATAAAAGTATACCATATCTTTGATTATTGCATTTCTTATTCCTTGCCAAGGAATGTTTAGAATGGCTATAAGCTTGTTATCTTTTTGAAGTAGAGAAATTATTCCATTACCATATTCCAAAATTCCTTTTTCCTGATTGTAATTTGTTAATCCTAGTTGAATGAAGTTTCTACCCTCACCCACCCCTTTTCTCTCATCATAACTACCAAAGAAACTGAGCCAATAGTATTTTCCTATTAAATCCGAGCTTGCTATCACATACATTTTGTCTGCTGGCTTACAAGGGTCTTCTTTGAGAATGTTATCATAGATTATATCACCAAAAGTTTCTTTAACCTTTTTACATTGTTCTGAAGAAAGAAGGGTGTATTTCTTAAGTATCGCTACCGCCTCGGTTTCGTTGCTTGTCGAAAAAACTCTGCCCATATCACTTATCCTAATATCGTGATTGTATATCACACAATCTTCTGCACAATGAGCACCATCCGCCATAACTTTAAATGGATTCCCTTTGTAATAGCTATAGCCAGCTAAAATATGTCCAGGATCCCACCATGTTGCGACTATTGTGTCTTTATCACTATTGGCAACGAGCCAATCTAAAGCCTCATACCAATTGTTGCTTATTTCCATCCCACTTACTTGACCAAGTTGAATTGAATTGGAAATGAAAAATAAAAGCTGAAAAATAAAAAGGGAAAGAATTAAAACCTCCATCATCTTTTGCTCTTTCTTGTAGATGAGTAAAAAAGAAATCAAAGAAATTAATAGTAAAGCTGCTGTATCGATTATAGATTTAAGGAAAAACTGTTGTAAGAAAATAAGAGCGAACAACAATATCAGAAGTGTGATTGACGGATATTTTTTATAATTTGCTATCATGTACCCACCTGCAACAGCTGCTACAATTGAGAATTGTAAGCTAAACCTTACCCCCCTTGAAATGAGTAAAAACATGCTTAAAAGCCAGAAGAAAAAGAAAATTTCCTCTATAGAAATCTTCTCTTTCTTCCATATCTTATAAAAAGCTAGAGCAAAAATTCCGAAAGAGAGGGTTGTTGGTAAAAGGCCAATTCTACTTGCAACTGAAATAAAACCCTCTCTGCCCAAAATGTTTATTGGTTGAAGCTCAGCAACTGAGACATTCACTCTAAGAGGCTTCTCTGGAATAATCATAAAAGCAGAAAAGATGAAATAGAAGAATAATAAAGAACCGAAAAAAGTAAGGGAAAAATAAAATCTTTTAGAAGCAGATGTTTGCCTCCTAACTAGATTGAAAAAATAACAAACAAAAACTCCATTCCATACTAACAAAACTAATAAAACAAACAACCTTATTACCAAACCCAAACCTGTGAAAGCTATTCCACCAAAGAAGGAAGTAAAAAGTGTGGAATTAAAAATGAAAAATGAAATGATGTTGGTAAGTAGGGAAATAAGAAATATTGGCCAACCTATTGTATGAATTTCTTCAAATAATTTTCTGATGTTTAATTTGAAAGAAAAAGAATGAACAAATTCCTCAAAAATGCGGAAAAATGGCAAAATAAATGTGAAGACTGTGAATAAAATCAAAGTTATCCAGCCACCGCCCCAATTCCATACAAACAGTAAATTAGCAAGAGTTGCGAACAGTATGTAAATTGGCTTTGGTTTTTTGAGAGCAAGCAAAGTAGCAAAAATCGAAAGAAAAAAGTAAAAAACAACTGGAGCATCAGAATCACAATAGCCTGCCATGCTCACGCCAATAAAAGAAGGTGTTAAAACTGCAAATAATGCTGTAACTATTCCACCAAAATTATTGCTCAATAGTTTGCCAAGTAAAAAGGCTGGAATTGGTATTAGTGCTACCATTAACAGTGGGGAGAGAATTGCTGATTGCATAAAATCTGTTGGAGAAAAAATATTCAAAAGCTTATGGAAAAAAACTATTGTGTAAGCCCAACCATGGAAAGGCGATACTGGTCTGCCTGGAAAAGAGAAACTTTGTATGTCCCACTTTGGCAACTTTAAACTGTTATCCAAAATCATCTTGGCATATCTGTAGAACCACCAGGGATCGTAATCAAGAACTGTTGGTGTACCTAAGCTTGGAGATCTTATCCAAACAGCTAAATAAATAATTATGCACAAACTTGTTAAACAAAGAAGCATTTCTCCAAACTTATCTATTTTCATACCAATCAATTAGTATTTCATCTATAAAGATTTTAATCTAAGCTTCTCGTAAACTTCTAAGTGTTTTTTTACAGAATTTTCCCATGTAAATTTTTTAGTGTATTTTGCCCCTTCTTTTCCCATTCTCTTAGCTTTTTTCTCATCTATGAGAAGATTAATAATAGCTTTTGCAAGAGCCTTTGAATTTCTAGGTGGAACTAATATGCCTGTCTTACCATCGATTATGATTTCTGGGATGCTGCCAGCTTTTGTAGCAACTACTGCTTTACCACATCTTGAAGCTTCTGCATACATGAATCCAAAACCTTCTGCCACAGATGCACCTACCACAATATCACACATGGCATAAAATTTTGGGACTTCATTAAATGGCCTTTTACCTGTATAGATAACATACTTTTCAATCCCTAGTTTTTTGATTATGGGTTTAAGTTCTTCAAAACCAGAACCGCCAAGAACTAATCTAGCATCTCTTAAATGCTGAATTACATATTTTGTTGCTTCCAATAATATGGGAATATTTTTTGATTGTCCCACCCCTCTTATAGATAACCTTCCTGTGTATCCAAACAACCTATAATTTTCTAATTTCATTTTTTTTCTCAAATCACTTTTAACATTAGGGTGAAATAGTCTAAAGTCTATTCCATGTGGAATAACACTTATTCTCTCTTTTGGTGCACCGGCCTTAATCAAAGTTTCTTTAGAATAATTTGAAGGACAAGCAAACCAATCATAAGGTAAGGTAGCAATAAACCTTTCTACAAGTGGATAAACTTCTCTTTCAAAAAAATTTCTACCTATTTTCTTCCACAAATCACCAAACATTTCATGACACCAAAGTAAACAAGGTCTTTTAGAAAGTTTAGCAACAAACCAGCCAAATGTTCCAGCAACGAAAGTATTAAACTGCAAAACATCCATTTTTTTTGCTAATTTTATTGCTGAAATTAAACCAGTTAAAGGAAAAAGTTGACGACCAGGAAATAGATAATGTTTAGAAAACAAAATGGGTGTTCGATGAATATGAATCCCTTGATAGATTTCATAACCTTTTGTATTTGGTAGTTTGCTTGTAAGCCAATGAACCTCGTGTCCAAGTTTTACTAGTCTAGAAGCTAAATTTATTACATACGATTCCCCACCGCCTATGTAGGGTGGCGCTAAGTCAGAGCAAATCATTATTCGCATTAATTAAACCCTAAAGAGTAAATGTATTTACCCATTAAAATTTATTCTTCTAAAGTTTTTTAATAAAAATTACATTCATTTTATCGCCACACCTTTTATATGGGGGAATGAGATTTTTGCTGGGCAAAAAATTGAAACTATTCTGGCAATAAAAACTAAAATTTTAAACAATACCTTGTTCTTAAGAGTTGTGGTCTTATCCTCAAACCACATGTAATCTGTTTTGATATTCTTAAATCCAGCTGCCAACAAGTGGTTTTTCAAATGTAATGGTGTGTAGAGAGCATAATGTTTATCTAGAACGCCCTCTCTTATTGAATTTTCATAGTGTTGCCTAGAATACAAAAATTTAAGTGGAAAGTGAAAGACCCAACATCCAGCATTGTCTGTTATTATAACTATTTTTCCCCCCTTTTTTAATACTCTATGAACTTTTTTCAAAAAAATATTTGGATTTTTCAAATGCTCAAAAATGAATTTTGCATAAACTTCATCAAATGTGTTCTTCTTATATGGTAATTCATCTTCATCAACATTACATTTGATTACATTTGGCCTTGAGGGATAAATGTCAATGAAATCTGTACCGTATGTATCATTCCCACAGCCTACATTTAGTATTCTTTTTCTCATAAACTCAACAAATTTAATTATAAACTTAAAATAGTTATTAGTTGATACTTGTGGGAAGAGAAATAACCATAGAAATAAAACATTTTGAGCTGATGGTCTTAATAGCTTTTTCTCTACTAGTTTTAACTCTAAACCTTCAAGTTGTTTTAAAGACACCAATAAATTTTGGTGATGAAGGCTTCCATACATATCTTGCTCAAAAAATTTGGGAAGAAAAAGAATATTTTGTCTGGGTGCCATTTGAAGGCACGAATTTGATTAAACAAGGTAATACACGTCCACCTTATTGGAATTTACTAGAAGCTGGTTTCTTCCTTATTTTCGGTTTTAGTGAAGGTGTAGTTAAGTTCTTGACACCATTCATTGCTATGCTTACTGGTATAGTTGTTTACCTTCTTGTCAAAAAACTTTTTGAGGAAAAAGTTGGCCTAATCTCGGCTATAATAGCAATAACAATCCCTTCTTTTGTCACTTATTCTGTCCTTTTCTACACAGATGTTCTCTTCACTTTCTTCACAACTTTGGCTTTTTTCCTTTTCTTGCTTTCGCAAAAAGAAAACAATAAAAAGTATTTCTGGCTTTCTGCAGTTTTTGCAGCTTTAGCTTTTTTAACAAAAATACCTGGAATCGCCTTTTATATTTTTTATGGTCTTGCTGCTTTGTATGAATTGGTAAAATTTAGGAAACCTTTAGAAACTTTTAAGAAATATTTGCCTGTTGTTGGTATTTTGTTGTTTGTGCCTGCAAGCTTCTTCATTAGAAATTACTATTACTTTGATACTCCATTTTGTTACAAAATCCCTTACATAGGAGTTTTTGATGTTTCTGGTTGTAGCATAAACAAATTCAAGAACCAGTATGAGTTTGCGGGTAGAGTAGAGCAAACTGGAACAGAAGCAAGTGTGTACCAAATTGGAATAATAAGCTACTTAGATTTCGCTTATGGCTCTCTTTGGCTTGTGGTTCTTGGTACAATAGGTGGATTTTTGCTATTGTTTGAAAAAAGAGATGTAGTCAGTATTTACACCCTTTTATTCTTGCTCCTATTCTTCTTACTTTTCCCATTTGTTGTTGGGAGAGCAGAAGATACTGCAAGATATACTTTGGGTTGGGCTCCTCTATTTGCTTTTCTTGCTGGTATATGGTATTCTAAAACTTATGAGTTTCTGGAAAAAACTCAAAAATATCTTGGTTTTCTTGTTTTACTTTTTGTCTTTTTCTTGAGTTACATGAATGCTTCAAACAAACTCAGTGTAATGGCTCAAGTTAAGCAGTTTTCACCAACTTTCTTTGAGGCTTGTAATTGGGTAAAGACAAATCTTACAGAAAACGTGAGCTTGTATACAGTTTGGGCACATCGTGCCATTTACAATTGCCAAAGGAATGCTGTTGGTACTGGAACTGTGCCTGATATAGCTTTAAGTAAAGATTTGAATAAAACCTTAGAAGCTGCTAAAGCAAATGGTATAACCCATATTTTCATACAAAAGTTTAGTATTGACCCTGCCAATCAACACTATGTGGAAAGGTATGATTTGGGTTTCATCGAATTTTTAGAAGCTAACCCTGAACATTTTGTTAAAGTTTATGAGAATGGTGCTTCTCTTGAGGAATGTAAACAATACTGGCAAGCTGGATATTCTTGTGACGGAAACATAATTTATGAGATAAAGTGGTGAGATGATATTGTCGATTGATATTTATTGATTTTTAGATAAAATTTTTGTTCTTCACTCTTTGTATCAGAATTAGATTGTTTTTTAAATGATAGTATACTAAGTAAACCTTGAAATAAATTTAGCTAAAAATAATATTTGTTTTTTGAATAAAGGGGATTTTGAAGCAAAAAATTCTAGAATTATAACATCTTCTTTAATGTAAAATTTTAGTAGAATTAAAACTTCTATATAAATTAATCCAGCTATAATAGTTAAAAAAATTCCAGCTAATAAACCTGAAGTGAAACTAGTTGTTACATATAGAAAACTAAAAGAAATTAAGCTTGCCAAGATTAACTTTCCTATGCTTCCCCAAACCAATTTCACTTCTAGATTTTTTCTTATGTAATAAAAGCTAAGTAAAGTTAGAATTGTTGTTGCCAAAATATAAGCTATAGCTAATCCTAAAGCCGAAAAAACCAAAATTAAAGGAACAGCAAAAATAAAAAATAAAAAAGTTGTGACAATTACTATATTTCTATTGATCTTTATTTTTCCTATTGCATAGAGATTATAAAGAAAAACATTTCCTAAGCCATAGACTACAGAACTTAAAGCTAAAATTGGAAATAGTTGAGATGCTGGTAAATATTCTACTCTTGAAAAAATTAAAATTATTGGTTTAGAGAATAACATTAAAAATAAAGCTACTGGTAGAGCAAGAAATAAAGCATATCTGAAAACTAATTCTATTAAGTGGCTTACTTTCTTCTTTGAGTTACGGTCAATAGAAAGTTGAGAGGTTATTGGTAGCAAAGCTGAAGTTAGGGTTTGAGGTATTACTGTTATAGGATATGTTAAAATCATTGCTATGGTAAAAATTCCAGTAGTTTCTGGGTTTTTAAGAATTGTTAGTAAAACGTATTGACCATTTAAAAATATTATCCAGGCTAAGTTCGCAATAAAAGTTGGTAAAGCATAGTCAAAGAAAATTTTTTTCTTGTTTATTTTTCCCAACATCCCTTTAAAAGGGATAAAGAAAAATCTAAGTAAAGTAATTACAAGAAATCCGATTAAAAATCCTACTAACGGTCCTAAATAGCCTAAACCAAAAAAAATTAGAATTGTGGATATCGAAACTTTAGCCAATTGCCCCCACCAATCTGTTTCTAAAAATATTTTCATATCTTGAAATCCGTAAATTATCGTCCCAAATTGAGTTGATAGGGAAATGATGAAAAGGGTTATAGCCGTCAGCCAAATTGCAATTAAGGGAGTTTTTAGAATTGATTGAAAGAAAGATGAAAAAGAAAACAGAACTAAAACAAAAAATAAATTGGAAATTAATATTACCTTAAGAGAGAACCTTATCAAAGAATTTATTTTTCCTTTTTGTTTTTTTGCTAAATATTCTGGTATTAATTTCCAGGTTGCGGTATTTAATCCAAGTAAACTAACACCAGATAAAACTATTGCCAAGTTAACAGAAGTTGAAACTATTCCGTATTCTTCTGGCAACAAAGTTTTTCCAGCTATAGACCAATAGAGAAATCCCATAGAAGTTAAAATAAGCCAATCTAGAAAAAGATAAACCGTGTTTGATATCAATTTTTCACTTACGCTCATTTGTATCCCTTTATTATATTTTTATGAAAAATATGAAAGATAGAAAACCTATGAAAAACTGGACCAGAAGTAAAATCTTTACGATTGTTTTTTCTTTCACTCTAAAATAATATGGTAATATCCAATAAATTGTATAAGGGTTTGGTGGTTTAATGTATCCATTCTTATCAACATCAGCAAATTTTTTATATGGTTTGTGTTTTATTTGCCAATATACAAATAGAAAAAAATTAATCAAGTAAAGGGAAGAAAGACTTAAAAGAAATTTTTCCATATTTCCTATTATTGCCATACTTACTAAAACTGTTCCTATTGTAAACGTGCCTACATCGCCAGGAAAGACTTTTGCAGGATACCAATTGAATTTTAAAAAAGCAAGTAAAGAACCTAAAAGTATTAAAGAAGTGAAGAAAATTAATTCATTCCCTATTAAATGACTTACGATCAAAAACCAGAAAGCGTTAATAGCCCCCAAACCTGCTTCTAACCCATTATATCCAGCCAACATGTTTACCATATTTACTAAACCTACAACCCCAAGTGGTATTATCAAGAAAGTGTAAATATTACCCAAATCTATGGGCCCGAAAAAAGGAATATCAACTATAGTATAGCCAACCCTAGCTATCATTAAAGGAAGGGCAATAATTAAAGGAAGTATGAGTTTGTTCCTCCATCTTATTTCTATAAGCTGATCTTGAAGACCTAAAAGACCAGCAATCAGAATCGAAGAAAAAATTGAAAAAAACTTTAAATTGGTGGTGGTGTTTTGTATGGTTAGCCACAAACCGTAAATTAACAAACAAATTATAATAGAAAAAAGAAAAACAGTACCACCTGCTTCTGTAACTTTTGGTTTGTTTGGTTTATGTACATCTATTCCGAAAATTCCTTTTTTCTTAGCCAGAGGTATCCAATATTTGAGAAAAATAAATGTTAATGAAAAAGACAATATAAACAAGGCTATATTTAACATAACTAATAGAAAATGTCTTTTAATTTTATAAATAGCTTTTCAAAATAGATAACATGAAGAAAAAAATAATGATAGTATTGGGAACAAGATCGGAAATAATAAAATTTTCTTCAATAATTAGAGAATTAAAAAGAAGGAAAATTTTTGATGTCAAAATTTTACATACAGGACAACATGAAACAAAAGATTTGATGAAATTATTAGATTTGCCTGAACCA
This sequence comes from Candidatus Aenigmatarchaeota archaeon, assembly GCA_038999725.1. Taxonomy (GTDB): domain Archaea; phylum Aenigmatarchaeota; class Aenigmatarchaeia; order CG10238-14; family SCSR01; genus JAVZGQ01. The sequence continues at coordinate 160,375 of JAWBWS010000001.1, forward strand.
GACATATACTTGGGAGAGTCATTAAGGAAAAAATGGGCAAGAAAGGGAAAAATGTATTCAATTTTACTGGCAGTATTTTGGCTTATGAAAACTTTTTTAGGAATAAGAAGAACCATTATCAAGGAAAAACCCGATGCTATTTTCTATCAAGGAAATTGTATGAGTGTTCCTATAACAGTGTTTGCAGCAAAGAGTGTTTCAAAAAAAATAATTTTAATTCATAGAGAATCGGGAATAAGAACTCATAATATTTTTGAACCATTTCTAGGAGAATTGAGCGAAATAATTGGAGACAGGTTTGCCGACATATTATTTACACCAAGTAAAGTTGCTGAAAATAATTTAAAAAAAGAAAAAATTAGAGGATTGATCTTTAATGTTGGGGATCCGCATGTTGAAATCATTGATTATGTATTGAAAAGGTTAAAATTAGCTGAAGGGTATAAAAAAGAAAAATATATTAAAGGGTATAAAAAAGAAAAATATATTATTGTTAATGTTATACGCTTTGAGAATATAAACAACAAAAATAAAATGAAGAACCTGGTTGAAATATTGATAAAATCCCCTTTTAAAGTCATATTTCCTATGAATCCCAACACTAAAGATAAACTAAAGCGATTTGGATTTTGGGGTGAACTAGAAAAACATCCTCACATCGTTTTGTGTGACCCTTATAATTATATAGATTTTTTGTATTTGATAAAAAATAGTGAAGCTGTTTTAACCGATAGTGGAGGTGTTCAACAAGAGGCTTTTATTTTGAAAGTACCTTGTATATTTCTTGGAAAAATAAATGTTTGGAAAGAATTTGAAAATATTGGAGTTGTTAGATCTACAGAATTTGATGTAAAAAAGACTTTAAAATTGCTTCAGGAAATAAAAAATAAAGGATACTTTTATAAAAAAGTAAAGAAAGCTAAATATCCTCTAGGTGATGGTAAAGCAACAAAAAAAATAGTTGATATTTTAGAAAAAAAGTTAGGGGTATAGCTATTCATGTGTGGTATAGCTGGTTATTTCGGAATCGAAAATAAATTACTACTTAAAAAAATGCTCAAAATTTTAAAACATCGTGGTCCTGATGATTGTGGAGTATTCTTTGATAAAAATATAGCTCTTGGTAATAGAAGGCTTTCCATTATAGATATAAAACTTGGTAAGCAACCAATCCATAATGAAAAAAAAGATATTTGGATAGTATTTAATGGAGAAATTTACAACTTCCTTGAGTTAAGAGAAGAGCTGATAAAACTCGGTCACAATTTCTATACAAAAAGTGATACAGAAACAATTGTTCATGCTTATGAAGAATGGGGTGTAAAGTGCTTAGAAAAATTAAATGGAATGTTTGCCTTTGCTATTTGGGATAAGAGAAAAAGGATATTATTTTTAGCTAGAGATAGATTTGGTATAAAACCGCTTTATTACTATTTGGATGGGAAAAAATTCATTTTTGCTTCTGAAATAAAAGCAATTCTGCAAGATAAATCTATTCAAATAATGCCAAATGAAAAATCAATTTATAAGTTTTTAGTTTACGGTTTTAATGACGATGAAGAAGAAACTTTTTTTGAAGGTATTAAAAGATTGTTGCCTGCACACTATATGGTTGTTAAAAAGAATGATATAAAAATAAAAAGGTATTGGAAGTTAAAAATAGGTAAAAGATTGAAGAAGTTCAAAAATGAAGATGAAATAGCAGAACAACTTTACAATCTTTTAGAAGATAGTATAAAAAAACATTTGATAAGTGAAGTTCCTGTTGGGACTTGTTTGAGTGGTGGTATAGATTCTTCTCTGATAGTTTGTGTTATCAATAAACTTTTGAAAAAGAATGGCAATCTTACCAAAGTTATTGGTGAAATGCAAAAAACTTTTTCAGCAGTTTATGATGATAAAAAAATTGATGAAAGAAAATATATTGAAGAAATAATAAAATTCACGGGGGTAGAAAAAAACTACACTTTTCCTTCTTCTAAAAAATTGTGGAAAGATTTGAAAAAAATTGTTTATTTCCAGGACGAGCCTTTTTTAGGACCAAGCATATATGCTCAATGGGAAGTCATGAAATTAGCAAGTAAAAAAGTTAAAGTCTTGCTTGATGGCCAAGGTGGGGATGAAATTTTTGCTGGTTATATACCTTACTATGGAATTTACTTCAGAAACTTGTTAAAAGAAAAGAAATATTTTCAACTTTTGAAAGAGTTCTTGCTAAGCTTGGATTTAACTCTACCTTTTGTTTTTAAATATTTTTCACAGAAAAGGGTTGAAAGTGAAATAAAAAAAATGCTTGATGAAAATTTTGTAAAAAAATATGAAAAGAAAGTTAAAAATAAGTGGATTGGTAATGATTTAGCTAAATTTTTGCAGTTAGAAATAACCAAAACCAGCCTTCCAAGACTTTTAAGGTATGAAGATAGAAATTCTTCAGCATTTTCAATAGAAGCTAGGGTGCCTTTTCTTGATCATAGGATTGTTGAGTTTGTTTTTTCTTTACCTATTTCGATGAGAATAAAAAATGGTTGGACAAAATATATTTTAAGAAAAGCTGTAAAGGGGATAGTGCCTGAAAAAATTAGATGGAGAAGAAGTAAAATAGGATTTGCTGTGCCTGAAAAAAAGTGGTTGATAGAATTAAAAGACAAGATAACGAAAATTTTTCTTTCAAAAGAATTTGAAAGTAGAAAATATTTTAATCAAGAAGAAATTGTCAGAAAATTTAAATATTTTTGTGAAGGAAAACTTAATGAAGAACATGCTAGAATTTTTTGGAGGATTTTAGTTTTGGAATTTTGGTTTAGAGTTTTTCTTAATAGAAAGGGGAATGAAATTGCTAATATTAAATATATGTGATTTAAAATGAGATTAATTTTAGATTTAGCCTAAAAAGTAGTAAAACAAATCATATTCGAGGAAAATAATAACTCATGCTAATAAGTTATTATTTTAAAAAACATAATTAAGGTGATTAAATAAAGATAATTCATTGTCCAACAGACGTATCAAAACAGGCATGGGTTTTATCAAGAGCTCAAAGAAAACTTGGTTTCAATAGCGATGTGATGGTGTATAGATCTAACCAATACTATAATTTTAATTATGAATATAATTTCCACTTAGAAAACTATCCAATACCAATAAAATATGTTGTTGGATTGTATAAATCCATTAAGTTTGTTCATAAAATGCTTAAAAAATATGATGTTTTTCATTTTCATACTAAAAGTATTTTACCTTTAAATTATGATGCAATCCTTGCGAAAGTAAATAAGAAAAAAATTATTTTTCATTTTCATGGTTGTGAAATAAGACTATTCTATCATGGGCCATGTCGAATGTGTCTAAAAATAAATAAAAATTCTAAGATAAAATTAATTCAAAATGCTAATAAATTATCAGACAAAATAATTGTTTCGACACCAGATTTACTAAAACAACTACCAAACTCTCTGTGGATAGAAAATTCTATAGATATCGAAGAATGGAAATATGAGAAAAAAATAAAAACAGATGATATAGTAAGAATCGTCCATTCACCAAGTGATAGAATCCTCAAAGGCACACAATATATAGAATATGCTGTCGACCAGCTTAAAAAATCAGGATATAAAGTAGAATTGATTTTATTAGAAAACATTCCAAATACAAAAGTAAGAGAATTTATAGAAAAAGCGGATATAGCTATTGACCAATTAAATGTTGGTTGGTATGGTGTTTTTGCTATAGAATCTATGTGTATGGGCATTCCAACTTGTGTATATATAAGAAATGATTTAGAAGAATTTGCTAAAAAGCGTCCAATAATAAATGTTAATCCAAAAAATTTACTAGAAATCTTAAGAATTCTAATTGAAGATGAGAAATTGAGGAAAAATATTGGTAAGAAAAGTAGAAAATTTGTTAGGTCCAATCATAACTCTATTAAAAATGCAAAAAAAATTATAAAATTATACGAAAGTTATTAAAACTAAGGTAATATAATGAAATTATCAATTTTCGGTCTAGGAAACATAGGCTTACCTTTGACCTGTATTTTTGCTTCTATAGGAAAAGTTATAGCTGCTGATATAGACAAGAAAAAAATTAACCAAATAAATAAGGGTGAATGTCCGTTAAAAAATGAAGAGTTTGTTCCAGAATTATTAAGGAAATACGTGAAGGAAAAGAAAATAGAAGCTACTACAGATTTAGAATATACGGCAAAAAACTCTGATGTTAAGGTAATAATTGTTCCCTTAATTATAGACAAAAACAAAAAAATTGATTTTTCTAATATAGTTTCAGTTTCTGAAGTGATAGGAAAAAATTTGAAAAAAGGTGATTTAGTTATTGTTTCGACTACAATGCCAATTGGTGCAACAAGGAATGTTGTTAGTAAAATTTTGGAAGAAAAATCTGACCTTAAAGCTGGTGAAGATTTTTATCTTGTCTATGCTCCTGAACAAGCTATGAATCCACATGTAATTAAAGATTTAACAGAAAATTACGAGCAGATAATTGGAGGTGTAAATCAAGAGTCTGCCGAAAAAGCTAAAGCTATTTATGAAAAAATAAATAAGAAAGGTGTAATTGTTGTTAGGAATTGTGAAACTGCTGAACTAATAAAGCTAGCTGGAGCCGGTATTTATAGATATGTCAACATAGCTTTAGCAGCAGAAATTGCGAAAATTTGTGAAAATTTTGATATCGACTTCATTGAAGTTATGGAAAAAACCAATTTAATTAAACATTATCACTTACACAAACCAACAATAGGTGTTGGTGGACATTGTGTTCCTGTTTATCCATATTTCGTTTTTAATAATTTCAAAGATCAGAAACTTCTTGAAGCTAGTATTAAAATAAATGAAAACCTTCCAAGACATTCAATCAATATAATTAAAAAATTTTTTGGCAGTTTGAAGGGGAAGAAGATAGGAGTTTTTGGCTTGAGTTATAGGGGAAATGTGAAAGAAGACAGATTTTCACCAACTTATGAAATAATAAAAATATTGAAAAGAGAAGGTGTAAAAGTATTTATTAACGACCCATATTACACAAAAGAAGAATTAGAATTAAAAACAGGTGTGAAATATATTGGCGAAAATGAAATGAATAAACTAGATGGGATAATTATAGCTACTGACCACGAAAGATACAAGAGTTTAGATTTTCCTAAAAATTTGAAATTTGTGTTTGATGGTAAAAGTTTCTTAGACCCTGAAAAAATAAAGAAGAAAGGTATAAAATATTTGGCTGTAGGGAGGTTATGCTTTTGAGTGAACTTAAAGCTGGTGTGATTGGTTTAGGTAGCATGGGTCAACATCATGCTAGACATTATTTTAATTTTCAAGATGTAAATCTTATAGCTGTCTCTGATATTGATGATAATAAAGTAGAAATTGCAAAAAAATACAATTGCAAATTTTACAATAATTACAAAGAGATGCTTGAGAAAGAAAATTTAGATATCGTTTCTATAGCAGTTCCTACTTCTCTTCACAAGAAAGTGGCAGTTGATGTTTTAAATAAAGGAATTCACGTCCTGATTGAGAAACCAATTTCCTATGATTTAAGAAGTGCAAAAGAGATTTTAAAAGCTGCTAAAAAAAATAAAGTAAAGTTAATGGTAGGTCATATAGAAAGATTTAATCCAGTTATAAGAAAATTAAAAAAGTTAATTGAAGAGAAGGAGTTTGGTGAGATTTTATCAATAGAACTAAAAAGACTTTCAATATATCATCCTAGGATAAGAGATTGTGGTGTTATAATTGATTTGGGAATTCATGACATTGATTTAGTGAACTTTCTTTTGAATCAAAAATTAAAGAGTATTTATGTTACTGCATTTCACAAATTCGTGCCAAATCCCGAATTTGAGGATTATGCAAATATAATTCTAAACTTTAAAAACAACACAATTGGAAAAATAGAAGTCAGTTGGATTTCGCCAATAAAAATTAGAGAAATAACCTTAATTGGATCTAAAAATTGTTGTAAAGTTTACACACTCCAACAAAAAATTGAAATAACAGAAAGTTTCTTGGAAAAGAAGAACACTTTAACATGGGAAGACTATCAAGAATTTATTAAAAAGTTTGAACCAAAAGTGAAAATTCTACAAGAAGAAAATATAGAACCCTTGCAAATAGAACTTAGAAGTTTTGTAGATTCTGTAAAATTTGATAAACCTGTTCTTGTAACTGGTGAAGAAGCGCTAAAAGCTTTGGAAATTGCTACAAAAGCTATAGAATCTTATAAAACTGGAAAAGTTATTTTTGTGTGAAAAATTCTTTGATAGAATTCACAATCAAATCCAAATCCCTTTTTGTTAAACTTGGATGAACTGGTAAAGACAAAACCTCTTTTGAAAGTTTTTCTGCCACAGGTAAAGAATCTTTATATCCAAGCTGTTGATAAAACTTTTGTTTATGAATTGGTAAAGGATAGTAAACTGCAGTTTGAATTTCTCTTTTTTCCAAAAACTCTTTCAGTTCATCTCTTTTTTTAGTTTTTATGGTAAATTGATGAAAAACATGTTTAACATTTTCTGCAATGAAGGGTGTTTCTACTTCTTCAATATTTTTCAGTTGCTCTATTAAGAACTTAGCATTCTCTATCCTTTTAGCATTTAGAATCTCTAGTTTATTAAACTGGGCAAGACCAATAGCAGCAGCTATATCAGTCATCCTGTAATTATAGCCTAAAGAATCAACAAAGTACCTTTGGTATTCTCCATGACTTCTTATTTTTCTACACTTCTCAGCTATTTTTTCATCATTTGTTACAACCATGCCGCCTTCCCCAGTTGTGATGTTTTTTGTAGGATAAAAGCTAAAAATAGCACAGTCACCAAAAGACCCTACTTTCTTACCATCAAACTCTGCACCAAGAGCTTGAGCAGCATCTTCAACCAAAATCAAATCATTATCTTCACAAATTTCAGTCAAACTTTTCACATCAGCAGGATGGCCATATAAATGAACAGGTAAAATTGCTTTCGTCTTATCTGTTATTTTTTCTTCAATTTTTGTTGGATCTATGTTGAAAGTCTTTTCATCTACATCTACAAATACAGGTCTGGCTCCACAATACAAAATTGAATTTGCCGTCGCAACAAAAGTGAAAGGTGTTGTTATGACTTCGTCCCCAGGTTTAATTCCAACTGCAAGTAAAGCTGTATGTAAAGCGGTTGTACCTGAAGATGTCGCCACAGCATACTTGACTCCAATATATTCTGCTATCTTTTCTTCAAATTCTTTCACTTTTGGCCCTTGTGCAAGCATGCCAGATTTTAAAACTTCCTTCACTGCTTCAATCTCTTCTTCACTAATTATAGGGGAAGCTATTTTTATCATTTGAATTTCCTCTCTATTTCTCTAGCTGGATTGCCAACAACAACTGAATTTGGGGCAACATTTTTTGTCACAACTGCCCCTGCACCAACTACACTATTTTCACCAATTTCTATACCAGGAAGTATGATTGCCCCTGCCCCTATTCTAACACCTTTTCTTATGATTGGTCCCTTTAAGATTGGTCTTTCTTTACTAACTTGTGGGTTGATCATATACTTATCATTTGTTAAGATACAGTTTGGCCCAAGAAATACATCATCTTCTATAACAGTTTCTTTTGGTATATAAACGCCTGTTTGAATTGAAACATTATTACCTATTCTTGTATTACCATCAATAACGGTAGCTGTTCCAACAACAACATTATCCCCTATAATTGTGTTTTCCCTTATCAAAACATTATGTCCTGTCCTGAACTTTTTCCCTATTTTTACATTTTTATATATAATTGTACCTCTCCTTATAATGGAACTATCTCCTATCTCTACCTTTCCTTCAATCTCAGGTGGGAATTCTCCTATGCTCACGTTTTCTTGAATCTCAACAAATTCTCCAAGAAGAATATTCCCTTCAACCATTTCTCCCACTTCAAATTATTATAAATCTTTTAATTTATAAGTTAAACTTCAACAACTAAAAGATAAGCTTACCTAAAATCACTTATTAATTTCTTAAGAACATCAAAACCATAAATTTGTGAGATGGTTATTGCTCCAATAGAATTTTCACAAAAATGAACAAGAGTTCTATAAATCAAAACTGCTGAAGTTGCTTGAGGTATTGGAACTCCTAAAGAAGATAAGAGGAAGACTAGTATAGCCTCTATTGAACCCAAGCCACCTGGTATAAAAGTCAAGCTTCCTAAAAGAACAGAAATTAAAGGTAATGTGAAAAAAACTAAAGGTAATTTTATTCCAACGGCCTTGATTGAAAACAAAAATATCAAACATTCAAGAATCCAAATTAAAAAAGTTAACAAAAATATTCTTGAAAGCATTTGTGAATTCTTAAGCTGAGTGAAACCTATAGAAAAATTTCTTACAACTTCTGATAAATCTTTACTGAATTTCTTTATAATTGGAAGCTTTATTGTTATTCTTAAAAAAAGTAACATGAATTTTTTACTATTCAAAGCAAATAGAGTTAAAATTGAAATAGAGAAGAAAAATACCATTCCAAAAAAAGCTAAAGTGATAATATGGGATGGAAGAAACTTTGCAATTGCTTGAAGGGCTGTTAAGGAGAACAAAATATAGACAAAAACATCTAGAGCTCTCTCCGTCAATACAAGAGGAACCGTTCTTGAAGCATGTATTTTAAATTTGAGCTTCAAGAAATAACCCCTCAAGAACTCAAAAGCTTTGAATGGAACCAAATTACCAATAAACATCGCTGAATTGAAACTATAGAAAGCATGGGAATAAGGAATTTTGATATTCACAGACTTGAGAAAGTAAAGCCACCTCAAAGATTTAAGAAAAACAGAAAAAAAGAAGCAAAGGGTTGCTAAAATAAGAAAGGTCAAATCTGATCTTAAAATGATGTGAACAACCTCATTTATACCTGAAAAATAAACTATCAAGACTAAAATAATTGCCCCAATAAAAAAACTCAAAAACTTCAACTTCATAAAAATTAATTTGACTTTAAAAATTTAAACCAAACTTTAACTCAAAAATAAATCTCAAAGTTCTTATACCCTCTTTTAAAGTTCCCTTCGACTTTCCCAACTTCCTTTTTTCAAAAACTATTGGTACCTCTGTTGTTTTTAAATCAATTTTTTTTGCCTTATACAAAATTTCAGTATTAATTTTAAATCCTTTTGGATTGAGTTTAATTTTTTTGTAGACACTTCTTCTCACAGCAGAGAAACCAGACATACTATCTTTTATTTTTAAACCAAGAACCAAGGAAGTAATCAAACAAAAAATTCTGCTGATTAAAACTCTATAAAACTTATCTTTTGTTTTTCCTCCTTTCGTGTACCTTGAACCAATAACTATATCATAATCTTTAGTTTTTTCTATAAGCTTAGATAAATCTTCTGGTCTATGGCTTCCATCACCATCCATGAGAACAATCACATCCCCTTTAGCAAACTCTACACCCTCCAAAACAGCTTTACCTAGACCGTCAGATTTCTGCCTAATAAGCTTTGCTCCCTTAACTTTTGGAGCAACATCACTCTTATCAACCACGATTATTTCCTTACTTAAAGTGGATAAAGCTCTATGAATTCTCCCAACAAGTTTTTGAATGTAAGGCTCATTTTTTGTTGGAATTACTATTGAAACTCTCATGAATATTATTCTTTAATTAAAAGCAAAAAACTTTGATTTTATTTCTCCGAAGTAAAAGTTAACCTCTCCGCCACAAACCGTACATTTACCAACTAGCGGAACCCTTCTGTAGCTTGTGTTGCACTTGAGACAAACTACTCCTTCTACACTAGTGAGTGAAACACTTTCACTTTTCTTATGATTGTCTATGGCTTCTCCCAATACCATTTGCTTGCCGAGACCAATCAATTTAGTCCTAGGTATACCAATTGCTTCAAAAACTCTTTCTAATGGTGGTAAAATCTGACTTTCAATGTAATAACGTGAATCTATTTTCAAACCATGTTTTTTAACATATTCTGGGTCTTCCGCCCTTTCGGAAACCATTTGTGCCCCTTTAACTATAACAAACCCTACCCTATCACCAATCGAAGGAATTGTCGTCTCTCCTCTTTTTTTCATCCTCTTCACTAACTCAATGTGTGGTTGAACTCCTTTATATTGGTCAGGCCTCTTTGAAATTCCTTTTATTATAACAAGTTTTTCCAATGGGATTTGTCCATTCTGTAGTTTTTGTATCACATCTTTGAAATAAGTGAAAGCTTTTGCTGGATTTTGTTCCCTGAGTAAAATGTTCAGAACAGCCTCTTGTGTCTCGCTGACCAAATCACACCAATCTCTTCTCACAGTTTCTATTCCCTTCATCACAATCTCATCTTTATATTGAGAATCAATCTTTTCAAAACTCCACCCAGCATATCTTTTTTTTGTTAGAATTAAAAGTGTTCTAAAAACATTCTCGACTTTGACTTTTAACTTCCCTTCAAATTTTTCATTTAGAAAATCTGCTATTTGATTGCCAATCTCTATTGCTTTATCTATGTCTCCTGTATCTGTTTTAACCATCACAGAATCTGTGTCTCCATAAATCACTCTATACCTTGTGTTACTTTCAACAAGCTTTTTGGTTTCTTGAATGTAATATCTCCCACAACTTGTGATTGCGTTTGCTATATCCAAAACATAAAGTCTTCCAAGTAAAAATCCTGTATAGCCATAAGAGGCGTTTGCTATTCTTTTAAGTCCCTCTTGGTATGCATCTAAAGCCCTTTTTCTCACGGGATCTTTTTCAACTTTCATTTGAGCTTTAATCATATTTCTTTCTTTTATCAATCTTTCAAGAGTTTGGGGAATTATCCCTTTTCTAATACTTGGTGGAATGAAAGAAGTACCAAATGGTGTTGTTATTGCTTCTACCCCTTCCTTTTTCTCAATCAATAAAGTTGTTGGGCAGATGTTGTAAGAAATGAAAATTGAAGGGTACATGCTTGCAAAATCTAAATAAATGACACATGTTGTATGTAAACCAACTTCAGGATCAAGAACGAAAGCTCCTTTAAACCCTTTCACATCTCTCTCTGCTTTTCTTCTTGCAATCTCCTTTTCAGATGGTTTACAAGGTAGAACAAATCCATTTTTGTCGAACTCCCTTAAAAGTAGATTTTCGACTTTTCCAGCTTCTCCGGTATCCAAAGAATCTTGTAATAACAAACCAGAAACTTTGGAAATTCCTATGTATTTGTCTAGAAAGTGTTTTTCTAAAAGTAATCTCAAAACAAGCTCAGAATCTCTTCTCGCATAATCTATAAATCTTTTCATCTGCTCTTCATTACCATTCCAAGCAATTGGCATATCTGTGTGAGAAAATTCAATTTTTTCTTCACCTAAAAGATATTTTGAGACCTCTCCCAAGCTAAATCTTTTTAGACCTGTGAAAAAACCTCTTCCAGCCATATCTTTTATTATCCAATATGGGTCTACTATTACCCTTCCAAAAACGGAATTTTTATATCTATTTTCCCCCAACTTTTTCGAAACAAGTGATTTTTCAACACATCTTCCTATACTCCTTCTCAATTTATTAATTCTCAATCTCTCGTTGATGTATGGTATGTCAAAATCATTAATGTTATATCCAACTATTATATCAGGATCGAATTTATCAATTATTTCTAAAAACTTTTCAAGCATCTCTTTTTCATTCTTAAAAGTTAAAACATCCTTACCTAGTCTTTTGAAATTATTTTTTGCTACTAGAATGAGTGTGTTACTACCATCAAAAGCCGGGAAAAAAGCCATACTTATTATAGCTATTTGGTTTTCCTCTGGATTTATTATCCCTTCAGAAACTACTTCTATATCCAAGGCCATATACCTTAGGGGGGCATTCTCTATTTTCTCCACAGGCTCGATTTTTTCCATTTTAATTGATTGATCCACTTTTATACTTTGTGTATGTATTGGTGAACCATATACTTTATACCACGACATGCCAAAAAGTGAAAAATCTGCCATAAATCTGTATTTGAAGAGTATGTCTGCCTCAAAAATATCTTCAATAAAGTCCTTCTTCCTCAAATGCTCCCTTAATGTAACTGTCTTAGATGGATCTTTAAGCACAACTTTCAACATTTCTTTTTTCTTTTCTTGAAAACCTATCGGTAAATTTCTCTCTACAATTTCTATGTTTTTTATCTCATTAGTGAAATTCTTCTTAAGTTCATCAATAACTTTTTCTTCCATTCCTTCTTTTGGTAAAATATAAAAATATGGATAAAAGCCGTCATAAAAAGCACAAATTGTTCTTCCGTCTTCTGCCTTCCCTAAAAGTCTTATAACAGGACGATTCTCGAGAAGAATGTAATCAACATCTAAAAGTTGAAACTCCAATTCCATGTTTTATTTTATATCAAATCAATTTTTAAATTTTCTCGTGTTTTAAGATTTACAATCCAAAATATTCTTTCAGATGAACCAGAAGAAATTATTGTTGTTCCTTTATAGTTGATTAAACCTGAAGTACCGAAATCAAAGGATAAGAAAATATCTGGAACTGGTTCTATCAAAAAACAATCTTCTTCTAAAACTCTTTCAATTGTAAAAATTGGGTTGAGATGCCTTTTCTTGAGTAAGTTTAACATTATTTCTTCTGTTCTCTCTCCCAAAATATTTTTATAGGGAGAAAACATTTTTCCATCACAAAGAAGTAAATTTACCTTACCATTGATTAAGAGAAAGGCTGGTGGTGAAAAAGAAGTTACATCTTCGAGTTCTAGTTTTTCTTTAGTTATGAGAATTAACTTTGTGTTGATTGGTAATTTCTCTTTCAACTCTTCTATTTGTTTTTTCTCATAAGATTCTACAAATAAAAAAATCAATTTTTTGTAATTAATTTTTGAAATTTCTTCCAAAATCTTTTTTTCATATTCTTTTATCCACTTCCCTAAAATGAAGAAACAGTAAACATCTTCCTCTAAATTAGCGACTTTTCTCCTCAAAGGTACATCTGGCCACAAAACATTTGTAACTTCAATCTTATCATTTGTTTTTTCACAAACAAGCCCCACAACTTCATCTTGAACAATTTGCCCAAAAAAGTTGTTTTTAAAGAAAACTGAAATTTCACCAGTGAAATCCTCTACAACAGCAGATTTGTTTTCTTTATTAATATCTCTCACCATCACTATCAGAGAAAACTTTTTTGTTTTCTCTGTTATCTTGTTTATAGAAATCAAATTAACTATATCCATCCTGTAAGAAAAGAATGATTTGATTTTCTCATATCTCTCTAATAAAATTCTTGAAATATCATCAACTGAAAAATTTTTTACATTCAAGGCTTTTTTCTTAATTTCTTTGATTTCAACTTCTTCCAAAATAGATTTAATTAAATCTATTTTGACCACAGGAGGAACTTCCATTTTAACAATTTTTTCAAGAAAGATTTTAACTTGTTCAGGATTTCTTGAAAAATAATCCAAACTATCTTGATCAATCATCAAACCTCTCTTTAAAAAAATATCCACAATTTTTTCTTTTTCCATAGAAACCAAAGAAAATATTATCTTTTTAATATATAAACAAGAATTCCTACCTTCTCTTTATCTTTTGAATGGGGTAAGGCTTTAACAATAACTTGATTATTTTTAACCAATTCATCTAAATATTTTTGAATCGTGTTCCAACTTAAATTCTTGTTAAACTTTTTTGAGATAAGCATCTTTATTGAAGAGGTGGTTAAAGGTGTTTGAGTATTTGAGAGAACATCTAAAATTAAAAATTTTACTTGCTCTCTCAGACTTCTTCTTCCTCTTTTCATAATTGAAAGATATTTATTTGAAATTAAAAGGTAATAATTGATTTTTCTGTTCTAACAAATGGCACAGGACTTGTGTTTGATATCGCCTTTTTAAGATAACCACGCTTCTCTAAATTTTTTAACCTATGATAAAATGTTTGATATCTAAGACCGAAGATGTGGGCATCTAATAGAAAAATAGGTTTTTCTCTTGCATACTCTAAAATCTTCAAATCTATTTCATCCAAAGGTCTTGAATCATTGTTTTTTCGTTTAAATGATTTTTTTATAAGTGAAGTTGGATTGTAATAATAAAAGACTTTATTTTCAGCATCTTTAATAATGGTAACTTGTTTTTCATCAATCAGAATGATACCTAGTTTCTTTCTTAAATTCTCCAGTTCAGGGTTAATTGTCAACATGTTAATAAATGTGTTAAGAAATATAGGAGGTGCACATAAAAAAACATGGGAAAAGTCGGTAAAATAACTGATAATCTCCCCAAGTGTATTTTTTACATCTGATTCATCACCTTTTACTTCCACACAGTACCAAAAATTTCCTTTTTTAAATACAAAATCTGGTTTACAATGAGGGAATTCCCTTTCTGTAAAAAATTCTATTTTATTTTCCTGTAGATATTTTAGAAAAATAGATTTTGCTTCTTCCTCATTCATTTTTTCAACCTGTAAGTAGTAGTTTTACCAACACGTATTTCCTCTACTTTTTGTGCATCTCTTAAGGCTATTAAATATTTTTGAATAGTATGCCATGAAAGGCCTGGTCTTTCGAGCTTTTTTGCAACAGTTTTCCTTATAAATTCTGAAGTGTGAGGTAAATTATCATCCAAACAACTCAATATCACAAGCTCAAAAAATTTTCCATAAGGTCTTCTTGACATATCTTTATTTATTGAATTTATTCTTTATAAATATTGCAGTTAACAGACCATAATTGCGAAGAAATTGAATTAATTTAAATATAGTGCGAACATTTGAAATAACATGCGATGATTTTACTTTTCATGCGAAGAGTAAATTGATAGTTAAACTGGACAATTATTGCAAAAAATTAATTTCACTTTGTGTTAGAGACAGAAATATTAGTGCGAACAATTTAACTACTATCAGAATCTTTCAATATTTTTTATTAGTAGCGGAAAAATATCGTCTATAATATACCATTTCTAATATCTTCTGAACTTTCATAAAAATAATTCCTTAACTTTTAAAAGAAGTTCCCTAATCCCTTCGACATCCCTTACAGGCATATAGATTCTTGGATAAGTTTCAACTTTCTCAATAAGATTTAGTTTGGCAAGGGTATCTAACCTTTTTCTTAAGGTTTCTAGGTTTATTTGCACCCCTTCACTTCTCAATTCAGAAAAAAGCTGTTGAACATAATAACAAGTGGTATCATTCGGAAACTTTTTGTTATTAAAATAGAATTTTTGTAAAATCCTTATCATAACAACATCAAAATTAAGAAATATTGAAGAAAGTTTCTTTTTTGTATTCACATCTTCCTGTATAGGAATGTTAACAATTGAGGCGTTCATTTTTTCCCATTTAGTTGTTTTATTTTTATAATTTAATATAACTGTTAAACTTTTTAAACTAAATTAATAATTCTTGCTTCAACTTTTTTATTTTTAATTGTAGCAAAGCCACAATATCCTTCCGGAAACCTACCAGCATTGATTAATTTTGTTCCATTTATTTCATCAATGCCTCTTGCTTCATGTATATGAGCACTTATCGCTAAAACAGGTTTAAATTTTTCAATAACTTCTCTTACTGCTTCTGATCCAACATGGGCACCAGTATGAACAACATCAACTCTTGTTCTTGCTGGAGGTACATGGGTAACCTGAACTTTAACTTCACTTTCTTTAATCATTTCAAATGCTTTTTCTAATCCTTTTCTTATTTCATCTTCAGATGGCTCTAGAGGGGTGCCAAAAGGTGTTCTAGCCCCTCCAAAACCGTAAAAACCAATATTATCAATAATTTTTCCTTTTCCATGAAGACTTATTCCTTCTTTTTCCAAGATTTCTATTATATCTCTATCCCAATTTCCAGGCAAAGCTAAGATGGGTTTGTTTAAAGTTTTAAGTTCTTCAATAATCACTTTCGAGATATCTAGAGAAGAAAATCCTTTTGGTGGCACATCTAGAAAGTCCCCTGGAAACACGATAACATCAAAATTAAACATGTTAACTTTATCAATATATTCCATTAAATTTTCTACATCATTATGGATGTCGCTTATTATCAAGATATCCATCTTATCATCTAATGATTTTTAATCAACAGATTTTAAATATCTAATATGTTCTCCTCCAGAAAAAAAGGATATAGGATTGAAAGAAAGATAAGACTCCTTTTTGAAAAATATGGTTGGAAAGTCATAAGAGCTGGGGCAAGTTTGGGTGAGGCAGATTTGATTTGTATTAAAAATAGAAAATGTATTTTACTCCAAATTAAATCAACTAGGAAGAAAGCTCTATATTTTTACGGTGATTTAATTAAAAACATAGAAGGGTTTCCATTCTTCTTGGTTGTAGATTTTGGTTATGGGAATATAAGAATATTGAGACCAAGAAAGAAGGTGTTAACAAATAGTGGAATTGCGCTTAAAGATTTTTTGGAAAACAATAAAATTTAAAGAAACATATTATAAGTAGGTGGTAATTTGCCAGTATATGTAAGAGATATAATGGTCAAAAATATAGTGACTATTGATCAAGAAAAAACAGTTAAACAAGCAGGAGAATTGATGAAAAAAACAAGAAAAGGTTGCCTTATAGTAACAAAAAATGGTAAGCCCGTGGGTATACTTTCTGATAGCGATGTAATAAAGAGGGTTGTTGCAAAAAACTTTTTGCCAAGTAAAATTAAAGTTAAACAAGTTATGAGTTCACCTTTAATAACAATTAGTCCAGATGATGACATTTTATCAGCTGTGAGGAAAATGAAAAGGAATAATATCCATAGGTTGCCAGTAGTTCTCAATGGAAAATTGGTTGGTATAATTTCACTTTCAGATATAGCTAAAACATCACCAGAGATGTTAGATCTTCTTGAATATAGATTAAAAATGAAATCTTATGAACCAGAGATAAGAGAAAAAATAACTTCAGGAATTTGTGAATCATGCGGCAATTACAGTGATAATTTACAAAATGTGAATGGTCAATGGTTGTGTGAAGATTGTAAGGAAGATCTTGAACATGAGTATTGATTTAAGTCTTGCAGGTTTAGATAGAAAACAAAAAATAATCCACTTCTCAGAACTCAACCCAACATTTTGTTTCGAGGGAGAAAGGATTATAGAGGTTGTGGATAAAATAATAGAAAAAGGGCATAGAAGGCTCCCCATTCTAACAAAAGACAAAAAATTGGTTGGTATAATAACAACAATGGACATCCTTGGAGCCTTTTTGCGCAAACAAAATTTTCAAGACCCAATATCAACTATAATGAATAGAGAAGTCATATTTTGTGATGCGGATGAAACTCTTGGTAATGTTTTGTTAAAATTTAAGTTTTCAAGAAGAGGAGGATTCCCGATTACAAAAAACGGTAAACTTGTTGGGATGATATCGGAGAGAGATATTGTTAGAAGGTTTTCTTCTGTAAATTTTGGAATTAAAGTTGAAGAGGTGATGACAAGAAAACCTTTTTTTCTCAGCCCAACCACTTCAATTTTAGATGCGATCAAAAGTATGGTTAATACCCATTACAGAAGATTGCCATTGGTCGAGGACAAAAAATTGGTTGGTATATTTACATCAGCGGATGCCATTTCGTATTTAAGAAAAAATAATTTCAGTTTCTCAAATTTATTATTACCGCTTATACCAACATTCGAAAAAAATGTGTATTACATAGAAAAGGAAAAAGATTTATCAGAAGCGATTAAAGAAATGGTGAAAAGAGATGTGGGAGGTCTTCCTGTTGTTAGTGAAGACAATACCTTAGAAGGTATAATAACCGAAAGAGATATATTAGAGGAAATTGTCTAAATAATTATGCTTTCTCCCCAATTTTTAGAGATAGTAGAAGAAGCAAGGAAAGAACAACCTATTGTAATAGTTGAAGGAGCAAGAGATGGGCTTGTTTTAAAAATGCTTGGTTTTACAAATGTTATAGAAATTTCAGGGAAACCAATAGAGGAAATTTTGGAAAAAATTATTTCGAAACCTTCATCAGAGGTAGTAATACTTACCGATTTCGATAAGGAGGGGGAAAGATTAGCTTCAGAGCTCATAACTCTTCTTTCTCACTATAAAATTAATATAAATCACTTCATAAGAAGGAAATTCAAATCAATTAAAATTCAAAAAATTGAGGAGTTAAACTCTTTCATAAAATTAATGGAGGATTATCAAAATGGGAAAATTAGCTCAATCTACTATAAAATATTTAATAGAAGCAGAATTTTCGACAGAAGGAATAGTAGAAAAACCTGATGTGATAGGAGCTATATTTGGTCAAACAGAAGGTTTATTAGGTCAAGATTTGGATCTAAGGGAGCTCCAAAGGACGGGTAGAATTGGAAGAATAGAGGTAGAAATTTCAAACGAGAATGGAAAAACATTTGGGAAGATTTTCCTACCATCAAGTCTAGACAGCTCTGAAACTGCTCTCATAGCAGCTTCTTTGGAAACAATAGAAAGAATAGGGCCTTGTATGGCAACGGTTAAGGTAATTTCTGTTAGGGATGTAAGGGCGATGAAAAGGGAATTCATGTTGAACAGGGCAAAAGATATTCTTGGAAAATTGATGACAGAAGAAATACCACCAACCTCAACTCTCACAGAAATTATTAGAGAAGAGGTTAAGAAGTCCCAAATAAAGGATTATTTCAATCTTCCAGCAGGTCCAGATGTTGAAAGTTCTGATGAAATAATCATAGTGGAAGGCAGGGCGGATGTTTTAAATCTTCTTAAAAATGGGATTAAAAATGTGATTGCAATAGAGGGTGCAAAGGTACCCCAACCAATAATTGACCTAATGAAAGAAAAAATAACTACATTGTTTGTCGATGGTGATAGAGGAGGGGATTTGATAATCAAGGAAATTCTACAGGTTGGTGGAGTGGATTATATAGCAAGAGCACCTGAAGGAAAAGAGGTTGAAGAATTAACAAAAAAAGAGATATTTAAAGCTTTAAGGGAGAAGATACCCACTAGTCAATACAAACTTGAGCTGAAAACAAAAGAATTAAAAGATTTTATTCCAAAGAAGGATTCTCAAGAGAGTTCAGCTTGATGAAGCACTGAATAAACAGGACCAGTTTTCTTTAGTTCACTCTTTATCAATTGAATAGCATCAATAGTAAATTTACCATGGTTTTTATTTTCTTCAAACATCAATCTTCTTAGTTCATTCTTGTTTTTTACTTTTTTCACTCTACACAAGGTGATGTGAGGCGGTTTTGAATCACCTTCTATATTCTTATTCACATCTTCAAAAATTAACTTTAAGTTACCAGTTTTATCAAAAACATCAAGTGCAATCACTCTAATATAACTCTCATTTGGTATTGCTTTCAATTTTCCAATCTCAACTTCAAATTTCTTGAATTTTTTACTGATGATATTTATTTTTTCAGAGATTTCTTTAATCTGGTTTTCTTCGATTTCTCCAAGGAAAGAGAAACTTAAGTGTAAATTTTCCCTTTCAACCATTTTACCTACAATAGGCCATTCTTTCATCTGATTTTGTAATTTTACAATTTCATCTTTTGTATCTTCAGGAAGCAAGTAACCTATGAAGCATCTCACCATATTCTTTTTAAGGTTAAATAAAGGTTTAAATTTAATGAAGTATATTTTAATTTTATGTCAGAGACAAAAGTTAAAGCAGCTGAGGTTATAGGTAAGACGATAATAAGTGAAGAAACGGGTAGGAAATTTGGTTTGGTAAACAACATAGATTTTGTTACAGAAAGTGGTGAATTGCTGAATATCATAGTCGAACAACCAACAAAACATTTAACCGATCTCAATCCAAAGACTGACGATAAGGGAAGGGTTCTGATTCCATTCAGTGCCGTCAAATCTGTTGGAGATTTTGTAATAGTTAGTGAAAGCGAATTAGTTTAGTTTGGAAAACTTTTAATTCCCCTTCCATTTAAACCATTTTATATCATCTATTCTCCATTTTGGTTTTATTATATCATTAAACTCAGGTTTCCATCCTGCTTTATAAGCCAGTAAACCAGTCCAGGCTGTCATAACTCCATTATCTCCACTATATTCAGCAGGTACTACAAACATCTTTGCCATTCTTTCTACACACATTTTCTTCATCATATCTTGTAGTCTTTTGTTTGCTGCTACCCCACCAACCAACAAAACCTCATTTTTTTCTGTATGGGCTAAAGCTCTTTCTGTAACTTCGGTTAACATGGCAAAACAAGTCTCTTGTAGAGAATAAGCAATATCTTCTTTAGCAACACCTCTTTTAAACAAATTGATAGCAGCAGTAGCTATCCCACTATAACTTACATCCATCCCCTTAACCACATAAGGTAGCTCAACATATTTTCCATTTTTTGCTAATTTTTCTATTTCAGGACCTCCTGGCATTGGTAAATTCATTTCTCTTGCAACAACATCCAAACAATTACCAATTGGTATGTCTTCTGTTTCACCAAAGATTCTGTAGACAGAATCAACAAAAGCTATTATTTGGGTGTTACCTCCAGACAAATAAACAAAGATAGGGTCTTCGGCTCTTGTTGTCAGAAGACCAATTTCAAGATGTGAAAGTTGATGGCAAACAGGAATTAAAGGTTTGTTGTTTTTTCTAGAAAGTTCTCTAGCAAAATTGGCGCCTACCAATAAACAAGGTGGCAAGCCAGCACCAGCAGTATAAGCTACTATATCTATATCTTCAATCTTCAAGTTAGCTTTTTCAAATGCTTTTTTTAAAACCATTTGAGAAACTTTTTCATGATGCAACTTTGCTTCATTTGGTACAATACCCTTCCCTAATGATGGCGTGTAAATGCTTTTTTCGTCTGCTAAAATTTCTCCCCTCTCGTTTACAATCCCTATCCCAAATGTATGAGCACTCGACTCAATTCCAAGGCAAATTAACCCTTCTTTTGTCATTTCACTCAATTATTTAAAATTCTATAAAATTTAAAGAAATCTATGAGGGTTGAAGAGCTTTCAAAGTATAACATACCTAAATATTTCATACAAAAGTTTAAAGAAGAAAAAATCTTAGAACTCTTCCCACCACAAGAAGAGGTTGTGAAGAAAAGATTATTTCAAGATAAGAGTTTGGTTATATCTCTTCCAACAGCTGGGGGTAAGACGTTCATAGCAGCTTTAGCTATAATCAACAAACTCTCTTCTTCTAGAAGCAAAGCGATTTATACAGTTCCACTTATTGCTCTTGCGAATGAAAAGTATGAGTATTTTAAAAAACTTTTTGATGGGAAATGGAAAGTTGCAATTTCTGTTGGCGATTTAGATTCAAGCGATCCATGGCTTGCTGATTATGATTTAATTGTCTGTACAAATGAAAAACTTGACTCTTTGATAAGACATGGAGCGAGCTGGATTAGAGAAATTGGATTAATAATTGTTGATGAGATTCACCTTTTAAATGACCCTGAGAGAGGGCCGACTTTAGAAATCTTGTTAACTCAATTGAGAGAAATCGTACCAAAAGCACAAATCATTGCTTTGTCTGCAACGATAAATAATGCCAAAGAACTTGCTGAATGGTTAGGCGCGCATCTACTCAAAAGTGATTTTAGACCAATTAAACTTTACGAGGGGGTTTATTACAATTCAAAAATTTTCTTTTATGGTAAGAAGGGGTATGAACTTAGCAATCTGGAGCCAGAGGCGGCTATAACAGAAAATGTTTTACAACTAAAAAAACAGGCTCTATTTTTTGTTTCAACAAGAAGAAAGGCAGAAAGTTTAGCGGAGAGTTTGACCAAGATAACTAGGTTATACTTGAAAAAAGAGGAGGAGAAAAACCTTCACAGCTTGGCTGAAGAAATCTTAAGCGTTTTAGAGGTGCCAACACAACAATGTAAAAAACTTGCTTCTTGTATTAAAGATGGAGTAGCATTCCATCATGCTGGTTTATTGGGAAAACAAAAAAGGTTAATAGAAGAAAAATTTAGACAAGGATTAATCAAAATAATAGTAGCAACCCCAACACTTGCCTTTGGTGTGAATTTACCAGCTTTTCGTGTAATAGTGAGAGATGTAAAAAGATATTATTCGGGTATAGGTGCAGTTTACATTCCAGTTCTCGAATACAAACAATTTATAGGCAGGGCAGGAAGACCGGCTTATGATGAATTTGGCGAGTCTGTACTGATAGCAAGAACAGAAGAGGAGGCTCAGGATTTTGTAGATCATTTTATCATGGGTCAACCAGAAGATATTAAATCTAAACTTTCTCAAGAACCAACTTTGAGGATGCATACTTTAGCTTTAATTGCGAGTGATTTTTGTAAATCAGAGCATTCTTTAAAAGAATTTTTCTCAAAAACTTTTTATGCTTATCAATTCGGTGATATTTCATCTGTAGAAGACAAGATTAGTAATATTTTAGAGCAGCTTATAAGTTGGGGGTTTGTTGTTTCAAAGAAAGGAAAAATTTCTGCTACAAGAATAGGTAAGAGGGTTTCTCAACTTTACATAGATCCTCTAACTGCTCATCAATTCATAGAAGCTTTAGCAAAAACAAAGGAGAAAAAAATTCATCCTTTTGGGTTGTTACAATTGATTTCAAACACAATTGAGATGAGACCCTTACTTTCCGTGAGGATAGGAGAATTTTCTGAACTTGAAGATATTTTGGCGAAAAGAGAAGAGGAACTTTTACAAGAAATTCCAGACGAATCTGGAATTGAATTTGACGATTTCTTAAAAAGTCTGAAAACTGCTTTAATGTTTGAAGCTTGGATAAAAGAAGCAACTGAAGATCAAATTTTAACTGAATTTAGAGTTGCTCCTGGCGAATTTTATGGGAGAAGG
Source organism: Candidatus Aenigmatarchaeota archaeon (assembly GCA_038999725.1). GTDB lineage: Archaea > Aenigmatarchaeota > Aenigmatarchaeia > CG10238-14 > SCSR01 > JAVZGQ01. The sequence continues at coordinate 183,154 of JAWBWS010000001.1, forward strand.
GAGATTGCAGATTGGCTTATTTATTCTCTTCAAGAGCTCGCTTTATTGCTTGGCTACAAAAATATTTTGAAAGATATAAGAAAGCTTAGGATAAGACTTGAGTATGGTGTAAGTGAAGAGCTAATTCCTTTGGTTAGATTAAGACAAGTGGGGAGAATAAGAGCTAGAAAACTGTTTAATTCTGGCATAAGAACTTTAAGGGATTTGAGAAAGGTTCCTCTAGAAAGGCTTTCTTTAATTGTTGGAGCAGGTGTGGCAAGATTAATCAAAGACCAACTGGAAGGGAAAGAAGAAAGGAAAATTGAAAAACAAACAACTTTGGAGAAATATTGAGAGCATAAGTTTTTGGTTTTTAAAATTTACGTTTATATTAGCTAAAACATTTTTGCGAATTTTCCAGTTTTTCTCGAGTGGTCAAATCCAAATTTATAAGTTAAAACACCGATGAGAAGATAAAGAAAAGAGATGAGGACGGAAGAAAAAATTTCCTGAAAGTATGGTCTTTTTAACAAAAGATTTTTTAATCCCTCAAAAAAATTACCATAAGGCATCATTCTTGCTAAAACTTGTATATGGTAAGGTAAGATTTCAAGCGGTGATAAGGGGAAAGAAAGAAGAATAAAGAACTGGAGACTTGCCCAACTAATCCAGGCATAATCTCTACCAAGGATGAAGTATAGACCTGCAATAAAAATTGCTATCGTTACGGATAAAAATGTTGTTAAAAAAATGAAAGGTATTACTTCTGAAATTATTTGGGTCAAGTTTAAGAAGAATATATGAGTAATTAGCAACATAAGAGATAAGTTTATAGATGAAAGTAATAGACTAAAAATTATTCTTCCCAACAAATATTCCCATTTTCCAATTCCTGTAATGAAAATATGATGGATTTCACTATGCCAAGCATCTTCATTGATACTCAAGTTTATTGTTGTTTGAACAACATAAGAGTAACTCCAAAAAACATTTATAAACAAAGCAATTTTCCCAGCTTCACTTGCGAACTCTCCAGTCCAAATAGCAAAAAGACCCCAAATTATTATAGAGGTTATTGGAAAATAGAAGAATTCAAGCCACCTCCACTTAGATTTAATAAAAATCAAATAATCTCTATAAACTAATGATTTTAATCTTGAAATTTTCATTTTCCTAACCTTAACCAATAGTTTTCCAAAGTTTTGTATTTTTTTAAAAGCTCAGATTTTTCTTCAATTTCTAAAATTTTTCCATCTTTTATAAAAGCTATTTTGTTTGCAAGTCTTTCAACTTCTACCATATCATGACTTGCAAAAAATATAGTGGTTCCACTTCTGTTTAATTTTTGTAGGAGTGTATGAATTTCTCTTTTTGTTTTTGGATCGAGACCAAAAGTAGGTTCATCTAAAATCAAAACTTCAGGTTCGTTTAACAATGCTTTTGCAAGAGCAATTTTTGACAATTCTCCTGTAGAGAGTTTCCACATTTCTCTTTCTTTTAAGTAAGAAATTTTTAAAAGGTCTAGAACTTTTTCAATTTTTTGTTGTTCGATACCATAAAGGCCTGCATAACAATTAAGAAAACTTTTAACCTTAAGATGTGAAGAAGGCTTCTCAACAGGAACATAATTGATGAGTTGAAGAATATCTTTATCTTTAAAAGGGTTTCTTCCAAGAATTCTTACCTTCCCTTTATCTGGGATGAGAATTGTCAGGATGATATTAATAAGGGTAGTTTTTCCAGAGCCATTTGGTCCAAGTAGGGCAAAGAACTCACCAAATCCTACTTCAAGGTTAATGTTTTTAAGCGAGAAAGTTTTCTCTTCTCTAAAAGTTTTATACAAACCTTTCACTTCTATGGCTTCCATACTGTTTAATTATGAACTGAATAAATTAGAATATTATTGGTAGAAAATTGAATTAACTTTTTTAACTCTTTAAATTCACCAATAGAGACATTGGAGTATTTACTAGAAACACTATCAAACATTTGAACATAGAGAAAATCACAACCAAGTTTATCAGTTATTGTAGTAAGATTGTCGAAAATTGGAAAAAAGCGGGTCAAATTTCTTCAAAAACCAAGAAACACTTCTATACTTTAATTATTTTCTTTTCAATAGCATAGAAACAGTATGGATTGTTGTGAAATCTCTTTGTAATTGTATATGACATAGAATTACATCCACCTTTACATTTAATCCTGTATTTACAATCTCTGCAATTTGGCCCAATTTTGGTTTCATCAAATTTTCTGTTGTATGCAAAATTGTTTGGATTTTCACAAATATCTCTCAGACTCTCATTTCTTACATTCCCTTCTATAAACATGCGATTCCCCATCGATAAACAACCAACAATACCTCCATCACTTGTTATTCCTATAGCCGTTATTCCTGCTGCACAACCTTTCCACTCACAACCTGGCAGGATTTTAGAATAATAGCCATAACAATGAGCACCGATAACAGGTAAATCCTTAAATGGATTTTTAATTCTTTCTTTAGCTATGAATAATGCAGTGGCATAAAATTCTTCTTTTGATAACATTTGTTTTCTTTTGAAATTCCTTGGCTATTTCTTTAATCTTACATCAATCCTGTAAATATGGTGAATCCTTTGTATACTTCTAGTAAGATAACTTTCTTGTACAATATTGTGGGGTTGCTGGGATTTGAACCCAGATTGCCAGCGCTCTCTCTATTACCCGAGGCTGGTGTCCTACCAAGTTAGACTACAACCCCTTAATTAGGAATTGGTTTATTGTTTTATTTCTAAAGTTATTTTCACTTTAGTTTGTGGATTCTTCAATTTTTCAATCAAGGTTTGTTTAAGCTCGTTAGCAGATTTTTCAGAGAAAATAGCAACAGTTTTCCCATCAACAAAAGAATCTTTTCTTATAACAACTTCTTCTTTGCTTGTAAGCTTAAGGGCAGGCGAACCATAAGCAGAAAAAATTTCTTCTTCACCATCGACCTCAATTTTTATTTCAACCCTTCTAGCACTTTTGATAGCAGTCTTAAAATCATCACTCAAATCCTTACAAGCCTTATCTGCTTTAACAACAATTGTTGCATCATCAACTTCTAGACTCTTTGTTATTCTTATTATAGAGTTGTCAATAGCCTTAATTTCTGGATGACCATAACCAAAAATTTCTTCTTTTATAGGTTTTAATTCCATCAAAAGTTTCCAACCACTTTCTGTTGGAATGTAAGCCCCACCAGCTGTGTAGTGGATCATTCCTTTACTTTCTAAAATTTCAAGAACATCTTTAACCATCTCAGGAGTAATAACTGGTGATGGCTCTGGAGCGATTTCAGGTGGCCCTTGCATTTTTCTCATTTCCTTCATTTTATTTTCCTCGCAAAAGTTATGAAGCCTGTATGCATTACTCCCATAGTCTTTGGTCTCGTCGTCCTTTCAGTTTGCCACTCCCTTACTATATTTTCTACAGTCTTAATATAAGAAAAGTTTAACTCCCTTATTTTTTTTGTTGCAGCAATCATTTCTTCTACTGTTGGTGAATAAACGGCAAGCCAACCACCAACCTTTAGAGCTTTGTAAGCATGTTTTACAATCTTTTCAGGATTTTTTATGTCAACAGTCACAAGATCAACATTTTTCTCAGAAATTCCTTTACTCGCATCTTTGTTTTTAATCCTAATGAATTTGGAGAGACCAAAAGATTCGACATTTTTCTTTGCTATTTTTACCATTCTCTCATCTTTCTCATAACTCACAATTTTGCCAGGTTTTATATAATTTGCTAAAAAGATTGCTAAAAAGCCTGAACCTGTTCCCACATCGACTACAAAGCTTCCTGGTTCAATGCCCGTGAGAGCTAAAATTGAGGCAGCATCTTTTGGCATTATTATTTGTGGACCTCTTTCAGCCTTTTTCTCTAAGAAATCAATCAGGTTTGGTTTAACTATTCTGAATTCTTTCTTAAGGTGGGTTTCTATTTTATCACCAATTTTTTTCTTCAAAATTTCATTCAAATCAAAGATTCCGTCTTTTGTTGAAAACCTTCCTTTCCCAACTTCTACTAAATAAGAAGAATTTTTCGACAAAAGCAAAACCAACTCTCCTTCTTTCAAGAAAATCACTAATTAATTAATTATGAATTTAAGATTTAACCCAATTCTTTCTCCAACTCCCTAAGTGCCAAAATTCTCTTGAAGGTTAACGGGTGGGTTCTGAATATTTCCAAAACCCTTATTAAGGGATTTCTCCTTTCCCATTCCATTGCTTTTTCTAATTCTTTTTCATCTAAATTCATGTCAGAATATTCGGAACGAAATCTTTTCACCTCACTTACAGATATTACTGGGTCTGCTATATAAAATGCTCTAACAGAAGAATTTTGAATTTTTTCTGAAGATATGCTTAAACCATAAGTTATCTTTGCTAGTGCACTAGCCAGCAATTTTGGTCTTGTGTTTATTCCAGAAAATCTATCAGCGTAATATTCTCTAAGTCTAGAGAGAGCAAGCACGAGTAAATTTGAAATTAGATAAACAAAATAAGCTATAACACCAATCAAGATAGCGGCCCTAAAACTTCTCTCCCTATCTTCAGAAGGGGCTAAGAGCAAAAATCTAGCAACAAAATAAGCTACTATTGGTATAGCTGAGACCAATGTCATCACAACCATGTCCTTATGCTTGATGTGGCCAATTTCATGTGCTATGACAGCTCCTACCTCTTCTCGGTTCAAATTGTTCAATAAACCTTGAGTTAAGGTTAAGGTAGCAGAACTAGGGGTCCTTCCAAATACAAATGCATTTGGTGCACCAACTCTTGCCAAAGCGATTTTAGGCATTGGTACTTTGTTCTTCTTACACAATTCCTCCACAGTTTTCCAAACCCATGGATACTCTTCCTTCTCCAAGAGTCTCATGTTGGTGGTCCACCAAATTATTTTTGGCGCAATCAACCATTGGAGAAAAACGAGGAATATTGCTACAGCTACTATCAGATATCCAGAAATACCAAAGAGATAACCTATCATCGCCAACAAACCAAATAGAAGACCAAATAATAAAAACACGGTTAAACCCATTGTTAGCCAAAGTTTTAAAATCATTCTACCACCTTTTGATTAAAATTAGAATTGTCAACATAACTATAAAAATTGTTATACTCAAAGCAAAAACTCTCTTACTACTCCAAGCTCCAAATGGTATTGGTCCTATCAAACCAAAAAATCCCCACTCACTCTCTATTTCTTTCGAGCCCAAAATTGCACCTAGGAAAATTAAAATAAACCCAACAAATATCACCAAAATTCCAATATAAATCAAGTTCTCTTGCATCTATTTATTTAATTCTTACCGATAAATAAAAAACTATGCGTGCTTACCTGGTTACAACCTTCATAGGAGTTTTTGGTATCAGCGAAGATGGAAAAATAATTCATTTTGAACCTTTTCCTAAAGATTCAGAAAAAATAGCAGAGAAGCTTATGGCCTCAGAGAAAGAAATTATAGAGGAAGAAGAAAAAGTACAGGATTTGTTAAAGAGGAAAGGATTTGAGGAAATTATCTTTTCGATTGAGAAGCCAGGTGTTACATATCAAAAAGAAAATGAAGCGGAAATGTTCATCAGAGAAAACCTGCGAAATTTAGCTTTGAAATACAAGTTTGTTAAAGATCAAGTGGAATTTAACCAACTTCTGAGTAAAGTTGGCATAGAAATTACAAAATCCAAGATTAAGAAAGCAATAGAAAAGGATAGTTTTGTCATCCAAATTGCAAGGGTGATAGAGGATATAGATAAAACGACAAACACACTAATCGAAAGGTTAAGAGAGCTTTATAGTTTACATTTTCCAGAAATGGGTAAAATGGTGCAAGATCATAAGAAATACGCTAATATAATTGAAAAATATGGGTCAAAAGAAAGAATAGAAGATCCAGAGCTAAAAGAAATTGCCAAGAGAAGCATGGGAGTCGAGTTTAGAGAGGATGAAATAAAAGCCGCTCAATTGCTTGCAACTGAGGTTTTAAATCTTTATAAGTTAAAGGATGCTCTATCAAAACAATTGGAAAAAATTTTGAAAGAAATTGCACCGAATTTTACAGAACTAGCAGGTCCCATGCTTTCTGCCAAGCTTATTGCTAAAGCTGGTGGTCTTGAGAAGTTGGCTAAAATGCCGTCAAGTGCCATTCAACTTATGGGTGCGGAAAAAAGTCTTTTCAGATTTTTACATGGTAAAGGTAAATCACCGAGGTTTGGAATTATTTTTAATCACCCCTTGGTTTTAAGTGCACCAGAGAAACTCAAAGGCAAAGTGGCAAGAATAGTTGCCTCAAAACTCTCTATTGCAGCGAAGCTTGATTTTTATTCAAAAGAATACAGAGGAGATAAGATGAAGAGGGAAATGGAAGATAAGGTTAAAAAAGCCTTATCTTCTAAATCTTAATCTTTTTTCAATCAAAAAATAAACAAAAACTCCAAAAACTCCAAGAATTAAACAAATTGCTAACCAAACTAACTTGTATTTTGTATTTTTTTTGGATTTAAAAATGTCTATCATAGCTGGTAAAAAGGCCACTACGCTTACAATTCCATAAATTTGCAACAGTACAAACAACAAATTTATCAGATATTCAAATTCAACCATATAAATATATTCTTCTTCCAAAAACTTTAAAATAAGTAGGTATAAAAGTTAAAGAGTTGTTTTAAGTCTTAGATAAATATAATCATACATGTGTGAGATTGATTGTATGGAAGAAAAATCCGAAATTGATTTGATGAAGCATTAAAGTGATAAATAATGCAAGTTAAACCACATAAGTTTGATGGCATTTATAGAATTAATAACAAAATAGCTACAATAAACCTCACGCCTGGTAGAAGTGTTTATGGTGAGAGGTTAATTAAGATTAATAATGTAGAATATAGAGAATGGGTCCCATTCCGTTCAAAACTTTGTGCAGCTGTAATGAAAAAAATCAAGTTTTTTCCATTTAAAAAGGGTTCAAAAGTTCTTTATTTGGGAGCTGGCTCAGGAACCACAATTAGCCACATAAGCGATATTATTGGGAGAGATGGCATCATTTATGCTGTTGAGATCTCAGAGCATCCATTACGTGATTTAGTTGGTTTGGCAGAGCTTAGACAAAATATAGTTCCAATACTTGCGGATGCAAGATTGGTAGAAACATATGAAAACATGATAATGGAAAAAGTTGACGTAATTTATGAAGATGTTGCTGATCCTGACCAAATAAAAATTCTAATAAGAAATGCTGAGAAGTTCTTAAAAACAGATGGATTTTTAGAAATAGCCATCAAATCTCAAAGCATCAGTTCAACAAAACCTCCAAAAGAAGTTTATGAGGAATGTTTGAAAGAGTTGGGGGAACACTTTGAAATTTTGGATAAAGTAGAGTTGGAGCCTTATGAAAAGTTCCATTTGTTCGTTGTATTGAAATCCAAGAAATAAATTCTTGAACTTAAAATTTTGTTAAAAACTATTTATGAGAAAATTCTTGGGTTTTCCCCGGCAGTCTTAAATAATGTTTCAGTTTCTTGAAAATCTTCTCCAAAGCTTCAAGATCATCTAAACAATGATTGATTATTTCTTTTTTTGCTTTCTCATCACCACGAATTGCTTTTAAATAAAGTTTAAGCATATCCTTTCCACAAACTTCTTCATCTTTTGAAATTCCGAGATATTTTGATATTTCTTGCAAACTGTTCTTGCTAAACAATAGCTTATTCTTACAAAATTCCCAAAGATCTAGAGACGGTATTCCCACTATCTTACTCAAGTCTTGCCCATTGATTATGGCTCTTGTGATTATAAAAGGTATGTCAAACTTGGAGCCATACCACGTTATTATCAAATTACAATCTTCAAGCTCTTTTGCAAGCCAGTTTAAAACTCTTCTCTCATCTTCTAAATTTTCAATAAACTTAACTTCTTTCTTCCCTTCTTTTATCATACCTATGGCAATAATCTGTCCCATATCAGCTTTGGTGCTCGTGGTTTCTATATCTAAAAACACTTCCACTCAATCACCAAACTAAAATTGTTATTAAAAAATAAAAAAAAGAGGGGGAGCTTCAAATAGTCTTCAAGAACCCCCAAACCCTACCACCAGAAATAACATTTGTCCTAACTTTTTTTATTCCCCTGTCCATTAAAAATGAAATTTGGATTCTTGCTACTTCTTCCATCCCCTCACCTAATGATGAAAACCAAGTTTGTGATAGAGCTCCAAATCAAACTCATGTAGGTTTTTTTGCATTTCAATTTTTTTCACAGCTTTTTCGAGAAAGCTTCCAAAACAATCCTTGCAAAATATTCTCCTCTCACCAAAACCATCAATAAACTTAAATATTCTCCCCGAATTACACCTTAGACATCTCATTCTCTCTTTTGATATTTTTGAAAAGAATGGTATAGGTATCTTTCCCAACCAAACTTCCGAAATTTCCGATGGAAGATATGGATAATAAAAATCAATCCTTATCCACAGAAAATAAGACTTAATTTACCTTTTTTAGCTATAAATGGTTTTTAATTTTTCCAGAATCATTATTTTAATTTCTTCTTTACTTCCTACCTTTATTTTTCCGGCTCCAGCAGCTTCGTGCCCCCCACCAATTCCCAACTTCTTGAACAACTCACCCACATTAATTTTTTTGTTTCCACTTCTTCCATGAATTTTAATATTTTTTCCAATTCTCTCAAAAATGAAGATCACATTTTCTGGATTTTCCATTGCCAATTTTGTGGCAAGTGTAGAACATATTCCCCTGTACTTAGAATCAATTTCAGAGATGAGAATTTTATCATGAACCTCAAGATTTCTTTTAAACTCTCTTTCACACTTCTTAACTTCTATCTCGAATTTTTTTGAAGCAGAGACAATTTTCTCATTTTTCCTAAACTCTTCTAAATTTTTTGATTTCATGAGAATTTTCAAAGTCTTTTCTGGACCTAAAATAGAGATAGAGCTATTTAAAAAAACAGCAGCATTACCAAACTTGTTTTTCCAGATATTTTTTTTGTCTTCAATTTTCACCAAATCTTTACAATCATCAATTCCTAAATCTCCAATCGTCCCAACAATGGCAACCCATTTTTTTTCTTCAATCAACCCCGAAAACATTTTATAAACAACATAACTTGTTGGCTGATAAATCTTCGGTTTTTCCAATCTTGGGTTTATCAAGATAACTTTTTCAGAGTTTAAATCTTTCCCCGGATGATGATCAATTATCAACATATCTTTTCCCATGCTTACCAAATGTTTTTCTATTAAATCTATCGGCACATCAACGGTGATTATTTTTTCAAATTTTTCAAGTTTGGTTTTCAACTTTTCTATGTGAGCAAAGCCTGTTGGTGTGTTATCAACTTTCTTCTCCAGTTTTTCAAGGACAGAGAGAAGAAGTGCTGCCGAACATAAACCATCGACATCGGCATCATAAATCAAAATAACCTTTTCCCCTTCCTGAATATTTTTGATGAAGTTCATACCTCTTTTAAAAAGTTCCTCAAGCTTTTTCAGTATCTTCACCTCTGAGTTTTTTTATGGTTTCTTCATCAAGAAGAAGCAATTGAATAGGCTGTTCTTTTGGAGTAGAAAGATGAAATTCCACCATTGAAATAAGGGTATCAACATGATGTAAAATTAAAGCTTCAAAATTTCTTGGAGGCGTTGGTCCAGCTTCACCAAAATGTGAGGCTACTATATGTATAACACCCTCTGGGAAGCCTCTATGGTAAAGCTCTGCCACAGCAAGTGTAGAGTGGTCAAGCAAAATTCCCGTATGCTTTATTTCTCCATTTTCAAGCTTCCACTCAAAAACTTTCATTATATCATGCAATAAAGCCCCAGCTATTAGGTAATCGATATTTATAGGTATACCATAATTTTTTTCCAAATCTTCTGCAATTTTGATACAAAGTTCGGTTACAGAAGCAATGTGCCTCAACAAATCTGCTCTTTCTACAGTTCCTTGGCCTGGAACTGTAAAAGGAGTTCTTACATTTTCAATTTTTTCTTTCGGGTATTTTTTAAATTCCTTGTGGGAGAGTGTTAGATCTTTCAAAAATTCTATTACCTTTTTTTTCAATTCTTCATCCTTTATTTTTTCTGCAAGTTCAATTAAACTTCTCATTTGACTCCTTCTTCATTTATCCAAACAGTGCACTTAAGCCAGCTGCTGCTTCTTCCTCTTTCCTTTCCTTTTCTTCTTCCTCTTTCCTTTCCTTTTCTATGATGGTGGGAGTAGCTACAGGCATCGCAGCTTGTTGGATTGCTTCATCTATATTCACTCCTTCCAAACTAGCAATCAAAGCTTTAACTTTTGCTTCATCTACACTTACACCAGCAGCTTCCAACACCTTCTTTACATTTTCTTCTGTTATTGGTTGCTTTGCTTTGTGAAGCAGCAAGACCGAATACACATATTCCATCAATTCACACCTCCCCATTCTTTCTATGGCCTTTGCAGTATAAAAGGCTTTGGCCAACAGAATTTTAATTATCTCTTTGGTTGGATAGGAAATGTTGAGAGAGAGATTTATGGCACATTGATGTGCAGTAATGAGCTTCTCAGGAAATGTCTTTACAAGTTCTAAAGTTTCTCTTGGATAAATCTTCCCCCCTTCATAAAAGCAAACTACATTTAGGGATATAGAGATTGGCTTGATGTCAAGCTTCCTCAAGGCATTCGCAACCTCTTTCGATATTACTTCTCCCTTTTTCACAAGAGTAACGGTTTTTTTAATGGTAATTCTGCCTTCTTCCACTCCAGCAGGAATTCCCGCTTTTGTTAGTTCACCTATAACTGGACCTGCTAAAAGGCTTGTTGGTCCAGATGGAATGATTATATCATTTGGGGCAATTTCGGATTCTTTCGCGAAAGTCTCGAATTTGAGAGAAGTAAGCTTAGAATATGATTTGAAGGCGTCCCCCCTGATTAGAACTACCGCTACTTGATTGGGAATAAATTTTTCCAATTCACCAATATTTTCCTTTTTGGCTTCTCTTATTGCAAAAAGGAGGGTACTCTTTTTAGTAGCTTTAATTATTCCAATATCTCTTATAATTTTTCTTATTTCTTGTAATTCTTTGCTGGGAAACTTATGAAGATCAACTATTCCAATAACTGGAAACTCTTCTATCATCATCTTCAATTCTTTCACTTTTTTTATTTTTTCTTCTTTCACCATTTTCATACCTTAATTTCAACAGGTTTGCTCATCGTTAACTTTAGCAAAATTTTTTTGATATTTTGCATACCTCTAGGCAATTTTGATCGAATAACATTCAATACACTTTCTATATTTTCAGCAACTTCTTCATCTTTCATGTTCTCCTTACCAACAGCACATTGAATCACAGGAGCATCCTTTACCCTTACCCTCACAACCTTCTTATAATCTTCAATCAACCTTTTTATATCACCTGTGATTATTTTAGGTAGTTTTCCTTTCGGCCCCATATATTGACCAAAAACTTTCCCAACCAAAACCATCGCCTTTGGTTCAGCAAAGAAAAAATCCACATCCTTCACCAATTTTTTTGCCAATCTATTATTTTTCGAATATTTTTCTATATCAGCAGTTGTAAGGATTTCACAATCAAGGTCTTTCAAAGAGTCTGAAAAAACGACAATTCTTGCATCTTCTCCTTTTCCATGTGGTAAAACAATGTCTTCTACAAATCTATTCTCTGGTTTTTTTGTGTCAAATTCTTTCAAGCAAATTACTAAATCAAATGTTTGAAGAAAATTTCTTTTTTTAGAACTCCTTCTCAATTCCTCAATTGCTTTTAAAATTTTTTCTCTCATTTAATACCCTCCTGCCTAGGCAGTTGAGCGGGTTATTCATCATTTATCTTTAAGATTTAAAAAGATTATCATACTTGCCTTCTTCTATTTCTTTTAAAATCTCCTTTGGTTTCTTACCTTCAACCGTTACAGGCATGCTCACAGCAGTGCCAAGGACAGTCTTCACAGCAGTTTTCAAGTCTTTTGCTTGCATGTCTCTCATCTTTATTTTTGCAATCTTCACACACTGTTCCAGAGTTAAATCCCCAATAAGAACATTTCCTTTCTTTTCACCTTCTGTTTGACTTGTACTCTTTTCTTCTTTTCCCACCACTCCTAATTCTTTTTTTATTAAACTCGAGACTGGAGGAATGCCTATCTCAATATTGTATTCTCTTGTTTTTTTATCAATAATCAATTTCACAGGAACTTGTAGTCCACTGTATTCTTTAGTTTTTTCGTTAATTTGTTTGAAAACTTCTCCAATGTTAAGTTTATAAGAGCTTAGTTTTGGAGCTGTTGTGGGCCCAGGCGAAGCCTTACCGCCTTCTACCAATATTTTTATGACTTCTTTTTCTGACATTTTATTTCCCAACTTTTTCTAACAGTTTTACAAATTCTACACTAACTGTTATCGGAATAGGTACAACAGCCTCTACAAGTTCAATTGTAACTTCCCTTTTCACTTTATCATATCTTGTTACTTTCCCCCTTTCACCTTTAAAGGGTCCACCTATAATTTCAACAACATCTCCAATGTTTAATTCAACTTCTGCAGTTTTTGGTTGTAGGAATCTTTGAACTTCTTTCAATTCAATGGGTCTTTTAATTAAACCTCTAACATGGGGAATCATCTGAACGGCTATTTCAATATCTTTGAGGTCACCTTCGATGAAAATGTACCCTTTTATCTCTTCTGGGTGGAAGAGACTTTGAATATTTAATTTTTCTAGTTTGGCTTTGGCTGCTATAGCTTCCATTACAACATTCTCCCTTCCAACAACAGTCTTGACACTGTAAATCATTTTTTCGCCTATAGACCAAAAATTACTGAAAAAATATAAATAATAAACCCTATTATTCCAAGGATAGCAATACCAGTCACACAGATTTTAAAGGTTTCCAAAAATTCACTCTTGCTTGGGGCTTTATTCAATTTTATCACTCGAATACAATCTTTTAATTTTTCTTTTATTTTTAACTTCATCTCTAGCACCAGAAATCAATCCACAAAATCTATTCCCAATATTTTTTCTATATCCTTTCTCTCTTCCTTGCTCCATTTTTTTGTTGGTCCAAAAATTTGTGGCGACTTAACACCAGTTATTACAAGCATTGTCCTTAAAGTTTCTCCCAATTCTTTGGCTATTTGTGCTCCCCAAATTATCTTTGCATCTGGTGAAAGTCTTGAAGAAACTGCCTCAACTATTTGTTGGGCTTCCCTTATAGTCACATCTGGTCCCCCAACAACATTTATTAATGCACCATTCGCCCCATTTACATCAACTGTTATCAAAGGATTGCTCAAAGCTCTTTCAACAGCTTCAATCGCTCTATTCTCTGTGTCACTTTCACCAACCCCAATCATTGCTAGACCACCATTCTTCATTATACTTCTCACATCAGCAAAGTCAAGGTTAACAAGACCGGGTTTGGTAACAAGTTCTGCAATTCCTTTAACAGCGTTGACCAATATTTCGTCACAGATTTTGAAAGCCGTGGCTAAAGAAACATCTGGAACAACTTCCAGAAGCCTATCATTCGGTATAACAATCATAGTATCAACATGATCTTCCAAATTTTCTAAACCTTCTCTAGCATTTGCCATTCTTTGCTTACCTTCCATGCTAAAAGGCAAAGTGACGACAGCAATCGATAGTATTCCTAATTTGTTTGCAATCTCAGCAATTACAGGCAAACTTCCTGTTCCAGTTCCACCACCAAGCCCACAAGTCAAGAAAACCATATCGGCTCCTTGCAAAGCTTTTTTTATTTCTTCTTTACTCTCTCTTGCGGCCTCCATTCCAACCTTAGGATCTCCACCTGCCCCCAAACCTGAAGTGAGTTCTTTTCCAATTAAAATTTTTTTATCAGAATCAGTGTAGAGCAAATCTTGTGCATCTGTGTTTATCGCTATAGTCTCGGCACCAACTATACCGACTTGCATCAGTCTTGTTATTGTGTTATTTCCTGCACCACCAGCACCAACAACTTTTATCTTGGTTTTTCTGCTTTCTAAGATTGTTCTCAGTTCTTCATCAATTTCTTTTGTTCTTTCAGAAGGTTTTTCAACAAACTGTCTTACCGCCATATTGCTCTCTTTTAATTATTCAAATATTAAAAATAAATCCTTATTCACTTTTTTTCTTAAAAACAACAACAAACTTAACCACTTCTATTCCCTCAACCCATTTGATTATTTGTGAAGCTATGGCAGCTTTAACTCTACCCTCAATTTCACTTTTTGCTTCAATTTCAACTTCTTTTTCTCTTATTTTTATATCACAATCTTCAAGACCGGTGAAATAATCAACAATAGCTTTCACTTTTTCTATCTTATCTTCAATTTTTTTCACAATTTCAACTTCATATTCCAGAGTTTTACCAGCTAAAGGGTGGTTGAAATCAACTTTAACTCTTCCCCCATCAACGCTTATTATCTTTCCTCTTAAATTGTTTACCATGACATAGGAACCTGGTAAAACATCCACATTTTGTTGTTTAAATATAATTTCAGGTATTAATTTTACAAGATTTTCACTTCTTTCACCAAAGGCCTTTTCGGGTGGAATTAAGAACTTTTTCTTTTCCCCCACATTCATCTCTTTTATCTTTTCATTCAGACCAATTATAACAAAACCAGCATCTACTATTATTGGTAAAGGCCCATATTTAATTTTCTCATTAAAAATCCCAGCCTCTCTTGCTACATTTTCTTTTGTTGTATCAAAAATTTCATTTGTCTCACTTACTTTAGCAATGTACTCGATGCAAACAAAATCTCCAGATTTCATTTTATCATCCTCTTTCCCTGACACAACTTACAGAAAGGTGTGCCTTCTATCACACAATTTGGGCAAACTAGAGATCCACAACCATGACATTTGAATAAAGCTATTGAGTACTTCTTACAAGCTTGGCATACACCACCAACTACCAAACAATCACCTTTGTAGAGATTTAGATTACAAATATAAATAAGTTGGTGTAGCAATATAGATAACAATCTTGTGAGAAGTAATGGTTAAACTTCCTCTAGCTAGGAGCATTGATTTCACGTAATTTTGGATTTTCCATCAAATAAGAAGCTATATCAATTTCCATTTCAACACACAACTTCATTCTAATCTTAATTTGGCCTTTTAGATAGGCCCCATTTTGCGGTGCACTACAATAAAACTAGGTGCAGGGGGTGGGATTCGAACCCACGAACGGACTAACCGATCAGGTAACTAATACTCTCATCATCCATAACTCAGGGCTTAAGTCTGGAGAGCATCTTAAGCTCACGCGAATATTGTTTTAAACAATATTCTCTGACGCCTTTGACCAGACTTGGCTACCCCTGCAATTTGATTTAATTAAAGTTTTAGGGAATTTATTTTAAATTTCTTTACACTCTCCCCTTAATTATTAATTCAAAGAAATATTTGTTATATTTTTTTTGTTGAAGCCCCTTTTTTAAGCTTAGAATATCTAAAGAAGCAAATCACCTCCAAATACTTTTTGATTTTTCCCCAAATCTCTAAAGAGGACATCTCAATTTATTCTAAAATAGAACCATCCAAGAAAGAAATACCAGGAGTAATAAAAATAGGTATTTTTGCAGCTTGCCTTCTCCCATATCTTGTAAATACATTTGATGAATTTTTCAAATTTTCATTAAAGTTATAACATTCTTATCATTTTTTAATTAAATTTTAAAAATTTTTCAAAATAATTAACATTGGTATCTGTTTTCCCCAACTTTCCAATATTTTCTAATTCCAATTAATCTTTCTTCAGTTTGCTTAAGCTTTTCTGAAATTCCTTCATCTTCTTCTCCAAAATTTCAGCAGCAGACAAAACTATTTCTTCAGGATTTAGACCAGAAACAGATTCAACATTAAATACAAACTTTTCGCCTTCATAATTATAACCAACAACTGCAGCCTGCCATTTTGCATGTTCCTTCCCCAAGCCAAGTTGAGCTATAGCCTCGAACTCGAGTCCTTCATCTTCAAAAAGTTCAACTACTGGAATTTTTTCAAAAACAGGTCTAACATCTTTGGCTTTACTCTTTAAATCTCCTGCATATACAATTTTTGGTCCTTTCTCTTTCAGAACAAGTTCAACCTGACATTCACTACACCCCTTACCACCACATTTACACTCACTAGGCAAATTATAGGCTCTTTTATCAAATGTCAGGGGAATTTGACCAAGCCTATTTGCCAAGATTTCATCAGGGAGAACCGAGTCATTTTTCTTAAAATCAACCCACTCTATCGCCATTGTTGGAACTTCACCAATCATTATTCTTCTCAAAGCATTCGCAAATCCTGGAGAAATTCCTTCAACAGAAAAGCTTATTTCCATACCCTCTTTTTTCAAAATTTTTACTTTCATTTTCCCACTTTTATAATTATTAAACTCTCCTTCCTCTCCTTCCTCCTTTTGGTCTCATATACCCTGTTATTATAGGCGTGACATCTTCAATCATCCCAATTTTTAAACCAGCTCTTGCTAAAGCTCTTATAGCTGGTTGTGCTCCTTGACCAGGAGCTCTTGATTTCACCCCTCCTGGTCCCCTTACTCTTATATGCACACCCACTATCCCCTTTGCCAAAGCAACTTCAGCAGCTTTCTTTGCCGCTAACATTGCAGGAAAGGGCATCCCACCTTCCCTATCTTTATCAGTCATCATTCCAGCCGAATATCTTGCTATCGTTTCCCCACCGGTCAAATCTGTAATATGAACAATTGTATTGTTTGGGGTTGAAAGTATGTGAGCAATGCCCCATTTTTCCACTTTTTTTTCACCCATTCTACCCAACCTCTATTTTATTTTCTTCATCTTTTGTTACCATATAGCTTGGGTAAGTAATTTTTCTTCCATTGATTTTTACATGACCGTGTGTGATTAATTGTCTCGCGTGTTTAAGTGAGTTTGCCAAACCCATTCTATAAATAATTGTTTGTAATCTTCTTTCAAGGATGTCCTCAACAGTCAAAGCAAGAACATCATCTAAGGCAGCACCTTCTTTCAAGATACCTATTTTTACCAATTTTTCAATCAACATTTTTTCACTTTTTTCATCTTTTTTTGCAATTAAATCTCTTGCCATTCTTCTATATTTTCTCAGTACGGCTTCGGCTTTCCACAATTCTCTTTTTCTTCTCAAACCAAAATTTTTCAATATTTCTTTTTCTTTTTCAATTCTTGTCTTATCCCAAGGCTTCCTCGGCTTTTCATATTTTTTTCTAGATCTTTTCATAAAATCACTTCTTTTCACTCTTAGCTTTTTCTTGAGCAACTCTTACAGCTTTTTTGACAACCCCAACAACCCTTCCCTTCCTGAAAGAGCTTCTTGTTCTTTGTCCTCTAACAGGCAAGCCAAGCATATGTCTAACTCCCTTGTAAGTTTTGAGATTAATTTGTTTTTGAATGTCAAACTTTTGTGCTATTTCTAAATCTGCTCCAACTAGATGCAAGTTTGCTCCAGTTTCAGGTTCTCTTCTTCTATTCAAAAACCAAGAAGGTATTCCATATTTCGTTGGTTCCTTAATTACAGCTTCGATTTTTTCTATGTCTTTTTCGCTTAAATCACCAAGCTTAATGTTTGGATCAAATCCACTTGCCAAACAAACGGCCTTGCTCATGGCATGGCTTATACCCTTTATCCCCAGAAGAGCATTCTTAAGGGATTTTTCTCCATCAAGATCGGTGTTCATAACTCTCACAACAACTTTAACCCTTTTTTCTTCTGGCTTCTTTTCAACCTTCTCCTTTTTGGGTTTTTCAACCTTCTCCTCTACTTTTACTTTTGTAACCCCCATAAACTCACTATAACAATTAATTCATCTTCTTAAATTTTTAAATGGACCGGCCGGGATTCGAACCCGGAGCCTCTTCATAGCAGTTAAACTCATGCCTTTTCCACAATTAAGGAAGCGATCTACCATTGATCTACCGGCCCACTATTTTCTTTTTTTTAACCCATTTCACCTTTCTTGGGTTCCTTCCCATCATAAAATTTTTTTCACATTTTGAACTACAAAAATAAAATATTTCACCACTCACCTTCACAAACATTTTTCCCCTACTTTCTACAAAATTTTCACCACAAAAAGAACACTTCAGTCAAATCACCTTTCCACCAACTTTGCCGCTGTTTCCATTTCAGTCTCTCTTAACATCAATATATCACCAACTCTCACAGGTCCTATTACATTTCTTGTCAATATCTTTCCCTTATCCGGACCTTCTAAAACTTTACACCTTACTTGCATAACACCACGGGCACCACTTCTTCCTAACAATTGCAGAACTTCAGCAGGATAAGACTTTTCAGTCATTTTATCACTTTTTAAGAGCTTCTATTTTTTCTATGATTTCTTTCAGAGCTTCTTTAGAATCTCCAGGTTCAACTATACAAGCAGCAGAACATGCAACATCTATCCCAACAGCTCTTCCAAGTTCTTGTTTACTAGTAACATACCCATATGGGATTTTCTTTTCCTCGCAAAGAACAGGCAGATGCATTACTATCTCTTCCGGTTCTACATCTTCCGCTATTGCAACAAACTTTGCAATTCCTCTTTCTACAGCTTTCGTTGTCTCATTCATACCCTTCTTAATCTTGCCACTATTCTTTGCTGTTTCAATAGTTTGTAATATCCTTGTTTTCAAATCTTTCGGCAATTCAAACTTCACATAAGCTTTCCCCACGCTCTCACCCTTACTTATATCTTTATTTGTGTGTGTAATATAAAGTTATATCTTTATATTTCTTTTCTATTCTTGCAAATCCAATCCTAGGCATTTGGATTATTTGATTTTCTTCAACTCTTTTTATTTCAGGCTCACCTACAGCTTTAACAATTTTACCGTTTGGCATCACAATCTTTATTTTTAAATTTGGCTCAGAGCACCAATGAATCTTTGGCGTGTCTAGGGAAATCTCACTGGACACAAATGTAGTTTTTGGACCAATTTTTACTGTCGCAAGGTACATCAACCCAACTTCCTTATTTTTGAATTTTTTGTAATCCTCTTTTTCAATCCAAATTTTTTTCCAATCTACCATGATTCTTTTATATCCTCTTTCAGGGAAATCGGGATGTAAATTTATTTTCACTTCTTTTATCTCAGGTGCATTTACCACATTCAATTTTATCGGATTCAGAACAACCATATACCTATTTGCTATTCGGTCGACAACTTTTCTATTCTCGGCTTCCAAAACATCCCACGTTACTACACCTTCAGCTTTTGATAAACCAGTTAATAAAATGAAATTTTTTATAGCCTCTGGAGCAAACCCCCTCTTTTTAAGGGCTATAAGTGTAGTAAGCCTTGGGTCGTCCCAACCAAGCAATTCCCCCTTTTTTATCATTTCACGAATTACCCTTCCCGATGTGGGCACACCTTTTAAATTAAGCCTACCAAATTCAATTGTTTTTGTGAGTTTAAAACCAAATAAATTTTGGATGTAAGTTTGTAACTCTTTTCTTATTTCAAATTCTTTGCTCCTTAGTCTATGTGTTACACCTTCCCAACCATCCATCATTGCAGTCCCGAAATCGTAAGTGGGCCAAACACGATATTTCATTTCTGTTCTTGGGTGAGGGTGTTCAACAATCCTCATTATAGAAGGATCCCTCATCGTGGTGTTTACATGCTTCATATCAATTTTAAGTCTTACAACAGCTTCACCCTCTCCAAACTCTTTTTTCATTTTTTTCCATAATTCAAGATTTTCACTCACATTTTGCATTCTATGTTTACATTCTTTTCCAGAAGCTCTATTTTTTCTCATAGTTTCGACTTTACACAAGCAAATATAAGCCTTGTTTTCAGAGATTAGCTTTTCGACCGCCTCATAAAAATTTTCCATATGGTCAGAAGAATAATCCAATTTATCCCATTCAATTCCAAGCCACTTCATCCCTTCAATTATAGCTTCATAATATTCTTCTTTAACCATTTTAGGGTTAGTATCTTCAAATCTTAAAATAAATCTTCCTCCATATTTCTTTGCATAGAGAAAGTTAAGGAAAGCAGCCTTTGCATGTCCAATATGTGGATATTTACTTGGCTCCGGTGGAAATGCTGTTACAACTCTACCGAATTCTGCATTAGGAAGTTCAGGCAATTCAAACTTCTTAGCTTCCTTTTTTTCAATTTTCACACCCAATTCTTCTAGCCTTTTCTTCTGTTCTTCTAGAGATAATGAATTAACCTCCTCTACAACTTTTTTAACCTCCTCTATCACTTCTCTTATATTACTTTTTGCTTCAGACCTCTCGGCTACAACCTTTTTAACAACTGCTTGAACATCTGCTTTACCGCCATGCTCAATTGCATTTATCAAAGCATGTTTAAGCACTATTTCTTTCATATTTACCAATTTCAATCAAAGATTAATAAATCATCACAGACGCATATCCGACAACAGAGTCGAATTCTCCAGTAATATCACCGGAAGTAGCATATTTAAGTAATTCTCCCTTTTTTGCTCCAAGTTCTTTTGCCGCAACTATAGTAGAAGCTATTCCACCAAATCCACAAACACTCGCGTTTTTCTCTAAAATTTTTTCAAAGAATTTCTTTTCATTCAATTTTTCAATTTCTTCAATTAAACTCAAATCTATTCTTTTTGCTACTTTTTGTGGAACATAGTGTGAAAAATCAGAGCTGGCAAGAATTATCCATTTCCCCTTCTCCTTCTTTATCACATTTGCAACAGCTTTTCCTACCGTTTTACAATCTTCCAAAAAGACTTCATCTGCAAATTCATTTAAAATTGCAATTGGAACAAACTTAAAATCATTACCATACCTGTATTGTAAAAATGGAAGTTGAACTTCTATCGAATGCTCATGTTGATGGGCCATGACATCATGTTCAACAATTTTACACTCTTTTAAAATTTTTTCAGCGATTTCATCATGAATGGCAACTTCACCAAGAGGAGTTTTCCACAAACCAATTTTCATCAAAGCAAATTTGGCTCCAATTCCAGTATGATTTGGTCCAAAAATGATATAGTTCGCTTTTTCTATTCTTGAATAAATCCATGCTGCTATTGGTCCAGAATAAATATAACCTGCATGCGGTACAACTGCAGCAAGAAAATTTTGCTTTTTAAATCCTCTTGGCCCCAGTCTATGAGAGAAGGAATCAGAAATCTCTCTCTTCAAATTTGCAGCATCATAACTATAAAATGTTCCAGCTGCTGCAGGCTCTCTGATGGGTATCATGGTCATCAAATTATTGGTTTTACTGCTTAATTAACTTTTCATCTTCATAAGTTTTGGAAAAATTGTTTTTAGAAATTTGTTTTAAAGCATAAATATTAGAAAAAAATATATTTTTTCAGAGTGTGAAACACATTATGAAGGAAAAATCACTTTTCATGTTGTTTTTGAGGCAAAAACCAGTCAAACTTCTGACTAGCTTAAGAAATGAACCAAAGTATGCTACTGTTTTATCAAAGGAAGTCGATCTCACTTATTCTCATACGGTCAAGCTTCTAGATCAATTCAAAAATTTTGGTCTTGTAGATTTCGAAAAAAAAGGAAGGATTAAGATAGTCAAGCTAACAGAATCAGGAGCAGATGTCGCAAAAGCTTTTGATGTAGTTCTGGGCAAGCTCTCTAAGATAAGATCAGTGGAGAAAAAATAAAAATCACAATTCATCCAAAGGGCTTTTAATTTTCTTCAACTCCTCTCTTGAAATGTGAGTATAGATTTGAGTGGTATTAAGGGAGGAGTGCCCCAACAATTCTTGTATCTTTCTTATATTTTCTCCAGCTTCAAGCAAGTGGGTAGCAAAGGAGTGTCTAAATGTATGTGGACTAATTTTTTTATTTATATTGGCTTTTTTAATAGCACTCGCAACAATTTTTTGTATAGTTCTAGGGGAAATCTTTCCCTTTCTACCCTTAAAAACATACTCTTCAAGGCTTCTACCCTCAAGAAAACCTTTAATTTTTTCAACCACTCTTTCAGAAAGGATGAACATCCTATCTTTCTCCCCCTTCCCCGTTCTTACCCATCCAATTCTCTCTTCCAATTCCAAATCCCCAACTCTTAAATTGATTAGTTCGCTTAATCTTAATCCAGAAGAATAGAGCATCATCACAATCAACTTATGCTTTTCATTTTCAATTGAATCAATTATTTTTTTTACCTCTTCTCTTGTTAAAACTGTGGGGAGTTTCTTCGGAACTTTCGGAGATTTGAAGTTAACAATACCTTTTTTGAGGACTTCATCATAAAAAAACTTTAGCGCAGCTTTTATCAAAACTATGGACTTAGGGGAGACACCTTCCTCCATTTTTTTCGCAATAAAAGCTTTTATGTCATCCTCATTTACATCTTCAGGATTCTTTTTTATAAATTCTAGAAATTTTTGGTTGTAGAATAAATACATCTTTAAAGTCCTCTCGGAAAACCCTCTAAGTTTAATTTCATTTTCTAGTTTTTGTAGAGCATCCATAATAAATTCATATGGAGTCAAAATATTTAATTTTCCTAAAAACTAAAATAGAAAAATGAACATTTTAATCGAAAGGTTTAACTCCATACCATTATTTGAGCAAAAGACGGAGATAGTGGAGAGGAAGGGACTAGGTCACCCTGATTTCATTTGTGATTCTATAGTTGATAGGATTTCTGTAGCTTTAAGTAAAGAATATCTCAAAAGATTTGGTCAAATTTTACATCACAATATAGATAAGGCTCTACTTGCAGCAGGAGAGGCAGAAAACAAGTTCGGCGGTGGTAAAATTCTTAAACCCATGAAGCTGATTATCGGTGACAGGGCAACCTATTTTGTTGGTGCCGAAGAAATTGATGTGAGCTCAATTGCGATAAAAACTGCAAAAAACTGGATAAAAGAAAATCTGAGATTCCTTGATGCCGAAAAACATGTAGAATATCAGGTAGAGTTGAAGCAAGTTTCTGCAGCTTTGGCTGAAATTTTCAAAAAGAAGGATGAAATCCTTGGTGCAAATGATACTTCTGCTGTCGTTGGTTATGCTCCTTTAACACCAACAGAAAGAATTGTTCTAGAAACTGAAAAATTCCTAAATTCAAAGGAATTCAAGAAAAGATATCCAGAGTCAGGAGAAGACATCAAAGTTATGGGTTTGAGAGTCAACAACAATCTAGATCTTACAATAGCCATGGCTTTTATCGATCGTTTCATCGACTCAGAAGACACTTACTTCAAAAGAAAGGAGGAAATTTTAGAGGAGATTAAACAATTTCTAAAAGAAAAAACTGACTTTAATATAAAAGGAATTAAACTCAATACTCTAGACGAAAGAGGTAAGGGTGAAGCCGGTTTATTCTTAACCACAACAGGTACTTGTGCCGAAGCTGCAGATTCAGGACAAGTTGGAAGGGGCAATAGGGTCAATGGAGTAATTTCTTTGAATAGACCAGCTGGAAATGAAGCCGGCCCAGGAAAAAATCCTGTAAGCCATGTAGGCAAAATCTACAACCTGCTTAGTCATGATATTGCAAACGAGATTTTTTCAAAAGTTAATGGGGTGAAAGAAGTTTATGTTTGGCTGTTAAGTGAGATAGGAAGGCCAATCAATGACCCAAAAATCGTGATAGTTCAATATATACCAGAAACTGAAAACAATCTTCAGAGAATACAGAAAGAAGCTGAAGAAATTGTTCAGAGCAGACTGGAGAACATTCAAAGCTTTTGTAAACTTTTGGCAGAGGGGAAGCTTAGCGTCTGTTAAAAATCAATTTTTTACTCTAAATTTATTCGTATAACGATTCTTATACGTAAAAAAGGTGTTTTTAAGTGTTAAATGCGCCACTTCTTTAAAAAGATTGAGTAATTTTTTGATTGAATTTTGAGTTTTAAAGGTTTTATTTATAAAAACAAATTAAAGAAGGAAAGAAAAACGAAGAAATCAATACAAAGAGAGGCAAAAAACAGTTCTAATCAAATAGATTAAGTTTTTCAATCTATTTTTAATTAAGAATGCGCCAAAAATAGCAAAAAACAAAAAATTAGAGCTGTAAATTATAATTTAAACAAAAATAACCAGTTTTTTATTAAAAATCTTGTTTAAATTATAATTTCAAGTAAAAAGCAAAACTAAATTTGGTCTAAATAAAATGCGCCAAATAATTTAAATAAACTGAGCAATTTGTTTAAAGTGAGAGTATGAAAAGTAAAATATACTTTATTTTAGATATTTTTTAAAATATATTAATGTGTATACAGATGATAAATGAAATATATTTTGAAAAAGATGTTATAAAAAAGATGTCATAAAAAATATATATAAACAGAGAAATTTTTTTCAAAAGAAAATGTGAGAGTTTACCTTTTTCTATCTATAGTGAAATATATTTTAGAAAAAATATATTTTTTAACAAGCTTTACAAAAGAATCGTTTCTGTTAGAAAAAGTGAGAGTTGGTTGGGAAAAGGTTTCTTCGTTAAAAGTGAGAAAAGCTTAAAAGTAAGAGTTAAATATTCTGAAAAACAATATAAATTTATGTGGATTTTTGATCGTTTATTCAACATCTTTAGAAAAAAAGCGCCGCTTCAATCAGAATCAATCAATCACTCAATCAATCACTCAATCAATCACTCAATCAATCACTCAAAAGAAAGTTCGTCTATTGAATTACAGAAAGAATCTTTACAACTTGGTTTAGCAGCTGGTTATACGGGAAGATTGCTTAAGGAAATAGAATCCTCTTTAGTTCGTATAGAATCACAAATGAGTTCTAAGGAATGGTTTATTGCCCAATTTGGTGATATAAAAAAGGTAGTTGAGCTTTTGGAGTCCATAAGAGATATATTAAAAACCCATGATGAACTTACTATGAGACATTTTGAGATGATAGAAGACGCCCTTTTCTCCCTTCAAGGTGTTGCAAGGAAGGCACCAGAGCCAATAAGAAGAGAAATACTTACCCACATCAATTATATAGAATCTCACCTACCACTTACCCCCAAAATGAAGCAGCTGGAGGAGATAGTAAGGGAGATGGGTGAAATAAGCTATACAGACCTTGCAAATAGACTGGGAATAACAGAATCTGCACTTAGAGGATTTTTAACCCAATGTATAAGAAGGGGGGTAAAAATCCAAAGATTTGAAAAAATGGGTAAAGGTTGGGTAAGATTCATTGAAAAGTCCGCCCAAATCAATCAATCACTCACTCAATCAGGCTGATTTACCTCTTTTTGCTAGATTTGTCATTTCCATTCCAAGGAGCATGGCAAATAGGGCAAAAACTTATTTGTTCATCTATACCCAACCTTATCAAAGAATGGCAATTTTCACAAGGTACATTTACCTTATACGAATATTGATTGACTATCTTGCCCAAATCGACACCGATATTTTAATATATAGTTTTCAAACTATTTAAAGCCAATACTCAGGCCTATCCTTCATAAAGTAGGTTAGAATTACTTAATGTTTTCCAGTTTTTCCCTCACAGCCAAGTACCTGAAAATACCATTTATATCCGTTCCCGGTTTAAGTCTAACCATTTTAATATTGAAAGGTTCCATGGTTTGTATCTCAAGAAACATCTGAAGATGATTTTCAATAAGACGAGATACGGTTTTATGATGCAATTCCGTTCTTCTACTGATTTCTCTATACCAAAGCCAGCCTTCTTCTGCCTCCTTAAGGCAATTAATGATTTTAACTATGTTTTTAGCCAAATCTCTTCTCATAATACCTTTCCCCAAAGTTATATAGGAACACCTGGCGCACTTTCATAAATTAGTTTTGTTTTTCCTATTTAAATGGATTAAATCTCAAATCTCAAATTTCAGATTCATCTTCTCTTTTTCCACACCCACCAATATAATTGTGTTCTTAACTTCATTTTTTTCTTTTTACCATTGGAAGAGAGGTTTTTGGGTTTTCAAAAACTTCGAACCCTTCTGGTAAATCTATTGCTCCCGATGGGTTTTTGGAAAAGAAAAACAGTATTGCACCCCCCTTACCCTCTCTACAATGAAGGTAATAAATCTGGCCCTTGCTATTGGTAAAGCTGAAGCCCATTGTTATCACTTCATTATTTAACTATAATGGTTTCTTCAGTTTGGGCTACAGGAGCTCCACTTTCCTCTTTCAAAACAGGGTAAGCCTCTATAGCACCAACATCAACCAATTGTTTTAAAGCCAACTCAAGCTTAGCTCCTGTTGCTATGTCCCTTAACCATCTCTTGGCAAAAGGCATGCCCATAAACACATTTTTTGCTCTTTCTAAAATTTTCCTGGCTTCCCAAAGTCTTACAGGTCTTTCTTTTTTATATTTGTATATTAGTGTTTGACCCGTCTCTTTGACAAAGCCTGTACCATTTGTCGTAAAAACCTCGATTGCTATTACCTGACCTTCTTTGATTTGGTATTGAATGTTGTTTTTACTGTTCGGTATTGTTGGCTCAGCATGTTGTATGAATCTTTCAAGACCATGACCCGAAAGATTGTAAATTGGATTCAAATCAAATTCTCCTATAACGTTTTCTATTATTTCTGAAATTTCACAAACTTTTATTCCAGGCCTGACAGCTTCTAGAGCATTTTCCAAAGCTTTTTTAGAAGCTTCTATCAATACATTGTTTTCATTCCCCACAACTACGGAGAAAGCCCTATCCCAAATGTAGCCATCAACATGAACACCAAAATCAACTTTAACCAAATCTCCTTCTTTCAGAATGGTGGGATCATCCAAATCTGGAGTATAATGAGCGGCATTTTCATTTATTGAGATGTTTACAGGAAAAGCAAGCCCTCCTCCCAGTTTTTTTATTTCTTCTTCAATCTTTTCAGCAATTTCAATAATTTTTGCATTTTCCACAATTAACTTTCTTGAAAATTCCAAAACATTGTCAGAAACTTTCTTTGATTTCTCATATTTTTTCAAAATATCGTCCATAATCTCATATTTTATCTCAGAAAGGATAAATTGTTTGAGTCAAAATTCGGAGTTAAAATTTTTAATCCTTGATTTTTAGAAAAGATTTGATTTCTTTCTTAAATGCTACTGGCAACAAACGAGCAATTTTTACCGCAAAACACTTTTTTCTGACTCTTATGCTGCTTTTTTCAATTTTGAACGATATTAAACCTTTTTTGTGAAGATTTGAAAGAACATTCCTTACATTTCCACCAGACATATTAAGCTTTTTAGAAATTTCATAGGTGTTTAAACCAGGATTGCTACAAATTAACTGGTAAACCTTATATTCAGCTTCTCCACGTTTTCGCATTACTACTCTCCAATTTAAAGATTTGAATCAGTATATAAAAACTTTTCTACCAAGAAAAAAATTTATACTATTTGCAGCACATGTTGTAAATATGGTTAGAATACTCACAGAATTGGAGAAGACGATATTGCTTTCTGCCTTGATTTTAACTAAAGGTAATCCTAAAAAATCATTTAAAGAAGAAGAAATAGTCCTCAAGTTTCCAATGAGACAGAGAAAGACTGTGAGAAGATTTATTAAAAAATTGGTTAATGAGAGATACCTAGTTGAATCAGGGAAAAATTATAAACTTTCAGAAGAGGGATTAAATGTTGCCTCTAAACTTCTATATGAAGGAGGAACATTTGTTTGAGGAATTGAGATGAAAGAAAGACTCAAAAAAGCACTTTTTTGGCAGAAAGAAAAGGTTGGGAATTCTTTTGGAATTAGATGCAACCTTTGCGCCAGAAGATGCTTTATTACAGAAGGAAACAGGGGATTTTGCATGACAAGAAAGAATATTAAAAATAAACTTTTTGTTTTAAATTACGGAAAGGTTGTGGCTATTAATGTAGACCCAATAGAAAAAAAGCCACTTTATCATTTTTACCCCGGATCTTTTGCCTTGTCTTATTCTTGTGCTGGGTGTAATTGGGCATGTCAGTATTGTTGTAATTTTGATATCAGCCACATTAACTCACCAGAAGCTATTGGAAACAATTTCGAACCAGAGCAAATAGTTGAAATGGCTGAAAGAGAAAATATTAAAATAATTAGTCACACTTATACTGAGCCAACTATTTTCTTTGAATTTGCTTATGAAGTTGCTAAAATTGCCCATAAAAGGGGAATGAAGAATACTTTTGTTACAAATGGTTACATAACCGATGAGCCTTTGAGAAGGATTTCAAGATTTTTAGATGCGGCCACTGTTGATTTTAAAGCTTCTGGAGATGAAAATTTCCTGAAGAGATATGCTTCTGTACCCTCGATAAAGCCGGTTTTTGAGACTTTAAAACTTATGAAAGAACTAAGGATTCACATGGAAATAACAAATCTTATAGTTCCGAAAATTGGAGAGGGAAAAGAGAAATTTAGGTATCTTGTGAATTGGATTTTAGAAAATCTAGGTCCTTACACACCACTTCATATAATAAGATTTTTTCCAAGCCATAGGATGACTAACTTAGAACCAACACCAATTCAAACGCTTGAAAATCTAGCTAAAGAGGCAAGAGAAACTGGGTTGAAATATGTTTATGTTGGCAATGTTCCTGGGCATGAATGGGAAAACACACATTGTCTGAATTGTGGGAATTTGTTAATTGAAAGATTCGGATTTGAAGTGAGATTAAACTTAAAAGATGGTAAATGTCCAAAGTGTGGTAAAAAGCCTAAGGGATTTATATTATGAGATTGAAATAAATGATTATTATGGTGACAAAAAGTCAAGTGTTGGGAGTTTTAAAAAAATGTTTTGATCCAGAGATACCAATCAATGTGGTTGATTTAGGTTTAATTTATGATGTGAAAGTTAAAGAGGGGGATGTTAAAATTAAAATGGGTCTGACATCACCAGGATGTCCTATGCAATCCTTTATTGTTGAAGATATAAGAAGTAAGATTTCTAAAATAAAAGGTGTGAAAAAGGTTGATATTGAGATTAGTTCGGAATCATGGTCTCCTGATAGGATATCAAAAAAAGCTAAAAAGAAATTGGGGTGGTGAGATGGTTTATAAAATTGTGCATGAAAAAAATGCGTGTGTAGGATGTGGCGCATGTGTAGCCGCTTGTGAAAAATTTTGGAGTTTGAAAGAAGGGAAGTCGAGTTTAAAGGGTGCCAAGAAAGTTGGTTTGAAGTTCGAGCTTGAAGTTGATAAGCTAGATTGCATCAAAGATGCTGCGGAAGTTTGTCCCGTGAATTGTATACACATAATTGACTTGAAATCAGGCAAAAAGATTATTTAGACTTTGGTTTGGATTTTTTGAATTTTACAAAAATCCAGGCTACGATTAATATCAAACCGAAAATAAGGAAGATCTTGAAGACCGAGTTAAGCTGATTAAAGATCAAGTTTAATGCATCTTCACTTATTGGCGTTTCTTTTAAAATTCTTTCTAAAACAAATCTTTTGAAGTATGGTAAGAAAAAGTAAAATATTCCTATGGAAAGAAATTCAAAGCCAAAAGTTCTTGCTCTGCCTGACCAAGTTTCTATTGATAGAAAGAGTAAGACACCGAATATTATTGTCAATATGAAGATGGGGAGAATGATACTATTGAAAAATTTATGAGCTTTTAAACTGAAGAAAACCAGAATATCTTCACCAGATCTTATTTCTCTTACACACTCAGGTATTTCACATTCATAATCTTTAAAGTATAGTTGATCAAAAAACTTCTTTGCTATTAGATCGACCATGTAAGTTGAGTTTGTATTTGCAATTTCAGAACATTTCAAGCTGATGTTGTTTGGTAGCTGAACAGATTCATTTACACCAAGGCTACAATATACTGTTATTTTTTTGTAAATTTCTTCAATTTCTTGGGTTTTATTCTTTAACACAGTTTCTTTAAAGAGGATGGTGTAAAGATTTTTTGCATTATTATAGTTAGTGAGATTGTAAAAGAAGAATGTTAAGATTGATAAGAATAAAAAAAGTGAGAAAAGGGAGAATGTTACAGTTTTTGCTATATTTCTTATTAGTCCCATTTATTCATCCTTTTTAAAAAAGCTTAATATTTTTTTCTGTTTCTTTTCATTTAAAATTTCCTCTTTTGTTATTCCAAGAGCTTTTAAGACACGCATGCTAGCAGGAAGAATTTGATGATGAGTGTAATATTCAGGATCATACTCACCAGGTTTGACATCTTCAACAGGTTCGGCTCTATCTGAAATTGAGCCAGATCCCTTTACTATCACAAAACCTATAATACTTCCCTCACCTACAAGCTTTCCTCTAGCTCTTGCTTTCTGTGCTGCTTTTACATGAGGCCCGATTTGCTCATATTGACTTAATGGGCGAGTAATTTGCTCAAAGATTGTTAATTCTTCTAACGGAATTTTTCCCTCTTTAATTTTTTTGATAGTTTCTCTCACAAGCTGGATAGCTTTGTCAGGATTTTTGTCTCTCAAAATCGTGATTAATACATCTCTTTGAATTTTCTTACTCAATTCACACCAATCTCTCCTTACTGCTTCATATCCTCTTATTTCAATGTTGCCATTGTAATCTAGAAGTGCATATCTTTTTTTAGCTCCAACCTCACCTTTTTCTCTTGCAACAAATATTCCACCTTCGTACAAATCTCTGAATTCCAACTCTATTATACCCGGCAGCTTATTATTGACTTTTTCTACAAATTTTCTACCCACCTCAATCAATTTTTCTCTCGATTTTTCCGGATATTTTGCCATTAGCGAATCTGTATCACCGTAAATTATTTCTAGACCAAATTTTTTGGCTTCATCAATCACAGTTGTAATATACTTTCTACCCCATGCAGCTGTTGCAGCACCACATTCCCTTTTATACCATTTTGCACCTACAAAACCAAAATACCCATAAGAGGCATTTGCAATTATCTTTAAAGCATATTGAAGATTGTCCAACTTCTTCCATTCTTCACTGTTTTTTTCAAGTTTTTTCATCATCTTTTTGATTTCCAACCTTTTTTTAATCAGCTCTTCCAAATGTTTTGGTATGAACCCTTTGTTTTTTATACAAAAATGCCATTTGGTCTCCGGTACTGCATTTTTTTCTTTACATTCTTCATGATTGCAGTTTAGAGTTTCTGGGGAAATGTTATGAGAAACTATTATCGTTGGATACAAACTTCTAAAATCAAAAACCAAGATGTCTGAATGAATTCCTTTTTTTGGCTCAATCACTATTGCCCCCTTGTAAGCTGGGGACATTTTCCTCTTCTCTATTTCTTCTGTTTTTGGTCTGTTTGGTATAATCACATCATCAAGAAAAGCCCTTCTCATGTAAAAAGCTTCTACAAGCTGGGAATAGGTGTTTCTACATACATCAAACGGTAAAAGGCCCGTCAACCTACTAATAGCAAAAATTTGTGGTAATATCAGCTCAGAAAGTTTGAAAGTTAATATGGAATCATGTAAGCTGTATTCAGCTAGTCTTTCTAAACCCTTTTTCTTAGTCCAAATTTCAACCATTTCCTTGTATTCCATCTCTTTTTTACCTATTCCAAGTAACTCTTCTGCAACCTCATTTAAAGTTAAAACCTCACTTTTCAAGCTTGTTGATAGGATGTGATCAATAAAATTGAATAGGTCTATGTGTACTCTACCTTTAATTTTGGTTGAGCTTACTCTCCCCCTTCTAACTAAATGTATTGGAGAATTATCTCTCCCAAGTTTTAAGGGAACTTTCAGTTCTTCTGCCCTTTCTTTAAGTTTAGGAAAATCAAAATTGTCACCATTATAAGTGCATATGAAATCAGGATCCTCCTTTTCCACAATTTCCAAAAACCTTTCTATTATTTCTCTCTCTTCTTTGAGAGATTCTACATAATCTGGTTGGTTTTCCCAACACTCGGAAGTTAAGACCTTTTTCATCCCTCTGCTTGAAACAAGACTTAACATAATCAGTTTCGATTTTCCATTTTCCTCTACAAATTCTGTATCAAAAGCTAAAACATTTAGCTCAACATCTGTTGGTAAACTTTCTTGTTTTACTACTTTTATAGAGTTGGCTTTAATTATGTAATCCGCTTTATAGTTTTCTTTATTTTCTATTTTCTTCCCATCAACTTTAATCCAGTTCATAGGCTCAATTTGTTTGTCTATCAAGTAACGCTTGTAGAAAGGAATATCATACTCGTAAGTTTCTTCTACATCTTCCAATTCCTTCACAATATTTCTGATGTTTTGAATTTTCCTTGGATTGTCAATTACCAATTTTAAAATTTTTATCTTCTCGAGTTGTAATTTTTTTTCCGTTGTTATAACTTCAACTATCTTGATGTTTACATCTTTTGTATTAACCTCTTCAATTTTTTTCTTAACCTCTTCAATTTTGTTTTTCTTAGGCAACACATAAAAGTATGGGTAAAAATCTTGGTCTAGAACCAAACAGTTTTTACCTTTAGAATCTTTACAATAAAGCCTAACAACAGGTTTTTCTTCCATTACAGTATAGTCGACATCTAAAAGAAACAAATTTTCTTCCAAGATACCACTAATAATTATTTTTTAATTTAAAAGGATTTAGTGTGTATGAAAGCAAAATTATTTGTGTTTAATTGACATAAATTTTATATGTGGTAAAAAAGTTTTTGAAAATACCAACACGACCAATTGAGGTTTGGCCAGATAAAAAGATAAGTGACTTAACAGAAGAAATGCTTTATACAGGCTATCAAGGAAGAAAGCTTGCCGAGACAATTCAAGTTTGGTCTAAAATGCTCAAGAAGAAGAGAATTGTGATATGGTTTGGTCTTGCTGGCGCAATGGTACCTGCGGGGATGAGAAAAATTATAGCATACTTGATTCAAAGAAGAATGATTGATGTGATAGTATCTACAGGGGCCAATCTTTATCATGATTTGGTTGAAGCCCTAGGTATTAAACATTATGTTGGTACACACTCTGTAGATGACGAAAAACTGAGAAAAGAAAAAATCGACAGAATTTATGATGTTTTTGCAAGTGAAAAAAAATTCTATTGGGCCGATAGTTGGATAGAAAGAGATTTTTCTAGGACCTTAAGAGACTATTATCTTTACTCTTCTCGTGAGATTCTTTATCTATTGGGTAAGAGATTAAATCAAGTTGCGAAAGATAAAAATTCAATTCTAATAAATGCTTACAAGCAAAAACTTCCAATCTTTTGTCCAGCTTTTGGAGACAGCTCCATAGGCTTTTCAATGATGTTTGCTAACAGAAGGAAAATCACAAGAAGGATTGATGATAAGAAGG
This sequence comes from Candidatus Aenigmatarchaeota archaeon, assembly GCA_038999725.1. GTDB lineage: Archaea > Aenigmatarchaeota > Aenigmatarchaeia > CG10238-14 > SCSR01 > JAVZGQ01. Next base: position 216,339 of record JAWBWS010000001.1, read on the forward strand.
TTGTATTAAGGAAGAAGAGAATAGTTTGGGATGGTTTGAAAGATGTTGATGAAAGTTCAAAAATAACTGAAAAGGCAAAAACTACTGGTGTCATATATATTGGTGGAGGGGTGCCAAAAAACTTCATTCAACAAACTGCGGTGATTGCAAGCTATCAAACAAGACATGATAAAAGTCATAGCTTTGCAATACAAATTTCTACAGACTTGCCACAATGGGGAGGTCTTTCTGGATGCACTTTTGAAGAAGCCAAGAGCTGGGGGAAGATTGGATTTTCTGCAAAAATGGTTCAATGTTACACCGATGCAACAATAGCTTTACCAATTGTAGTGCATGCGTTAAGCGAGAAGTTTAAGAAACTGAAAAGAGAGGTTCCGATTTTTGAATGGAAAGGGAGTGAGTTAAAAATTAAATATGAAAAAATGAGGCTTTAATTGTTTGGAGAGGTATAGTGTTTCTAGAGCAAACTTTCACAACTTTGTTATCCCCAGCAAAAGAAATGTAGCAATAAAAGAAATAGCAGCTCCATAAATAAAAGCTACAGTTGGAGAGAGTATTGTCCATAAACTTCCAACTACAAAACTCGAAATAAAATCTCCTATACCATCAATGCTATGAAGTACACCATATCCTGTTCCTCTTATGTTGGAGGGGAGAAGCTGCGCAGCATAAGCTTTTTCTAATGCAGTATATGTGGCTGCACTTATTCCAGATAAAACAAAAAGGAGGGTGAAGTAAAATAGGCTGGTAGTTGTATAAATAAATCCCAAAGACACGATACCAAACAAGAAAAAACCTAGAGATGCTAATAAAATCTTCTTTCCAATTCTATCACTTAAAGCCCCAACACCATAGTCTGCTATAGCCTGAGCAATGTTTCTTATGGTATAGAAGAACACAGCCATGCTACCTGCAATTATAATTCCACTTACAGGTGTCAGCACCTCTTGTACTCTGAGTAAAAGCAAAGTTCGATTGAAATTCCCAATTCTAAAAATGAATATGACGAGAAGGAATAATCTAAAGCCTTTGGGCAAAGCTTTTATGTTTCCTATCAATCCTTTCATCCTTTTTCTATATCTTCTTCTTTCTTTCACACCAATTGTTATTGTAAGAATAGCCAATAAACCAGGAATAAACGATAAGAGGAAAATATTTCTAAAATTAAGTAGGGGTATTAAAAAGAATGCAATTAAAGGACCTATTATTGCTCCTAAAGTGTCCATTGCTCGATGAAAGCCAAAAGCATGTCCATAATATTTTTTATCAACAGAGTCAGACAATAAAGCATCTCTCGGAGGTTCCCTTATCCCTCTTCCCATCCAAGCCAAGACTCTGTAGATTAAGACTTCAAACCAATTTCTAACAAATGCTATAAGCCCGATAAAAATTCCAGTTAGAAAATAGCCTAATGTAACCAAGGGCTTTCTCTTTCTGAGTTTGTCACTTAACCAACCAGAGAATGTTTTTACAAAGCTTGAAGAAGCGTCTGACAAGCCAGTAATCAAACCAAGCAACTGAGGCGCAGTTTCAACTCCTACTAATTCAGTTAAAAAAGAAGGCAAGGTGGCCGTGGCCATTTCATGGCTAGCATCACTGAATAAACTTGTGATCCCCATTACGACAACGTTTCTATTAAACCATTTTCTTTTTGGTATTTTTCTCACCTTCTATTAAATTCTTTTTATTAGGTTAAAGAAATAATCTCATACTATGGTTACACATCTTTCAACTGATTAAATCGTGTTGCTATAAACTCATTTGAAGATAAAACCTGTTTCTTTAAACCAGAGCAATTTGTCCAATTCATCGAGTGGAATGTTAATTTGCTTTGAAAATTCTTTCATCTTATTTTCAATCTTAAGGTACTCTTTTTTAGTCAAACTTTTTGGAATTTCTTCAATAATACCAAGTTCTTTCAAGTTCTTTAAGATGTGAACATCTAGTATTGAAAGCTGATTTTCACTAAGACCAACGTTTCTCAAGAAGTGAGAAGCTTCTTTCATTCCCAGACCTTTTATATTCTTAACCAACCATTCCCTCAATTCTAAAGGATCTATGAAAGTTTGAAGAAATTCTTTAATCTGTATTTTTTTGTCTACCGTGAACTTTTTTCTAGCATCTATGATATAATTTGCTTTATTTTTGTTAAACCTTACTTTAAGAAATGGTCGAATTTGTTCAGCAGTACCTTTATATAATAAACCGTTCTCTACTAATTTGCTTATAGATTTCCAAGCATCTTTTGCTTTGGATTGAGGAGTGCAAATACAGAAAGCAAGTTCAGCAAAAATTCTTTCATTACTCTTACTCATCATTTGCTTGAATTCTAAGAGTTGTCTTTTAATTTCCTCCTTTTTTTCTTCATACAACTCTAATAATTCTTCAATTTTTTTCATATGTTATTCCCCCCAAACAATCTTCTTTTCTTTATGTTCAACTTCAGGATATTTTTGGTATAATTCTCTTCTCCTTGCTTCTAGCATATCTACAGGTTTACCTAAAAATTCAGCGGCTGTTAAAACATTAATGTTCAACTCTTCACTTGTTTTTAAAACTGTTGCTATTTTCTCTTTATATTTTAAATCTCTGAGCAAATGATGATCCAAAATTAAAACTTCTGGTGAAGCTTCTTCAATAATTTTTATTAAATTCTTTAGTGAGACTCGAAAATTTTCATGAGTATACCTATAGCCAAGCATATAGGTCATAGGGCCGTCAACAATTATAAAATTTGGTTTGTTTTCCAAGATGAATTCAACTTGATCTTTAATTACAGGCCCTTCAACATCACTTGTGAAAATAAATTTTTCATTTCCCTCTTTTATTAGAACTTCAATAACCCAACCTAGCTTTTGGTTTGCACCATGAAAAACTGGTTCAGAAAAAACAATTTCAGTTTTACCAAATTTAAACTCTTCACCATCAGCATACTCTAAAACAACAGGAAAACCTTTAATTTTTTCAAGGAATAGAGATGCCCTTTGTTTTTGGCTGAAGTTTATTTTTTCAGTAGGATGTTTAACAAGAACAGTTTTTTTCTTGTAAATTTCCAAATTTTCCCATGGGTTGTGGTGATCATAATGGTAGTGTGTGATTATAAGAATTTCAGATTCCTTTGCAAACTCAACTATTTTTTTCCAATGTTCTTCCAATCTTTTCAACTCTATAGAATGTGGTTGAAGTCCATATCTTAGTGGTGCTAGAGAAACACCAGGGTCTATGAGAATTTTTTGGCTAGTTGTGGTAACTAAACAAGCCATAGATCTTGTACCAAGACTTTCAAAAGCTATAGGTAAGATTTTCATCCTATTCACTTAAACAAGCTTTGATCAAACCATCAAACAATGGAGCTGGTTTAAGTGGTCTTGATTTAAATTCAGGATGCGCTTGGGTGGCAACAAAATAAGGATGATCTTCAAGTTCAATGAATTCCACAAGTTTTCCATCAGGTGACATCCCAGAAAAAACAAGTCCATTTTTTTGCAAAATCTCATGGAATTCTGGATTAACTTCAAACCTATGTCTATGTCTTTCGCTTATTTCTTTTTGTTTGTTATACAGCCTCCAAACAATTGTGCCCTCTTTAAGAATTGCTGAGTAAGAACCAAGTCTCATGGTTGCGCCATATTTCGATTCTTCTATTAGTTTCTTTTGTTCTGGCAAAATATCTACGACAGGATAAGGTGTGTTAGGATCAAATTCTGTAGAATTAGCATTTTTTAACCCACAAACATTCCTTGCAAATTCAACTACAGCCAATTGTAAGCCTAAACATAATCCCAAGAAAGGAATTTTATTTTCCCTCGTATATTTTATCGCAGCTATTTTACCTTCTATTCCACTACTTCCAAAGCCACCAGGAATAATTACACCGTCAACAGAATTAAGAATTTTAATATTCTTTTCATCTTTCTCAAAAGATTTCGAATCTATCCAGAGAATCTCTGCCTTAACATTATTTTGCCAAGCAGCATGTTTTGTTGCTTCAATAACTGAAATATAAGAGTCTTTGAGTGTAAATTCTCCAATGTCAAAATATTTTCCAATTATTCCAATCCTAACACTTTTTTTAACATTTTTTGTTTTATTTAGAAAATCTTCCCATTCTTTTGAATTTACACTTGTTTCTTGAATTCCAAATTTTTCCAAGATCCTTTTCCCAAGTTTTTGTTTTTCAAACACTATTGGAAGTTCATAAATGTTTTCTATGTCTGGATCAGAAATAACATCCTCTTTTTTCACATTACAAAACAAAGCAATTTTTTCTTTTCTGATGTCATCTACAGGAAATTCAGATCTACAAATTATGAAGTCTGGCAAGATTCCAAGCTCTCGTAATTTTTGGACCGAATGTTGAGTGGGTTTAGTTTTTGGTTCACCCAAATGTTTCGGTACCGGTATATAACTCACATGAATGTAAATGCATTTTTCATTTTCCATTTTCATCTGTCTTGCCGCCTCTATGAAAATTTGGTTTTCATAATCTCCAACAGTTCCACCAATTTCAACAAGGACAAAATCTGCTCCAGATTTTTTTGCAATTTCTTTTATCCTTGTTTTAATTTCATCAGTTACATGGGGTATCATTTGTACAGTTTTTCCCAAAAATTTACCTTCCCTTTCTTTTTTTATAACACTCCAGAAAATTTGGCCAGAAGTTATGTTGTTTTCTTTTGAGACGTTTATATCCAAAAACCTTTCATAATGGCCTAAATCTTGATCAATTTCACCCCCATCTTCAGTTACCCAAACCTCTCCATGTTCAGTTGGTCTCAGAGTTCCCGCATCATAATTTAAGTAACCATCAATTTTTATTACTGTAACTTTAAAACCGCGAAATTGGAGAAGCTTTCCTATAGAGGCAGTTGTTATGCCTTTGCCAAGACCGGAGAGTACACCACCAGTTATGAAAATATAATGGGTCTGCATAAATTATTGTGTTATTTTTGAAATTTAAAACTAATCCTGCAACTTTATTTCTATGTGTACACCTTGAGGGATGTTAATTCTCATTATTTGCCTCAAAGCTCTTTCATCTGCTTGTACATCTACAACACGCTTGTGAATTCTAAGTTCCCATTTATCATAAGTGGCATTTCCATGGCCACACCCATCACCACAAGGGGTTTTGAGTGTTACAACTCTCATTCTTTTTGTTGGTAAAGGAATAGGACCTTTAGTTAAAACACCAAACTTTTTTGCAATTTCCTTTATTTCATGGCAAATTCTATCTAATTCTTCTGGATTTTTTCCAGACAGCTTTATTCTTGCAACTTGCATAACATCACTTAACTTTTCTTTATTTTGGTTTAATTATATTTAAATTCTTTTCCATTGTTGGAATAAGAAATCTACAAGAAAAGATGGTACAACAGCAAATAAAAACTATAATTTTAGATTCGTGGAAAAGAGAGAAAAAAAGAATGGGATTCAAAATTTAACTATTTCGCTTTAACTACATCCAAGCAAATTCCTGCAGCTACAGTCATTCCCATATCTCTTATGGCAAATCTCGCCAATTCAGGAAAATCTGCTTGCCTTTCTATAACCATTGGCTTTGTTGGAACAACCCTAATCTTTGCAGCATCTCCAGTCTTAATGAAGTCTGGGTGCTCCTGAACCACCGCCCCAGTTCTTGGATCAATCTTTGCAATTATCTCTTCTATTCTACAAGCAACACTAGCAGTGTGACAATGGAATACAGGTGTATAACCAGGACTTATCACACTAGGATGTTGCAAAACAATTATTTGAGCAATAAACTCCTTTGCAACAGTTGGTGGATTGTCAGGATGTCCAGCAACATCTCCTCTTCTCAACTGCTCTTTTGCTATACCACGAACATTAAAACCAATATTGTCTCCAGGCTTGGCTTCCGGAATCTGTTTGTGGAAAATTTCTATTGATTTAACTTCACCTTTGACCCCTGCTGGTTCAAATACAAGGGTATCATTGACTCTAAGTATACCAGTTTCAACTCTACCTACAGGAACGGTACCAACTCCAGAGATTGAATACACATCCTGAATTGGTATTCTCAACGGCTTGTTTATAGGTTTTTCCGGCTCTTTTATTACTGCATCCAATGTCTCAACAAGTGTTCCACCTTTGTACCAAGGCATGTTGTCAGATTTCTTGACAATATTGTCTCCATAATAAGCTGAAACAGGAACAAATGGAATTTCTTCTACTTTGAAGCCAATTGTCTTGAAAAGCTTTATAGCTTCTTCTTTAACTTCATTAAATCTTTTTTCATCGTAATTCACAGTGTCCATCTTGTTTACTGCTACAATTATTTGATTAACTCCAAGAACCTTTAACAGCCAAGCATGTTCTTTTGTTTGTTCTTGTATACCTTCTCCAGTTTTCCCTGAAATAACGAATATTGCAGCATCTGCTTGGCTTGCTCCAGTTATCATGTTCTTAACGAAATCTCTATGCCCAGGACAGTCTATAATGGTGAAGAACCATTTCTGAGTTTCAAAGGGTCTGTGCATAATATCAATTGTAAGGCCCCTTTCTCTCTCCTCTTTTACAGTATCCATGATAAAGGCAAATTCAAAAGTTTCCTTCTTAAGTTCAGTCGCAAGTTCTTTCAACTTTCTCAATTCTTCTTCTCTTATAGCTCCACTATCATAAAGCAATCTGCCTATCAAAGTGGATTTCCCTGCATCTACATGACCAGCTGTCATTAGGTTAATATTTGGCTTCGCGGGCATTTCACATCCCTTCTAATCTTATTTATCGTCGATATTTAAATATATTTATGTCTCTGGTTTTGGTACATGTTCAGGAAGACCTTTCCTCTTCCTTATTGCAAGAATAACATCATCTCTAAGGTCTGAGGGAAGCTTTTCGAAAACTGTTTCAACCAAGCTGTAGAAACCACGGCCAGATGTTGCAGATTTTAAGCTTGCGTCAAAACCAAACATGTCACTCACGGGCATCTTTGCTAGAACAATGCTTGCTCCCCTTTCTTCCCTCATATCAAGTATTTGTCCTCTTCTATTTTCAACCTCTCTTATTACTTCACCAAACAAATCTGATGGTACGTCTATTCTTATTACTTGTTTTGGTTCAAGCAAAGCTGGCTCTGCACGAAGGATACCTTCCATTATGGCATGCCTAACTGCGGGGATTATCTGTCCAGGACCACGGTGAACAGGGTCTTCGTGCAGCTCAGCATCAACAAGCTTTACCTTTATTTTTGTGCAAGGTTCTTTTGCCAAGGGGCCTTCATCCATCACATTTCTAAAAGCCTCTTTAACCATCTCTATTACTTCATTCATGAACTGAATTCCCTTTGTCATATCGATGAGAACATTTTTATTGTGAATGACAATTATGTTCTTTGCTTCATCGTAATCCATCCCAAATTTTGAAATCTTTTTAAACATTTCTGTATGTTTGCCTCTAAGTTCTTCTTGGCTTGGGATTTCTCCATCAAGCATAGCCCTATAAACACCATCTTCTAAGGGTTCGACAACTATGAAAAATCTATTGTGTTTATTTGGAGATTTGCCCTCAATTTGAGGAGAAGTTTTAAAAACAGTTTCTCGGTAAACAACTATGGGCTTACTCATCTCTACATCAATTCCCATTTCTTTCAATTTATTCTCAACTTTTGCTTCCAAATGGAGCTCACCAAGACCAGAAACAAGATATTCCCCAGTTTCTTGATTGATTTTAACTTGAAGAACAGCATCTTCCTTCCCTATTCTCTTTAAAGCATCAACAAGCTTTGGCAGTTCCATCATATTTTTTGGCTCTATGGCTTTAGTAACTACCGGCTCGAAAAGATGCTTTATTTCTTCAAAAGGTTCAATAATGGCATCTGGCTCACAAATGGTCTCACCAGTGAATGCATCAGGAGTTCCCACTATTGCAGCAATGTTACCTGCCGTAACTTCTTCTACAGGTATTCTTAAAATACCTTTGTATACAGCAACTTGCTGTATTTTTTCTTGTTTATGCAACCCAATCAAGTAAACGTCTTTACCCTTAAAAACTTTTCCAGAAAAAATCCTAACCGTTGCAACAAATCCCACATGAGGATCAGGCACAACCTTTGTAACAATAGCAGCAAGCTTCCCATTTGAATCACAAGCCGACATTTGTTTTCCAATTTCTGATTCCAAATCACCTTTCCAAATTTTTGAGAGTCTATACTTTTGAGCTTCTAAAGGATTAGGCAAATGCTTTATTATCATATCAAGAACAACTTGATGCAAAGGCGCTTTTTTCGATAATTCATCCTCCTTTCCTGCTAAAATCAACTCTATGATATCCTTAAAGGTTATCCCAGTTTTTTTCATGTAAGGAATGGAGATGGCCCATCTTTTTGTTGCAGAACCAAAAGCCACGCTACCCTCCGCAACATTTACAAGCCATTTATCCTTAAATTCTGGAGGAGCGTACTTTTGAATTAAAATGTTTACATCCCTAATAATTTCTTCAAATCTTTTTTGTATGTCTGCTGGTGATAATTTTAACTCTTTTATTAGCCTATCAGTTTTATTAATGAAAAGAACTGGTTTAACATATTCTCTTAGAGCTTGCCTAAAGACTGTTTCTGTTTGTGGCATTATTCCCTCAACAGCGCAAACCAAAACTATTGTTCCATCCACAGCACGCATAGCTCTTGTAACATCCCCGCCAAATTATGGCGAATTTACTTCGTATCCACATGGCCGGGGGTGTCAACAAGATTAATCAAAAAGTCCTTGCCCTCGTATTCATGAACCATGCTTACATTTGCTCCATAGATTGTAAGCTGGCGTCTGCGTTCCTGTTCATCAAACCAAGTGAACATGACTTTCGGCTTTAAATTTGCCGGCCATTTCTTCAGCTAACATTCCTGCTCCTGCCATCAAATTGTCTGTGAGGGTAGTTTTCCCATGGTGGACATGAGAGCTTGTAGCTACATTGCGAATTCTCGTTGGGTCTCGCATAACCTCTTTAATCCTTTCTATCATTTCTTTCTTAGGCAATTATTCACCTCCCTTCAATTGTTTTAAATTAGATTTAAACCCCAGAGTTTATAAGGGTTAATGATTACAAGCTTTAATATCTTAATTTTTTCTAAAAAAGTTAATATCAATCTTACGGTTTTCTCACTTCTATTTAATTTTAATTGAATATTCTCACAGTCTACCATTTATCTTGCTCCCTCCGCTTCCCTTTCTATTCTTTCTTTTTCCTTTATTGCCTCACTTTTGCTAGCATCATTGTTATAAGCAGCAACAATTTCATTGACCAAAGCATCGACCATGTTTTCTTTTTTTCCAAAAGCTTTCCTATAGGCTGCCTGGACTATGTTTCTCAAAGCCAGATCAACTCTCCTTTGCGGACTTGTTACTACAGCTCTTCTAACAATAATTCCACCAAGTTGATAAGAGGTGATTTCTTCTCTCAAAGCAGCGTTTTCTATTGCCCCTACCAAAACAGCTATAGGATTCTTCCCAGTCAACCTTTCTATTTTTTCAAAGGCTTCTTTCACAATTTTATAGTGTGTGAAAGTTTTGTCTACAGCTCTACCAGAGGTTAAAACATGTTTTTTTCCCCTGTGTCCCGGGACTCTCAATTTATTTATAAACCTCTCCACCACATTCATCTTTGATTTGTGGAATTGTTGTTGTGTATATTTTCCATCTGTCCTGGGTATGGCAACAGGGTGAAGATTTATATATTTTTTAAGACCAGGATCTTTCACCTCTATTCCTTCGAAAGACCATTTACCAAACAATTTTATCTCCATATAAAATTACCTTGTTGGTTTTTGTTTCTTTCCTGACAAAATTTCACTCAAAGCAACACCATTAACTGCAATAACTTTATATTTAATCCCCCACATCGAACCCTTCGGACCACCTTGAGCGCCACCAATGCTTTCTATCAAAACTTCATCATGTTCGTTAATTATATCTATAGCGCCTTCACCAGGAACATGGGCTGTAACTTGAACATTGTTTTTTATTAATTGCACTCTTACTGCCTTTATAAGACCAGAAGCCGGTTTTCTTTGTTCAACAGCTCGCTTCTCGATGACAATTCCTCTAGCTTGGGGTGCTCCCTCAAGGGGGTCTTCTTTCCACAGCTGCAATATTCTTCTCTTGTGGTGAATATCCTTCCATTTGAACTTTTTTCTCACCCTTTTAAGTCTCCTTGCTGAAAATTCTCCAGGCATTTTTCTCACCTTATCATCAAATCGCTCACATCATGACTTCTTTTAAGTAATTCCTTGAGTATTTTTAAATTTTTTCCATCTCTACCAATTATTATTGGTCTTTCGCTCTTTTCTACACTAACCTCAACCACTATTTTACCGTTTTCTTTGTTTATTTTCACACTATTTGATTTGGGTATAAGGTTTTTAACAAACTTGGTAAGATCGCTAGAATAGGCGAAGATTTTAATTGTTTTGTTCATGACTTTTTCGGCATTTTTAACGCTACTCCCATTCTTACCGATTGCCATGCCAATTTTTTCTTCATCTACAATAAAGTAAATTATGTTCCCATCAATCAAACAGTCTTTAACAGGAACTCCAGTTAAATTTTCGAATAATGTCATAAGCCTTATCGTTTCTGTATCAAATTTAATTGTCATTAAATCACTTTATCACTAACACACTCACCGGATATGGTTTACCACAAAGCACGCCAAGTTCTTTACTGCTCTTAGAAATAATTTCCACTTTTATGCCAGCAATTTTTGCATTGTGTTCAATTTCTTTCTTCATTTTTTCTGGAGTGTTTTGGGCAATAACAATAAGTTTTGCTTTATTAAGTTTTATGAACTTTTTGCTTTCCCTATATCCCAGAATTACATTCCCAGCTTTATTTGCATCAAGAATTTCTTCTTCCAAATTCATTTTTTCCCCTCCTCTTCAAATTTTGCTATTAGTTCAGGCATTCCTGTACCAGACGGAATAACTTGGCCTATCATCACATTTTCAAAAATACCTTTGAATTCATCTACCTCATTTCTAATAGATGCTCTCACCAAGTGTTTGACAGTCTCTTCAAAGGCGGCTCTTGCAAGAATGGAGGTTTGGGATCCAGCAACACCATATCTACCGATGGATTGAATTCTTCCGGTAGAGGTCATGATATCACCAACAAGAAATATGTGCCTTATATCAACATTCAGGCCTTGTTCTTCTAGAGTTTTCATGGCTTCTTTAACTATAACATTTCTAGCAGCTTCTATCCCCAGGACTTTGAAAGTCTCATAAATATTATTTGTGATGGTTCTTGTCTCGTCAACCTCTTCCATCTTCAAAACCTCTTCAAGATTTGATCCAAGTGTGTTTATGAGCCAATCTTCCCCCTCCCTTCTGACAATTGCGTTTTTAATTCCTTTTATACCTCCAAAATGAAGATCCAATATTTTTTCTCTCAACACTTGAAGCTCTTTAATGCTAACCTCTTCTTTTGGGCGTACGACAATACTTTTAGCCTTTTCTTTTACTCGAACCTCTGGAAAGTTTTCTTTAATTATTTTTATCACTTTTCCCAATTTCCTCAAGTCATCTACCTCTATTTCAATTACATTTTCACTCAAGTTTATTGCAACCCTTTTCACCACATTGGATATTCTTCTTTCAATTATATCTTCAGCCAACTCTCTTGCTTTTTCCATGTTATTGAATTCCTTTTTGAGATAAATTTCCATGACAGGAGTTTCCAATTCTTTTTTGGCATCAAAAATTTCCACAAGTCTAGGCAAACCATAAGTAACCTTAATTCCAGCTGAACCGGCAAAGTGATAAGTACGCATTGTCATTTGAGTTGCAGGCTCAGAAATACTTTGGGCGGCAATGATTCCAATAGCCTCACCAGGCTCAAACATCGATTTAAGAAATATTTTTTTAACCTCTTCCAAGACTTTTTCTTTCTTTTCTTCACTCAGTTTCAGTTCTTTTGATATTTTTTCCACTTCATCTATCAAAATTTTTGGAAGTTCAATCTCAGACAAATCGCTCTGCAATTTTTCTGACATTTATTCCCCCCTTCTCAATTTTTGAAGGATCGAGCCCATCCTCTCCGGCTAAAAACTGTATTATTTTGTTAGAACTATCTCTCACAGTTCCATCATATTCAACTTTAAGATCTTGAAGTGCTCCGATAAGTCTTCTTTCCATGTAGCCGGAATGCCTCGTCTTAAGAGATTTATCCATTAATGATTCTCTACTATTCATTGCATCAAAGAAAAATTGGAATGGGGTAAGACCGCTTTTGAAGCCCCTATCCACGAATCCCCTTGCTTGCAAACTCATGTCCCCTCTTTTGAAGTGGGGGAAAGTTCTTTCATAATAACCCTTCTCTATTCTCTCCCCCATTATTGTCTCTTGACCTATGAGCGCCGTAGTTTGGACAAAATTAACAAGGCTGCCCCTTGCTCCACTTTTAGCCATATCAATTACAGAAGTCTCTTTCACATATTTTACCAATACTTCTTCCACTTCCTTCAAGGCCTTGCTCAATCTCCTTTTTATCAATGTTTCCAAGCTTTCTTTTGGAGTTCTTCCTATCAAAACTTTAAGCTCACCTTTTTCGAACTCTTTTATCATTTCATCCACATCTTTCTTAACATTTTTAAGTACAATATCTACTTCATCCTTTGCCTCTTTTGGCAAGTCTAATTCTGAAATGCCAACGGAGAATCCATGCCTTGTTATATACTCGAGAGAAAGTTTTATCATTTTGAACAAAAAGTTGCTGGTGAATTCAGCTCCATATTCTCTCTCCATTTTATCTATTATTTTTCCCTCCTCGTCACCTAGAGCTGCTTTGTCAATTGCTCCGGAGATGAGTTTACCATTTTTAATTATCACCATCTCACCAGATTTTGCTTTGTGTTGAATTGAAAAATCTTTTGGTAAGAATAAGCTGAAAATTTCCTTTCCACTCATGGTTTGCTTATCTGGTATTTCTATTTCTGGATCAACCTTTCTTATCAAATCCACAAATTCTTCCCTATCAAATTTTCTATCATCTTTGGTTAGGAGATAAAGACCAGAAATACAATCTTTTGTGGCTCCAATGATAGGACCAGAAAATCTAGGACTTCTTATGTGTTTGTGCACATCCATCAAACACAAAGCTTCTGCTTGTGCCTCTTCTGTTTGTGGTATGTGCAAGTTCATTTCATCTCCATCAAAATCAGCATTATATGGCGGACAAACAGCAGTGTTAAGCCTGAAAGTTTTGAAAGGCGTCACTCTTATCTTATGCGCCATCATACTCATTCTATGTAAACTTGGTTGCCTGTTAAAAAGTGAAATGTCGCCGTCTCTTATATGTCTCTCAACTATATAACCTGGAGCAAGTTCTTTACAAATTTCCTCTTTATTTGTTTCGGTGATTTTCTTCCTCCTTCCATCAGGTCTTATGACATAATTTGCACCAGGCCAAACTTCACTTCCATTCATAACAAGTCTTTTCATTTCTTCCAGATTTTTTTCATTCACCCTAACTGGAATCGTTAATTCTCTAGCCACAATTTCGGGTACACCAACCTCATCCAGATTAATAAGAGGATCGGGACTTATGACTGTTCTTGCTGAGAAGTTAACTCTCTTTCCAGCAAGGTTCCCCCTAAACCTTCCTTCCTTTGTTTTCAATCTTTGAGAAAGAGTCTTCAAAATTCTTCCCGATCTATGCCTTGCTGGGGGCACACCAGAAAGCTCGTTATCAAAATAGGTACTGATATGATATTGGAGGAGTTCCCAAAGGTCTTCGATGATGAACTCTGGGGCACCAAGGTCTATATTTTCTCTCAATCTTTCATTTATCCTCACAATATCAACAAGTTTGTGTGTTAAATCATCTTCTGATCTTTCTCCAGTCTCCAGTGTTATCGATGGTCTAACTGTCACAGGTGGTATGGGCAAAAGCGTGAGGATGAGCCACTCAGGTCTTACATTTTTAACTCCAATGATGTTCAAATCTTCTGTCTGTATTTTTTCCAATCTTTCCCTAATTTTTATAGGGTTAAGTATTTCATTTTCTTCAACAAAAGTGTAGGGTTTAATTAACCTAAGTTTTCCTTGTGAGGCACCACAATAAGGACATTTTTTCTTCACCATCTTCACTACTTCTTTGAAAGTAATTTTTTCTGTTTTTATTTTGTTCAAGTCCTTTTCGTCAATTAAAATTCTACCACACTTTCTGCAAAACATTTTCAAAAGTGTAAGGATGAACTTAACATAGTGGACATGAATTATCGGTCTCGTTAATTCAAGTATACCAAAGTGCCCTTGGCATTCACCAACAGTACCACCACAAGTTCTACATCTTACACCAGGATCAACAACTCCCAACCTCGGGTCCATAAGCCCGCCCTCTATTGGATATCCTTCCTGATCGTACAGCTCGGTTTTTGTAATCTTTGCTACCGCCATCTTTTTTATCAATTCAGGATTAAGTAGACTAAACTCTATTCTTTTTACCCTCATTTCTTCCCCACTTACAACGATTTTTGGGTAAATCAACATGCTTTTGAGTTCATCCAACATTAGTTTGAAGGCATAACTCATCTCCACATCAAAAATCTTGCTTTCACCACAAACAGGACAATACCTTCTGTTTTTTGTTCTTTCATGTATAGCAACCATACCACATTCAGAGCAAACTGGAATCACTGTTTTATCAGAGTCAAATCTTTCTTTTAAAACAAGAGCGGCACCATGTGCTATCAAAACATCTTTCTCCATTTCCCCTAACCTTAGCCCACCTTCTTTACTTCTTCCTTCTGTTGGTTGTCTCGTTAACAAGGTTACAGGTCCTCTAGACCTTGCATGAATCTTGTTTGAGACAAGATGATCTAGCTTTTGATAGAAGCATGGGCCAATAAATATTTCAACTTCAAACTTCTTTCCAGTTCTTCCATCAATCATAACTTCTTTACCATCATCCCTGAAGCCATAAGATTTAAGTATTTTTCTTATTTCTTCCTCCGAGGTTGGATTAAAGACTGGAGAATAAACAGTTTTTCCGGTCAGAGCAGCCACTTTTGCTGCAAGCTGTTCAAGCAATTGACCAACTGTCATTCTCGATGGAATTCCATGTGGATTGAAAATTATATCCGGAACAATTCCACTTTCTGTGAATGGCATGTCTTCTTGTGGTACAACAAGTCCTACAACACCTTTTTGTCCATGCCTGCTCGCAAACTTATCTCCTATCTCGGGAATTTTTAAGCTCCTAACCCTTACTTTAACAAGTTTTGTGCCATCTATAGTTTCCGTCACAAAAACTTTATCCACAATTCCGCTATCACCATGTCTCATTCTTACAGAAGTTTCCCTTATGTTTTCTATTCCCGTGATAAATTGATCCATGCTTCCCAAGAACCTGAGGGGGGAAATTCTTCCAACTAAGACTTCATCAGATTTTACTTCTGTTTCTTGATTTACAACGCCATCTTCTGGTAGATGCTTATAAGCATCCTCACCGGCGTAGCCTCTGACACCAGGTTCAGGAATTCCTATCACATCTTCTTGTCCCCCCATGTACCTTTTCTGCTCAGCCTCATAGGTTCTGAACATGTAAGACCAGAAAAGCCCTCTTTGAATTGAGCTTGAATTTATGATTATTGCATCATCCATGTTGAAGCCTTGGAAGGAAGTAACAGCAACTACAACATTTGCTCCATTGGGATGTTTTTCATATCCTGCAATTTTATGTGCATGAGTCTGAACAAGTGGAACTTGTGGATAAATTAATACATTGGATTTGGTGTCAACCCTACTCAAATAGTTTGTGGTAAAAAGACCTATTGATTGACCAACCATCTTTGCACCATAGTTTACTCTGTCTCCCCTGTTGAATTCAGCATAAGGTATGAAAGACGCTAAGAAACCAAGTATTGTGGCTGGGTTGATTTCAAGGTGTGTGTGTTCAGGAGTTAAATCCTCTTCTCTTAAAGCAATATAACAATTTTCCTCTTCTTCTGCATCTACATATTCGATTATTCCCTGGGTTACCAAATCTTCCCATTTTATGGCACCGGCCTTAAGCTTCTGTATATGATCTTCCGTAAGTTTTGATTTGCCATTTTCAACAATTATAAGTGGTCTTCTCACTCTTCCACTATCTGTTAAGATTCTAACTTCATCCAAATGTTTATGATAAGCGACATTAATCTGAGAAGAAATCAACCCCTTTCTTCTCCTTTCCCTTATTTCTTTTGCAAATTTTTCAGGTTCTCTTGTTGTTCCAATAAATTTACCATCGATAAAAATATCGGCCATCAGACCACCATTTTTTGAATTGAAGAATAAAGACTTTTTCTTTCATTCTCACCCAACCCCTTTGTAATTTCTGCCATTATTGCAAGATGTTTTCTCAATCCTATTGTCGCTCCTTCAGGCGTTTCACTTGTGCACAATTTACCAAAGTGTGTTGGATGTAACTCCCTTGCTCCAAAATGCTCTTGTGTTGAAGCAAGAGGAGAAAGCACACTTCTCATGTGTGAAATAGTTTTAACAAAGCTACCTCTTTCTAACCTTTGGCTAACTCCTGTTCTCCCACCAACCCAAGTGCCTATTGCTAAAGCTGAAACAATTTGGTTTGTTAATACATTCGATTCAACTATTGCTTGAAGTGGTGGAATCCTTCCCCTTTTTGCAAGTTTTTGGTAGTTGTAAACTATTCTTGTTATCAATCCCCATTTTCCAAGTAGTATCGATCTCAATAAAATTTCCAAAAGATCGCCTGATAGCCTTATTCTCTTGTTTGAATAATGATCAAGATCATCTTCTTCAATTTTTCCAAGATGAAGTTTTATCAATTTTCCAATTGCCTTACAGAGGAACAAGGCCTTGTCAATTCTTGCTTCTTGTGTTTGTCCTAAATGTGGAAGGAAATATTTATCTATCACTTTTGTTGCTCTTTCAACCCTTCCCTCTTTTTGTGCTATTCTTATATGTTTCCCAAGTTCATCTAAAGCCTCTTGTTTTGAGGTTATTTCTATTTCGTAAAGATTTGAATAAAATTCTTCTCGAATTTCTTCATCCGAAGAGACGGCGTTCACAATCTCTTTATCAGATTCGAGTCCCAGGGCTTTTATCAATATGACAACAGGAAGCTTTTCCACATTAGCAAAACTTATGGTGATTATGCCGTTTGTCTTTCTTTCAAGCAAATGCCTCTGAATATATCCATCCTTTTCAGAATGTATTCTTGCTATTTCAGTTATGCCTCCAGAATCAACTTTTTCTACAAGAATTTTGTTTTGTGCTATTTCTTCAATTAAGACAAGAACTCTTTCCGTACCATTGATGATGAAATACCCTCCAGGGTCGTCAGGATCTTCCCCTATTTTTATGAGCTCTTCCCTACTCATGGTGGAAAGAGGACAAATTTTTGATTTAACCATCACAGGCATATCTCCAAAATTCACCACAACAGTATTGCTCTCTATATTGTTGAGGACAGGCGTCATCTCAATATACATGGGTGCAGCATAGGTGAGGTTTCTTATCCTTGCTTCTTGAGGTGTTATTGGTCTTAGGGAGCCATCTGCTTCTTTCACACAAGGGTCACCAATCTTGAAGGTACCAAGCTTTATCTTAAAATCACCAAGTTCGGGAACTTCTGGCTTTATAACACCAATTTCTTTCAAAATCTTTGGTATTCTTCTTGTTATAAAATCGTCGTAAGAGTCAATCTGAAATCTGACAAGACCCATCTCCTTTACAAAAGCATCTAAAAGCGTTAAAAATTTTATGTCCATAATATCAAGCCCTAACCACAACTCTATAATATACAGTTTCACCTGCAGTAGGGCTCTTTCTTATTATCTTTACAATATCCCCAACCTTTGGATTTTTATCAGCTATAGCAGGATCTGTTATTAATATCTTTGGGAATTGTCTTAGGCTAGCCCTATATTTTTTCAAAACCTCCACCTTTTCTTCCTCACTTAAAATTATATGTTTGGGCACGAGGGTGTGCTTTTCCACATCTATTTTTTTCAATTCCTCACCCCTAGCAACAGCATAATAAAGAAAATTGGTTTATATAAACCTTTCTCTTCAAATCGACACCGGTATTTGAATGTTGGCGACGCCCTAGAATTCCCCTGCTTTCGCAGAGTACATCCTAGATCGCTGGGAGGCTTAATTACCGTGTTCGGATGGGAACGGATGTTTCCCTCCCGCTTTGGTCGCCAACAAATATAATTTTATAATTTACTATATTTATCTTTTTAAATCTAGCGGTGGTGGCATCAAAAATCTTTCTCACGTTTTCATTTTTATTCCTTTGAATGATGGTTGATGTATGAAGATAAAGCGCCTCGGACGGGATTCGAACCCGTGTCTCAAGCGTGACAGGCTTGCATCCTAGACCACTAGACGACCGAGGCTTTCAATTTATCTTCTTTATTATTTTTCTTTTAAATTTAAAAAAAATGGTTAGAAGTAGTCAATGTTTAAAAAAATCTAAGAATTTGTATCTTACTTCTTTTTCTTTTTCTCACCAGCCATTTTTTCCCACCTATAGAATAATAAACATTCTAAACTTATAAGTTTTTGTAAAAGTCCCCGGAGCCGGATTCGAACCAGCAACCCACCGGTTTCTAGTGAGCAACTGCTGATGCCAGGCACTTAAGTGCTCAGCTACAGCCGGTTGCTCTACCATTACTCCAGATTTAACTCTGTTTGAGCTATCCGGGGAATTTAACTCATTTATTCAAATGTTTTTCATTTTATTTAATTTTTATGGTGCAATATTTTGTCACAAAAATTAAATCTTTATTAATAAGTTTAACAAAATATATAAAAGAGAAAAATGGCTAAGAAGAAAAAGAAATGCTAAATTAACCAGTTTAGTTTTTTTTCTTAAACAAATAATTTGAGACATTGGATAGAAGAATTTATCCTGTTTTTATGTATGTAGACTTTGAAACTATCTTTCTCACTTCTTTTTTCTTATCCATAAACTTCAAGTAAGCTTTTGGAAGTTTAAGCACACCAATAATATCAACAATTGGTTTTATTCTATATGTCAAGATTCTTTCATCTCCAGGGGCAAGAGAAGGAATTCTCCAAACAACTTCGGTACCATTTGCAACTTTTCTGAGAGTCGGTCTTAAAGTGTCAAATTTTTCAATTACCTTTGCTATTCCTGGCACAAAATCTCTAACCAAAACATCCCTTATCTCATTCTTGCTTCTGTTCTTCACTTCAAGCATTATAGTTATTTCTTTCTCTTTTGTTATCGGCCCTAAAACTCTGTGCCTTTTTTCTATACTAACACTAAAAATGCTCAAGAAAGAATAAACTATTATCACAATCAAGGCAATTGCTATTAACACTGCATTCCACGTGCTTATCTCATATGTTATGGTGTATGTTTGTCCTGGATTAAGTTGAGGTACAAGCCAAGTGTAAACAATTCTATTTTCTTTGGTCTCTTCAAAAATAGGCTCTCTTTTTGGGAAGAAGAAAGATTTCATGAAAATTGGAATAGCTTCAGAAATATGGAAGCTCGTGGTGGGCACATTCCCCTCGTTCTTCACATTTATTTCTACAGTCTGAACCAAAAGACCATATTTTGTGGTTTTTGTTATTGGTAAAAGTTTTAAATTTTCACTTGCGTTTACTGTTGCTACATTGAATTGTGCTTTCTTCTTACTTACAACAGCTCCAAATTTATCTTTAATCAAAACTTCAACAGTATATATACCAGGAGCTTGATATTTATCAATTTCTAGAACATGGGTTATTGTTTCTGTTGTTTTCCCCCCAACTGTTTCTATGTAGTCATCAAATCTTCTAAAAATTTCCCCATTAAACAACACATTTGTTTGCAAGTTGAATGGTTGAGAGAGAATTTCGGACGGATTCCTTATCAAAACTTTAATTGTTAGATAATCACCTGGATCAATTTTTGGTTTGTCAAGGTTCAATTCATAGATGCAAATGCCAAATTTCCTAATTATTTCAACTATAAGGCTCTCGGAATCGCTCACTTCTTCCCTTTCTCTTGATCTCACAGTTATGGCAAAAGATGCCGAAACTTCTTCAGCACATTCGGGAGTTTCAAAGTAAATTTTCAAACTCTTGTTTTCACCTGGTCCAAGGGTTAGAGTGTATTTTTCTAAGGTAGGTATAATTCCATAATAATAAGAAGGGAAAATTGAAATGGAAAATGTATCTCTAAAAGCTTGGTTATTTTTTATAGTTGCTTCTACTACCCCTGCCTCACCACCATAAATAGTGAGAACTTTTGTTTTCAGAGATAAACTTACTTCTTCCGCAGCTAAACAAACATTTAGAGCTAAAAGAAATGCTAGAGGCAAGAATATAAGAGCTTTTAGTTTCATTTCCTCACTATATATTAAAATGAATTTTTAAATAAATTAGCTTCTTTTTCTCAATTTTTTAATGGCATCCTCTATCCGGTTTCCAATTGGTTTTATTTCAGTTCCTTTTCCCCCTGGCTGAAAGAGGTAAGAGATGTCATATTTTCTACCGTAAATGTTATACCAAGTCAAATTCTCGAAAGGAATTCTTTCTTTTCTTTCTTCTTCTTTTTCAACAAACCCAAGGGCAACTATAGCAACCGCTCTCAACTTGTCTGGCAAGTGTAATATATCTTTAACTCTTTCTTCATCAAAAGACCCAATCCAAACTGCTCCTAAACCTAAGGCATTTGCTGTTATTAACATAAGCATAGTTGCGGCTGCAGTATCTTGTATGGAGTAAAAAACTTCTCCCCTTTTTTGAAATCTCATGTTGGCTTTTCCCAAATCCGCACAAACCACTATTAACACAGGAGCTTCTTTTATCAACCGATGTTCCAAAGCTGCTTTGTAAAGTTTTTCCTTCTTTTCTTCATCCCTAACAACGATAAAGTTCCACTCTTGCATTTCACCGGCAGAATGAGCGTGTGTAGCCATGTAGAGAATAACACCAACCAGCTTATCATCTATAGGCTCTTTTTTAAATTTCAAAATATTTTTCCTCTTGACAATTGCGTCGAAGATGTTCATCTCTCTCTTATTAGAACTTTGATTCTAACAATTAAAGTTTTTTGGTTGCCCCACAAACTGGGCAACACCACACCTCTTCTTTCTTCCCCTCATCAGAAATCATAACAATTTTTTCCATTTTCACTTTTTCATGTAAATTCTTTAAACAGCTTTCACAAATACCAAAGGTCCAACTCCTGACCATAAAATATAATAATAATACAAATGAAATGTTGATTTGTATGGATTATTCAATCCTGGCAGACTACTATGAGAAATTGGAGAATGTTTCAGCAAAATTGAAAAAAACTGAAATACTTGTTGAGCTGTTCAAGAAAGCTGATGAAGAGGAACTGCCAAAAATGGTCTTACTTCTTCAAGGTATGGTTTATCCAAAATACATGCAGTTAGAGCTTGGCATAGCAACACAAATGATGATTCGTGCAATTTCTAAAGCATTTGGTTTCAAACCAGAAGAAATTGAGGAGAAATTTGCAAAACTTGGTGATCTTGGTTTGGTTGTTGAGGAATGTGTCAAATCAAAAAAGCAGGCAACACTTTTAAAGAAAAAGCTTACATTAAGCTTCGTTTTTGAGAACTTACGCAAACTTGCAACAATAACAGGAGAGGGTTCTCAAGAAAAGAAGCTGAATCTGATAATAGAGCTTCTTGTTTCAGCAAAACCAAAAGAGGCGAGATATATAGTGAGAACAATTTTAGGTGAACTGAGGGTTGGCGTTGCAGAAGGTTTAATAAGGGACGCAATTTTTCAAGCTTTCTTAGTTAAAGAAGATATGAGTAAGGAAGAAAAAGAGGAAGCAGTTCAAGCGGTTGATTATGCTTGGAACATAGTTTCAGATTTTGGGGAAGTTGCTAAAATTGCCAAAAAAGAGGGTATAAAAGGTTTGAAAAAAATAAAAATAGAGGTTGGAAGGCCAATTCAAGTTATGCTTGGTGAAAAAGCGGAAAGTATAGAAGAGGTAATAAAAGAATTTGGGAAAATTGCTGCAGAATACAAATACGATGGGATGCATGCAGAAATTCACAAGAAGGGAGAGAAAATTTGGATCTACACAAGAAGGCTAGAGGATGTGACAAAACAGTTCCCAGATGTTGTGGAGATGTGTAGGGATGGACTTAAGCCTAGAGAATGCATAGTTGAAGGTGAAGTTTTAGCTATAAATCCTAAGACAGGTTTGCCCCTACCTTTTCAATTGCTATCTCAAAGGATTCATAGGAAGTATGATATAGAGAAGATGACTAAAGAAATCCCTGTTCAATTGAATTTGTTTGACATCATGTATTTAGATGGAAAAGCTCTTTTCAACAAGAGTTTCCTAGAGAGGAGGAAAATCTTAGAACAAATAGTCAAGGAAATTCCAAAAAAACTTCAACTCGCTAAGCAGATAATAACAGATAATGTGAAAGATGCCGAAAAATTTTACAAAGAGGCTCTGGAAGCAAAGCAAGAAGGCTTGATGCTAAAAGTCTTGAGTTCTCCTTATGTTTTTGGAAGGCATGTTGGCACAATGTATAAGATAAAGCCAATAATGGAAACTTTGGATTTGGTCATAGTTGGTGCAACATGGGGTGAAGGTGCAAGAGCCAATTGGCTCACAAGTTTTGAGTTAGGTTGCAGAGATCCTGACACAGGAAAATTCTTGAGATGTGGGATGATGTCCACAGGTCTGACCGAAGAAGAATATCAGCAAATGACTGAAATGCTCAAACCACTGATAATAGAAGAAAAAGGAAAGAATGTTAAAGTTAAGCCAAAAATTGTGGTTGAGGTAGCATATCAGGAGATACAAAAATCACCAAATTATGAGTCAGGATTTGCTTTGAGATTTCCAAGATTTGTGAGAGACAGAACTGCAGACAAATCTCCTGAAGAGGCTGACACAATAGAAAGAATTAAATCACTTTTTGAGAGTCAGGGAAGAGCCGGCTAATCTCCTATAAAAATGAAGAAATTTTCGCATCATTTATTGATAAGAAAAAAATTTTTAAGTTTTTTTAGTTCACAGTAATATATAAAACCTTAAATATTAAATCACTTAATAGTTAAAACAGAGGTATTTGGATGTTAGCATCTAATAAAACCATGGAAGCCTTGCGCAGCATAGGCTTGAATTTATATGAAAGAAAACTTTGGGTAGCTCTTTTAGCAAAAGGAACTAGCACTGCAGGAGAGCTATCAACAATAGCAAATGTTCCAAGGTCGAGGAGTTACGATGTCTTACAAAGTTTGGCAGAAAAAGGATTTGTTGTTGTACAATCAGGAAAACCTTTGAAATTTGTTGCAATTCCCCCCACAGAAGCTTTGGAGAGGGTAAAAGCAAAAATTGAAGAGGAGTTGAAGAGTAAAATAGAAAGGATAGAAGAACTTAAGTCAAGCCCTGTGGTGAAAGAACTGAATGAAATCTTTAACCATGGTATAAAAACAATTGCTCCAGAAGAAATGACAGGAGCTTTAAAAGGCAAGTATACACTCCATCAGCAACTCGCTTCTATGTTTAAAGCAGCAGATAAGCAAATAGCAATTGTTACCACACCAGAAGGTTTAATCGAGCTTACCACAAACCATTTTGAAAATTTGAAGAAAGCTAAAGAAGCTGGGGTTAGCATAAAAATAGCAACCACAGGAAAAGAAAAGGCAAATGAAGCAATAAAAACATTGAGCACTATAGCTGAGATAAGAGTTTTGGATGAAAAGGATGTTAACTTGGCTGGAAGATTTTGTGTGGTAGATGACAAGGAGTTTGTTATATCTCTGACAGACACAAAAGTCCATTCAACTCAAGACTTAGCACTCTGGAGCAAGAGCGAGCATGCAGCAGAAAATATTCTTTCACCTTTGTTTAAGCTGGTGTGGCAACATTCAAAGCCAATAAGTTAAATGGTCTTGGCTCCCCAAGGAACAAAAATAACTCTCTTTGAAAGCTCTCTTGGTATGTACAAGGGTCTAAATGGCATTTCTGCAGTTTTTTCCTTCACTTCTTTTCTAAATTCTTTCAAACTCATCTCTTTTCTAAATTCCTTCTTTATTGAAGATTTTTCCCTAATCACAACCTGGAGTTTTTCGGATTTAAGTTCCTTATCACCAATCACTATTATGTAGGGTATCCAACTCTTTTTAGCCTCAAAAACTTTTTTTGCAACAGTCAAATCTCTATCATCAACACCAACTCTAATTTTTTCTTTTTCTAGAATGTCAGCAATTTCTTCACATCTCTTAAGGTGTTTTTCGTTACTAACAGGAATTAGCCTAACTTGTTCGGGGGAAAGCCAAAGTGGGAGCATAGGAGCCTTATTTTCTCGTTCCATCCAATTTCCGGTTTCAAGGATAGCTGCTACAGCTCTTTCTATACTTCCAAAAGAAGAGGCGTGAATTATGATGGGGACAGGAACTTTATTACCATTTTTGTCTATAAAACAGATGTTAAATCTTTCACCATTTTTTACATCCCACTGCACTGTTGAAATTTGTAGGTTGTTTCCATCTGGAAATATGGCTTGATACTCGTTCTTGAAGGCATAATAGTGAGACATCTCCTTCATCAATTTGAAAAAGGCAGGGACTTTAATTTTCTTGATTATACCTTTAAGAAAATCTTTATACTTTTCATAAAAGCTTTCAACAATTTCAAATCCTAAGACCCAATGCTCTTTTGCTATAGTTTCATGCATGAGTTTAGCAAAGAGCAAAGATAACTCTTCATAAACTTTTTTTGCTTGTTCTTCATTAGCACAGAAAGCGTGTTGATCTGTCATCCAAAAGTTTCTCACCCTCATCAGTCCGGAAAGCTCCCCCTTTTTCTCTTTTCTGAAACAAATTGCTTCTTCATAAACTTTTACTGGCATGTTCTTGTAAGTGAAAATAAGTTTTTGGACAAATGGAAAAGCTCCCGGATCACTTGCGAATCTCAAAACCAATGGAATTTTTTCCTCGACTTTATAGTCCCTTTCGTGAAATTCACCTTGTAGCTTCTTTATTTCTTCAATATCAGTTCTGTATAAAAGTGGGTTTTGCATTTTCATAGCACCCCAGGGTATAGCAATCTTATACAAAGCATAATCCATTATCAAGTCCTTTATTAAAACACCATTAGGATACCACTTCATATTTCCAACATCACTTTCTTGACAATAATCAACAAGTTCAAGCCTCCTCATTAGTTCTATGTGTTTTGGTTGCTTGCTCTTTGGTGGATTTCCTTCAAGTTCATTTCTCACGAAAATCTTCAAGTATTCATACCTTTTTTCTTTTTTCGAAAAAACTTTGCATCTCTTCCAATTTTCAAGCGTAACTTCATGCTCATTTCCATCACAATCAACTATTATGAAGCGATAAAATTTTTCCTTCCCCTTTTCTTTCTCATCTCTCTCCTTTACCTCCAATTCATCACCAACAAAAGTTCTTGATTGCTCTGCCAAAGGATGGCCTTTTACAGCATTTGTTATTCTTTTGTTCCAACCAAAAGGTGCTCTAAAGGTTTCGATTTTCAATTCCTTAGCATAGGCCTCCATGGTTTTAAGGAGTTTAAGGGCTTCTTCGGGTTTTGCTGGTTTGTTTGATAGGTGGACGAAGGGGTAAATCAACAATTTGTTGACCTTCAAATTTTTCATGGATTCTTTTATTTCTTCCACAGCCCTTTTTGCAATCCTTTCATTGTCTCCTTCTTCAACACTAATGAAAGCAACCAAAATTTCTTCAAATCTGTATATTTTCTTTTCAACCTCTTCAGCTTGGGGAATTTCTTTTTCTATAGGCTCATATTCAATCCAATCCGAATGAGTTTGTAATATTCTCACAAGACCACCAAAATTCTTTTGTATTTATAAATAATTTTGTTGATATTCAAGAATAAGGAAAGGAGTTTAGGATAGTGTTTGACACTCACCCATCATTTTAACCTAAAAAATCATTTATCGATTTAAATTTAAATACTTTTGTACCAGGTGAAAAATGTATGAATATCTAACTTCAATTAAAAAATGAATAGCCCCGTGGTGTAGCGGTCAAGCACACGAATTTGGTGGAAGGCTCTGGCCGCTAGGGTGAAACCTCGGGACGCCAGTTCGAATCTGGCCGGGGCTATAAAATTTCTTCTACTCTAAAACTTCTCTCACAATACCAGCATTTTAATTTCAACGGCTCCCTTCTTTGAATAAGAAATTTTGTGATAATTGGTTCATTGCTATTTGTTATACAGTTTGAATTCGGGCATTTAACAATCCCTTCTAATATTTCTGGTAAAATAACTTTTCTTTTTTCTACAACTTCCCAATCTCTAATAATGTTTATGGTGGCATTGGGAGCAATTAAAGCTATTTTATTTGTTTCATCTTTTGTCAGTTCTCTATTTTCAATTTTTACAATATCTTTCTTTCCCAATTTTTTGCTAGAGGCATTTATGAGTATAACCACAGTTTCATTGCTACTAGAATCAAACTTAAGTATATCAACAACTTTCAAACTCTTACCAGCTGGGATATGGTCTATTACAGTCCCATTTTTAATTTTTCTTACCAACAATTCTTCTTCCTTCATCCACACACCAAACTTAATATCGCCATCCTAACAGGTACACCATAAAATACTTGATCAAAATATTTCGCATACTTAGTGTTATCAATACTATACTCTATCTCTGTCACTTTTGGTAAGGGATGTAAGATTATCATGTCTTCTTTAGCTTCTTTCAGCATTTCTTGTGTAATCCTAAAAGTCTTTTGTATTTTTTCCGCTTCATAAGGGTCTGGAAATCTTTCTTTTTGAATTCTACAAACATATAAAATATCAGCTTTCTTTATTCCTGAGAAGGGATCATTCGTTTGGAAAATTTTTGCATTAAAATTTTCTTTTATTTCTTCTACTATTTCACTTGACATTTCTAAGCCAGGAGGTGATACAAGTGTTAAATTTGCCCCAAACATGGCCAAAATGTAAACTATAGATTTCATCACCCTCCCATATTTAAGATCACCAAAAAGGGTGATGTTAAGATTTTCTATATTTCCTTTTAATTTCTTTATCGTGTACAAATCTAGCAAAGCTTGTGTTGGGTGTTGGTTTGCCCCATCACCTGCATTAATTACTGGCTTACTAGATATTTCGGCTGCAAATCTTGCTGCCCCCTCTTTTGGGTGCCTTATGACAATAACATCACAATACTTTTCAACAACTCTAATAGTATCTGTGAAATTTTCACCTTTAGCTAAAGAAGTTTCTTGTGTCCCTTCAAATCCTATTACACTTCCTCCAAGTCTCTGCATGGCAGTTGAGAATGAAAGTCTTGTTCTGGTGCTTGGCTCAAAGAATAGTGTTGCTAGAACCTTTCCCTTCATGGTGTCAAGAACCTTTCCCCCATTCACAACTTCTTCCATTTCTTTTGTTTTTTCTAGAATAATTTCAATTTCTTCCTTTTTCAAGTCCCTTACCGAAATTATGTCTTTATTTTGCAAACTCAACATAATCCTCAACCCCATTTTTTGAATAAAAATCTAAAACATCTACTATAGCTTTAGCCACTTGAAAATTACTCACCACATGAACCCTAAACTCCACAGCTTTCCTCCTTATTTGATATTCATCATCCAATACTTGAGTCTCGATTATTCCATCAGAAAAAGGGATGTTTATGACCATTTTTATGCTTCTGTTAATGATATAGTCCAAGATATTTGGCCTAATCTCACTAACTTTTCTCACACTCTCATTTTCTATCCCATATTTTTTCAATTCTTCTGAAGTTTTTTCTGTGGCAAAGATTTTCATTTTCTTTGCTACTAGCTTCTTTGCTATATCTATTATTTTGCTCTTATCTTTACCCACAGATATTAAAACACCATCCCCACTTCTTGGAAGTTCTACACCACTAGCTATCAACGCCTTAGTAAAAGCTTCATCAAAGCTTTTACCAAAACCAGCAACCTCACCAGTTGAAGCCATTTCAACACCAGTTACGGGATCTACACCCTCCAGCCTCATGAAAGAAAATTGTGGAACTTTTACAGAAAAGATGTTTGTTAAACATTCACCATCCTTAATCTTTTTGTTGAGAATCGCGTCGGCTGCAATCTCCATCAGATTTACTCCCATGGTTTTGGATACAAAAGGCATGCTTCTTGAGGCTCTCAAGTTGCATTCTATCACATAAATTTCACCGTCTTTAATCAAGTACTGAATGTTGAAAGGCCCTTTTATCTTAAGCGCTCTTGCAATTTTTCTCGTATATTCTCTTATTTTCTCTTTAATTGCTTCGCTTATGGTTAGAGTTGGTATGCTCATGATAGCATCTCCAGAGTGTACTCCAGCATTTTCCAAGTGCTCTATTATTGCTCCAATCAAAACATTTTCACCATCAGACACACAATCAACTTCAACTTCTCTAGCATTTGTCATGAATTTAGAAATAACAATTGGGTGCTCTCTTGAAACTCTTGCTGCTCTTGTTAAATATTCTTCAAGTTGGGATTCATTTATTGCAACACTCATGGCGGAGCCAGAAAGAACATATGAAGGTCTTATAAGCACAGGATATCCTATTTCTTTTGCTAGCTCTTTAGCTTTTTCCAAATTTTCTACTTTTCCCCATTTTGGTTGTTTGATCCCAAGCTCGTCCAAAAGTTTGCTGAATTTGGATCTATCTTCTGCTCTATCTATATCTTCAGCAGAGGTTCCTATTATTTTTACTCCACATTTTGCTAGTTTTAATGCCAGGTTATTTGGTGTTTGTCCACCTACGCTTACCACAACCCCAACAGGATTCTCCTTTTCATATATATCCAAGACCCTTTCTAGAGTAAGTTCTTCAAAATAAAGCTTGTCCATTACATCAAAATCAGTGGAAACTGTTTCAGGATTACAATTTATCATTATCGTTTCATCAAATCCTCTTTCTCTTAGGGCCCATGCCATATTTACACAACACCAATCAAACTCAACACTTGAGCCAATCCTATAGCAACCAGAACCAAGAACAACTATTTTTTTATTTTCCTGAAATTCTATCTCATCACAATTGCTGTTATAGGTTAGATAAAGGTATTTTGCATTTTCTGACCACCTTTTTGCAGTTTTTATCATCTTCACATAAGGAACAATTCCAAATTCCTTTCTAATCTTCCTGATTTCTTCCCAACTTTTACCTGTAAGTTCAGCAATCTTTTTGTCAGAAAAGCCAAGAGATTTAGCCTTGGCAAGAATTTCTTTGTTAAGCTCAGATCTTTTCAATTCTTCTTCAAAATCAACAATTCTTTTTAATCCTTCAAGGAAGACTTTTGCTATTCCCGTGAGCTTGTGAATTTCATCTATACCAATGCCAAGCCTTATTGCTTTAACTATATGGAAAATTCTTCTGTCGGTCGGGTTCTCCAACTCTTTTCTTATTTCTTCAAAATCGTTGCTCACATCTTCATCATCGGTTAACTCTTTCCCTATATCAAGCATTCTGACAGCTTTCTGTATAGCTTCTTCAAAAGTCTTACCAATTGCCATGACTTCACCTACAGACTTCATCTGAGTCCCAAGCTTTCTGTTCACTATTCTGAATTTCTGAAAGTCCCATCTTGGCATCTTCACCACAACATAATCGATATCCGGTTCAAGGAAAGCTATAGCCTTTCCAGTCTTTCTATTAATTATTTCAGGAAGATTGTAGCCTATAGCAATTTTTGCCGTCACATAAGCTATGGGATAACCAGAAGCTTTGGATGCAAGAGCTGAACTCCTTGATAACCTTGAATTCACTTCTATAACATAGAATTCATTGGTTTCGTAATTGACAGCAAATTGAATATTACACTCCCCAACAAGATTCAAAGCCCTTAAAACAGCAAAGCTTGTTGCCTTGAGCTTTTGGTAGGTTTCCTCATCAACAGTTTGGGATGGAGCAACAACTATGCTGTCGCCAGTGTGAATTCCCATAGGGTCAAAGTTTTCCATACTGCAAACTATCATACAATTGTCATCATTATCTCTCAAAACCTCATACTCTATTTCTTTCCACTTTCCCACATATTTTTCTATCAAAACTTGAGAAATTCTACTGTGGGCTAGACCAATGGAAACAATTTTTTTCAATTCTTCTTCATCGTGAGCAACTCCTGTACCTTGACCACCAAGAGTGTAAGCAACTCTTACCATGGTAGGATAACCTATTTCCTTAGCAGCTTCCAAAGCCTCTTCAACACTATTCGCCTTTTTGCTTGGTAAAACAGGTATACCAGCTTTAATCATAGTCTTCCTGAAAGCATCCCTGTTATCAGCTTTTTCTATAGCTTCAACACTTGTACCTAAGACATTAACATTATATTTTTCATACACACCTCTCTCAGCAAGTTCTACACCACAATTCAAAGCAGTTTGTCCCCCAAATCCCAAGAGAATGCCATCAGGCCTTTCCTTTTCTATAATCTTTTCCACAAATTCGGGTGTTATTGGTAAAAAATATACTTTATCACCAACAAATTTTCTATCTGTTTGTATTGTCGCCACATTCGGGTTTACAAGCACAACCTCGATGCCTTCTTCTTTCAAAGCTTTTATTGCTTGAGCTCCAGAATAGTCAAATTCACCAGCTTCACCTATTTTTATCGCCCCACTTCCGAGAATTAGGACTTTTTTTATCCTTTTCAATTTAGGCATTTTATCACCTTTTTAGTTCTTAAAGAAAGAGAGTAATTAGAAAATGTTTTTTGGCGTCGATTCGCTTTATTCAAAGCCCACCTACTATTATTTTTTTTAAATTTATAAGAATTGTTGCAGTGAAAAATAGAAATTGAAAAACAGAATTTTTCCTAGGCTTAACCCTTTTTAAGCTGCTTGAGCCTCTCGCTCAAATATTTAATTCTATTCTGCAGGAATTTTACTTGCTTTATAGTTCTAGCTTCAAATAGTGCTTGCTTGGCTTCATAGAGTTGTTCCTCAAAAAATTTCAACTCTTCTTTATTCCCATTCATATATCACTATATGGTAGTACTAATATATAAGCTTTACTATTGCTAGGTGGTAAAAAAATTTCTATTAAAGATAAACATTGCTCAAATTTATTTTTTCCAACTCAAATTATTAAACTATGAAAAATTATTCTAGAATACTTAAGAGAGTACTGAAGAAAATCGAACCTTCTACCCAAGAAAAAAAAGAGTTGAATTCAATTATAAAAAAGTGTTTGAAAGAAGCAAAGAAGGAGGCGAAAAAATTCAAAGCAAAACCAATGATCGCTGGCAGTGTTACAAGAAATACCTGGCTTCCTGGAAAGAGAGAATTTGACATCTTCATATTGTTTCCTCCTCAAATGACGGTAAAGCAACTCGAGAGAAGGGGGCTTGAAATCGGGAAAAAAATCATTAAATCGCTTGGTGGTAGCTTCAAGATAGAGTATGCTCAACATCCCTATGTTTCTGGTTATGTTAATGGTATAAAAATAGACATCGTGCCTTGTTTTGAGGTCAAGACAACTGAAAACCTAAGATCAGCTGTGGACCGCACACCCTTTCATGTTAGATATCTTCAGAAAAAAATGACGCCCAAGTTCTCAAATCAAGTAAGGCTTCTCAAACAATTTTTAACAGCAAATAAAATTTATGGAGCAGATGCAAAGACGCAAGGTTTTTCTGGTTATATGTGCGAGCTTTTAATCATCAAATACAAAAATTTTTTAAATGTCTTGAAGAATGCTCAAACCTGGAAGCCGGGTGAAGTTATAGATTTAGAAAATTTTTACAAGAAAGAAGAGTATCATGGCCTCAGGAAACATTTCTTCAAACAAGTTTTAATTTTAATTGATCCAACTGACAAGAAAAGAAACACGGCCGCCGCTCTATCCGAAGAAAATTTCTTTAAGTTTAAGAAGCTTGCAAAAGAGTTCCTCGAAAATCCAAGAGAAGAAATGTTTTTCGAGAGAGAGGGAATACCAATTTCAGAAAAGGAATTGAGAGAAAAGATGTTTGAGAGAAAGACGGAGTTAATTTTGGTTAAATTTTCTCCCCCAGATGTCGTGTCGGATATCCTTTGGCCTCAATTGAGAAGGTTTGCTGAAAGATTGGAAAACATTTTAGAAGAAACAAAATACGAGTTTAAGGTCTTGAGAAGGGATTGCTACACGAATGAAAAAGATTTGGCAATTGTTTTGCTTGAGATGGAGGTCGCAAACCTACCAGCTGTTCAGAAAAAAGTCGGACCGGAAGTTTTTGATCTAGATGACTCAAAGAGATTTTTGGGGAAATACAGAGACTTGGCAATAAATGGTCCATTCATCGAAGGGAAAAATTGGGTAGTTGAAGTTAAAAGGAAGTTTGTAACAGCAAGAGAAAAGCTTTTTGATAGTTTAAATGTGGATGTGAATATTTTGAAATCAAAGGGAATCCCAAACCACATGGCAGAGCAAATAGCAAAAGGTTTTGAATTGATTTCTGATATAGGAAGAATAATGGAGATAGTTAACAAGGATAAAGGGTTTGGCATTTTCTTAAGAAAATATTTTGAAAAAGAGAGTCTTGTATGATCCAAATAACTTTTTTGGGTACAGTTTCAGGAATTCCAAGCAAAGAGAGAAACCATCCTGCAATAGCCTTGGAGTATTTTGGTAGAGAAAAAGACATCTTGCTTTTTGATTGTGGTGAGGGAACGCAAAAACAGCTTATGCAGTCCGGCATAAGCTTCATGAAGATAGGAAAAATTTTTATCACACATTGGCATGCCGACCATTTTTCAGGTTTGATCCCTTTGATTCAAACCATGAGTTTGGAAAAAAGGAAAAATGAGCTCAAGATTTTTGGGCCAGAAGCTGAAAGATTTGTTTCAAACATTTTGGATTTAGGCTACTTTGGTTTGAGATTTCCTGTTGAAGCAATAAATGTTCCCTTTGAGGGAAGCAAGCTTGAGCTAATTGATGAAACTCAAGAATATCAAATCTTTTCCATTCCTGTCTTTCACACAATACCGGCAGTAGCCTATTGCTTCCAAGAAAAGCCTAGGTGGAATATAGACACAAAAAAGCTTAAGGAGCTTGGCTTGAGAGGTGGTGCTTGGTTGAAGAGGTTGAAGAAAGTGGGGGAAGTTGAATATAGAGGGAAAAAAATAAAAATAGAAGATGTGGCAAATCTCAGGCCTGGTTTGAAAGTAGTTTATTCTGGAGACACAAGACCTTGCGACAATATTTTGAAAATTTCCAGAGATGCAGATTTGCTCATACACGATGGGACTTTTCTTGAAGAAGAAGAGGGAAAAGCACATGCCGATGTTAAGCAAGCATCAAGAATAGCAAAAGAAGCAAATGTCAAGCAACTCATCTTAACACATATAAGCAGACGCTACACTGATGCTAAACAACTGGAGGAAGAAGCCAAGAAAATATTCCCCAACACAAGAGTTGCTTTTGATTTCATGCAAGTTAAACTAAAGTAAATAGCTGAGGGCTTTCTTGATGATTGGATATTTTGAACAATAATAGTCAGTTGCAAGGTGAAGGAGTGCTGAAGCTACTCCTTCTACTCCATCACAAACAAAACCAACAATTAGAGCAGAAATAGGATCATGAAATAAAATTCTATGCTTCTTCCCCAAAATTTTCACAGGATAATCAATAGCTCTATTGGTTTTTTCACATGAGTTGTTTATAAAGGTTTTCGATATCTTTTTGTGGATATAGCGAGACGGCATTTCTATCACCAAAAAAGTTTTCAATCAATTCAGGAAGCACACCCTCCTTTATCAACAAGGCTAATAAAATACCAAGCAGGAAAGAATTTAAGTGTAACTCATCTTCTCTAGGTTTTACTTGCTGTAAATAAAATGAAATTTTCCTAAGCAACTTTTCCTTATCTTCGGCATTTAGAAAGACATCTGAAGCTATTCTTGTTCTCAATTCTTCGGCCTTTTTCAAGTAGCTGGATAAATTTTGTTTAATTATCTTTAAATGTTCTTCTCCAGCAATTTCAATTTCTTTTATCAACTCTTCATATTCTATTAACCTTGAAAGATAGTCTTTCATTCATCCTACCATTTTTTCTAAAAAGAAAAGTAACTGCTCAAACCGCTTGTATTTATTCACCACTTCTTCCAATTTCGTGTCTTTACCTTCATAATTTTTATTATTCAGTCTATTATAGGCTTCTCTGTAAGCTCTAATCCCTTCAAGGAAACCGTAAATTAGTGAAATCATCTCCTTTTCTTCAACCATTTTATCCCCTATACTTCTTCAGCTCTTCTTTTAACTCTTTCAGAGTTTGTGTGAGCTCATCTATTCCTTTGTAAATTTCAGGACCAAACCCTAAGTTTCTCAATTCATTTGCAACATATTGTGCAGCAGTTTTTCCTATGAGTTGGGCATCACTCTCCTTTTCAGCCTTTCTCCTCTCTTCTATTGGTTTTCTTATGTAATAGCCTGCAAGTACTCCAAGCAAGATTTCAACCAAATCTTTAGTGCCAATATCAATCTCACTTAATTTTACCATTTATTCACCTCCCAAAACTTTCCAAATCTTTTTATAAAAAACATACCCACCAACTTCACCAATGGCTGCTGCGGCAGACGTATAAATTGCATAATCTCTAAGCAACTCAGGAAGTGATGCTAAAGGCTGACCAGTGACAATGTTTACCATTTCTCTCGTTGCTATGTAAGCTATAGATCCACATTGAGCTACAATGTAACCAATTCCAGCCCCACTGACAGTAGATACAATCGAAGTCAAACCTTTCCAAAAATTTTTCTTCTTCATGAGAAGAAGATGAAAAAGGAGCTTATATTTAGATTTTGAACTCAATAAGTGAGTGAGTTTGCTCTAAAAATTAATAGGAAGGAGAATTTCTTGCCAAAAAAAGATTTAAATTAAACAGATATCAATTAAATTCAGATAGCGGGAAGACGAGGAAAGGTAAAAACTCCAGCGGGGATTCCCAGTTAAGGGAACTGCAATGGAGCAGCCTGGAGTCTTAAGATAGAATGCTCGTCGGGCTCATATACGGTTTAAGAAACCCGAAGGTCCCTGGTTCAAATCCAGGCCCCGCTATCTATTCATTTTACATTTACCTCAAGATTATAATAAGATGATACAAGCAAGAAACAGGGTAGTGTCTCTCCCCATTTACAAAATTTCCGAATTATTCTCTATGATGAGCTTGGAGAACAAAACAAATCTCCTATTAGTTAAACTCTTTTAAATTTAAGCTTAATTTAAGATTATGAAAATTTTTCTGACAGGTCCCCCAAAATCAGGTAAATCAACAGTTTTACTCAGGGCAATTGAGTTGCTCAAGAGCAAAGGTTTGAAAATTGGTGGAATAGTTACACCAGAAATAAGGGAAGAGGGAAAAAGAGTTGGTTTTTATGTTAAGGATGTTTTTTCTCAAGCTATGGAAGTTTTTGCAAGTGTTGATTTTAAAATTGGCCCAAGAGTTGGAAAATATGGAATTGATAGAGAAGCTTTTGAAAGAGTTGCTTTACCAGCAATAGATTTTGCGATTGAAAAGTGCGATGTTGTTGTTATAGATGAAATTGGAAAGATGGAATTCCTGAGTGAGAATTTTAAGAAGAAAATTTTTGTTTTGGTTCTGCTAGACAAGCCTTTGATTGCAGTTTTACATAGAAATTTTGTTAAACAATTCAAGCAATTTGGTGAGCTTATTGAAGTTAACCAAAAGAATAGGGAAAAACTTCCAGAAAAAATAGCAAAATCTATTTCTTGAATTTCAAAATAGCTTTCACAAGATCAGAACTATAAGCACCAATGTTTTAAATCTTTTTCCCCAGATTTATAAATATGAAAGAAGACTTTTTCCACGAGCTGGAAATAGCGAATTTGAAAGCTGGAATTTTAGGTATGTTTAATGAAGAGAAATTGGAAGAAGCACGTGTAAAACATTTCAGTAAACTTGGGAGGTTAGAAGAATATCGTGAATATAAGAAAGAATGTGAAAATACTGCCATCTTCAAATTGAATGAATTGATGAAGAAGCGTTATGATGATTTAAGGAGTTGTGGTATTGGTTTGAGTAATGATGGCATGTTTCTTTTGTTTAATGGGGAGCCAGTTGCTGTTATCGCTAAGGATATAATCCCCTTAAAAGGAAAAAAACAAGAGGTAGAAGAAGCTTTGGATAAGCTTGTAGAACTTACTTATCCTGAAGATGACTTCTTTGCTAACGTTTACACGAAGTTTCATGAAATAGAAGAGTTTGATCTTGAAGAAGAAATGAGGAGAAAGAGAATCGAAGATCAACTCATGAAAGAAGAAGTTAAATGGCTGATACTTGAGGCACTTGCTAACTCAAAAGAAGTAAGCTACAAAAAATTAGGAATCATACCTTCTAGAAAAATAGAAGCTCCAGAACAATTGCTCAATTTCTTAGGAAATTACAGTTCGAATATTGTTAATTCTGCTATTGAAGAGTTGGAAGAAGAATTGGGTAGAAGGAGTTTGAATTCAAGGCTTAACTTGTTGAAAAAGAAGTTGAATAAGAAGAATAAAATCGCGATTGGTTTACTAACTTTGGCTTCTCTTAGTCTCGGCCTTTATGTTGGAGGACAGCAAATTGTCCAGTTTATTCAACAACTCATGCCAATACCTGAAGAAAAAAAAGAGCCTTACAAAGAGGTTGGTGGAACTGATAGCGAAATTAAAACATTCTTGATCAAGTATCCCTGGGCCAGTAATATTAATCAAACCACCATAGATTTCTTTTTATGGTGGAAAAATGCCACTGAACTTGCTGAGAAAACTTTCAGTATTATGAAGGATGTTAAAAAAAGTGTAGGATATTTAAATTTGTATAATGACCAAAGGCTATTGTTGGAAGCGCTGAACAATTTTGGCGAAAAAGCCACGGAATTTGTTAGTTTTGTTAAGGAGAATAATTGTGAAAATGCCATCGAATTCTTAACAGAGTTCCCCCAATTCAAAAACAACTACGAAGAAGTACTGCCAGTTTACTCTAAAATTCCAAATGTTGTTAAAAATTGCTGGAATCAGATTAAAGGGGATAAAACACAACCATTCAACCCAAATTTCATGTTCTTAGAGCTCATGAGATTGTATAAGTACTTGAATGTAACAGACGATTTGCCATTAAAACCAATACAAATTTTGAACAATGCAACAATAGGTGGGATAGAACTTGGTTTGCCAAAGATGAGTGTTAAGGCAGCACAAAGTTTGGTTGATGCTGTTGTTAAAAATGAAGATATTGTTAATTTACATGTCAATATAGAAGAAGATAGGCTTAAAGACATGCTTTCAATTTATCCGTTTTGTTATGTTGTTAAAGAATCCATGAACAATACAAAATTTATCTATTATTTCTTGGCACAACTTTTGTCTTCAAATTATGAAAGTGTTATGAAGTATCCCTTGGCGGCTAGAGAGTTTGCAAAACAAGTGGATCAAATACTTTTCATAGGTTGGAAAACCTGGCCGCGATTAATCATAAATTACACTTGGAAAGATGTACGAAATAACTGGGACAGGATATTCTATAGTTTAGACAAATTGTGGAAAACTCAAGTAGAAATATATGAAAAGGGTGAAGGCTTCATGCCTCTCGATGAAAAACTAGCGAGAATGTTGTTCAATGATACAGATGTTTTAGAAATGATATACAGGGAGACTTTACTACCTAGAGATTTAATTAACAACAAGATTGTTCATACACAAACTATAAAAGGGAGTATTGAGCTGAGCAATGTTGCTTCTATAGAGACACTTATATCAAACATAGAGAAATTTAAAGATTATCACGACCTTTACTTTAAAGTGCTCACATACAGAGCTAATGATACTGAAGACTTGATATTTTTTGCAAGATATATACTTGGAATAACTTCATTTGAAGAAACATTTGCTAAACAGTGGGCAAAGTTG
This sequence comes from Candidatus Aenigmatarchaeota archaeon, assembly GCA_038999725.1. Taxonomy (GTDB): domain Archaea; phylum Aenigmatarchaeota; class Aenigmatarchaeia; order CG10238-14; family SCSR01; genus JAVZGQ01. The sequence continues at coordinate 254,196 of JAWBWS010000001.1, forward strand.
TTAAAGACCCCAGATCCAATAAAGATTTTTTTAATTTCTTTTAACAGGGAATTGTCATTACGCAGAATCTTTTTCCCCACAACAGTTTCGGATACGATTAAATACAGAAAGCTTATGATTGAAAATGGGACGGAAGTGCCTTGGGTGAATATATATATAAGAGGCAATGAAACTTTATCTCCAACAGAAATGAACGCAGGGGAAAGCCCTGAAGGTATAGCCCCAATTCAATTTAGAGACGGAAGAGTAAGATGGGAGCAAATTGCATATGTTATTCAAGGACTAGCCATGTATATTTATCCAGAAAAGCCAGAGATTTCACGCATGATAGGATGCACATTGCTTTATCCTTTACCAGTAGTAGTGGCTAGTGATAATACTAGATCTGATTGGACATCAGGAATTCATATAACAGATTCAACCTACAAGCTTCTTTCTGAAAATGTAGGACCACCACTCCTGCTTCCATTCAAGACAACAACCACTTGGACGGTAAGCCAAGAAAATAATCCATTCAAATCTGTAGTTTATATTATCCCAGGATCTACAGGTTATTTAGAGGTAAAATTCTATGTTCCAGATATTCCAAAGATATAATCTATTTGAATTTCAAAATAGCTTTCACAAGTTCAGAACTAGAAGCACCAAAAGCACCAAGCCTCAACTCATAAACTTTTTTTGAAATCGAAATCTTCCCAAGCAAAATTACCATAGATTTGAAATCATAGGATTTTTTCAAGCTTGTTAAAAGTTTCTTGCTCCATTTTTTGTCACATAAATAGATGTTCAATTGCTTTACCTTGTCTTTTTTATCAATTACAACATCAAATTTTTCACCTTCAAGTAAAAAATTTTCTTTTTTCACCAAAAGTTCAATTTTCTTTCTCGTTAAGCCTAAGATTTCAAGACCTTTCTCTAGACCTTCTCTTTGGACAGAGTTTACTATTCTTCCAAAAGCTTTTGCAATCTCCATATCATCTTTTTTGGTTTAGAAAGAAAAAAATATTTAACAGAATAATTGATATCTAGAAAATTTTTTACTGTGTCTGATTCCAATCTTTTAGAGAGGAAGAGAAAATTTTTAAGTGGGTCTGGGCGGAATTGAACCGCCTCCTCGGCCTTGTTTACCCTTTAGTTAAGGGCCGCGTCCTAACCGTTAGACCACAGACCCTTTATCTTGATTTCTTAATCTGAAAATAAAAATTGCTGCTATTGGAATTAAAAGCAAAATTTGGAATAAATCAAACTCATGCATGGTTTTTAATTCTGCTCGAAGTAGAAAACACTTATAGATGGAATGGCTTGAATTTATAGAAGAGGTTAGATTGGCACAAGCATGTAAGTTCGAGCTTGCATCTAGTATGATGATTTTAATATAAACTTGCTTCACTCCAGCTCCTGTTTGGTTCCAGGTTTGTGGGTCAAAGGCATCTCCATGCAACTCAACCAAAAAAGATCTTGTGTCTGGATTAATTCTTGCCAAGGTTTCACCTTCCATTATCCAAGCTGTCAAATTGTAAGTATCTCTGAAGAGACCTGAATTCTTTATGTTAATAGGCAGGTTAAATTCATCTCCAACTAAGGTAGAATAGTTCGAAGACCAGAAGGAAAAGTTAATGGGAGTAAAGCTTTTGTTTACATAACCATAAACATTGACTCCTGGGGCATAAATTTTACACTTAATTTCATTTGGTTCTATAAGGGAAGAATATTGGGGGTATAGAATTGAGCAAACACCCTTTCCTGGATAAAATCGAACTGAGCAGTTTTGTGTTGCCGTGAATTCGTCACCATTTAGATAACAATCCATTCCAATTTCCTGGTAAGAAAAGTCTGAATAATAGGCTTGAACATAGGCAGCTATATAACTAATATTCCCAGAAAGGTAAATGCCCTCACCTTTCAAAAGAATTGATCGAATTTCAAATTCAGTTTCACCCGGTTGAAGCTGTGTTTCTTGAGCTTTTGTATTATGGAATGAAGAAAAGAGAATTAGTGGCAAGATTAAAAAGAAAATAGATTTTTCTTTCATAATCTTAATTTGTTGTTTTTAATAGAAATTCTTTAAAGTTGATAAAAGGATGAGTTAACCTCTCTATCTACTCTTTTATGATATGGTAAGCAATCGAGAATATTCTTAACAATCATTCCCTTAGTAAACTTCCTAAAGTTGGTCAATTCTAAAAGTTGTATAAGACCAGGTTTGAAGTTACAAGCATTTATTCATTTGAGCAAGAAAAATCCAGTTAAACGGAAGAAGAATCTTTTCACCATTATAACAAAACTGTATAAACCATCACCGATTATAATTTCAGCTTCCCCTGCCCTCAGTGTAATGGGTATGGAGTACATTACGGGCAAAGCCTTCAGCTTGTGTTTTCCTGCTGACAAATTTGGAGGGATGATGCATTCGGCTTGTATATAGCCAGATCCTGTTACAATTTTTATGGCAACGCTTTTCCCTTCATAAGTTTTGCTACACATTCCACCAGTGCAACTCCACTCAGTACTACCATAGTTCATATCATTTTTCCACCTCTTCCCGTTTATTGGACAATAGGATGGGTCCCAATTTTGGTTATCTATCTCCAAGCTAACCTTTGCGTCTTTACTTGCGTCAAATCTAGAATCGTTAAAATAAACTGTGACTTTGACAAGTTGGCCTGGATAGGATACAACTGGTTCTATAATCACAACAGTATTACAATCAGAAGGACAATTGTTTTGGTCCTCTCCAGACTCACAGATTCTATTATTGTTGCAAGATGGTGTTGTAGTAGTTGTTGTAGTAGTTGTTGGTTCAGTAGTAGTTGTTGTAGTAGGTGTTGTTGTAGTAGTTGTTGGTTCAGTAGTAGAAGTACAATCACATACTGATGTACTCCATCCATCATCACAACAGTAGAAAATACCGAAGCTGAAAGAAATTTGTGAACAGGAAGGAGAATAGTTACAACCAGAAGAACAACAACTTTTCCATGTATCACCAGAACCGGCAAAAGAAATTCTTGGTAAAATTAGCAAAAATGAAAGAAGAAAAATGAAGACTAGGCCTTTTCTCATAATATTAACTCTTGTTTTTCAGGATATAAATTTATTTATATAATACTAAAATTCATCAGGATACGATGAAAAAGTTAATAATAATATTTTCTGTTTTTGTTATAGTTGCCACAGTTTTTTTATTTGTTGGTTTTCTTCCTAAAAATAATCTAACATATAATGCCACTCTTCAGGTTATATACATGAATAAAACATGTAGCGCAAAGCCCATGATATACCTTAAATATAGATTGAATCTGGAGAGAAATGGTGAGCCAATAAAAAATGCAAAAGTTACTGAAAGGGTTTACAATTATGAAAATGTTGCTGAAGGATATTCAGACACAGAATTTCATTTCGATGAAAAGGAAAAAATATGGAAAAATGATGTGATCTATTGTTTGAAACAAGGTAGATATTATTCGAAAATAATGATAAATGTTTTAGAAAAAGAAGCAATAAAAAAGGAGATAATAAG
>JAWBWS010000002.1:0-197134 GCA_038999725.1 Candidatus Aenigmatarchaeota archaeon
GAATAGAAGTCTTAGGTCCAGGTTGTCCTAGATGTTTGGCAACAATACAAACAATTAAACTGGCTATAAAGAATCTAAAAGTGAATGCAGAAGTAAAGCATGTTCATGATTTTGAAAAGTTTATCGAGTATGGTGTAATGATGACACCAGCTGTTGTAATAAATGGAAAATTAAAAATACAGGGAAAAATTCCAACTATAGAAGAAGCTGAAAGGATGATAAAAGAGGAGTTATAATACATAAAACAAATAAAGAGAGTGTCTTACATTGTAATGTTTTAAGCTAAATAATCCGTCAAATTTTTTGTTATTGTGTGTACACTAATGGTAAAACAAATAATCTGTTCATTTATCAGCCTTTTCAACAACTTTTTTAATTATCTTTCCTTCTCTATTTCTAACCATTAACTCAAGTTCATAAAGAAAGGCTAAAGAGTTTGGTAAGGGAAAAACAATTGTTGTCATGCTTCGGATGGTGTGAAGGATATTTAAGTACTGAACTGTTTGAAGAGTAATGTAGAATTAGCTGGAGTCAAATCTGACAAGCTTGTTGCGGTTGAGACAACATATATGATTCAAATTCCTTTTTTTTTATCTAGGGTAAAAGTATAGCGAGTGAAATTTCAATCTGCAAACCTGAAGGAGTTTTGAATATAGGAGAAAGCAACTTAAAAAAACTTTTATGTTATGAAAAGTGTAGTTCTAGAAAGTCGTAGATTTGTAAACAACCTTTAAGAGGTCAAAAGATAGTATAATTCGTGAAGAAATTACTCATTTTTGTTTTAACATAGTTTCTTTTTCTCTCATTAATTACCTAAAAATCGGTATTCTCATTAATTATCTAGAACTCATTAGAAATCGGGAACAAATTTTTTTAAATACACTAGAAAAATCATCCAGAATTAAAAAAATGAGAATAAATTATTCCTTTGGTATGGAGATTGAAATGGGAAGTTTTGTATTTTCAGCAAAGGAGACATAACTGTTACCAAGTTTGGAGATGTTTATAAGATTGCGATGGATATTTCCACACTATCTTCCCAAACAGGAGGAATAATCATGGGACCAATCATAAGAGAACTTTATTATATTCTTCCTCAAAGAAATGTGAGTTGCACAAAATTTATAGACGAATATATTTGTGAGGAAGTAAAAATGGGTCACTTCCATATGAGACTCAAATGTTTACTCCACAATATCACCTTGCTTTAATAAAAGAATATATAGAATTGGATGTGGCAAAAATTTCTTATTTAGGAACAAAAGAAGTCATGAATAGAAAATGTAATCTCTTAAAGGTTGAAGATGTCAACAGAGTTATGGAAGTGTGTCTTGATGAAGAATATGGAGTTGTTCTAGAGCTCATCACGAAGATGGGGATTGGAGAATCTGGTGAAAGTGGAACAAAGACGCAATTAAGTTTCAGTTTTAATGCAACACGACTTAGTTTTGACATAGAAGAAACAGAAGTCTTACCTCCTGTCCCTATTGATAAGCGTCGACACCGAAAAATTAACAAAGCTAGAGTGTTGAAAAATAAAAAAATTGTTCTATTTTCCTAGATATTGTTGGGGTTTGGATTTTTCATGACAAAAAAAGTCTCACACAACCCTATTTTTAAGCTTAACCGAAAGATTTAAAAGCAAGTGATTAGAAAAACTCTTATTTAAAGTTATCGGTTAACTTTATTTTTCCTATAGTTTTATGTTATACAGAGATAAGCTCCTTGCCTTAAAGGATGAAAATTGTAAAGGGGTGAGAAAATGGCAAAGAAGAAGAAAGAAGAAAAGCCTGAAGGACAAGCTTGAGTTGTTTTTTTATTTCTTCTTTCTTTTTTTAAATGATTAAACTTCTCACATCAAAATCAATACAAAACCTTTAATTATTCTGATATATTTAGTATTAGTATGGTCAGAAAGAAAGGACTGCCCAAATGGGATGAGCTTGTTCTAGTTACGGTTGAAAAACTTACTCCATATGCTGCTTGGTGTAAGCTTGTCGAATACCCTGAAGTTGAGGGTATGATTCACGTGACAGAAGTTGCTGGAAAGTGGGTCCATGATATTCGTGATTTTGTTAAGGTTAAAAAGCAATATGTGGCTAAGGTTATCAAAATAGACTATCAGAAAAGATTTGTGAATTTAAGTTTGAAGAGGGTGAGCAAGTTAGATGAAAAAGAAAAGATGAATGAGTTTAGGAGGGAAAAAAGAGCTGAAAGGTTGTTGGAGCAAGTGGGAAAAACATTTGGAAAAAATTTAGACCAAACTTATGAAGAGGTTGGCTTCTTACTACAAGAAAAATTTGGTAATCTATCAACAGCTTTTGAACTAGCAAAAAAGGGTAAAGAAGAATTGATTAAAAATGGTGTAAGTAAAGAGTGGAGTGAAGCAATAGCCAAAGTTGCGGAAGAGAGTACCCAAGAAAAAGAATTTGAAATAAAGGCTGAAGTTGAGTTAAAATGTTTTGCTAAGGATGGTGTAAAAAAAATAAAAGAACTGCTCTCTGAACTTAAGAAAAAAACTGGTTGTAATGTGAAGTATATATCTGCCCCAAAATATAGAGTTGAGGTTAAGGGTAAAGATCCTAAGAATTTGGAAAGAAACCTCACACGTGAGCTTGAAACTTTATGCAAAGAAATTTCAAAATTCAATGGGGAGGGGAGCTTCAAACTTCTTAAAAGTTAAAGATTGTCCTGATTAAAACATAAGCTGCTTTGAAAACATATAGAATTGCAAATAGATAGAAAAGATGAAAATCTGAGCCAAATGAAATTAAAAACAATACAATCCCTGCCAAAACATCGAGAATTCCCATCCAATCAAAAAATCCCATTGGAAAGCTTGTGAAGACTGATAAAATTCCTTTAATCAAGAGCATGTAAGCGAAGTAAATGCTGTAGGCTCCAATTATTGGAAAACTTGGACCAAAGTAAATGATTAATGCACCGCAAGCGTCTAATATTCCCAAAAATAATAGGAATGAATTCATATTTTTTCATTTTTGTAGATTAAAAATAAATAATATGAAGATGAAGAAGTGTCCTGTTTGCAAAACTTATACTTTCAAAGGAAAATGTGTTAAATGTGGAAGTGAAACCTTCTCTCCACATCCACCAAAATTCTCACCTCAAGATAAGTATGGCGAATTGAGAAGAAAGATGATAAAAAAGCTTAATCTTCAGGAAAGATTGACTTTTCAACATACATAAATTTAAAGAATGAACGAGATAATCTATATGTGAACTTATGGTAACAAAAATAATTGAATTCGAAAGACCTAAGCTAAAGAATCCTATATTCATCGAGGGCTTACCTGGAATTGGAAATGTTGGTAGAATTGCAGCCGGTTATTTGGTGGAAGAGCTGAGAGCGAAAAAATTTGCTGAGCTTTATTCTTCCCACTTTATGCCATTTGTCCTGCTACATGAAAACTCTTCAGTTCATGTGCTTAAAAACGAGTTTTATTATTGGAAGGCCAAGAACAAAAACCAGAGGGATTTAATTTTGTTAATCGGAGATAGTCAAAGCATTGACCCGGAAGGACATTATGAAATAGTTGAAACTATTCTTGATTACATTCAAAAGTTTGGGGTGAAAGAAATTTTTGCTTTAGCTGGACTTAGCATTGGGGAAGAAAAAGAAAAACCCAAAGTGATTGGTACTGTAAGTGATCCCGAACTCGTAAAGAAGTATGAAAAATATGGAATAGATTTTCAGTCTGCGAATAAAGTTGGCACCATAGTTGGGGCATCTGGCCTTTTCATAGGGCTTGGAAAGATAAGAAAAATGGAGGGTGTATGCCTCTTGGGAGAGACTATAGGTCTCCCTATAATCCCAGATCCGAAAAGCGCAGAAGCCGTGCTTAATGTCTTGACAAAAATCTTGAATTTGAAGATAGATATTTCTAGGCTTGGAAAGAAAGTAAAAGAAATGGAAGAGTTGATAAAAAAGGTTGAAAATGTACAGAAAAAAGCTTTAAGTCAATTGTTAACACCACCTGAAAAGGTTGGGAAGAAGGAAGAGTTAACTTACATAGGTTGAGCTAATGCCAGTAAAACTTCTAATCCCTAGGCAAAAATATTTGGCTTCTGGAATACATATGGGGATGAAACTTAGAACTAAAGACATGAAAGAGTTTATTTTCAATATAAGACCAGATGGTCTTACCATTCTAAATTTGAGGAAAATTGATGAAAGGATAAGGATTGCTTCAAAATTCTTGGCAAGAGCAAAAAATATAATCGTGGCTAGCAAAAAAAGTCCTGTACAGAGAGGTGTGGAGAAGTTTGCCGAAGTCATAAATGCTAAGGCTTTTATCGGAAGATTTCTGCCCGGCACTTTGACAAACCCCTATTTTGAAAAGTATACGGAAGCTGATGTTGTTTTTGTTCTCGATCCCATGATTGATAAACAAGCTGTAGAGGAGGCTGTGAAAGCAAGGGTTCCTGTTGTGGCCGTTTGCAACACTTTTAATGAAACAAAGAATGTTGATCTTATAATTCCTGCAAACAATAAAGGAAAAAAAGCTTTGGCAACTTTACTTTGGCTACTCGCTCGTGAAATATTGAAAGAGAGGGGAAAAATAAAGTCAGATGAAGACTTCAAACTTAAGGTTGAAGATTTGGAAGAGTAAGGCGCAAATCTTATAAATACATTTTTTCAGTAAATTATTAGGCGAGCTGGTTGGGTAGCTTCGGCCTTTCTGCTAGGAAAGGCTGAGGAAGTTCCGTCCACCTAGAGGATGAATTTGCCTGAGAAGGCAGCACCGATATCAGAAACGAGACTTTCCTACCTCGCTAACGATGAAAGGAAATAGAGTTGAGGTAGAGAAAGATGAAACGGATCGGTGCCTCCGTGAGGTGCAAGTTTGAAACGCTTAGACAAATGCTACCTTGAACAAAAGACGGGCTACAACCAGCACGCCTACTTCTTTTCCTCAAGAAGAAAAAACAAATTCTCGAAAAATTCAGCCTCACATTTTTTTGGTCAAAGATTGGATATATTTAAATTTTGAGTGTATATTTAAATTATGGCGAGAGCAAAAGATCGAGTGTATATGCCTATGAGCACGGGTGGCTTGCTGAGGTATCAGGAAGAAGAGGAAATGTTTACAATAAAGCCAGAGCATGTTGTGTTTATTGGCATAGGTATAATAGCTTTAGAAGTTTTGATTAAATTCTTTGGATAAAGATTTTTCTTTTAGAAACTATCTTTAAATTATGAAAATTTTTCTTGGTCCTGCAGGAATTCCAACAGTAGCTGAAGATAGAACAACAGAAGGTGGTATAAAAAAAGTTTCGGAGCTTGGATTGAATTCAATGGAAATTGAGTTTGTGAGGAATGTTTATTTGAGCGAAAAAAAAGCAGAAGAAATTGGAAGGCTTGCCAAGAATTTTGGAATAAGCCTTACAGTTCATGCCCCTTATTTCATAAATTTGCTTTCTGATAAGAAAACAACTGTGGAAGCTTCAAAGAAGAGAATTTTGGAATCTTTGGATAGGGCAGAAAGAATGGGGGCTAAAGCTGTTGTGGTACATGCTGGATACTATGGAAATTTAGGAAAAGAGGAAGCTATGGAAAAGATGGTCAAAATAACTGAAGAAATTCTGGAAGAAATGGAGAAAAGGGAAATTAAGAAAACTTTACTTGCCTATGAAACCATGGCAAAAGAAAGCCAATTTGCTGGCTTGGATGAGCTGCTTGAGCTTATGAAAAGAGTTAAATCTAAGCAGCTTTCTGTAAATGTTGACTTTGCCCACCTATTTGTTAGAAGTAATGGTAAAATCGACTATGGAGAAATTTTTGAAAAGCTTAAGCATTTTAACCACATCTTTTCCCACTTTTCCAATGTCAAGTATAATATCAATACTAAGAAATTTGTGGATATTCATGTTCAGTTAAATTCCCACCCTCCTTTCAAGCCCTTGGCAGAAGAAATTCTGAAGAGAAAACTCAACATAACAATAATTTCTGAATCTCCTGTTCTTGAACAAGATAGTTTAAAGATGCTCCAAATTTTCAAAAAAATAGATTCAAAATTCGAACTTTAGCTTTTTCCTCTTTTTTACAATGAGTTTGGTGAACACTAAACCAAACAAGAAGCCACCTATGTGTGCCCAGAAGGCTATGTTGCTCCCTATACCTCCAAACAAACTTAGTGCACCAAAGATGAATTGAATCAAAAACCAAAAGCCTATGACAATAAAAGCTGGAACTTTTATGAAAGTGTAGTGGACACGTGTTAAAATCTTCTCTTTTGGGAATAAAATCAAATAAGCTCCAAGTACGCCAGAAATTGCTCCAGAAGCTCCTATGCTTGGAGTAGCTGAATAGGGGTCTGTTAAAAATTGGAAAAAAGCTGCTGAAAGGCCAGAAAGAAAATAGAGTAAGAGAAACTTGACTTTGCCTAGCCTATCTTCAACATTGTCACCAAAAATCCAAAGGTACCACAAGTTTCCGAATAAATGATCTAAACCACCGTGTAAGAACATGGAGGTAAAAAGAGTTAAAGTGGAAAATTGAAGTGGAATAAATCCATATTGATAAATTATCCTTTCAAAATCTGTGAGGCTCCAGAGGAAGATTAAAATATTAATGGCTATTAGTGAAAAGGTAAGGAGAGGAAACCTTTTTCGCGGAGCTGTATCTTGAAGGGGAAAAAACTGACCTTTTGCCATATATTTTTAGTAGAAAATTAATAAAAATAAGGTTTTTAAACTTTCGTCCTCATTATTTTAATTATGAGTAAGATGAAAGATATTTTTGAAGAAATAAAAGAATATGTGGAGGAATATTCACGATTTATTGGAAGAAAAATCCAGAGATACATATATGTACCCGATAATACCTTGAAGACAATTCGTGCGTATCTTGAAGAAAGAGGAGAAGACCAAAAAGATGTGCTGCCAATCTCCCTAAATGAAGTCGAAGAAAGGATGAACAGAATATATGAGATGCTTGAAGAAATAACTAAAGAAAGGAAAGAGTCATCATATGTTCTTGTTGCAAGAAGGAATGAAGAATTGGAAATATCTGTTGTACCCCTAGTGTTCCACATTGACTCTCGAACAGGAGATGTGATTAACAAAGAAAATGGAGAAGTGATAGGGAAACTCACAGAAGAAGATTTAAGAGATCCTTCATTACCTGATATTATCTCCAGGATTTACTCCCTGAGATAAGCTAGGTAATGTAAGAGAGAGTAGATAAGGAAGAGAGGAGTTTCTCCATTTTTATTTTATAACTCTCTACTTTTCCTTCTACTTTACTAACTCTTAGTATCTTGATACGAGCCAAGCAAATTTGACTAACTTTAGATTGAGTTATAAAACTTTTTATTTTTTCTTTCACTTCCTCTGCTGAGCTAAAGTAATCTTTCAATCCTTCAGAGGGTATTTTCTTAAATAACAATTCTAAGTTCCTTTCTTCAATCACACGTGGTAAAACACTTCCTTCACATGCATCAGCTATCATATAAGCCGCAACTCCACCAGTTAGCACAGGAGGTAAGTCATAAACATAAGTTTTAGTGGGGAGTGTTTTCTCTCCTTCTATTATTTTTAATACCACGTCTAGCTCATATAGGCCTTGAGAAATCTTAAAAAGCTTTCTATTTTCATTACTTAGTTTAAATGTTTTATCTCTTTGGTATATATCAAGTGCATTTTGCATTAATATGTTACGGCCTATTTTAAAATCTAAAGCGTCTAATGCTCTTGTTGTCTCTTCTAGTATTATTGCTTCTGAATCTGTTGGAAAACTTATATCCTCTCTTGTTCTTTCTCCTCTTCCTACTTCTTTGAGAATATCCTCAATTAAGTTGGGGGTAGAAAATTTAATTAAACTTTGGTAAACTTCAGCTTCTTCTTTAAGAGCTGGTATTAATTTAACTTTTGGTCGAGTTAAAAGATTGGATGCTTCCTTTAGAGTATCCATGAGCCATGGAAAATATAGGTGGATAAACATATTAAATTTAGAATAACCTTGTAATTTTATTATGTCGTCATATGCTGAACCTAACTGGAATCTTCTTACTTGTAAGGACTTTTGCTCTTTTAGAAGATATCCCCTCAAGTAACTTAAAATTTTTGGTGAGTACCATTCTTCAACACTCATTTCTTATCACCAACGACTCCCTCAAAAGAAGAAGTCATTGTCTGTTTTAATACTCATCTTCACTCTATTTAAGCTTTTCTAAAAAAGTGTGAGGTTTAGGCTCTCTGCGTTTCTTAACTTCCTTTCGGAAGTTAGAACGCTTTGTTTTACTGAACCTAAACTTCCTCCTAATTTCTATTTCGAAAAGCTAGTTTATAAATTTTACTAAAAACTATTCACCAATCTCAAAAATTAAGGGAGATATAAGATTTATCAAATCCTTCATTTTCATCTCCAGAAGTTTGTTTTTATTTCCCCCTCCTGCGAAGAATTCATCCATCCTACTCGCCTCTAAATCCATTACCACTTTCTTCACATTTTTCCAAAAACATGGAGGAACTGCTCCAGCCTCATAGCCAGAAAATTTTAAAACCTCTTCAGATGTTGCAAGTCTGATATCTTTAACCTTTAAAACTTTCTTCAATTTCTTAAAACTCAATTTTTTATTGGCCTTTAAAATTGCAACCACTGGCTCATCGTTAGAGTCTATCAAGACTAAGGTTTTAATTATTTTTTCTAAAGGAACTTTCTTACTCGCATCTTCCGCAGTTTTAACCTCAACATCAAACTCATGAACTTTGAATGGAACCCCTTTCCTTTTTAAAAATTCTACTAAAGAGGAAGAATTGAAATATTCTTCTTCCATAAAAATAAATTATGGCAAAGTTTAAGTTTATTGATATAACCACAGCAGATGTTGCTTTTGAAGCTTATGGAAAAGAATTGAATGAATTGTTTGCTAATGCAGCTTTAGCTATGTTTGAAGTCATGATAAATACAAAACAAATTGAGCCAAAGGTTGAAAGAAAGGTTGAAGTTGAAGGTTCGGATTTAGAATCTTTAATGTTCAACTGGCTTAATGAATTGCTAATCTTTGTTGACTCTGAAAATATTGCTTTCTCTGAATTTAAGGTTGAGATTGATGAAAAGAATTTCAAATTGAAAGCAGTTTGTAAAGGAGAAGTTATAGATAGAAATAAACATGAAACAAGAACTCATGTCAAGGCCTGTACTTATCATAAAATGGAAATAAAAAAGAATGAAAGCTGGAAGGCTAGAGTCATTCTTGACATTTAGCCTAACTCTTTTACTTCTTCCCTCCCCTTCTTTAGCTCTTCTTCTTGTTCTTTATCCATTTCCAAAAGCAAAGCTTGAAACTCATCAACATGTGTTTTCTCTTCTTTTGCTATGCCCAACAAAACTTTCTTCAATTTTTCATTTTTTGTGGTGGTTGCTAGTTGTTCGTATAAGTTAATGGCATCAAGTTCTGCCATCATACCTACTCTAGCTATTTCTTTGTCTATTTCTTCTTTCTTCAACTTCTCGAGTTTAAAAGGAATTTGGGAAAGCATTTTTCACCTCAAATTAATTTTCTTTGCTTTACAATCGCTTATCCGGTTTAACAAAACCAAAAAGTGTGAAAGAATTTGCCATAATAAATAATTTAAATTATTTTACGGCCCTTTCTTATCTTCTACATAATAGGAAAAGAAGGTTTATAAAGAAGACAGGAGTAAAATACGTAATAAGTAAGAAAGGGAAAGATTTTATTAATTTTTATGAGAACGTATTAAAATCATCATCCCTTCATCACGGCTAGAGGATATAACTCTGCGACACGTCTGCTTATACCAGACTCCTCTATCGCTCTAACAACTTCCACCGAAAATTTGTATGCCTCTGGCCTTTCTTCAGCTAAGACCTTCAAGCTAGCCGCCTTAGCCAAAATGCCTTTTTGCATAAGTTGCTTTAATACTTCTTCTCCCCTTATCTGCTTTAATGCTCTTGCCCGTGATTCTACTCTTCCAGACCCATGAACTGTAGAATAAAAAGTTTCTATTGCTTTTTCTGTTCCTACTAACACGAAGCTGGGGGTAGACATTGAAGCGGCTACCAACACAGGCTGCCCTACTTTCCTATACTCTATTGGAAGGTCTGGATGTCCTGGTGGAAAACAACGTGTACTGCCTTTTCTATGTACATAAACCTTCTTTTTTTCTCCTTCTATTTCATACTCCTCTATCTTTGCTGTATTGTGGGTAACATCGTAAATCACTTCCAAACCAATATCCTCCAATTTCGTACCCAAAACCTTAACAAAACTTTCTCTTACCCAATGTGTGATCATGCTTCTATTGCACCATGCATAATTCATAGCACAAGCCATAGCTGAGAAATAATCTTCACATTCTTGAGTCCCAGCAGGAGCATAAACCAGCTCACGATCAGGAAGCTTTCTTAGCTCATCTCTAAACCTTGATTCTAAAATTCTTAAATAATCTGTACAAACTTGATGACCAAAACCTCTTGATCCTGTATGAATCATTACACATACTTGACCTTCTCTTTCAATTCCAAAAACTTTCGCAATCTCTGGTAAAAATATTTTATTCACAACTTGGATTTCAAGAAAATGATTTCCTGCTCCTAAGGTTCCAAGCTGAGGAGCACCTCTTTTTTTAGCTTCGTTAGAAACTTTTTCTGGATTTGCACCTTTCATGCAACCTTGTTCTTCCAAATGCTCCAAATCCTTTTCAGTTCCATAACCTTTTTCAACAGCCCATCTTGCTCCATTGACTAAGACTTCATCCAGCTCAGAAAAGCTTAGCTTAATTTTTCCAACCTCACCAACACCAGAAGGAACATTTTGGAAAATTGATTCTAGCAACTCCTTAAGTTTTGGTTTTATTTGCTCTACCGTAAGGTTTGTTCTAAGCAAACGCACGCCACAATTGATATCAAAGCCTATTCCACCTGGACTCAAACCACCTTCCTCATAATCTAGAGCAGCGACCCCTCCTATTGGAAAACCATATCCAAAATGCATATCGGGGAGTGCAATGCTGTGTTTGTAAATCCCTGGTAGAAAAGCGACATTAGCTGCTTGCTCTATTGCTCCTTCTTCTACTTCTTTCAAAAGTTTTTCAGACAAGAAAAGCCATGCTGGTACTTTCATCCCTGGCTTTGCTTCTTTTGGCAATTCCCATAGGCAAGGGCCAATCTTTTTCAGTTTATTTTTTAGTGTTATTTTTATCACCTTTTTATAATTTTTCTTTTTCTTCTTTAATATATACGACATTTGCTCTCTTCATATTCATGCCAGCAATAAAAGGCTTCCACCAGTTATTTTTATTCAAAGAGTAAATTTCATCTTTCCTCTTCAGCTTTTATATTTAAATTTCCATTAGAATCTTAAATTTATGGTAGTTAAGCCAGAAGACTATTTGCTTTTGATGTTCTCGATGAAAGGTGTTAACAAAAGAGTTGATTTCGCTCATGTGAAGGAAAAGCTTTCTCGTGACATGAAAATTTCTTCTGATAAAGAAATTCAAAAGATTTTGAACAATCTAATTCAAAAAGGTTTTTTGGAACAAGTTAGAGGTTTATATGGGATAACTGAAAGGGGGAAAGAATATTTTGCTGATTTGCTGCCAAATATTGAGACAGAGTTAAGAAAAGTTAATGAGCCTTGGGTTATAGTTTATAAGGCCAAACAATATTATCCAACCGTTGCCGAAACTGTGTTTGAATTTTGTAAAGATAGATACATAGGATTTTATGCATTGTTTACTGAAAAAAGGTTTTTTAGGAGAGATTTTAGAGGTAAAAAAATAGTTTTAAATTCTCCCAAGGACTTGCTTTTCTTCATTAACATTCATTATATCGATGTTATTCCCTGTGTTCATAAAATTGGAGTTAATAGACCAGATTGGCTTGTTGTCGACATTGATCCAGGACCAAAAGTTTCATGGGAAACAACTAAAGAAGTAGCAGAAATAACCTATAAGATTTTTGAAAAATTGGACTTAAACCCAGCTATGAAATTTTCAGGGTCAAGAGGTTTTCAAGTTTGGAGCTTGATAAAGGATTTTGAAATCCCAGAATATTATCAACCTTTACCTTTAAGAGGGAAAACTAAAAGGGAAAGAAATTATTTCACCCTATTCTCTGATTTTGTCAGGCTGATTCAAAAAGAGGTTGATAAAGAAATTCCAAAGATAACAACTTCTGAAACTTTAGCAAAGAAAGAGAGGGAAGATAAGATTTTGTTGGATCCATCGAGCATGAAACCTCTTGGCCTGGTGAGAAGCCCTTATGGTATGCATTCGAAGACCGGTTTAATTTCTCTTCCTTTGTCATTGAAAGAATTGAAAGGGTTTGAACCTGAAGATGCTGTTGTGGAGAAAGTTTTGGAAAGATTTAAAAAAAGAGGTAATGAATTCTCGCTTGAAGAAGCTAATCCATCAAAAATATTGGAACTTCTTTAAACTTAATATTTTCCAAACTCTAACTATTTGTTAGAGAACATGCCAATAAGTGCTGCACCTTACAGAAGAAAGTATGCCCACACAAAATCAAGGGGGAGAGAATCAACAGTTACATGTGGCGTTTGTGGAAGACAGGTACCAAGGTACAAGACTTTTGTTGTGAGAAAAGGGTTTAGAATTACAGATCCCACAATTCTCCAGCAAGTGGACAAAAGATTCATCCACACCATAACCAAAACTATAAGGGTGTGTCCAGCTTGCGCAAGATTTCATGGGATAGTTGAACCTGGAAAAAGTGTGAGGAAAAAACATTTCCCAAGATGAAGCATGATTAAGAAAATTTTGAGCATGAGAGGAATTTTGTATAGGAAAATTAGGGGAGTTGGGAGAAGGAGGGAAGAAGAATCAATTCTTAATGAAATCTTACCCGGATTTGGTGTGATGAAACCTAAGAGGATAGTCGAATTTCCCGATGTAACCGAAATGACAAAAATTAATGTGATTTATCCTTTAATTGAGCCTTTTGCTTATGCACAAATCAAATGGAATATTGAAGGTAAGGAGTTGATTTACAATGTGTTGGAACCAAAACTAAGTGAAAAAGAAGAAGAAATCCTTAAGAAGATTTCTGAAGGTTTGATGGAACTCATTGACGTTGAACTTTCGAGTATCAAGCAACCCTCAAAGCTCATAGAATATTTGGAAAAAAATGTCATAAAAGTGATAAAAGAGTTAGGAATAAAACTTGCTCAAGAGCAATACACTAAGATAATGTACTACATTTACAGAAACTTTGTAGGCTTGAATGAAATTGAGCCATTCATGCAAGACCCAAATATAGAAGATATAAGCTGCGATGGTGTGAATATACCATTTTATGTTGTCCATAGAAAGTATGGCTCTCTCAAGACCAATGTTGTTTTTAAAGATTTGGAAAGATTAAGAGAGCTTATTGTCAAGCTTGCACAAAGATGTGGAAGATATGTAAGCTATGCAGAACCCATTCTTGACGGAACTTTACCAGATGGTTCGAGAGTTGCAGCAACATTAGCTCATGATGTTGCAACTCGTGGACCAGTGATAACAATAAGAAAATTTGGTGAAAAACCTTTTTCACCTATTGATCAGATTGAGTCCAAAACAGCTTCCCCCTCTCTCTTAGCGTATTTCTGGTATCTTATGGAGCATGGTATCTCGGCACTTATCATAGGTGGGGTTGCCACGGGTAAAACCAGCTTTCTAAACACATTGTGCATGTTCATCCCACCAGAAGCAAAGATAGTAAGCATAGAGGACACAAGAGAACTTAACATTCCCAACGAGCATTGGGTCCCTACCCTTGCAAGACCGGGTTTCGGTATACCAATGCCATCTGGTGAAAAATATGGTGGTGTGAGTCTTTTCGACTTGTTAAAAGAAAGTTTCAGACAAAATCCTGATTATGTGATCGTTGGGGAAACAAGAGGTGAAGAAGCTTACGTGATGTTCCAGGGAATAAGTTCAGGTCACCCCAGCCTGAGCACAATGCACGCAGGCTCTGTTGAAACTTTGATAAAAAGGTTGACTACACCACCAATAGAACTTTCACCAACTTTGATTGAAGGTTTGGATGTTGTTGTGACGATGGTACATGCAAGAGAAAGGGGAAAGTCGGCAAGGAGGGTAAGAGAAGTTGTGGAAATAGAATCAGTAGACCCTAAAACTGGAGAAGTGAAATATAGAACAATTTTTAGGTGGAACCCTGAGAGAGATGAACACGAGAAGGTTGGGGAAAGTATAAAAGTGGAGAAAGTGACTTTAGCAAAAGGTGGAAGTGTGGAAGAAGCTTGGAAAGAAATTAAAAGAAGAGAAAAAATCTTAGAGTGGATGAGAAGAAAGGGGATTAAAGATTATGTGGAAGTTGTTAAAATGATGAATCTTTATCGCAAAGATAAGAAGAAATTCTTTGAGATTGTGGGAAAAGAATTGGAAGAAATTAAACCCGAAGAAACGAGAAAGCCAAGAGTTGAACCTTTGATAAAAGTTGAGAAAAGGGAAAGGAAAAGAATACCCTTATTACAAATCCTTGGGTTTAAAATCTTGAGGGAAAGGTGATGTTAGAATCTATTAAAGGTTTTTCGACCTCAAACTTTGGCTGGATTGTAGACAAATATCCAGAGTTTTTTTCTATTCTCAAGGAAAATCTGTCAAAGGCGGATATAAAAATCAGCCACAGAACTTATGCCAGTCTTGTAATCTTTTTTTCTTTAGTAACATTCATCTTAAGCTTTATAGTTTCTTTCGTAGCTTTGAGTATAATCCAACTTCAGATTCTTCTGAGGATACTTTATTCTTTTTTCTGTTCTTTTCTCATAGCTGTGGTTACTCTCATTGTTTTCATTTTTTATCCCTCTCAGCGCGCCGAAAGGAGGAAAAAAGATATAGAAGCAAATTTACCCTTTGCTCTAACACATATGGGGGCAATAGCAGAATCCGGAATTCCACCATATGTTGTCTTCAGACTTCTCGCTAATTTCAAAGAATATGGTGAAATTTCGGGAGAGATGAGAAAAATAGTTAAGAATATTGATGAATTTGGCATTGACCCGTTAACTGCTATTAAAGAGTGTGCAAATAGGTCGCCTAGTGATCAATTCAAGCAAGTTCTCCTAGGTTTTGCCACAACAATAGAAGCTGGTGGTAATGTAAAGACTTTCTTGAAGACTATGGGAGAACAAGCGCTCTTCGAGTGGAGAATGAAGAGAGAAAAGTTCATCCAACAACTAACCACAGTTGCAGAGTTTTACACAGGAATATTAATAGCTGCTCCTCTTTTCATTATTTCCTTGTTTGCTGTGATGAATATGATTCAACCCACTTTAGCTGGTTTTGAAATTTTTGACTTAATGAAGCTTAGTATATACATTTTGGTCCCGGTAATCAACATAGGCTTTTTGTTATTCTTGAGTGGAATCGAGGTTCAAATATGAAGATAGAAAAGAAGTATTTGCTGCTTATAGTTTTGAACGCTTTTGTTGTATTGGGAATAGTAGCCCTCAACTTTCTATTCTTGAGTGAAATTCCAAACATCTTTTCCACTATCAACATCCTTGCTTGCATAATGTTTGTTATGCCAATAGTCCTGCTCGAATATTTGAACTATAGAAAACTTAAAATTATTGAAAATATGTTTCCCGCATTTCTCAGAGATTTTATAGAATTAACAAGAGGGGGGATGAATGTGGAACAAGCCATGAAAAATTTGAGGAAAAATGATTATAAGGAACTTAATCCCTATGTTAAGAAAATGGCAATACAACTTGATTGGGGTATACCTGTGGAGAGAGCTTTTGTCAATTTTGCTAAGGCAACGAAATCAAAAATGATACAAAGAACTATATCTTCAGTAATTGAGAGTCACAGGTTTGGAGGTAATCTTACTGACACACTTGAAGCACTTGGTAATGCCAGCACGGAAATAGAGAGAATAAAAAGTGAAAGAGCGATGTACTTATATTCTCAAGTAACCACAGGCTACATAATATTCTTTGTTTTTCTAGGTGTGATGATTGCTATGGGTAGATTTTTGATACCAAGTCTGATGAGTTTTAGTGTTGAGGGTGTCACACCTTCTGCACAAAGAGATTTGAGTGGCGAGTACAAGAACCTTTTCAGGAATTTGATATTGCTCCAGGGGGGATTTGCAGGTTTAAGTGTAGGGAAGATGGCTGAGGGTAGGATTATAAGTGGTGTAAAGCATAGCTTGATTATGAGTATTGTTGGTCTAATCGTGTTTACATTTTTGGGCTAACAACTCAAAATTTCTGAAGCTTTTCGTTCATCTGATACCCTTTCTGTACAATTTGTGGAAACGCGAATAATGTTGTAATTTTCATTCGCAGAAACATTAAACATGTATTTTTCATTCGCAAACATAGTTAAATTACCACAGCAAGATGTTTCTGGTATAACAGCCCCACCGCCGAAAGAAAGGTAATACTTCTGAATTGATGCATTTGAATAAATGATTGTAAGGGCTATATTTCCAAGTGGTATTGTACCTATGTTGGTGATGTAGCCTGAAAGATAGTTATTCGAGTAGCAAACGTCTGAAAGAGAAATTCCCCCTCCACTGCAGACTATTTCTATATCTGCTTGCTGTTTTACAGTTTGTGTGGAAGTTCTTGTAAAACCAAAAATCCAAGTTCCAACTAAACCAGCAACGGCAACTGTTATTGCAATTAGGAGAATAGAAGCAACAAGGGGGGAAATTCCTTTCATTTATCCACCGCAAACAGATTCTTTACTTAACTCAGGGCATGCTGAAGTTCCGATTATGAGTTTTGAAAATTCTTCAGCCGATATTTTAGTTGAGGAATTTGGGAGGGCAAAACTTTTGTATTCACCCACCATAAGAGAATAGTTCAAACTTATTGTTGGTGTTACTGTGTTGTTTTTCAATACAATAAAGGCTGTAAGATCCGGAATCTCATATTGGCCTATGTTTCTGAGTATGAAAGTGATTGTTCCTGTACTTTTATCCAAACTACAGTGGTATATTTCAAAATTAGAGAATCTACATTCTTCTGTCCTGTTGTATTTTGGTAAAGTTTGGGTGGTAAAACTTGAAACCCAAAAAGCCAATATACCTGCAACAGACATTGTTATTGCTATCAAAAGGACTGATGCCACTAGTGGGGAAATTCCTTTCATTAATCTAAATTTGAATTTTGGCTAATAAATATATTGCGATAACAAAATTTAATTAATGAGAAAAGGTCAAGCTGAAGTTATAGAAAATGTTTTCACAATTTTCTTTGGTATCATACTTTTAACTGCAATTTCTGTCATAGCTTATAACCTCTACACAAATCAACTCAAAACTGAAATTGAGAACAATCTTAAGCAATTAGCTCTTGAAATTTCAAACAACATCTTAAAACTTTATGAGAGTGGAAAAAATTCTAAGTATTCACCAATGCCAAATGAAATTGCTAAACTTGCTGAAATTAATTTAAATTTGCCACCTAGAATTTCTGGTAGAAATTATGAGATTTTTTTGATCTCTTCTAGCCCAATTTGGATTCAAATCTCAAGTCTAACTATCGGTGGAATCTCGCCTGCTACTCAAATAATCACTTCTCCTGGTGCAAAGATTATCTTGAGAACAACACAATTTCCTGAAGTTGTGGTTGAGCAAGAAGTTCCAAATATCGATGTTTTGGTTCAAGGGAAGATTGAAAACGGTTTAAACAGCACCCTCCTTTACTACAGATCCAATCTTGATAATAGAATAAAAGATTTCATAACACTTGGCGAACAAGAAATAATTGTAGATATTTTAAGGGTGGGTTGATGGCTTTCACCCATGTGGATTTTGCAATAGCTACTGGTCTTTTCTTTGTTTTCATTAGCATACTTTTTAGTTATATGATTAGTTACCTTGTTAACTATAGGAACATAGCCGAAAATTCTGAATTAAGAAGTATAGCCTCTGATTTTTTCAACAGTTTTTTTACTGGTGAGGGTATACCAAGCAATTGGGAGGAGAGTAATCTAACACCTGTAAAAATTGGATTGATGGACAAACTTTATGTGATTATAATAAATGTGACGGAAACAAATGGCAGCTATAGAAATGATATAACTGTAAATGGAAGTGTAGATTTTGATCCAAATTGTGTAAGAAAAATTATGAATAATACTGTGAGGTTATATGATGCAAACTCTCAAATTCCTTTCCAACTTTACAATCAAAGCTTTTGTGGGAACTTTCTTAAAAAAGGGGAAGTTGTGTTTAAGCTTAGCCTTGAGCCTTATCAATCCAAATTTTTCTTCTTGTATTTCTCATCTGAAAAAAATGTCTTGGCACCAACCTATTCGGTTGAATTCCCTGTAAATGTGGGCAACTATACATTTCAGACTTACCCTATCCAAGAGCTTCAAGCTATTTCGGTGGATAAACTTCTTGCATTAAGAAATTTGAGCTATTCTAATGTTGTACAAACGATACCTAAGGGCTATGTATTTGAGGTGGAGATATCATGAAAGGAATACTTAAAAGTTTTGAAGCTTTGGTTGCAATTCTTTTAGTTTTAACTGCTTACTTTGCACTCTTCACCGAAGAAAAGGTTCCAGATGTTGAAACTGTTATATGGAGGCTTAAAGGAATTGAAGCTTTGAAAGCATTGGATGATTCAAATGAACTGGTAAATTATGTTTTGGCTAATGAAAGTGAAAAAATTGAAAGCAAACTAGGTAGAATTTTACCCATTGGTCTTGATTATAAAGTTGTGGTGTGCGACCAAACCTGTATTGAACCAAACATTTCCTCAGAAAAAATTGTTTCTGTTGGTTATTTTATTGGTGGAAATGCTACACATGTCGAACCCAGGGAAATTTGGCTTTATTTATGGCGAGGGAGATGAAGGGGCAATTCTTCTTGATATCTGGAACTATACTCGTGTTAGTTCTTTTCTTGATAAAGAGCAGCCTAAATCTTTCTAGGATAATTGAAGATAGGCGCAACCTTGAGGTGAGTGTAGAAAGAAAGGAATTTTTGAATGTGAAAAATAGCCTTATCAAAACTGTGGAATATTCTTACAATAAAAACGAGAGTGAAAAGATTGAGAATTATCTGAAGTACGTGAGGGAGAGACTTAAAAGCAGAGCAATAGAGCTAAATGGAATAGCAGTTGAATCTACCTATAAAAATGCTACAGCTTCTGTTGACTCTGACTTAAATGTTACTGTTTACAATTTCCTCGGTGAAACTATAACAAATTTAATATTAGATTTCAATGGTAGCGTGGAGCAACATTACAATGTTGAAGACGGGAAAAGTGTTAAGAGTGGCTTTACATTCAACACAAATTCAGATTTCAACTACACTTTAAACGTGAATTACACCACCTCTAAAGAAAGCAAACAGTATAGAATTGTAATTCCTGTTGAGCTTGGGAAAAGTAAATTTATTGGCTTCTTTGACTTGAGGATGAAAAGTTTTAGAGTTGAAAATAGGGATGAGTTTTCAAAGATTGTAGAAACATTCTAACAAGATAAGAAATAAACTTGAGTAAAACAATTTCTATTTGATGAAGAAGGGAATTTCACCTGTGATTTCGACTGTTTTCTTGATATTAATCACTATCTCTGCAACTTATATTGTGATGAATGTTGTGAAGCCCACAATTGATAGGGCTTATGAAGCTGGTGTGATGAATGAAGCTGAACAGAACATGCGTCTCTTGGATAACTTGATAAGAGAAGTAGCTTCTGAGGGGAGGGGAAGTCTGAGAACTGTTGTGCTGAAAGTTACTGATGGTAATTATAAAATAATTAACACTAGTGGAAATTTTACTGGAGCTCTTCAGTTTAATATTGAGTTGAAACACAGTCCTTTTGCCGCTCCTATGCTCAAAAGAGTGGGAAATTTAAAGTATACTGCTGGGATGAATTCTGTTGGTTTGATTGGATATTGGAATTTGAACGAAAGAAATGGAACAAAAGCTGAAGATAGCTCTGGTTATGGAAATCATGGCACACTTTACAATGGAAGTTCAATTTGTAGCAATCCGCCATCGGCTGGATGTCCAGAATGGGTTGAGGGTAAGTTTGGTAGAGCTTTGAGTTTTGATGGAGTGGATGATTATGTAAGCATTCCTCAGAGTAGTTTCAATTTCGCTTCAGATTCTGCTTTTACCATAGCCACCTGGGTTTATTTTAATGGTAGTGGAAGTGAAAGAGGTATAGTATCTAATGGGGAAGGAAATGCAAGAGGATGGATGTTATTTTGGCGCGGTGATAGCTACTATATGTATTGGAGAAATTCAAACGGTACGCAAGGCGATGATTTGTATTTTAATGCTAATGGTTATCAAAATAGATGGGTCCATATAGTTGCAATTTGGAATAATGGATATAAAGCACTTTACTTAAATGGTAGTAAAGTTGCACAAAAAAGCACATCATTAACATTAGGGGGATATCCTACTCGTGATTTATATATTGGTAGAAAAGACTCTTTTTCCACTATTTTCAATGGTACAATAGATGAAGTTAGGATTTACAACAGAGCTTTAAGTGAAGAAGAAATAAAAGAAAATTACAATGCCAAAGCTTCAAACTATCAGATTGTTTTAGAATATGGTAAGATAGTTCTCATGGGTAATATAAGATTTAGTAAAGGCACTCATAAAATATGTATAGAAAAGATTGGTGAGTTGAGTAACAAGCCTTTAATAAAAATATTCTTTTGCTAAAAAGTGTTAAAAAGGGAAAAAAGATATCGTGAGTTGTAGCTATTGCTGACTACATTTATATTGACTATCACAATTTATAGCCCTGAACTCATAGAAACTTTTATGATGCCCAGCAGGTTTGTCCTGTTCTGCATTCTCCTGAAACTCCTATTGATCTACATCTGCCTGAACAAACAACTGCATTATTGTTCCCCCTTGTCCAAGTTTTGCTTGTTATATTCCCGGGAACAAGAGGATCTATATCCACCCCCCCAAGTGAGGTACCATTCCCGGCCATGCATACAATACCACTTATGTTCTCGCTACCTGGATTCATTATGAAAACTGCTTTGTCTGTAACATAATAGACATATGGGTAGGTTCCTGAACATTTTATCTGATCTTCTGTTGCCCCTGAAACAGCAGCTCCTGTTGTTCTCGTGTAACCTGTCAACCAAACACTTATTATACCACCCACAGCTACTGTGAAAGCTATTAACAAGATTGTAGCTATCATAGGGCTTATAGCTTTTGGACTCATAATTTTTATTTGATTTTTTTAGTATAAAAAGCTTTTATTTTCGCCAAAAGAAGAAATAAATATGAAATATAAGTGGAAAAAACATTCTAGTCAATACAAAATCCTTTATATACTGCTTTTGCTCGTTATTGTTTTTCTAACCACTTACATTCTTTGGCCAAGGAAGGTGGAGAGAATTTTGCAGCCAATTCTTTTACCTGAACTCTCTACCACTGGTTTTTCAAAGGTCGAAAATATTGAAATAAATATCTTTGGAAATGTTGCCGCTGTGAACCTAAGGACAGATTGTTATGAGTTGGTTGCAACTGTTGAAGCTAGCCAGGCAGAATCTATTCAAAGAGGGGTTGGAAAAGTATATGTGGCAAGACCAAACGCTCATGACATAGTTGTTGATGCTTTCAATTCTTTGGGAATAGAAGTTGTTATGGTTAAGATAACTGAGCTTAAGGAAAATGCTTTCTATTCCAAGCTAATTTTAAGACAAGAAAATACTGTGTTAAGTCTAGATGCAAGGCCTAGTGATGCTATTGCCATAGCAACAAGGACAAATTCTTCAATTTACATTAATTCCACGCTTTTGAAAGAAGTTGGGAGAAAAATTTGCTGAATTAACTTTTCAAAGCTTTCTTGAATTCTTCCTTAAATTCTCTCGCTTTTTCAGCTATCCTCTCAGCAGCTTTTTCCAAAGCCTCTTTGGGAGAACCTTTAGAAACTCTTACAAAAATCTTTGGTTGACTTAAGTAAGGATGCTCCTTAACATCAGCCGCCTCAGAAACATTTTTATCTTCCCACAAAGCTTCTCTGATTGTGTTTGTAAGTGTGTGGGTTTCACCAACAACCTCTATGAAGAGTGTCTTTTCATCCTCTTTTATAATCCTTAGCTCCATTTTTTAGCCTCGGAAGTTTTTAATCAAGTAAATAACATTTTTTATTTGAATTGCTAATATTTAAATCCTTCTCCTTAAGAGAATTTAGCTTTAAATCTTCGAGGATTTGGTCTATATTGACTATTGGGATAGAGTATCTCTCCAGGTCATCCAGAGCTATACGGGGACATGCCATGTTAATTAAGAAATCTAAGTGTAGACCTTCTATTTTCTCTGGTGTTATTTCATCCATAGCCAAAACATAAACATCTTTACCCAATTTCTCTAATTTAGCTTTTACATCAAACACGTAAGATTTATATTGCCCCCCTTTCCAACTGACGAGTATGCCTACATGCTTAGCACTCTTAAACTCAGATTTGTTCCATGCCAAAATTTTTAATACTTTTGTTTTTAAACTCTCCAGGCTATAAATTTCATTTCTTTCTAAATCCAAATTCAACACAGGCTTCGGTGTTTCTAGAGTTAGAGAAAAGCCATAAAATTCTCCTGCAGAAACTGCAAGAAAACAATCAACCTTTTTTTCTATGATTTTGGCTGCTTTCAAGTTGCAACCAAGCACTTGGCCTGGATATTGCAATGCTTTGTGTAAAAAAACTTTCTTTCCTCTTTTTTCCAAATATTTTTTCACTTTGGGCAAAATCTTGACGAACTGTATGCTTGTTATCAACCCTATGTTATTGAAACCTTTCAACTTCTCAAACTCTTTCTCCAAAATTGGGGTTGGGTCTGCGTCAAGGAAATATTCCCAATAAACAACAGGAATTTTAGTTTTGGGTAAAAACTTCTCATGACCTATATGAAGAATAGCGTCACAATTTAAGAAATCGGCCTCTTTTTCTCTCACATCACAAGCACCAAAACACTTCTCCAAACATAGAAAAACTTGAAAGCCTCTTCTCTCAAGCTCTTTAGCTATATCCTGTATCTTAAGTTTCAAGCCTTCAGGAAATTGAACAAAAACTCTTTTTGCTTTCAGTTTTTTAAGCTTCTTAAAAATTTCTTCAGGAATTTCCATAATTTATGTTAATCTCCTATTCTTTTTCAGTTTTTCCCTACATTTTTTACAAACATCAAGAAATCGGTAACGATAAAGTCTTCCTACCTCACGTACAGTTTTTTTGCAAATATCACAAAATTTTTTCATCAATTTCTTTTTATTTTTTCATCAATTTAAATCTTGACCACAATATTCAATTGATGAAAATTTCGAGTGAAATTAAAGCTAAGGCAAGAAAATTGTTTGAAGAAGAAAAAGTTAGAAAAGAATTTGAAACTGACAAAAGAATTCACTTCACAGTTCAGGGGGAAACTGAAGAACATTCAGTAATTTTTGAAAAAGAGAGTAAAAAGTTTTTATGTGATTGCACTTATTTCGCTCTCAAAGAAAAATCATGTTCTCATGTTGAAGCTGTTAGGCTATTCTTGAAAAAGAAATTTTAACTATGGTGATACTCTTGTTACATATCTTGGGAAAAGGGTAACTTCTTTTATATTTTTTATATCAAGCAATTGCATCGTGAATCTTTCTAAACCAAGACTAAATCCTCCATGTGGTGGGGCACCGTATTTGAAATGTTCTGTGAACCATTTTATTTGCTCCAAGCTCATATTTTTTTCTCTCACTTGCTTAATTATTTTCTCATACCTATGCTCCCTTTGACCCCCTGAAGAAACTTCCAACCCCTTAAAGATTAAATCAACGCTCCTTGCCCATTCAGGCTCTTCATCTACACGCATTACATAAAAAGGCTTGACTTTTGAAGGGAATCTGTTTATGAAGAAGAAATCGTGCTTGAATTTTTCTTTAACATGTTTTGACAATATTTTTTCAGCTTCTTTATCGAGGTCCGACCCAAAGGGAAGTTCTTTACCATACTCCCTCAATATTTCATAGATTTTTGGGAATCTTAGCTCTGGAAATGGTTTTTTTGAAATTTTTATTTCCTTACCAAGGATTTCAAGTTCATCTCCACATTCTTTCACAACTTTTTTTATCCCATACCTCACCATCTCTTCCTCCAATTTTATCACATCACTTTCATCCTTCAACACAAACTCAGGAGCTATGCTTCTGTGCTCTGCCAAATGGTAAGGGGTGTCAGAAGGCTCTGCCCTCCAATTTGGACCCACGTCAAAAATTCTTTCAAACCCTGCTAATATCAAAAGCTGTCTGTGTAGCTGTGGGTCTTGCCTTAAAAAAGCTTCTTTCCCGAAGAAATCTATTTTGAAAACATCGGCCCCACCTTCAGAGATTCCACCAATTATAGATGGTGTAAAAACTTGTAAGAAGTTCTCTTTTCTCAAAAATTCCGTCATACCTTCAACAATTTTTGCTTGGATTTTAAATATAGCAAGATTCTCTTTTCTTCTTAAATCTAATGGTCTCCATTCCAACCTCGTGTCCAAATTTGCTGGTGTTACCCATCTTGGGTCCAGGGGGAGAGGGGGTTGCACCCTGTTCACAATTTCTATATTTTCCAATAAAACCTCTACCCCTCTTTTTACCTTACTCTTAACAACCTTTCCTTCAATTGAAACAACATCTTCCTGATGCAATTTTTTTATAGAGTTGAAAGTTTCTTCAGGAATTTTTCCCTTTTGGGCAACAACCTGGACTATCCCTTCTCTATCTCTCAAAAGCAAGAAGTTGATTTTTCCCAAAAGTCGAACGTCGTGAATCCAGCCAAATAGTTTCACCTTTTTACCAACAAACCTATTCAGCTCTCTGATGTAAATTTTTTTCATTTAAACACCCAAGTTATAAAGTAAAACCCAAACAGTTAGCCAGCATAGGAAGAAAGTAATTGAGCTGTTGTAGAGTAACACATTTTTCTTCTTCACGAAAATCAAGAAGGGGGGTAAAGAAATGAAATAAATGGCAAATGAGATTGCTAGTGTGATTATTGATCCAAAGGTTGTATGTAAATGGTTTGCTATGAATCCTGAAATTAAACCTAGGATTGTGTAGATGCCCACTATCTTTTGTTCAATTTTCATTCTCCCCCTCTTTACATTTTTCATCTTTCTTAAAGAAATCTTTAATTTTTTGTTGGAGAGATTTCTTTTTTAACTCTTGGATTGTAATCCAGGACTGTCTAACATAAGAAGGAAGCTTACCTTTTCTCTCTTTTATCAATCTTTTAAGAAATTCTATGGTTTTGGGGTCGTGGCTATAGCCTATACCAAAATCCACTCCCTCCTTCTTCTTTATCTCCTCCACCACAGCATCGCGTCCAACTTTAGCAATTATACTAGCGGCCGAGACAACAGGAACGGATTCATCCAAATAATTTTTAACAACAAGCTCAACATCTTTTTCTTTCAAAAAACTCCTAATAAGATTTTCGAACCTCTTTGTATTTTGTTCCAAGGAATCGATAAAAACTTTCTTTGCACCACACATCTCAATTATCTCCGCCATCTTCATGGCTTCTATTTTATCCAAATTTATCCCCTTAGCACGATAAGCATCTATCCTGCAAGGTTGAACCCTTAGGATAATTATGTTCTTTGCTATTTCTTCTATTTTTTTGGCGAGCTCTTCTCTTCTTCTTGGGGATAAAGTCTTAGAATCCCTCACCCCTATTCTTTTAAGTTTCTTCTCATCTCTCTTCTCTACCACAACTCCGGCTATAACCATTGGGCCGATTAAAGCACCTCTTCCCGCCTCATCAATTCCACAAATTAAGATAGGCATCACCTTTTATCATAAAATTTAATCTTTATATTATTATGATTGGGCTTGAAGAAATAGAAAAGTTAGCAAAAGAAAAGCCAATAGAAGAAGTTCTGGAGAATTTTGGTTGGAAAGAATTTGAAGAAGTTGTTGCTGAAATTTTCAGGAGGCACGAGTTTTTTGTCAGGAGAAATTTTAGACTAAAAACAAGGAAAAGATACGAAATAGATATCGTAGCAGTAAAAAGTAATTTTGTTTTTTGTATCGATTGTAAGAGATGGTTGGGTGGCAGATATAAGAAATCTGCCATTAAAAGAAGTGCAAAAGAGCAAGAAAAAAGGACTAGAGTTATGAAAAGATTTTTGGAAAAAAATCCAATCTTAAGAGAAAGTTTAAAGATTGCAAGCAAGTTTGAAATTATACCTTTGATTTTAACACTAATGGAAGAAGATTTAATTAAAGAAGGTAATACTTTTATAGTTCCTTTGTTCAAGCTCAACTCATTCTTGTTAGAATTTGAAAGTTATCTCTAGATTAGGTGGTAGGTCTTTAAAACTTCAATTCCAAGAGTGAGTATAAAAAGCGAAAGGCAAATTCTTAAGGTTTTCCCAGCACTCATTGCAAGCAAAAAGGATTTCAAACCCATCTTCAAAAAACCAACCAACATGGCAAAAACTGCAAATGGAAAGGGAACGGGAAGAAAAGAAACCAAAAAAACCGAGAAGCTACCATATCTTTTTATTATTTTTTCCATATCTTTCATTCTTCCCCTGTATTTTAACAAACTCTCTGAACCAAAAAAACCGAAATAATAACTCAACACCCCACTGAGAGTTGAGCCAGAGATTAGAGAAAGAAATATAGAAAGTGGTGAAAAATTGAGGCTGAGAAAAATTATACAAGAAAGTTCCACAAAAGCGGGAAAAAGCAAGAAGTTAGAAGAAAAGGAACCTAAGAAAAGTGCAATCAAACCATATTCTTTGAGAAATGAGAGAAGAAAATCTATCATAATAAAGGTTTATTTAAAAGCCCTTTAAATACTTTTAGCAAAATATAAATATAGGTAGTGATATTATGTCTGATTTCAAGATAAGGATTGAAAATATAGTTGCTTCAGCTTCTCTACATGTGGAAGTGCCTCTTGAAAAAATAGTTTCAAAGCTCGAAGGAACAGAATATGAGCCTGAGCAGTTCCCAGGGCTTGTTTACAGAATGGAGAAACCGAAAGCAGCTGCTTTAATTTTTGGCTCTGGTAAAATAGTTTGCACTGGGGCGAGAAATATAGAAGATGTTAACACCGTCTTTAAAAAAATAGTTTCTGTGATCAGAAGCGTGGGAATTCAAGTTCCAAAAAACTTTAAAATACAAGTTGAAAATATAGTGGCTTCTGCAAAGATAGATGGAAACCTTAATTTAGATACAATTGCTCTCAAGCTTGAAAATTCAGAATATGAGCCTGAGCAGTTCCCAGGGCTTGTTTACAGAATGGATGAGCCGAAAGTTGCATTCTTGTTTTTTGGCTCTGGTAAAATAGTTTGCACCGGCGGGAGAAGTGTGAAAGATGTGAGAACCGCTTTAGAGAAAGTTTACAAGAGGTTAAAAGAAATTAAAGCAATAATCAAAGAATAAACTGCGAAGATTTTGCCCATTTTTTACTTTTTTCACTATTCCAAAAAACTTAAAATTAATAAGCGCGAAGAAATAATTGTCATGGAGAGGGAAGAGATAGTTGAAAAGTTTGCTGAATTCCTTAAAGAATATTTCTACAATGAACTGGTTTCGGCTACAACTGAAGGTAGAAAATCTCTGCTTATCGATTTTCTAACTTTAGATAAATTCAACCCCGAGCTTGCAGATTATTTACTTGAAAATCCTGAAGAAGTCTTAGCTGCAATTGAAGACTCTTTAAAGCAAATAGACTTGCCAGGCAACATAAACATAAGGGTAAGATTTTTCAACTTGCCAGAAGATAGACAAATTAGGATAAGGAATATAAGAGCAGAACACATAAACAAGCTCATATCTGTTGACGGAATTGTCAAGAGGGCAAGTGAAATCAGGCCAGAAGTTTCGGAGGCAATTTTCCAGTGTGGTGAATGTGGATCAAAAATAAATGTCATACAAACTGAAAGGTTTATAAAACCGCCAACTGAATGCCAGTGTGGCAATAGGAAGAATTTCAAGTTGATAGACCAAAAGCTTTATGATGCCAGATGGATAACAATTGAAGAACCTTTTGAGATAACAAGTGGGGAAAGGCCTTCTGAGATAATGGTTTTCTTGAAAGAAGACCTGACCTCACCAAAAATGCAGAATAAGACTGATCCGGGAAATAGGATAAGGGTTGTTGGTGTCTTAAAACAAATCCCAAGAAGGGTTAAAGGTACAAGATCTAGACAACTTGAAATTTACATTGATGCGAATTCTGTTGAAAGCGTGGAAGTTGAGTGGGAAGAACTAGAAATAACTCCCGAAGATGAGAAGAAAATTCTGGAATTTGCGAAAGACCCTGAAATCTACTCAAAGCTTGTAGCATCGATAGCACCTAGTTTGTATGGATTGGAAGAGATAAAGGAAGCTATAGTGCTACAATTGTTTGGTGGTGAGCCGCATGTACAAAAAGATAAATCGAGGGTTAGGGGAGATATCCATATATTGTTAGTTGGAGATCCATCGACTGCCAAGAGTGCTTTGATGAAGGTTGTGTCAACTTTGATTCCTAGAGGGAGATATGTGAGTGGAAAGGGTGTAACAGCTGCTGGTTTAACAGCAACTGTAGTTAGAGATGAAGAATTTTTGGGAGGTTGGGTTCTTGAGGCTGGTGCTTTGGTTATGTGCAACAAATCACTTTGTGCTATAGATGAATTTGAAAAAGTGGAGAAAAGTGATCAAATCGCTTTGCATGAAGCAATGGAACAACAGAGTATAAGCATAGCCAAGGCAAATATAGTGGCTACCTTACCAGCACAAACTTCAATTCTTGCTGGTGGTAACCCAAAGCTTGGGAGGTTTGATCCTTATTTGCCGATAAAAGAACAGATAGATGTTCCTGAGACTTTACTTTCAAGATTTGATTTAAAGTTTGCTTTGCGTGATGTGCCAAACCCTGAAGTTGATGCTAAAGTTGCTGAGCACATACTCAAAGCAAGACATTATGGAGAGGAGGAAGTAAAGCCAGTGATAGAACCAGAGTTTCTTAAGAAATATATAGCTTATGCAAGGAAGAATTGCCATCCAAAGCTATCTAGAGAAGCTGGTGAAGAAATAAAGAATTTCTTCGTCAGTCTTAGAGAAAAAGCTAGTACCGAAGAAGCCGCTGTGCCCATAACACTAAGGCAATATGAAGCTTTAATAAGGTTAGCAGAAGCTTCCGCAAAAGTTCAATTGAGAGATGTTGTAACAAGGGAAGATGCTATAAGAGCCATAAACTTGATGAAAGCTTCGCTGAGAGAATTTGGATTTGAAATTGAAACTGGAAGACTTGATGTTGACAGGCTTGAAGGCAGAACAACTGCATCAGAAAGGGGTAAAATAAGGATTGTGTTGGATATCATAGAGGAATTATCAAAAACTATGGGAAATGCCATTCCCAAAGAAGATATAATCAGAATTGCAAAAGATAGGGGACTCAAAGAATTTGATGTTGAGAAGATTTTGAATGAATTGAAAAATAAGGGAGATTTGTTCGAACCTAGGGTGGGAATTCTGCAAAAAATGTAAAAAGGATATTTAATTTTAATAACTAATTTTAATCGTGGAAAAGAAAAGAAGTGTATCAAAAAAGGTTAGAATTTTTGATATAGTTAATGGTGTATTTTTCCACGGTAATAAGGTAGAGATGAAACCGAACTATGTGATTACACCATTTGGAGAAAAAATTTCAAGAGTGAATTTGATAGGCACTTTAACCAATTTATTCATTTCAGAAGACGAAAGTTATGGAAGCCTCACAATAGAAGATGGTACTGCTTCTATCAGGGCAAAAGTTTTTGGAAGCGATGTTAAATTGATAAAAAACATTTCAAATGGCGACTTGTTGCTTGTGATTGGTAAGTTGAAAGAATATAATGGTGAAATCTATGTGGCTGTAGAAATCGTGAGAAAGCTTGAAGACCCTAATTACGAAATTTTGAGAAAGCTGGAAATATTGAAAAATTTGAAAGAAAAGAAGAAAATGGTGGAGGAAATAAAAAGTTTGTTTGAAGAGATGTCGGAAGAGGAGTTGAAAGAATATGTGAAAGGAAAATATGGGTTGGATGAGGAAAGCTTAAGTGTTATTAGAGAAAACTTAAAAGTTGTGAGGGATATAGATTATAAGCCAAAAATACTTGAAATAATAGCAAGTATGGACAGGGGCGAGGGTGTGGAAATGAGTAAAATATTTGAGATGATTGATCTGCCAGAAAGGGTGATTGAAAACACTATAAATGAGCTTCTGAATTCAGGAGATCTTTTTGAACCAAGGCCAGGCTTCTTTAAAAAAGTGGGAACATGAATTATGAAGAATTGTTGAAGAAGGCAATGGAAAAATTACCAAAGAAAGGTGAAGAGAAAAAAAGGTTTGTTGTTCCAAGTGTTGAACTTGAATTCAGTGGTATAAAAACAATATTCAAGAATTTTGGGGAAATAGCTGATGTTTTGAGAAGAGATGTCACCCATTTATCCAAATACCTTTTGAAAGAGCTTGCAACCCCAGGCTCGATTCAAGGCTCTTCCTTGGTTTTTCAGAGAAAACTCCCAAGTGGTTTGCTTCAAGAAAAGCTTAACTCCTACATCAAAAAATTTGTGTATTGTAAGGTTTGTGGTGAACCTGACACAAAACTTGTGAAAGAGGATAGGGTAGTTTTTCTGGTTTGTGAAGCCTGTGGAGCCAAATATCCTTTGGAAAACATTTGAGGGATTAAGATGTTTTGGTGTAATATTTTTAAGGATAAAAGGGATGTAGTGGTGGTGATGTGTGATAGAGAGCTTTTGGGAAAGAAGCTCAAGATGAAAGATAAGAAGATAACTATAAATGTGAGTGAGAAATTTTATGGTGGGAGTCTCGTGAATGAAGACGATGCTCTAAAGCTTTTGAGCAAGGCTACCATAGGAAACTTGATGGGAAAGAGAATAGTTGAGCTTGCTTGTAAGAATGGCTTTATTGTTAAGGAAAATGTAATTTTAATTGATGGAGTCCCCCATGCGCAATTCATTAAAATCTAGGAAGGCTCAATTCTTCTTGCTTTCGGCTTTTGCCATAGTTACCACAATCTTTTACATCAGCCAATGGATTGAACCTTACACAATAACAGATACTTCCTCAATTGTCATGAGAAATGACTTTTTCATTTTCAATAACATAGTTGAAAAAGCAAAAGAGACTGTTGCTTTAAGCAGAAGTTGTGAAGAGTTGCAATTCAATTTGGAAGAATATAAATTATTTGTTAGGAATTTTGCCTCCTTTGAAGCTTTCGATTTAGTTTTTGATTATGGGATTGTAAGCTGCAGCTCTGCTGGAGCAACTGTATCTTTCAACATAAGTTTAAGGTCTCCCTCATCTTACATCAAAAAATCTTTTATAGAGAGTAAATCATTCTAATAAAGACTTCAAACTTTCTTTTTCTACACCAAGAGAAGAAGCAAACTCACCCAATTTTTTCTTGTCTTTTAAAATTATTCTCAAGAAAGGAAGATATTCTGATTTAATTTTTTTCTGAGAAGCGTGTAACTCTTTAGAAAGCTTGCCTAAAA
The DNA here is from genome assembly GCA_038999725.1 of Candidatus Aenigmatarchaeota archaeon. GTDB lineage: Archaea > Aenigmatarchaeota > Aenigmatarchaeia > CG10238-14 > SCSR01 > JAVZGQ01. Next base: position 31,480 of record JAWBWS010000002.1, read on the forward strand.
TTTCAGTTGTAGCTTTCCTTGAAGATTTCGTTCTTCCTAGAAGCATGATGTTGCTTGGATATTGGTACTTCGTGAATTTGTGATACATTTCTTTTTTTGAAATTGCTATTCCAGCCGTCATAAGATCAATCATGTAAGCTCTAAAGCTCCAATCTTGTCTAAGGGCTACTCTTCTCCTGAAAATGTCGGCTTTACTTAATAAATCAAATGCCCTAACAATTTCTTCAGGTTTCTCGTATTCTCTAAGAATGTTGTTTTCAATCCACCAGAAAATTTCTTCAGGGTCTTTATCAACTTCAGCAATAGAGAGCTTTGCTGCCAAAGCACTTTTTGTTTTAAAAATCATCTTGAGTGCATCAAAAATATTTTTTTCTCTTTCTCTATAGCCCAAGGCTTCTAAATCCTCTATGGTTATTTCTTTTTTCCCCCTTGCCACAATTTCAAGATCGTTTATAGCAGCTCTTAGGTCCCCTTCAGACCTTTTAGCTATTTCTCTCAAAACTTCTTCCTCGTATTTTATTTTTTCTTTTCCACATATTTCCTTCAATCTTTTTTCTATATCCAAGACGTGAATCTTTTTAAACTCAACTAGCTCACAATATTCTCTCAACTCTCTAAGCTTTTGGTTGAATGGATTGTTTGCCGTCAACACCACAGGAAATCTAGATTCTTTAATTATTTTTATTATTGCCCCAACACCACCCAAGTCTTCCCTTCCTGCAATCCCATCAACTTCATCAATCAAAAAAAGCTTCCCCTTTCTAAACAAAGATGCTTGCCTCATGGATTGGCCAAAAACCTCCTGGATTTGTGAAGCACTTCGCCAATCGCTTGCATTCATCTCAATTAATTCCAAATTTTTTTCATTTGCATAAGCGTAAACCAAACAACTCTTTCCAGTTCCTGGCATGCCATAAAAAAGCAAGGCTTTGCTACCAGGTTTCCATCTTTTTATCCAGTTTAAGAAAGTGTGTAAAGCTTCTTTCTGGTTCACAAATTCCCTCAAATTTTTTGGCTTATATTTTTCTGTTAAAAGCATCTACTCACTTTTTGGAGAAAAGTAGAAATTGAGTTAAGAGTGCTTCGAGTTGAATTAAATCGTCTCCACCTTCAGAAATCCTGAACTCGTATTCACCACATTTTTCAACAAGCTGCACTTTAGCTTCTTCTGAAATAGGTAAAGAATAAATTTGTTTGTGAATTTCTTTTATCACATCTCTTCCAGACAAACCTTGCCTCAAGAGCATATCTTGCAGTTTCTTTCTCGCATCTTCAAATCTACCATTTAAAGCCAATTCCAACATCTCCTTCACATCTGTTGGTCTAGCTTGCGAAGCAACATCATAAACTACATTTTCTGTTATTTTTTCTCCTAAGGCTGCAGAAGCCTGCAGCAAGTTCGCAACTTTTCTTAAATCACCTTCGGCAAGATAAATTATAGCATTTATTGCATCTTCTGTTATTTTCAATTTTTCTCCATCAACAATCCTTTGAATATATTTTCTTACATCAGTTTCACTTAGAGCTTTAAATCTGAATACAACACATCTACTTTGAATTGGTTCAATTATTTTACTTGAATAATTCCCAATCAAGATGAATCGTGTAACCAAACTGAAAGATTCCATGGTTCTCCTCAAAGCTTGTTGGGCATCTGCAGTCAAATTATCAGCCTCGTCGAGGATTATTATTTTGAAAGGAACATCGCCTATTGGTTTTGTTCTTGCAAAGTCTTTTATTTGCCCCCTTATCACATCTATTCCTCTTTCGTCGCTTGCATTTGTAGACAAGATGTTTTGCCTCCAATTTTTTCCATACAGCTCATAAGCAATACAAAGAGCTACAGTTGTTTTTCCTGTACCAGCAGGACCAGCGAAAAGCATGTGTGGTATGTTTTTCTCTTTCACAAAAGCTTTTATTCTTTCGATAATATGTTTTTGATTTATCACTTCACTCAACCTGGTTGGTCTGTATTTTTCAGCCCAAACCATTTCCTCAATCAAACTCTCACCTCGCAGAATAGTTTTTCTTCATACTTTTACTTATACTCTATCTCACTTAAAGCTTCACTCAAGATGCTCACCTCTCTCTCAATTAAACCTCTAAACTTTCTTATCAATGTATTCACGGTCTCCAAATTTCCTCTTATATTTTCCAAACTTTCTTCACTCAAACAATCTTTTAGCAATTTATATATTTCTTGCAAATACTCCTCTTTTTGTGTCTGTATGATTTTTATCTCCCCTTCCTTTCCCTCTAAGAAAAATTTCAACTCTTCTTTAAATCTTTCATCTGTTAAACTTATCAGATCTATGGTTTTCTTCAAAGGTTCTTTTTCCATTTTTTCTAAACTAATTAAAATCATCCTCACCCTATCCTTCATTTGATTGATATCAGAAATTTCTAATGAATTGTTGATGATGTTCCTAATATCTTCAAGCCCCATAAAACATTCCTCAAACTTTTTTTCTATATTTGTTCCCTCTTTTTCTCTTGGCTTTCTTGTTGAGAGGAGAAAAACAATAGGAAGAGAAAAGAGGGGTAAAAAGAATGCGATGGCAAGAATAGGCTTCTTCTTAATTCTATCAATAATGTTAGAGAATAGCTTTGAGTTCTTAATCCATTTGAAAATATTATTCGATGGTTTTGATTCCTCTTCTTTTGTGGTTGATTGAAGAAAGGTAGTTGTTGTTTGAGGGATGTTGACCGCATTTACCACACTGATGTAAGAAGTGAGTGAGGAATTTCTTCCTAAGAGATCTTCAGCATAAATTCTTATGACATAATTACCGTCAATAACTTCCGAAGAATTCCAAATAGTTGAGCAAATATTACCACCACATTTCATGTCTTTCCATTCTCCAGCAGAACCATCTGACTCTATCCTGAACTTAACTTTTGATGTACCTATACCGTCATCTATAACTTCTGCAGAGATGTTAAAATTTCCGCTAACAGTGGTAGCTTGTGTTGGTGAGATAATCCTTATATTTGGTGGTAAATTGTCAATTGTTATCGGAATAGAAGCATTCACTTTATTTCCTGCATTATCGTAAACTTCAATTACCACATCATATTTTCCATCATTTACCACAATAGAATTGAAACTAGCACTGCAATTCGCTTGATAAGCGTTTGAGCAATAGAAGTAACCAAAAAAATTACCAACTCTATAAATTGTAAAATTCAACCCAGAATACTTGTCTGAAGCCTCTATCTTGAAGACATAACTCCCATAAATAAGCTGATTTTCTTTTGGCTCACTTACATTGAACGATGGAAGTTCATTATCCACAAATGTAATAATTCTTGTGTAAGCAGTATTTCCAAATATATCACTTGCTTTCCCGTAAATATAAACACTTTCATTATTTGGGTATGACCTTGTGTTCCATTTTTCCAAGCTTATAAATATCCTTTCATCCTCACCTCTCATGTCGAGCCAAGTTGAATTGTCAAAAGAATATTTAACAGAAGTTGGGTCTACTCCAGAGTATTTGTCCCAAACTTGGAGTCTAATTTCGACCTCACCAGAAGAATAGGACTGGTTTCTGGGTGAGATGAAATCTATTTCTGGTGGACTCCTGTCTATCCTTACCCTTAGAGGATCTGAAGAATTTCCGAGGGTTCCATAGTTGTCCTCCATATCAAAAGCATCAAAATAGAATAGAAGCCAATCACCATCTTTCACAAGAGCTTCTAAACCCATAACATATCCTGTACAATTCCATCTCGAGCTTGAAATCAGAAAGCAGTTCATGGTGATGTTTCTCCAAATTGACGTAGGATCTTCTACCCTTGCGTGTAACTTTACGGTTGAAGTATCAAGGCTGCCTTCTATTGCAACTGCAAATAGATCAGAATCTTTACCATAGATATAGGTCCCATTTTTTGGAATTACTGAAGCTGGATCAAATGTAGGAACTGCCACACTGACTTGAATAAGAAAAATGGAAAAAATGGTAAAAAACAAACACACTTTCTTCATATTATTATGTTGGTGTGAATGGGATAAATATTGTCCCCTTTTCACCCATTTCATCAATTATAGAAACTTGAAGAATATATTTTTTCCCAAAGTAAAAACATGTGGTTAAATACGCCTTGAAATAACCGTTTGAAAAGGTTGTAGTGTTTGTCGCTCTTAAGCCTTCTATTGAAAGAAATAATTTACCAGAACTTACCAAATTACCTTTTATATTATAAGCATTGCCTTCAATGTATATTGTTTTTTGTTGACACTCTTTACTCACTTGAGAAGACATCACATAAAAACTATCGATGCAGCTTGCGATATGTGTTAAGTTATTTATGGTGACATTCACATCGTAAGTTCCTATGTCAAAAGATTGGGTGAAAATTGAAAAATACGTGCCATTTAAATCCGAAGTTGTTGTTTGTAAAGCTTTTGGAGACCCATATTTGGTTATGGTTATTGTTACATTGGCTATATTACTGACTTCTCCTGTCACATTTCCAACAACCAAAACAGTCGAACCAGTAGCATAAGGTCCACCAGCCTCGCAAGTTACAGTTAAAGATTTTGCCATATGGATAAGAAGAAAAAAAGCAAAAATTGTGACTAAGAAAAACAATTTCATGCTCATGCCCTGAATTGAATCTCACTCCAAGATACACTTCCCGTTGATGAATCTATTATTTGAACTATTGCTGTGTGCCTTGCATCAGGAAACAGGCAAGAAGTAAAGGTTACAGTCCATTTTCCTTCTGTAAAGCTTGTTGTGAATTCATCACCATTTTCAGCTATGTAAATTTTCACAGTACCTGATGGGATAATTTCCCCTGTTAAGTAGTTTTGAGCTGTTCCGCTCAAGCTCACAGTCTTTGGAACACAGCCAGAAAGCCTGCTTATCACGCTGAATGTGTCTAGGGAAGAAGCAGATGCAGAAGAATAATTTGCCTTCACATTCACAACATAAGCTCCCAAGTCAAGACCAGAAAATGTTGCAAAATATTTGCCATCAGAAGATGTGATAACATCCTTGCTAGCTACAAAGTTTGATCCTCTATAGATTTGAATTGAAACATTAGCGTTGCTTACAGGTGAACCAACAACTTTCACCTCACCTACTACTAGCACAAGTGGAGCCTCCACATCTTTAACATACGGGCCGCCAGCCTCAACTGTTACTGTCAAGTTGCCACAACAAATTTGATAGGGGTAGAAGCCGCATGGACCAAGATGCGAATTTGTTTCTTTAGCTAGAGAGGCTACACATAAACCATTGCACGTAGCATTGAGCACACAAGTCATTAAATAATCAAACTTCACACAAAGTTTATAAGAGGTAAATCCTTGCTTTGCTGCATGTGTATCGCTTGGTTTGTAAAAATTTATAACTTCTGTTTCATCGCTTTCACAAGCAGTTTTAATTGAAGGGGTTTGCACATCTGGACAACAGACTTTGTAGCTGTAGTAATTGTAGTCTCCAGCATGAGCGTTATTTTCTTTAGCCAGAGAAAAAATAGCATATTTGTCTGTGGGGCAGCCTCCATAGTTAACTGTGCATGAAGCAAGTGCAAGAGTTGAGAAAAGGATGAAGAAAGTTGTAATGAAGAGAAAATTTCTCATAAAATAATCTTTGTTTTCCCTAAAATTAAAGTTTTTAAGCTTAAAGTACAATTTATTTACATGCAAAAAATAAGAATTTTGGTGACAGTGGTTTGCATAGCTCTACTTGTTGGATTAATATTCTCAACACTTACAGGTTTCGTCTCTTTCTCTTTTGGAATTCCAAAAAGCGAAGTCAAGAATAGAGTGAAAACTTTGTTTGAGCTTGCAAACCCTGGCACAAATGTTGAAATTTTAACACTAACTGAAGAAAGTGGTTTGTATAAGATCTTGATAAAAGCCGTTGGATTGGGAGGAACAAATTACGTTGAGGTTTATACCACAAAAGATGGAAAGCTTTTGACGCAAAATGTTATATTTGTTGAACAGTCTATACAACAAATAAAAAGGTTGAAAGATTTTGTAGATTGTTTGGATGGTAAGGGTGTTAGAATTTATGGGCTTAACAATCAAACAGCAACTTTACTTCAATTGAATATACTTGGTGTTTATTCAACAAAGCTGTATGTGTCTTGTGATGGTGACCTTGTGGCAAATTGTGTACAAGCAAATGTGACTCAAGTGCCTTCGGTTGTTTTTGCTGGTAGAGTTGATCCTGGAGTTAAAGCTATTCAATGGTTTGAATCGGTTACAGGCTGTAAATTTTAATCTTTAAGTTTGTAAAACTTTTCTTTTCCTATTTCTATTCCTTCTACTAAGCCTAAAGATTCCATTTGTTTAAAGTATTCGTTGCATCTTGTTCTCGACAAGCCTAAAATTTGAGAAAGTTGGGAAGAGGAAAGTTTGCCATGTTCTTGAAGCAAAGAAATTATTTTTTCTATTCTTTTTTGCTCAACTATTGTGAGCTTTTCTTTTGAAGCTATTATTGGTCTAGCTATTGTTTTTATCTCAGAAATTATTCTGTTCACCACTTCATTACCATCAATTATTTCTTGCTTGAAAGTTGATTCGCTCAAAACTTTTTCTGGAATTTTATCATTTATCATTTTTTCTAATCTGTCAACCTTAAGGTAAAGGTCATCTAATTTTTCTCTCAATTCCCTTAAAACTTCAAGAGTAGCACCAATTAAAACAGCATCTTTTGGAATTTCTGCACGCACGCTTTCATTGTTTTCTTTCAATTTTTGGAAGAAAGACATAATTATTATTTGATTTTTGGCTTAAAATTGATTTTCCTGTCGAACTTGAGTCGAAAAAACCGGATGAAAAATTTGGGGAAAAATTCAGTTTTAAAGCAATTTTTTAAATTTAAAATGAAATTGGTCGAGGTTTTTATGAAAAATTCTTTTAGTTTAAAATAAATTAATGTTTTTTCTGAAGAGGAGAGAAAAAATAAACTTCTTTTCACGTCGAAAAAACTTTAAATGAGAGGAGAAACTTTTAGCTTGCTTTTCTTCTATCTTATTTTTTCTATTTGATAGAAATTGATATAAAGTTCGACAAAGTAAAACATTGTTAGACATTGGTAGACATTGGTCGCTTAAGTAAACCTAAGTCAATCAAAGTTTGACTTAGGTTACCAAAGGAGAAATGAGATGGTAGGAAATGGTATAGAGGAGAGTATACTCAAATTATTGGAAAAAAATCTAAATGGAATGAAAATAGCAGACATATCTAAAGCTCTCAATATTCCTCGCCAAACTGTGTCGAAGTACGTTTATGCCTTAGCTGTTAGAGGCTTGATTGAGCAAAGAGAGGTTGGTAGAGCTAAGCTTTGCTTCCTAAAGAGGAGGAAAAAATGATAAGTTTTAAATTAAGAGTATTTTCAATCTCAATAATCTTGTTTATATTCTCCATACTTCCTTCCATGGTTTTAGCACAAACCCAAAGCCATCCCTTAAGTGAAATTTGGCCAATAGATGTGAATTTGAACATGTCTCAAAAAAACATAACCAATGTTAGTTATTTCTTCCTTTCTAGTGGGAGATATATTTATGATACTGGCTCATTAATTGGCCTTTCCTCTGGCTTACAGCTTGGTGGAAACCTTAATCTCAACTCCTTTTCTTTGATCGCTGGAAATTGGATTAATGCTTCTAATTTCAATGTATCAAATCAACTTTGTTTGGGAGGAATTTGTCAATCAGCTTGGCCCGTCAGCTCAAGCACAGGAACTCCTGGTTATCTTTCTCTTTGGGTCACTTCAACTAGCCTAGGAAATTCTCTCATTAACCAAACAGGGGGGAATGTTTGGATAACTGCTGGCAACTTGAACATTTTGAGTGGAGCTTTGCAGATTGGTGGAACTAGTGTGATAGATTCTTCTAGAAACATTGTTAATGTTAATTGGGTTAATGTAACTAATTTGAATGCTAGCAATGCATTGTATGCTCAAAGCATTTATGAGGCAGGAGCAAGCTTGGCAAGCAAGTATGTGCCACAAACAAGACAAATAAATACAGGAGCGCCTTTAACTGGAGGGGGAAGCTTAAGTTCTGATTTAACTTTGGACATAAGCATACCAATTTGTACTTCAGGTCAATTCTTAACAAGCTCTGATGGAAACAGCTTTGTTTGTCAAACCCCTGCTCCAGGCACAGCTGGAGGATGGACTGATGAAGGAACAATAGTTAGGCTAACTACTGCTACAGATAGTGTGAATGCAACAAGCTTGTGGATAAACAATACTGCTCAAAGAGTGGGAATAGGGACTTACTCTCCTGCTTACGCTTTACATGTTATTGGAGATGTTGGATGGACAGGAAGCTTGCAGCTTGGTACAGTACCTTGGACTAGGTTATCTGGCTATGATTTGAATGTTGCTTGGAGTAACAAGCTTGGTTGGGGGAATTTAACTGGTTATAATTTAAATGTTGCATGGACTGGAAGCTTGGGAGGAGGCAACATAACTGCTGGAACAATAACAACAGCCCAAATAGCTGATAATGCTGTCACACTCGCTAAAATTAATCAAACTTCTTGTCCTTCTGGATTTGCGATAAGGGTAATAGGGGGAGGAACTTATGTTTGTGAGCAAATTAACGCTACTAGCGGAGTTGGAAATGTTTCTGGTTCAGGAATAGCAAATGCTTTGGCTTATTGGACTGGTAACAGTGTAATAAGTGCATTTTCTTGGGGTAGTAGTGGTCAGTTTTTGAAATCACAAGGCTCTGGTTCACAGCCAATTTGGGACACTATCGATCTTGGAACTGATACGGAAGGAAACTATGTTGCTGGAATAAATGCTGGAAGTGGGATACAAATAACTGGGAGTCCAGGAGAAGGGTGGAGTCCAACTGTTAGCTTAACAACAACAGGAGTAACTGCTGGGAGCTATGGGTCAGCTTCACAAGTTGCTAGCTTTAGTGTTGACGCATATGGAAGAATTACTTCTGCAAGCAATGTTAGCATTGCTATAGATGCTAGCCAAATCACTTCAGGAACTTTGCCTTTAGCAAGGGGTGGGACTGGAGCAAGTGATGCTGCAACGGCAAGGAGCAATTTGCAGGCAAGCGGGATAGGAAGTTGTCCTTCTGGACAAGTTGTTCAGAATTTAACAACTGGCTTGCCTCAATGCGTAGCAGTGGATGTGAATGCTGGGGATGATATAACTGGATCTGGAACTGCTGGATACATAGCAATGTGGAATTCTAGTCAAAGCATAAACAATTCGGTGATTTATCAGAGCGGTGGCAACGTGGGGATTGGGACTACTAGTCCGAGTGAAAAATTAACAGTAAATGGAAGTGTTGGCCTAAGGGATGGGGCTTTGTGGCAACCAGTTTATCCATCAGATGATGGTTTGGTTTTGTATTTGCCATTTTCAGAGGGAAGTGGAACGAAAACTTATGATAAATCTCCTTATGGAAACGATGGAACTATATCCTACGGTAACTGGAGTGATGGAAAATATGGAAAGGCTTTGAGTTTTAATGGAACTCATGGTTGTGTTGTTTTACCATCATATTTCCCAAAATTATCATGGAATAAAACTATCACAGCATGGATAAATAGGCAACCAAATTCTTTAGCAACTATTTTTAGTGTAGATGATTCTTCCTGGGGTTTGCGAGGTTATGCTTTTACAATAAATTCTAATGGACAATTAGTTTTTCGTGTTGGTAATGGTATAACAGCTGAAAATAAGGGTAGTTCTATTTATGCCCCACCAAATACTTGGAACTTTGTTGCAGCTGTATATGATAATTCTACTAATAGTGTGACATTTTTCATTAATGGAATAAAGGATGGCCCATATTATTTCTCAATATCTAATACATGGAATATTTCTGAGAATTGGGTTGTGATTGGTGGAGAGGACTGTGTAGGAAACGAAGTTGGTTTAAATGGTACCATAGATGAAGTTAAAGTTTACAATAGAACATTATCTGAAGAGGAAATTAGAACTCAATATCTCCAAGGCTTACAATCCCATGGCTATGTAATGGCGGATAACTTCAAAGTAATTAATACCTCTGCTCAAGAATTAATGAGAATCACTCCTTCAGGCAACGTTGGCATAGGGACGACAACACCAGCTTATAAGCTAGATGTAGCTGGAGATATAAGGGCTACTGGGACAATATATGGAGCTCTTTCTGGGACTGCTGATAATGCTAAAGCTTGCAATGCAGATGGAATTTGTGAAACTAATGACATTGCTTTGGCTTCAGGTGGGCAAATTGATTTCTATGATGAAACTGGAGATAAAGCTTATTGGTATTCGAACACTTATGGAACTGGGATAGAATCTGGAACATTAACTGATTGGTCTGCCACAAGATTCAGATGGAGGATTGGTGGAACTTCTGTTTCTTCTGGTACAGAAAAAATGACTTTAACTTCTACTGGCTTGAAGATAGGTGGAGGGGATGCAAGCTATGCTTTAGATGTGGTTGGAAGTGCGGCTATTGATTCACCTACATTTTTTGTTGATGCAGCTAATGATAGAGTTGGTATTGGTACAACAGCTCCGAGCCAAAAATTGGAAGTCATAGGAAATATTAAAGCTACTGGTAGTACACCCTTAATGTGGGTTGGTTCTGGGGGAAGAAACTACCAGATTGAAAATTACGACAACCGTTTAATCCTTGCTGATGCTGGTGTTAGAAGAGTTTTTGAATACGATCCAAGTGGATGGCTAAATCTTGCTGCTGGGACTAACATTTATATTTCAAGTGGTGGCAACGTCGGCATCGGGACGACGGCACCTGCTGGTAAGCTAGATGTTACTGGAACATCTATCATAAGGAGAGGAGAGGGAATTCAAGATAAAATAGTTTTAGCGGCGGGAGATCCAAATGTGGGTCTTGAACTTCGTTCAGAAACATCAGGAGGAACACCTTTTATAGATTTTGCTAACGATGCTTCTACAGATTTTGATGCCAGAATTAGACTTACTGGTAATGGATTGTTGGCAATAGAAGGAGCCAACGTCGGCATAGGTACAACTTCACCCTCATCAAAACTGGAAGTTTACGGTGGAGATATTGAAATAAACAATGGAGAAGCAACAGGAAGCTACAAGATAAAAGGTTTGAGGATATTTTATGCTGGTGATGAAACAGAAGTAAGTACCACTAGCACTCAATATGTACTTAAAAAGCATTTCACTGCAATTTTCGATTCCCAATATGGAATCAAGCCAAGCTATGTTAATGTGATAGCAAGACTTAAAAATACTGGTGGTTACACTACTTCACTCAACATAACCATGGAAGGTTGTACAGGCATAACACTCACCACAACATCAACTAGCTACACTTTAGTCAAAGGAACTTTGAACACTAACTGCGGAGATGGAATCTACCCAACAAAAATTTACTTGATGACAAGTAATTCAGCGGGCACAGCTTATAATGATATAATAGAATTTTATTATGTCGAGTAAAAATTGCAAAAATTCTCTTTAAAAACTAGAAGAATATAATACGAATTTAAACAAACTTGTAAATCATGAAAAACAACATTAGTTCAGAATTCAAGTGAGTTTTGGGATGCTGGTATTTTGGGCATCAGTGCTTCACTCTTCTTGTTTCCCATTTTTGAGTTTAAACAATTCTAATCCTTTTTCTTCCTATTTGGGTCACATTTTCAGGTACTTTAATGCTCACATTCTCTTGAAATGGCCTTGTGGTTGTGGTAATGTTGGTTTGAGTTTGGCTAGTTTTTTGAATTCCGCCAAACTCTAAAAAAATGAAGAGGAAGATGAGAAGCAACAAGATGAGTAAAGCAATTTTTTTTACCTCTTTGCTTATTTTCATAATATTAATTTTGGAATTTCCACTTTAATTGTTTTAGTTGTGCAAGTGAACTTTTGGAACATTGCACTTAAAGCTAGCTGTGCTTCTTTGTTTTTTCATTTGTCTCATTATTTTGGAAAAAGGGCTGAGTGGAGCACAATTTGGAAAATGAAATAAAAAGGCTTCATCTTCTAACTAGTTTTGTTTGCTAGTGCTAATTATATTTTTATTAATTATGTACCCTAAATAAAATATAATGAAGATTGTTTGGGCTGCCATTATTTTCCTTATAGGAGTCGCAACAATAGCAGGCTATTTCTTGTTTTTTAGTGAGATGGAAGAAATTGCCCCTCAAACTACCACAACAACTCTTCAAACTACCACAACTGAAGTTAGAATTGGGGAAAAAATAACAGTTACGAAAAATGAAGTGTTTATTTATTCTGATAAATTTGAACCTTCTCAATTAACCATCAAAGCTGGTGAAAAAGTGAAGTGGGTAAACAAAGATAACAAACAACACGAACTTGTTTGTGTAAGTGCAAATCAAGCTCTATTCGATGTAATACTGTATAAAGAAGAGTTTTGGGAGTTTTCTTTTAATGAAACCACAGAATGTTGGGATCCTTCGGTAAGTGAAGAAACCATGAGAATGAGTATTACAGTGAGTTAACTAAACTATCCTTATTCTTCCTCCCCTTATTTCTATTACTCCACCACCGCGCCAGAGACCATCTGCCTCACATTTCCAAGAGCCAACTGCACTGCCAGGATTGACATTTTGAACAAAACTATAACCAGAGCCAGAGCCTCCGGCTTGCTTACAGAAATAGAGCTCGCCGTTAAAAGTAAGATAGCTTGCGTTGATGCTGCCTACATTGTTATGAGATACGACTTCTCCTTGGACACAAGCTGAATTGCCTATGCCTGAGGCTTCAAAGAGGTCTGGAGAACCGTCATCACCACAGCATGGACGATTGTTACCATCTGAAGTACTTGAAAACCAAGTTTTACCACACCCACTACAATAACTTAAAGAGCTATCAGGATCGTATACATCGTAATCACAGTAGTCATCAATTGTGTCATAGCAGTAGTAGTCGTAATAAGAGTATGGGGGTCCACCAGAACATCCATCATATTCATTACAATTTTTTGTTGTGTAAGTATAGCTTGAACCACTTGCACAATATTCAGTTAATGTACTGCCTGAACAAGAATCACGATAAATGTTATAGAGTGTGCAACTACTATCACCATTGTTACAACCAGTGTAATCTATCACATAGCCTCCTGTTGTGTAGTTATAACAACCATTATCGCTATCCACTGATTGTTTGGTGCTGCAATTTTCTACAACCGAACCTAACTCAAAAGTACAAGTGTTTGTATTAGGAACAACATAGTAGTCTATGTAGCTGTATACAACATTTGAGTAGCAGTAACTTAATTGTCCATTGTTTGGACATCTGTCAGAACTATCACAATCAAAAATTGGACAATTAAGTCTGGTGGAGCTACATGTATTAGTATTCTGAATGACGAAATAATCTGTTAGGTTAGAAGGTGGGTCGTCCCCACATCCAGGAACATTTCCTCCTCCTTCCCAACCATCCTGGTTATCGCAATCAACTGATGGGCAATTAGCTTGGGTGTATGTACATGTATTAGTATTAGGCGAAACATAATAATCTCTTAGCTCAGAAGGTGGATCGTCCATTTGGTAACAACCTGGTCCTAAATCTCCTCCTCCATACCAATTATCTAGGTTATCACAATCAGTAGTATCAGTTACATTGTAATTACATTGTCCTAGCGAAACACAATAATAGTCTCTTAGCTCAGAAGGTGGATCGTCCATTTGGTAACAACCTGGTCCTAAATCTCCTCCTCCATACCAAGCGTCCAGTTTATTTCCACACCTGTCTGGGTTAGAGGAAGTTCTCCACCCAAATGTGTTGCCATCGTTTGTACAGTAATAAGTTGTTCCCCCGCACACTTGAGAATAACATTCTAAAGTCTGATCACAATATATCACATCCCTACCACATCCTGTATCCCTACACACACTCAGGTTAAGAGGATTAAAGTTGCATACATCTGCTGTTAAAGTACAGTAGTAAGCATAACCACAGTATATTGTATCCCAACCACCACATATGTCGCCAGTATAACTACCATAACAATGTTGAGTATCAAGAGAGTAATAACAAGTGCTTCCTACTTTGTAAGAGGAAGGACAACTTGGACAACCACTCACACCTGGACAATAAGTAACTGCTAAAACTATTGTTTTTGAGTTAGGAAAATATAGGAAGAAAATTACAAAGAAAAATAGAATCAAAACATAAATTCCCATCTTAGTTAATCCTTTTCTTCCAAAAATTTCTTTTTTCCCCACACAAATCTAATTTAATATACTCATGGGGAAATAAATTTTTTCATATCTTTCTGTAAACTTTATAAGAGGGCAACCCTTCTATTTCCATTTCCAAAATGTAGTTTTCCCGGATAAATCTGTTGAAGCTTTCTTCCGACATTAAATATTCTTCTGCATCTATGAAAAAAGCTGGCTTCTTTTTCATCAACTCTTCTAGAATTTTACTTTCGTTCACAAATTTCAGGTAATCCAAGAAAGTGTCGAAATAATTTGAAGTTATTTCTATGCCTGTTGAGAAAGAGATGAAGGAAGTTGTAGAATATTCGCCGAAAATTGTCTCCCCTTCTTTCGTTCTGTTTTGAATTAACTCTTTAACTTGATAAATGCTAGTAAAACGCTTGGGATTGATGTAAAACTCTAGTGTTGAGAAATTCGTGTAGAAGGAAAGGAAGAAAATCAAGAGAAGGAAAACTTTTACAGAAATTTCTTTTGAAAGCAAGAATGCACTTGAAGTAGCAATCATGATAAAAGGTAGGGAAAACAAAAAGTAATGGTAAGCTATGTTCTTAAAGGAGAGTAAAAGGATGGAATCCACAAGAAGTGGGTAAAGAGAAAAAAGCATGTATTTTTTGTTTTCTTGTCTTGACAAAACAAGGGAAGAAACCAAACATAAAAAAATTGTGAAAAAACCGAAGTTGAGATATTGAAATATAAGCTTTGGTTTTGTGGAAATAAGTCTTGAAAAAAACTGGAAAATTATGGTATCGTGAATGAAATTGTAACCGAAAATTGAAAATAGGAGCAAGAATGTTGAAAGTGCCAAAGACGAAAGTGACAATACAAATTTCTTCAATTCACTCTTCTCGAAAAAGAGAAAATACAGAAGAAGAAATGGGAGATAAGTCAAGGCTAAATACCTGAAGAACAAGGCAATTGTGAATGAAAATGCTGAAAGTATAGGTTTGTGATCGAGGGCAAAGTGGAATGAAAGAAGTAAGAAAGCAAGAGCTTCCCAGGTGCCATATCCTTGATCTGAAAAAGTCAAGAAAGCTGGGAAAAGTAGGAAAAAAATGGAGGATAAGAGAGCTGTTTTTGAGTTAAACAGTTTCCTTGAGATGAAGAAAACCAGTGCCACGGAAAAACTGCTAGCAAGAAGTGGAACTAATTTAGCTGTATGAAGTGAAACACCAAAAAGATGAAAAAAGAGTGCATACGTGTAAAGTTGAAGTGGGGGATGTACATAGCTGAAATCTTTATAAGGAATAAGACCCTCTTTCACCTTTTTCCCCATCAAGAAGTAAAGGTTTTCGTCAGAAAATGTTGGATGGATTGTTAGAAACTTGAGCAGAAAAAATATCAAGATTGATGAGAACAAAATGATTTCTTCTTTCGAAAAAATTTCTGACTTCATCCTATCTATCTTTAAGGAGTTCTTTACTTAAAAATAAAAGTGGGAAGATGAAAAAGAGAAGTGGTAGAAATGGTATGTGAATGTAAGGTCTGTTGCATTTAAAACCACAAGGCATGGGTGTCAGCCTTATATCAACTTCATAAATATAACCATTCAAAACCTCTTCTAATATCCTGCTCCTGGGCCCATATTTAAAGAACTGTGGAATATAGTGTTCAAGTAATGGATTGGAAAGTATCTTGAAACTGTTTTGTTCTGTAAACCAGTCACCTCTCATATCCATAGTTTTCCAGTCATAAGCATCGTCTTCAGCAAAACCTAACCCTAGGATGTTCACGATAATGGACAACACAGCCAAGAATAAAAATAATTTCTTGGCATGGTTTTTGCTCAGGAGGTAAATCAGGGGAATGAATAGGAAAGGTGTGATTGGAAGGAAATATCTTTCTCCGAAACAATAGCCACCCCACCAAATTCTTCTCATCGAAACAAAAATTGGGAATAGTAATAAAAGTGAAAAAATGAAAATAGACTCAAGCTTGTATTTTTTGCTCATCAAGATGAGGCCTGGGATTGAAAGTAGCAAAACTGAATGGTAGAAGAAGAGGCCCCTGTAAGGATAAAAGAGCAATCTCAACACAACAAAAAGATTTGGTTTGGATTCAAAGTGTAATTTTTCGAGAAAGTTTAAGTCAAAGAGGGAAAGTTTTTTAACTTTTACACTTGGAGTTTGGGAAATCTCGTAAGCCCTAATGAAAATGTTCCTGTCAACATATGTGCTCGCGAAAACAAATGGGTTTTTAAAGTTGACGAAGTTATAGAGCAATAAGGGCAATGCTCCTAGCATGAAGCCAAAAAATATTGGTAAGAATTGCCTTTTCTTGAAAATTGAAAAGAGTAGGAGGGGTAAAGCCAAAAGTAAGATGGAATGGTCAATTGTTGTTGCAAAGCCTAGAGCTATGCCACCCAACAACATTTTTCTGAAGGTTGTGTGGGAGAGAAGTGTGTAGAAAGAGAGAAAAGCAAAGAAAGTCGAAGTTGCGTGATTCATGAAATGAAGAGAATATGGGAATTGAAGTGTGGCTAAACCGTAAGTCAGAGCAACAGAAGCTTTCCATCTTTCACTTTTCAGAAACATTGAAGAAACTTTGAACACGAGCACAACTGTTAATGCTGAAAAAATTGTTGAAGAAAATATCGTGAGAAAAATCATCGAGTAGTAATCTAATAAACCGAGGTTGACATACCAGTAAATTTTCTCCTTACCAGAAATGTCTTCATAAAAAATATTGGGATTAAAGCTATACTCTTCTTTTAATTTGGATGGTAAAAACTGGTAGAGCCTGGACCAAAAAATGTAAATTGGTTGAGAAATTATAGCTAACCCAGGATCTTTATCAGAGTAATAATGCCCGTTGAAAACAGCCCTATCTCCTGTGGTGTTGTAGAAAGAATCTATCTCAAATCTGTTTTCTTCTCCTATTGCCTTCACGAGAACAAAATGAGATTGTTCGTTCCAACCATACCAGTTGATGAAAAGAGAATAGAATATGAAAAATGATAAAAAAACTTTAAATTCTTTCTTCATTCGACTCATACTAAAATTGGTATTTAAAAAATTAAATTCAAGAGGAAATCACAAAAATCTTCTGAAGTCATGTTGCTTTTCACCTTAACCTTTTTGTTTAAGATTACAAAACCCTTATCTTCTGGAAGAGAAGAAATGGTCCTACTCAAAATAAAATCTGAAAAACGATAATTTTTTCCACTCAAATAGAATTCTTTATCTTCAATGATTTTAGGAAGCTTTCTCTTCAACAAAATTCCTGAATCAAAATCTTCAACATCAAACATTTCATACCCATATGGTAAAGTCCTCATTTCAGAAAAAATTTCCTTCAACTCTTCTTTCACTTCTTCCTTATTTTCAGCTTGAATAAAAATCTTTAGCTCTTCATCTATACCCTCTTCAAGCGTGTAAGCTTTCGTCCTTGAAAAATCTATTTCTTCCCTATAGTCAAATTCAAGAAGTCCCAATTCTTTCAATATTTTATTGATGTTGATTTTCTCCACAACTTTAGGGGGAAATTCTTCTTTAACTCCTCTGTTTGAAACTATAACTACCAGTTTGTTTGGCTTGTTTATTTTTCCAATGAAATCATCCAGTTCAATGAAATAATTTTCAATCACCCCACCATATCTCTCTATCTCTTTTTCAGTCACATAGCTACCAAATTTGTGAGGATGAGAATACATCCAAAAATACTGTTCAATCCTTAAAGGTGAGGAAAAAACGAGAAAAGAGATTCTTGGTTTAAACTTTTCCCTCAAATAGAAAAACTCTCTCACATTCCTATCGAGAAGATAAAACTCGTAAACCAAATCTTTCTCGGCTTTATTTTGTGGCAGCATCACTTTAAGCCAGTAAACTTTTCTGAGAAATTCTGTTATTGGATTTTTGAAAATCAATAAAGCTTTAGAGTCGTATATCTCTTCAGGATATTCTTTCTTACCTTCAAACTCATCAGGAATCATGAATAAACCGTGTTCGGAAACATTTGGCCAGTAAAGAGTTCCAAAACTTGTATTTCTCTCCTTCAATTTATTCCATAAGGATGTTTCATTGCATATGGTAAGAGAGTTCCAAGCTGAATATGAGTCTAGTTTTGAAGTTGTGTAAAATGGTACAAATGTGCCTTCTTTAACAATCTTTTCTACATTTGGCAACTTCTTTTTTTCTATAAGAGATTGAAAAACTTCATAGTCTCCACCATCCAATCCTATAACTAAAATCTCTTTTTCAGGTAAACTGAAAAGAAAGGGATAGAGAAAAGGGTAGAGGGAGAGGGAGAAAAGGATCGTGAAGGAAATGGCTATGATGAGTACATTCTTAAGCACCATGCTTTATTTTTAGAGCGTTAAGGATTTATTTCTCATGTTATAAGAAATTCTTATGTTGAACAATTTGAAAAAAATTTATTCCTCAAAAAACATCATATTGAGTTTGGCTTTCACCGACTTAAAGATAAGGTATGTTGGTTCTTACTTGGGCATTTTCTGGTCTCTGCTCGAGCCTTTGTTATTGATTTCTGTATATTCAATAATTTTTCCCCTGATATTGAAAACAGATTTCTTGGAATGGTTTTTGCCTTTTATTTGTGGTTTAATTCCCTATCGCTTCTTCAAAAGAGGTGTGATGGAAATGACAACTTGTCTAGTTGATTTTTCAAGTGTGCTTGAAAAATCTCTAATGAATCCTGAAAATGTAATCTATGCAAAGGCGATTTCCACTTCACTCTCATTTTTTATAGAGCTTTTCATACTTCTTATCCTCGTGAGTATTTTCGTGCCGTTATCACCATTTATCCTTTTATTACCTATTGTTTTTTCAATAAACTTTTTACTGAATTTGGGGCTTGGTATGTATCTTTCTGTCTTTTTCCCAAGGATGAGAGATATAAGCTACATCCTTACAATCCTATTTGAAGCTCTGATGTTTTTGACCCCTATTGTTTACAGGATTGAATACATACCAAGCCTCTATAGAGGGATTTACCTGCTCAACCCCATAGCAAGATTAATTTACGTTTATCAAGCTATTTTCCTCCACTCATCCCAAAAATTCGCTAAATACCTTTCAATATCACATGAACTAATGTTGTTGTTTTTATTTTCTTCAGCTGTATTTATAATTGGGTACAAGAAGTTTGAAAGCAAAAGAGAAATTGGTTTGGAGTTGAGCTAATGGCGGTAATAGAACTGAAGAATGTTTGGAAAGAATTCTCTCTTGAGAGAGAAAAGGAAATGACACTCAAGGAAAGATTTGTAAATTTAGGTAAGAGAAAAAAAGAAGAAAAGATTGTGGCTTTGAAAAATATCAATTTAAGTGTTGAAAGAGGAGAATGCTTAGGAATCTTGGGAAAAAATGGGTCTGGGAAGACAACTCTCCTGAAAATAATTGCAGGGATACTTAAGCCAAATAGAGGATCTGTAAGGGTTGAGGGAAAAATAGCTCCAATACTTGCTCTTGGTCTTGGTTTTCAAAGGGAGTTAACAGCAAAGGAGAACCTATATCTCTATGCTTCAATTCTTGGCTTGGATAAGAAAAAAACAGATGAAATATATGAAAAAATAGTGAAATTCTCTGAACTAGAAAAGATGATGGATGTTAAACTTAAAGACTTTTCAGATGGTATGATAATGAGACTCTCTTTCTCGATAGCATTTCACATAGATGCTGACATAATACTTATAGATGAGGTACTGGCTGTTGGAGATGCTTCATTCCAAGCAAAATGTTTAGAGAAAATTAAGCAGTTAAAAGAAGAAGGTAAAACAATAGTCATAGTCCTTCATACCACAGCTGAGATAAGAAAACTTTGTAATAGGGCTTTGATACTTGAGAAGGGTGAAATTATTTTTTCTGGGCAAGCAAGTGAAGTGTGTGAAAAATATGATGAAATCATAGAAAATGAGAGGTTGAAGAGATTCAATGAAATGGTGATGGAAGAAACTGGCATAAAATTCAATGTTTTTTGTGAGGAAGAATTCATCTTGAAGAAAGGTAAAAAATGCTTAATAGAAGTAAAAATTGATAAGCCTATAGAATTACTTGAATTGTTCTTTGTGGGAAGGAATAGTGTGAGGGTGTTTAGCAAAAATCTTGATAATGGAAAAATAGTTTTTCAAATAGATTCTTTGCCTCTTCCTCAAGATGAATATGAAGTTTGGATTAGACATGAGGGTAAATTTTTATCACAAAAACCATTCAAGGTAATTGTGAAAGGTTGGGAAGAAAGTAGAGAAAACAAGATTTATATGCTGCCTAGTTCAAGTTATCCATTTCAAGATTTGACTGTTGTTTTTGGTGAAAATCCTGAAAAAGAGATGAAGATGTTTGAAGAGGGTAAAACAATATTTATCTTCAGTAATTTGGAAAAAATAGATGAGAAAGAAAATGCTTGCCTTTTTAGCGGAAGAAAACTATTGCTGAAGGGAAGAGGGGAACATGTTTTGAGAGAATTAAAAGAAAAAGTTTGGCATGATTTGGCTACAAGATATTTTAGTGATATCCTGATGAATAACCAAGTGGGAAAGGTTTTAATGGGGGTTTCATGAGAGAAATAGTGAAAAAAATTTTAGAGGTTATAGGACACGAAGATGTGGTATTTGTTGGGAGAGAAAACCAAAAGGAGATAAAAACTATTCGACCTGAAGAATTAGAACTTTACCCAAGAAAATTTAGAAATATAATAATTGAAGATCTTGACCAAATAGATGAAAAGATTATTGAAAAAATAGCAAGAATGGGGGATTGTCTGTGGATACCAGTTTCTATGGATAAACTTATAAGAAAAGTTGATTCTGTAATTGAAGGCATGATTGAAAAAGAAGAGTTTGAAGAAGTGAATGTGAACAAAAAAATGGAGATATTGAAAAAATTGTTTGATGGTAATATATTTGTTGCAAATTTTAACCTATCTGATAAAGCAGTTGTAATACCAAGAGAGATGGAAAAAATTCCCAGTGATGTGAAAATTGAGCCATTCTCCTCGTTTTTCCTCAATTTAAGTATGGTTGAATATTTGAAGTTAAAGTTAGAGGAAGTCAAAAGCGAGAAAGAAAGGTTAAGTAAGGAGTTAGAAGAAGAAAGAAGTAAAGTTAGAAGCGAGAGTGAAAAGGTTAAACTTGTGAGTGAGGAGCTGGAAAAAATAAAAAAGGAGAAGGAAGAATTGCAGAAGAGATTTGAGACTGAGAAAAAGGAATTGCAGAAGAGATTTAGAAGAGAAGTGGTCAGAATTTTGAAAGAGAAGGAAAGGTTGGAAGATGAGAAAAAGGAATTGCAAAGTGAGATTGAGGAAGAGAGAAAAAGGTTGGAAGATGAGATTGAAAGGTTGAAAAAAGAAAGAGAAAAAAGTATCTCCAACTTAGAAGCTAGAATTTTGAAAGAGAAGAAAAGGTTGGAAGATGAGAAAAAGGAATTGCAGAAGAGATTTAGAAGAGAAGTGGTCAGAATTTTGAAAGAGAAGGAAAGGTTGGAAGATGAGAAAAAGGAATTGCAAAGTGAGATTGAGGAAGAGAGAAAAAGGTTGGAAGATGAGATTGAAAGGTTGAAAGAAAAATTTGAAATAGAGAAAAAAGCCATAGAGGAACAGTATAAAGAAGAATTGAAAAAAATTGTGTTTGAAATGGGCTTAAAAATAGAGGAAAAGGAAGAAGAGTTGAAAAGATTGAGGGGATGGAGATAAAAGGATATGAAAGTCTCTATAATAGTTTGTTCGACTGGAAGAGAAACTCTTTTTGACTGTCTTAAGTCATTGAAATCTCAAGATTTTGATGAAGATTATGAAATATTAGTTGTTTCATTTGAAAAATCAATAGAAGAAAGAGTTAAGAATTTTGGAGCAAGGTTCATCTTTTCACCCAAAGCGAATGTTTCTTACCAGAGGAATTTGGGAATTTTAGAAAGCAGAGGGGAACTTGTTTGTTTTATAGATGATGATGCTGTAGCAGAAAGTTCTTGGATAAAATTTATTTCTGAACCATTCAAGGATGAGAAAGTCGCTTGTGTTGGAGGAAAAATAAAATTGATGATTAAAGAGAAGATGCCAGAAGCTCTAAAAACTTTGGATGAAAAAGTGATTAAAGGCTTCTTGGGAGAAACTATGTTGGGAGAAGAGAGAAAAGAAGTAGAAAATCAATTCCTTTGGGGTTGCAACGTTTGTTTCAGGAAAAGTATTTTTGATGAGGTTGGGTACTTTGATGAAAAAATAGGGAGAACACCGTCCCTACCTTTATGTAATGAAGATATAGAGATTCAGAAGAGAATCCTTAAGAAAGGGTTTAAAATCATTTACGAGCCAAGAGCTTTAGTTTGGCATAAAATTCTTCCAGAAAAACTAACTATCAGCTACTTCTTAGAAAGAAGTTTTTGGCAAGGGTATAGTGATGTGTTGGCTGCAAGGAGGGACGAAAAAGTTAAGAAATTTATGGAAAACATAAAATTCCCCTTCTGGAATTTCCTGATGAAGGAGAAAATCTTTGAAAACATGTTTGAGACATTTATCACTAAAGATTTAAATGAAAGAGTTTTTAGGTATAAGAAAATGGGAAGAATTGTTGGTTTTCTTGAGTTGATAGGTGAATAAATGGAAGAACTTAGCAAAAGTCAAATTATGAAATATTTGCTTTCATACTTTACCCTCTTTCCATTCACCAAGCCACTCTTCATAAACATAGGTTTAACACATAGGTGTAATCTAAGGTGTAAAATATGTGAGACTTGGAAAGTCTGGTCAAAATCGGAAAAAGAATTGAATTTGACTGAACTGAAAAATGTTGTTAATGAAATAGGCTGGTGGGGGGATATAAACATTAGTTTTGCTGGTGGGGAACCCCTTATCAGGAAGTATGAACTTTTGGAATGTATAAAACTGGCGAAGAAGTGGAAACTTGTAACCCATGTTACATCAAATGGTCAATTGATTGATAGAAAAACAGCTGAAGAACTTGTATCTTCAGGCTTAGACTATTTACAAATTTCCTTAGACGGAAGTAAAGAAAAAACAAATGATTATATAAGAGGAGATGGGAGTTACAAGAAGATAATAAAAGCTATAAAGGAAGTAAGGAGAGCTAAAGAGAAACTAAATTCAAACTTAAAACTTTCCCTTACAACTGTTGTAACAGACAAGAATTTGGATGAATTGTTATATATAGTGAAATTGGTTGAGGACTTCAATCTTCATGAAGTTTCTTTTAACCCCTATAACTTGGACACATCCTACATAAGGAGCAAAAAGTACGAAGAAGATGAGTTTTGGGTCAAAAAAAAGAACATACCCAAGCTGAAGAGAATATGTGATGAGCTTATCAAAATAAAGAAGAAAAAAAAGAGGATTGGTACCCCATTCTTCATGCTAAGAATGATGCCAAATTACTTTGAGAAAAGGAGGAAGTTTAAGGATGGTATCTGTTTGGCCGGGTTTACTTACATGTATATTAAACCAAATGGTGATGTTGATGTGTGTGGAAAAGGTCCTTCTTTAAATGTGAGGGAGAATTCAATTAAAAAAATATGGTACAGCTTGAATTTTGCAAAAACACGACTCAAAATAATGAGATGTAAGAGACCATGTCTCATGCTTTGTTTTCCAAGAATAGATTTAAGAATGGTTCTAGGTGAGTGATGTGAAGAGCCTTTACAGTGGATTTTTAACGTTCCTCAGAGACTATTCACTTAATTGGTTGTCTTATCACATTAATTACCCGTTGGTTAAGCCGTGGAGAGTGAATTTTGACATAACTCAAAGGTGTCCATTGAGATGTATAATGTGTAATGTTTGGAGAGAGAAGGCGAAAGTTTCTAAAGAGCTCACTTTAGATGAATTAAGAAGGCTTGTGGATGAAATTGCTGAATGGGGAATAGATCATATATCTCTTGCGGGAGGGGAAACTTTGGTTAGAGCTAGAGATGTGGTGGAATTTATAAAACACGCCTCAAGCAAGCTTAATATGAGAGTTGATTTGATAACAAACGGTTATTATCTGGATGAAAAGTTGTGTAAAGAGTTGTTAGAGGCAAAAGTTTCTAAAATTTCTCTTTCTGTGGATGGAGCGAAAAGGGAAACGCACGATTTCATAAGAGGTAAAGGAAGTTTTGATAGAGTTATGAGAGCGGCTAGAATTCTCACAAAAATTAAAAAAAGGATGAAGAGCGATGTGGAGCTTGAATTCACAACAGTTGTTACATCTTACAATTTTAAAGAACTTGTAGATATCTTTAACTTGATGAGGAAACTTGGATTTCACTACATCACTTATCAAGCTGTTGTTCCAGACAACACCTTCACAAGAAGGCTAGATGTTTTCTACAAATTTTATGAGAGTGATGTGTGGATAAAAGAAAAAGACTTACCTGAACTGGAAAATATAGTGAAAAAACTTGTTTTGTTGAAGAAGAAAACGGGACAAATAAGAAATACAAGAAGATACCTGCTTTTTTTACCGGAGTACTTCAGGAAAAAGGAAAGATTCAAAACAGGAAAGTGTATAGTTGGTTATAGCTACATGAACATAGACGCCTACGGTAAGTTGAATGTTTGTGGCCTTGGTCCTAAAATTAGTGTGAAGGATGGGAAATTGAAAAATTTGTGGAAAAGCAAAAGGTATAAGCTAACAAGGGTCTTGATAAAAAGATGTAAGAGGCCTTGCTTGATGTTGTGTTATGAAAAACTGAATTTCAAAGAACTTTTGGAAGCATGGCTGGAGTTAAGAGGATGGATTTGAGAGAAAAAATAAAAAAAGTAGGAATTTACTTAAGATACTACTTTTCTTACCTTTTAAATCGTCCCTTAATCTATCCCAAAGAAGTAAATTTTCAAATGACAAACAGGTGCACACTGCAGTGTAAAATGTGCAACATATGGAAATTGCCAAGAGAGAAAGAAGAAATTAGTGTGGATGAAATGAAAAGAATTTTGAGTGAAGTAAAAAATTGGAAAAATACAAAGTATGTTTCCTTTGTTGGGGGCGAATCTTTGATAAGGATGGAAGAAACACTTGAGCTAATCGAGTATGCTAATTCCCTCGGGTTCCACACAAACCTTGTGTCAAATGCAACACTCTTGAATGAAGCTATTTGTAAAAGATTGGTTGAAGTTGGTCTAGATAGAATTGCACTCTCGCTCGATGGAGCGAAAAGGGAAACGCACGATTTCATAAGAGGTAAAGGTAACTTTAACCAAGTGATAAAAGCTGCAAAAATTTTTCTAAAACTTAAAAAAGATTATCATATAAAAGTTGACTTCACAAGTGTTTTGATGTCTTACAACTTTAGAGAGTTTGTTGATCTTTATTGGCTGGGTAAAAAAATTGGTGTTGACCAATGGTTTATTCAGTGTCTTGTATTAGACAATACCTTCCGCAGTTTTGATTACAATTCACCCCTTTGGATAAAAGAAGGTCAATTGGAAAAACTGAAAGAAGTGGTGAATAAATTGATAGAGCTTAAAATTAAAGACAAAAACTTTATACACAATTCAATCGACTACCTTAGGGCAATACCAAAATATTTTGAGTTAAAGAAAAATTTTAAACTTGGAAAATGTATGGCCGGCTACTTCACACTAAACATAGATCCATACGGTAATATCAACATATGCAATTTTGGACCCAACATCAACCTCATAGGAAAAGATGTTAATGAAGCTTGGAAAAATGAAAAATTCAAGCGAACTAGAATTTTGATAAAAGAATGTAAAAATCCGTGTATGATGCTATGCTATCAAAGATTTAGCTTTCCAGAACTTCTAAGAACATTTCTATCCGGTGATTAAGTGAATGATATTTTTGAAGCAATAACCTTGGGTAAAAAAGTGGAGCCAAAACTTCTAATGCTTTCCCCAACGGATTATTGCAATCTTGCATGTAAAATATGTTGGAGATTAAAAGAGGATGCAAAATTCAGCCAACCTTCTTTCAATTTTCTTAAAAAAATTATAAAAGAAGCAAGTGAAATGAAAGTGAAAACCATAGACCTCACAGGTGGTGGCGAGCCTTTCGTTAGGGGGGATATCCTTAATTTAATGAAGCTTGTGAAAAAACTCGGAATGAAAGGAACTTTAACAACCAACTCTACTTTAATAAAAAAATCCCACATCAAAAATATAGTCAAAATGAAGTGGGATGAAATAAACCTCTCGCTAGATGGCTCAACACCTGAAATAAATGATTACATAAGAGGTGAGGGTACTTTTGAAAAAGTTCTAGAAAAAATTAAAACATTTCAAGAAATCAAAAAAAATAACAATAGCTCCAATCCTTTGTTGAGGCTTTGTTTTACCATAACTAGCACCAATTTCCAAGATTTGCCGAACTACATAAAATTGGCGAAACATTTGGACATCAAGAACATCAACTTCTCCATTCTTTTTAAATGGGAATCCAATAGGGAATTTTGGCTAAAGCAATATGATAAAGAGAAAGTTAATTATATTCTTAGAGAAAGTTCAAGATTGGCAAAGAGTTTAGATATAAAAACAAACTTAGAACCAATAAAGATGTTTGGTATTTGGAAACACGAGCCGCCTAAATTTTGCTTTGCACCTTGGTACATGCTCTTCATAAATGCAAGTAGGGAGGCTATGGCATGCTGCACTCTTGCTTCTTTGTATCAAAATAAGTTGGGAAAAGTAAATAGTTTGGAAGAAGTTTGGTTCAGTAGAAAAATGGAAATGTTGAGAGAAAGGATGAAAAAAAGAATTTTCTTTAAAGAGTGTAAAAGATGTTTACCTGAATTTACTCAAATGTTTAACCAAATGTATGGTGAGATGAAAAGATGGAGCTTGAAGAAATCAAAAGAAGGTTAGAACTCTGGGCTGATGGAAAAAAAGCAGGACCTGTTAGAATGGAGCTTCATCCTACCGATGCTTGTAATTTGAGTTGTATTTTTTGTTGGAGAAGAAAATCTGAAGGATTAAGAAAAAAAGAACTTCCTGAATCCAAACTGCTACAAATAGTCAGAGAAGCTGCAAAATTGGGAGTTAAAGAGTGGGTGGTATCTGGAGGGGGTGAGCCTCTAGTTAGGAAGGAAGTTACTTTAAAGATTTTGGGTGAGATTAAAAAACACAATATGTGGGGGTTATTGACAACAAATGGAACCTTACTTACAAAAAGGGATTCAGAGTTTTTAATTAGGATTGGTTGGGACCAAGTCCAATTCAGTATAGACGGTCCGAATAAAAAGTTGAACGACTTCCTCAGACCGCCAAACTCATTTGAAAGAATAATAAAAGCGATAAAAACATTGAGAAAAGTGAGAGATTCTAAAAGTTCAAAGAAGCCATACATTGGCTTCAACACAATCCTAAACAATAGGAATTTTGACAAAATAGATGAGATGATTGAGTTGGCTTATGAAGTTGGGGCAGAACTTGTGTTCTTCGAGCCTATCTATCCAGGATATTCAGAAGTAGAGTTGGGAATTTCTAAGAAAGAAACAAAAAAGCTGGTTAAATCTGTGAAAAGAGGGGGAAGGGTTGCCAAGAAGCTTGGTATTGATACAAATGTTAAAGACTTTTTAGAAGTTCATTTAGCAGACAAATCAAATTTGAGAGAAAAAATTATCAAAGAAGTTGAAGGGTTAAATGGGTTTAAAGGAGCACCTTGCTTCAGGCCTTGGTATTTGATGGGGATAAAGGCCTCGGGATTTGCTGGATGTTGCTCAACATTCGAAAGGGGTGAGTTTATTCAAGGTAAATGTTTAGAAGAAGTTTGGTTTGGGAAAATTTTTAATAAGTTGAGGGAAGAGATGTGTGAGAAGAAGATACCAGACTATTGTTCAAAGTGTAGTATTGTTGTTTTGAAAGAGAACAGAATTTTGAGAGAAATGTTGATGGGAAATGGAGGAAAAAATAGAAAGATTGATTAAATGGTCGAAAGGGGGAAAAGCCCCTCCATTAACTTTAGAGTTGAATATAACCAACAAATGCAATTTACTTTGTAAAATGTGTTGGTTGAGGTCTACCAACCCAAATTATGATGAAGAAATGAAAGATGAAGAACTTGCTCGAATAATTGATGAAGCTATAGAACTGGGTGTGAAAGAGTTCAGATTTCCTGGTAGTGGTGAACCTCTTATGAGAAAAGAAATTCTCTTCAAGTTGATGAAAAAGATAAAAGAAAGGGGTGGTAATGGTCTTCTTATATCTAATGGCACACTTTTTTCTGAAGAAGATGTGAAAAAAATGATTGAAATGAAATGGGATGTTTTAACAATTAGTCTTGATGGTCCATCTCCTGAAATTAACGATTACATAAGAGGTGTTGAAGGAGCTTTTGAAGGGGTGGTGAAAACATTGAACTTAATCAAAAAATGGAAAAAGAAGTTA
This sequence comes from Candidatus Aenigmatarchaeota archaeon, assembly GCA_038999725.1. Taxonomy (GTDB): domain Archaea; phylum Aenigmatarchaeota; class Aenigmatarchaeia; order CG10238-14; family SCSR01; genus JAVZGQ01. The sequence continues at coordinate 59,936 of JAWBWS010000002.1, forward strand.
AGAGAAGAATATCCTTGGTTAAGGATGAATGTGGTTTTAACCAATAAAAACTACAATAAACTTGAAGAAATTGTGATGTTGGCGAGCGAGTTTGGTTTCAAGGAGGTTCTCTTGCAGCCCATGACCATATTTTCTAAAGAAGGGGAAAAATTAAGAATAAAGAATGTGGAAAGTATAAGCGATTATTTGAAAGCTGCAGAAAGAAGGGCAAGAGAATTTGACATCAAAACTAATTTTAGCTCCTTCATAAAGAGCATCATAGTTGAGAGAACGAATGAGATGAAAAAAATGATTAAAGAGGAAATCAGAAAATTTGATGATGAGTTTTTGTGTGTACCTTGCTACGAACCTTTTTACAATCTAGTAATTATGCCGAATGGAAAAGTTGGGTCGTGTGCAATCTCTGGAGGTAAAACTGAAGTTGATGTGAAAAACAACAGTCTAAAAGAAGTTTGGTTTGGCCCCTTTTTTGATGAAGTTAGAAAGAATTTGCTAAAGGGAAAATTATTCCCTTTCTGTTCACATTGCTGTGTTCCCATATTCTTAGAAAACAAAAAATTAAGAAGTGAACTGGCTAAGGTGATTGAATGATTTTTGAAAAAGAAGCAGTGGAAAGGTTACGCATGTGGTTTGAAAACAAGAAGGCCCCTCCATTACATATTGATGTGGAACCTACTTCTTCATGCAACCTAAAATGCCTTTTCTGTTGGACAAGGTCAGAAGACAGAGTAAAGAGCTGTCAGTACCAAAGGAAATTAACTAGCAAAAGACTTTTGGAAATAGTTCGGGAAGCAGCAGCATTTGGTGTGAAAGAATGGGAAATCGCTGGGGGATGGGAACCGATGAGTAAACCAGAAGTTGTTTTCAAGATGATGATTTTAATAAAAAAATATGGAATGTATGGATCGATAACAACAAATGGAACTTTATTCACCGAGAAGATGATAAAAAAACTTGTGAAAATTGGTTGGGATAGAATATTGTTCTCCTTGGAAGGTCCAGATGCAGATACACATGACTTCTTAACACAAGTTAAAGGATCTTTTGAAAGGGAAAAGAGAAACATAAGCCTATTCAAGAAGTGGAAAGAAAGGCTTGGTGTGAAAAAACCAGCTTACTCCATCCATTCTGTTCTAACAAACAAGAATTATGATAAACTGGAGCAGATGATTGAGCTTGGATATGAGTTAGGTTGTGAAGGTGTGAATTTCGAGCCTTTGATGATTTGGTCTGAAGAGGGGAAAAAATTGAAATTGAACAAAAGTCAGAGAGAAGAGCTTGGAATTCATGTTGAAAGAGCATTAAAAAAGGCTAAAGAGCTTGGAATTCATACAAATGTTGTAAATTTGAGAGAAGAAAAGCTGGTGAACAAGAGAGACATGAGAAAAGTTATTAGGGAGGGTGTAAACATGAGGAGAAAAAACATTCTTGACTCCCCTTGTTTTTCTCCCTGGCTCAACATGGAAATAAGGGTGAGTGGTAGAGTTACCGCTTGTAGAATTTGTAATGATGAAACTGGTTGTGAAAATATAATGGATAAAAGTTTGGAAGATATTTGGTTTGGTGAGTATTTTGAAAACTTGAGAAAACAATTCATAAATGGAAATTTACCAAAGTATTGTAAGGATTGTGCAAGTGGCTTGATTGTTGACATGAGAAGATTGAGAGAGCAACTCATTAAAAAAGTAGGTCCTTTTGGATGTATAAGGAGGATATTTTAGATGGATGAGCATGAAGCTGAAAGTTATAGGAGAATATTGAAATGGTTTAAGGGAAAAAAGCAACCACCCTTCAAAATAGATATAGAGTTACACAGGAGATGTAATTTAAAGTGTTTGTCTTGCTCGAGAAGAGCATCACCAGACTATCCAAGGTTGAATGAAATTTCCAAGCAACTTGAGATGCCTCTAGAAAAATGGCTTGAAATAGTTGATGAAGCAGCTGAAATGAAGGTAAGAGAATGGCATATTGCTGGTGGTGGTGAACCCATGTTTTTACCTGAGATGACAATCCCCCTGATGAAAAAAATTAAAAATTATGGTATGCTTGGGATAATAACAACAAATGGTACAATGTGGAGAAATAAAGACATAGAGGCCACTGTGAAGATGGGTTGGGATAGAATCCATTTCAGTATAGACGGTCCAAATTCAAAAGTACATGACTACCTGAGAAATGTCCCAGGCACATTTGAGAGAGTTATGAGAACAATAAAAAAGTTTAATATGCTGAAGAAAAAATACCACACAGACAAACCAATGCTCAACATAAACACAGTGCTCTCAAGAAAAAATTATAGGCTTTTACCAGACATTGTAAATCTTGCGAAGAAATGTGGTATAGGGTTCATCTTTGTTGACCCCTTGATTGTCTACTCTGATATTGGTGAGAAATTGAAAATGAAAAAGAGTGATTTGGAAAAATTTCATCCCTTTCTAAAGAAGGCGAGAGAGTTGGCTGAGAAGCTTGGAATAGGAAACAATTTCAGTGGTCTTCAGAACAATTTGAATGAAGAGCTTATAGAAAAGAGTAGTAAGATGAACGAAGTTATAGAGAAAGATGTAAAAAATGTGGAAAATTTAAATGTAAGTAAGTTTCTCAAAAATTTTCTCACAGTTCCATGTTACAAACCATGGTTTCATATCACCATAAAATGTGATGGAAGAACAACTTCTTGTGATGTCCCTGTCACAGGAGGTGACAATATAAGGAACAAATCTCTGAAAGAAGTTTGGGATGGTCCATATTTTCAATGGTTAAGAAAAGGCTTGTTATCTGTAAAAATCCCAGAGTTTTGTGCTCAATGTAACGCTAGCCATATAAGCCAAAGAAGAAAAATGAGATTAGAAATTATAAAAATGCTAGAGCCTCGTGCATTCAATAAGGCGTGTGAAATCTATGGTGCTCTTTGAAACTAGAGTAGAAAGGTTGGTAAAGTGGGTGAGAGGAGAAAAAGCTCCACCCGTAACTATAGAGCTTGTTCCCACAGATAGATGCAACCTCAATTGCCTAAGTTGCTGGAGGAGAGGTTGGAGTGAAGAGCAGCTTAAGAGGAGGTATGGAGAAGAGATGGAAGATGAAAGACTTTTGAAACTTGTTGATGAAGCTGCTGAGATGGGGGTAAAAGAAATAGCCTTTGTTGGTGGAGGAGAACCTTTGATGAGGAATGTAACACTAGAACTCTTCAAAAGGATGAAGAGTTATGGGATGATTGGAGATTTAGTAACTAATGGTACACTTTTCACAAAAAAATCAATAGAACTTTTAGTGAAAATTGGTTGGGATAGAATAAAGTTTAGCATTGATGGTCCTGACCCTAAAGTTCATGACTACTTAAGACAAACAAAAGGTGCTTTCAAAACTACAATAAGAAACATAAAATTGTTTTCTCAAATGAAGAAAAAATACAAGACTGATAAACCAACACTGATCATTCAATCTGTACTTTCTAATGAGAATTATAAAAAACTTCATGAGTTGGTGAAGCTTGGGCATAAGGTTGGAGCTGATGAGATGGCTTTATTGCCATTAACCATCTTTGACGAATCTATGAGGCATTTAAAATTAAATGAGGAGCAGATAAAGGAATTTAAGTTAATACTTCAAAAATCGATTGAATTGCTTGAAACATTCGGTATGAAAAGTAACTATCGAGAATACATGAATGAAAAATATATAATCAAGACCGAAAGTATGGATGAAGTAATGATGGAAGAGGTGGAAAAAATGATAAAGAAAGAATATCCTAAGTTCGAAGATCCTATAGAGAATTTTAAATTTTTGCCTTGTTATGCTCCATGGATTCATGTCACGATACTTCCAAACGGCAATATTGCACCTTGTTTTAGCCCATGGGTGTGGAACACGAAAACTTCAATAAAAGATTTTTCTTTAAAAGAGCTTTGGTATGGAGAATATTTTAATAAATTTAGGAAAATAATTTTAAAGAGAAAACTCCCGGAGAATTGTAAAAAATGTTGTGTGTGGGAAGTTTTCAACAACAGAAGGCTTAGAGAGGGTATGAAAGAATTGTTGAGGAGGGGCGTCAATGAGTGATGAGATAGACGGTTTGATAAGAAAGATTAAGAGGTGTAGGAACAAAGCTTCCATGACGAAACTGTTGGATGAACTTATAACCAGGATGAAAGAGGAAAATGAAATTTTGAGACTTCAAGTAATGGCAAGAGAGAAAGAGAGAGATGAATACAAAAAAGAGCTTGATGAAATACATCAATCTATTAGTTATAGAGTTGGCAGGAGTATAGCCGAAACAAGAATTGGTGGATGGCTCAAAAAAATCTTAAGGAAGTACATTTGGAAATGATAAGATGTTCAATTTTGATAGGGAAGAAAAAATTAATAAAGAAAGGATTAGAAGATTGGCAAATTGGTATAGGGGCAAAAAAGAAGGTCCTGTTCAAATAGATGTTGAATTACATAAAAGATGTAATTTGAGGTGTATTTTTTGTGCAAGGTTTGAAAACCATGAGAAATTGAACAAAGAATCTAAAAAATATGAAATGCCTTTGGATAGATGGTTGAGTGTAATTGAAGAGGCAATAGAGCTGGATGCATTAATTTTCAATATAGAGGGGATAAATGAGCCTCCTGCAGCTCCAGAAATTTTCTTTCCTGTAATAAATAAAGTGAAAGATGTTGGGATGTATGGAATTATCACCACAAACGGCACACTTTGGAAAGAAGATCAACTCAAGAATTTAGTTGAGATGAGTTGGGATAGAATTCATTTCAGCGTCCATTCTGTAATTCCACAAGTTCATGACAATTTAACTGGAATGAAAGGTTGTTTTAAGAAGGTTATCAAGAACATACAACTACTAAACAAATGGAAGAAAAAATTGAGATCAGAAAGACCGATGTTAAACATAAACATTTGTATAAACAAACTCAACTTTCGTGAATTACCTGAAATAGTTGAACTTGCTCACTCTCTTGACGCAGCCTACATATTCACAGAGCCTCTAATGGTTTATTCAGAGACTGGAAGAAAATTGAAACTTAGTGAAAGGGAATTGAAGAACCTGCCAAATATTGTAGAGATGGCAAAAAAAATTGCTGAAAAATACGGGATAGATAACAATTTTGCTACTCAAGACAAGAATTTAGAAAAGGAAATAGTTGAAAAAACAAGTGAGATGGAACCCTTGTTGCTTAAAGAGGTTGAAGTTTTAGAGGAGAGATTAATTTCTGCTCCTTGTTTTAAACCGTGGGAGAGAATCGCTATAAGGTACAATGGATTAGCTGGATATTGTGGTTATGTTGAAAATGGAGAAAATGTGATGGATAAAAATTTAATTGATATATGGTTTGGTGAATTCTTCCAGAATGCTAGAAGAATGATGTTGAGAAAAAAGCTTTTCCCCCACTGTCATAAATGTGTTCCAAGTGATTTCACACAAAGGAAAAGATTTAGAAAAGAACTCATGGAAGCCATTGGGATGGAAAATGGAGGAGATAAGTAGTTTATTGAAATGGAAGAAAGAGGGGAAAGGCTACCCAACTCAAGTCCAAATCCACCTTACCAACTATTGTAACTTGAGGTGCATTTTTTGTCCAACAAGAGCTTTGGTTAAAGAAGTTGAGAGGAAAAAAGAATTGACAAAGGAGCAATGGTTGAAAATTATAGAGGAAGGTAATAAGTTGGGTGTAAAAGAATGGCACATATGTGGTGGTGGCGAACCTCTATTTTTCACAAAAGATGCAATAGAAGTGATGGAATATATAAAAGAAACTAGAAGATGTGGAGAAATCATCACTAATGGCACATTCTTTCAAGAAGATGTTGCGAGAAAAGTTGTGGAAATTGGATGGGATAAAATCTACATAAGCCTAGACTCACCAGTTGCCAAAACACAAAATTATTTGAGACAAGCCAATTGTTTTAGAAAAATAATTGAAGGTGTAAAAAATCTTGTTAAATGGAAGGGGAGATTGAAGAAGAAAATTCCCCAGATTTATTTCCATGTGGTGATTTGTAATAAAAATTATAAACAAACCCCAGGGATGATTAAGCTCGCTAAAAAACTGAAAATAGATGGAGTGCTTTTGAACGCCTTAAATGTGTGGAAACCTGAAGTCAATAAATTAAGATTGAATGAAAGAGAAAAGGAGGAATTTAAAAAAATATTGAAGATAAGTGAAGAATTAGCAAAAAAATTAAAAATTTCCACAAACGCACAAGATTTTTCAAAATTCCTTTTTATTGAAAAAGCAAATGTGATGAATGAGGCTATGGTAGAAGAAGTAGGAAAAACTGATGACCCATTTACTTCTATAGCTTGCTATTATCCTTGGTACAATATATCTATATTTGCAGATGGTAAAGCATTACCATGTTTTATTTTAAAAGATGAGGGTGAAAATGTAAAAAACAAGAGCCTGAAAGAGATTTGGTTTGGAGAGTACTTTACAGAAATAAGGCAAATGTTCTTGGAGAATAGACTGAAAGAGGATTGTTCAAAATGTAATCCTTGGAACTTGCCAAAGATGGAAGAAATAAGGAATAAATTACAAACATTGAAATAGAGGAAGGTGGTGAAAGATTAGAATAAAAGGAATTATTTATGATGTAGGATTGGAGTATTGGCAAGGTCAACCAGTTCGAAAGATTTCTGAAGAAACTATGAGAAGTGAATTTAAAATTATAAAAGATGAGCTCAATTGCAATGCCATAGGCTTTCATGGAAGTTTTAACGATAAATTGCTGAAGGCTGCAAAAATTGCTTTAGAAGAGGAATTAGAGGTATGGTTATTTCCTCGATACATTAACAAAAATATAGAGGAAACACTTGGTTTATTTAAAGAATTTGCTTTTAATGCAGAAAAATTGAGAAAGGAGTATGGGAAACTCATTCTTGGAATTGGAGACGAGCTAACTGTTAATTGTTCAAGCTTCTTCAGTGGAAAAAAGTATGTGGACAGGGTAAGAAGATTAACCGTCTACATATTTTTAAAAAATCTTTACCCCTTGATAATGGGCGAAAAAACCGATGAATGGTTTTTTAAGTTTAAGGATAGGGAATTTGTATTCGAGAATCTATTTCCAGATTACATAAGCAGAGAAAGAATTGAAGAATTTGAAGATTATGCCATCTCAATTGAAAGATTTTTAAAAGAATTTGATGAGAAATTTATGAAATTCATAGAAGAAATGGCGAATATAGGAAGAAACAATTTCAATGGAAAAATTACTTACAGCTCTGGATGGTGGGAAGAGCTGAATTGGAAGTTATTTGACATAATAGGGATTGGTATGTACATGGACCAAACAAATTGGTTCATTTATTCTGAAATTTTGAAAAAATTAAAAGAAAGATTTAACATGCCTCTAGTTGTTACAGAATTTGGGGCAGCAACTTTTCGACATGCTAGTATGTATGGTGGAGGAGCATGGTTGATTTTTGACAAACATGAAGTTGAAAGAAGTGAAGAAGAACAAGCAGAACACATAGAAAGGCAATTTAATCTAATTAGGAAAAGTGGTGCTGATGGTGCTTTTTGCTTTATCTTTCTTGATGTTCCAGAGAAAGTGCATGTAGAGAATCCAAAGTATTACAAGGAGGATGGAGATAGAGGTGGGTATGGTATAATGAAAATTTATCCTGATGGAAGGTTAGAGCCTAAAAAGTCATTTTATGTTCTTAAAAATTTGTATAAAAGTGTTTCAGAAAACTCAAGTGTAGATTAAAGTATCGGAAGCAAAAATAAGAGAAATTTAAATTTTAAAAATTAAATCACTAAAAGAGACTTAATTATGAAGAAGTTTGTTTGTTGCCCAAATTGTGGAGAAAAATTTGAAATAAGCTACGCTAGAACTTTCGCCTGTGGTTCTTGCCCTTCTGTGATTCAATGCAACCTTATAAAATGTCCTAAATGTGGGCATGAATTCAAAAAACCTTAAACTCCAAAAGTTTTTCTCCAATCTCTCTATTTCGAATAGATTGAGTAAAAACACAAAATTTGCATTCTTCTCTTATTTTTTTCTCAACAAAATTTTTCCTTTCTTCTTCAAAATATTCACCGAACCAAATTTCACTTAGAGATTTTTCTTTAATGTTTTCAGGAGATCCTTCGACCATACAACAAAAAGTTGCTTCGCCATTCCCCTTAACCAAAAAATGCAAAAAAGGCTCGAAACAAGGGGGAAGATTCTTTTGTGTTTTAGTTTCTACTGATGGCATGATAACATCCTCTGAACTTTTTTTGAGATGAAAGAGATTTGTATTTACACCAATTTGCAGTGAAAGTTCTATAGCTTCGTCAAGATTTGCCTGAAAAATTTTATTCTGCTCTTCATTCATCTCCAATATTTTGACCGAATCATCGTAAATTATTAATGGGATAAATGTTACATCTTCACATCCAACTTCAGAAGCAAAAACTATCATCTCCTTTATCTTATCAAAAATTTTGTTAGTTAACACTGTGTTAAAAACTATGTGAGGCTTTTCTGAACTAAATCTCTTTTTATATTGTTTGAAAAGTTTCAGTGTAGTTTTAGCCTTCTTAAATGTTCCCTTAACACCTCTGATGAAATCGTTATCTCTTGAATTTGGCGCGTCGATGCTAAACATTATCCTATCCCATCCCATTTGAACAATTTTTTTTATATCCCTTTCAGAAAGCAATGTACCATTCGTGTTGAGGTTTCCTGCCATATTAAAATCTTTAATTTTTTTCATCAATTTCAAGGTAGTTTCTTTTCTAACAAAAGGTTCACCACCTCCTGTTATTAGAAATTCTTTTGCATCCAACTCATGAGCTTCTTCTACAAGTTTAAGCAATCTTTCTTCTTTTACCTCTAACTGCATTTCATTTCTTGGGTTATATTCTATTCCACTTTCTTTTAGCCTTCGTCTGTGAGCCCATGTACCACACATCCAACACCTTAAATTACACCTATTAGTTGGCCAAACCTCTATAAGAAAAGGTCCTACCTGCTTGCCTTTAGCCCATTTCTCAATCCTTTTGATTTTTTCATCCATTTTTATTCCTTTAATTTTCTTCTTATTTCTTTATTTTCATCCACCAAAGGAACGCAACACCTAGAACACCACTCAGGTAATTTTTTCAAGATTTCATTCCTCACTCTATCAAAATCCTTGTACCAAATCTCTTTTAAAGACTTTTCATTTAATTTTATTCCACCCTCTTTCGGCCACTGTGCACACGGTGTTACAAATCCATTAGAATTGATGTTTATGGTATACCAAGGTAGAAAACAAGGAGGGAGCTTCTTATCTTCGTCCAAAATTATTTCTTCCATTTTGTTTGAGTATAAATACAACTTTTTTTCAATCACTTCATCCAAATTGCTGAAAACGCCAAACTTTTTTCCAATCTCTTTCGCTTCTTGTAGAAACATGTTCACTTCTTTTACTTCATCTTCATTTATTTTTAGAAGTTTGGATTCTTCAGTTAGCTCTATTAGGGGTAAAACGTACACGAAATTTACATCACTAGCGGAAAGTAATTGCATGAGTTTCCCCAACTCTTTATAATTTCTGTTAGTAAGAACAAAATTAACTTCTACTGTTGGAAAATTTGACTTTAACTTTCTCTTGACTCGTGAAAAACTTTTGACAAGTCTAAAAGCTTTGTCAAAAGACCCTTTTACACCTCTCAGATATTCATGTGTTTTTTTAAGACCATCTATGCTAACCCTTATTAAATCCCATTCCATTCTAACGATTTCCACAACATCTCTCTCTTTAACCAAAGAACCATTTGTGACAATTGACCCAGCTATTCCCTTATTTTTTATCTTTTTCATAATTTTCATTAAAATTTCTTTCCTCATGAATGGTTCGCCTCCGAGAATGCCACAAACTTTTACTTCCATTTCACAAATTTCATTTATAGTCTTGAGAATTCTCTTGTCGTTCATCTCATTTCTTATAACTTCAATTGGGCTTTTTGAATAATTACAAAACTTGCATTTAAAATTACAAGCTTCTGTAAGGAAAATATCTACTTTTATGGGATCTTCTTTTTTTCCATTTAAAAAATTTTTCAGCCTTCTAACAGTTTCTTCTAGGTGAGACATTAAAGAACCTTCCTCAATTCTTCTCTTATCCTCAAATTCCAGGACAAATGAGTGGAAACACAATTTGAACAACTATCCAAAATTTTTCCACTCATTACAACTTTTCTAAAAGCTTCAAATTCTTCACCATACCAAACATCCTCAAAGTTTCTTTTCCTCACACTTACCTCTTTCTTGCAAAAATCTGAAAGAAATATTGTAGAGCATGGACCAACTCTTCCATCGGCTTCTATCTTTGGCCAAATCCAAGGCTCGAAACATGGAATTTTAAGGAAAGGGTCTTTTTCATCCTTTGAAAATTCAAGGATTTTCTCTTTCAAGTCCCCAGTCTTTTCAATCTCTTTTATTTCGAAGAGAACGTCTAGATTTGTTGAAACACCCAAAACAGTTGCAAGCTCTTTCCATTCTGAAATTTTTTTAAGTATAAAATCTCTCTCCTTTTGAGAAACCTTCAGCTTTTCCACGTTTGGATTACTTACAAAAACTGGCTCAAAAGTTATGTTCTTTACCCCATAAGAACCAGCGAGTTTAATTATTTCTCCCAACTGAAAAAAATTGATTTTTGAAACAACTGTGCTAAACTCTAAAAATGGTTTTTCTTTCTTAAGAAGTTTCTTATAATAATTGAAAAGTTTAATATTCTTAACAATTTTTTTAAATGTACCTTTCACGCCTCTGGATTTATCATTCACTTCTGGAGTAGCACCATCAACACTAAAAATCACATTGTCCCATTCCATTTCTGTCACCATTTTTATATCTTTTTCCCTCCAAAGAGTTCCATTGGTAACAATCCTACCCATGACTTTATTTTCTTTAATTATTTCCATCATCTTTAAAGTGGTCTCTGGAACCATCATGGGCTCACCACCGCCACTTATTTGTATTATATCCACACCCATTTCACAAAGTTCTTTTGTTAGTTCAAGCCACCTTTTTTTAGGTAAATCTTTTGAATAGTCATAGGGCTTGAGTCTTTGGAAGCAAAAGGGGCATTCCAAGTTGCATCTGTTAGTAGGATAAACTAGAACTTTATTTGGAGGTGCCTTTTTTCCCCTTCCCCATCTTGCCAATTTAGAAATCAATTCTTCCATCTTTATTATAAAAATTTTTTAAAAAATATAAGTTTATAAGAAAAATTGTAGTTAAACCATGATTTACAGAAAATTAGGAAAAACAGGCCTTAAAGTTTCTGTATTAGGAATTGGTGGGGGAGCATTTTTTGGAAGTGATAAAAAGAAGGATCAAGTTGGAAAAATAATAGAGTACGGTTTTAGAAATGGCATAACTCTTATCGAAACGGCAGAAGATTATGGAGAGGAAAAAATCGCTTCATTTATAGAAAAAATAAGGGAAAAAATTATTTTGGCTTCAAAATCCTTTTCCTCCAACAAAAAAGATATGGAAAAATCAATAAAAAATAGTCTTAGAAAATTGGCAACAAATTATATAGACATTTACATGATGCACACGGTAGATTCAATTGAAAGTCTAAATTTTAGAATTAATAATGGTGTTCTTTCAGCCCTAAAAATAGCAAAATCAAAAGGCATGATAAAATATATAGGAATCACTAGTCATAATATCCCAACTTTAATTGAGGCTGTTAAGACTAACGAGTTTGATGTAATTGAAGTCCCTTATTGTATAGGTGCAAGTGAAACGGAAGAATTGTTCGATTACACAAAAAAGTATGGAATAGGTGTGATTGCTATGAGACCTTTGGGTGGCGGTATTCTAGTAGATAGAAGTAAGAAAATACATTTCATGAACGTGAAAAATGCACTAGGATATGTGCTTTCGAATAAAAATGTAGCATCTGCTTTGGTTGGTGTAAGTTCTGAAGCACACTTAGAAGAGAATTTAAAGGCCATTAATTCTGTAAATCTTTCTAACTTTCCAAGAAAAGTGGTGGAGAAAAAAACAAAAGAATTTTTAGGTTCAAATTTTTGTAGGGGATGTCTTGCTTGTATGCCTTGTAAAGTTCATGGTTGGTCTTTACCTATCGATCAACTGATGCGAATGGAAATTTTCTATTTCAAATATAAAATCCTTAGTGTAGAAACAGATTATAAAAATCTCAATTTAAAAGCAAGTGATTGTACCAAATGTAAAGAATGTGAAAAAAAATGTCCTTACAACGTGCCAATAATAAAAAAAATGGAAAAATTGGAAAGGGTTTTTGGTGAATAAATGCACGAAGAAAAAATTAAAAGAATATTAAGATGGTTTAATGGGGAAATTTCACCCCCCTTCAAAATGGTTTTGATACCAACAAATAGATGTAACCTTAAATGTCCTTACTGTCCAAACGCCATTCCAAGATTGGAAGGAAAATTTAAGAAGGAGTATGAGCTCTCTACCGATGAATGGGTTAGAATTGTTAAAGAAGGGCTTGAATTGGGTATAAAGGAATGGAGTATTATCGGGGGTGGAGAACCATTCTTAAGAAAAGAGGTTGTACTAAAAGTTGTTAAATTGGTAAAAAATCACGCAGCTACTGAATGTGAGATAATCACTAATGGATCATTAATTGATGAAGAAGTTGCTAGAAATTTGGTAGTCTCTAGACTTGATAGAATACTATTCAGTATAGATGGTCCAAATGCTAAAATACATGATTCACTGAGAGGAGTAAAAGGAACTTTTAAAAGAGTCGAATCTTCCCTAAAACTTTTAAATAAATGGAAGGAAAGACTTAAAGAAGACAAGCCTTATGTTAAAGTAAATATGGTAATCAACAAACTAAATTTCAAAAAATTGTCCAATATGGTAAAATTTGTCCATAAATTCAAAGCTAAAGAACTAGCTTTACACCCTATGAGAGAGTATTTTGACTCAGTTGACCTAAATGAATTTTCTCTAACTGAAGAAGATAAGCTCGAGCTTCAGTATCATGTAGAAAAAGCTAGAAAAATCGCTGAGAAATTGAATGTATTTTTAAATATAGAAATGTTATTGTTGAAAACCATGGTGCCAAAAGAGAAAAAGTTGAAAGGTAAAATTTTGAAGAAAATTGAAAAATGCAGCTGTTTTGAGCCACTTTACACAATGCTAGTCGATTCAAATGGTTTTGTTAACTGTTGCTCTCCTAGTGGAAGTGGTATAAAAAGTTTAAATGTGAGAAGAATGTCACTAAAAGAAATTTGGCTAAGTAGAGAACTTTTTTCTTTAAGAAAAAAAGTTCTAAATGGTGGATCTTTTACATATTGTGATAAATGTGGCTTAACTGATATTAAGTTTCACATTAGAGAAGAGCTACTAAAGAGTGTTGAACATGAAGTTTAGAGATATACTTCCGGTAACAAATGTTTTAGAATTTAAGAAAAAACTCTGGTTCACGGAATATGGTTTTAGAATTGGAAAATGGTTTAAAGGTGAAAAGAAAGGACCTATAAGAATAGATGCTGAAATAACACGACAGTGTAATTCTAATTGTATTTTTTGCTCTAGAAGGGCTTCTAAAATTGACTTGAATGAAGAATCGAAAAGAATAGAAATGCCGGTAAAAAGATGGGTCGAACTGGCAAAAGAATCTGGCGAACTTGGTGTAAAAAACTGGAATATTTCTGGTATAGGAGAACCTATGATGAGAGCAGACATAGCAATTCCCACAATGAGAATGCTTAAAGCTTATGACATTTTTGGAGAATTGACAACAAACGGCACTCTTTGGAAGGACAAACAAATAAAAGAAGTTGTTGAAATGCAATGGGATAGTATATGTATAAGTATAGATGGGCCTAATGCGAGAATTCATAACTCTTTGAGGAGGGTTGATGGCTTTTTTGAAAAAGCTAAATGGACTGCCAAGCGATTTAGTTTTTGGAAGAAAAAACTCAAGACAGAATTTCCAAGCATTACTATTAATGTAGTATTGAATAAAATGAATTATGATAAATTGCCTGAAATGGTTGAACTGGCTAATGAAGTACATGCTGATGCTATCTTCGCAGAGCCTATGGTTTTATTTTCAGATATAGCAAAACATTTACAACTTGATGAAAAGGATGTAAAAAAACTGCCGAAATATGTAGCGAAAGCAAGAGAAATTGGGGAGAAGTACGGAATACTCCCAACAATAAGTTGTGTTGGTGTTGAATTAGAATTTGATAAAAAACTTATAGAAAAGGTTAGTAAAGCAAGGGAACTACTGATTAATGAAGCAAAAAAATACAGTGGCGACGAATTACTCTCTTTACCATGTTATATGCCATGGTACTTCCTTATGATAAGAGTTGATGGTTCGGTGTCGCCATGTGGAGAATTAGAAATTTCCGATAGTGTGAGAAACAAAAGTCTAAGAGAAGTTTGGTTTGGTGAAATTTTTGAAAAAATTAGAAAGGAGTTTGTTGAATGCCAACTACCTAAAACTTGTGACAAATGTAGACCTAATACTCTAAATGACATTAAGCAAATGAGAAGGGCAATAATTAAGGGTAGAGATGTTTCTCTACTACAGAAAGAAATATTAGACCTCCTGGAAGAAAATAGACATTTAAGGAAAGAAATATATGCGCTCAAAAACAAGAGAAGCTACAAAACAAGAAAATGGATGGAAGAAGAGAAAGAGTTGATTAAAATAAAAAGTTCCTTAACTTTTAAGATAATGACAAAAATTGGAAATTCAAGAATTGGGAAAATAATTAAAAGACATTTTGGCGCTTATGTATGAGTTTTTTGATAATATTCTCTTTCAATCGCTTACGCAATTCCATCTGAAGGGGTATGTGAGTAAGAACACAGTTCTGGCATTCCTCGGGTAGTTCTCTTTTCAGAATTCTTTTTCTAAAATTCTCGAATTCTGTACCATACCATATTTCTTTAAAGCTTTTATCTTTTATGTTTGTAGTCTTAAAGTGGACTGTAGAACAGGGCCACAATTCACCGTTGGCTTCAATCTTAGGCCAAAGCCAAGGTTCGTAGCAAGGAGAAGAAAGAAACGGATGTTCTTTATTTTCACAATGCTTTAATATTTCGGCTTTCAATTTTCCAGCTTTTTCGATAAACTTCACTTTTTTGAGTTGTTGAAAATTAGTGTTTATATTAAATTTATTTGCCAACTTTTCTGCTCTGGGAAGAATTTCCTTAAAAAATAATCTTCTTTCATCCTTACTCAGTTTAATCGATTCTGCTTCTTTATTGTTAATACAAAGAGGCTCGAGATTAACCCCTTTAACTCCTAATTCATAGGCAAGACTTATAATTTCCGGTACCTCTTTATAATTCAGTTTATTTAGAACAAAAGTGAATTCAGTTAGTGGAAAGTTTGAGCCGAACTTTTTTTTGTATGAATTTAATAACTTCAAGTTCTTTAATAGCTTGGTAAATGCTTTGTTGCATCCTGTTAAAAAATTGTGTGTTTCTGGAGTAGAACCATGCAAGCTAATCATAACTTTGTCCCACTTTATCTTTATAAGCATTTTTAAGTGAGAACTTTTCCAGCATGTGTTATTCGTGATAATGCATCCTTCTCCACCATACGACTTAATAATTTTCATTATTCCCAATGTTTTAGATGGGGATAACAGTGGTTCCCCCCCACCAGAAATTAGAAATTTTTTTACTCCCATCTCACATATTTCCCTTGTTACTTCTAAAAGTCTTTTTGTGGAGATCTCTTCTTTCGGGTTGTATAAATGGGCTCTTTGTACACAAAAAATACAGCTTAAGTTACAACTATTTGTAGGGTAAATCTGAACGGCCTCCGGTGGGCTTTTTATTCCTTCATACCAATTACACAACCTCTCTATTACTGACTCCATACTACTTCCTGTATTTTTTATCAATTGATTTCAAGTCAATAGAACATTCTATACACATTTCCGGTATTTTTTTCATATGTCTTTTCAGCATACTTTCTCTCAATTCATTAAATCTCTCTCCGAACCATATGTTCTTCAAAGTTTTATTTTTTATTGACTCTACAGGGAAAATTGTTTCTGGGACATTAAGAAAAATACAACAGGGTGCAACCCTGCCATCTGCAAAGATTACCATCTCATTAAAAGGCAAAGTGCAGAATGGCGACTTATCTTCGTATTTTTCACGCCATTTATTTTCCTTATCATTGTCTTCTATTTCTAAAACCTCTGGAAGAAAATCTTGATCTAAAACTATGTTCTTTCTCTTAGCTAAATCTTCGAAATGTTTCATGTTTTTTTGTAGGTATCTGAATTGAAAGGAGTCGGGTTTGTATATTTCGCCATACTTATGGGCAATTCTTAAACTTATTTTGTTAACCTTAAACTTAGAGGCTATTTTTATCATTTTTTCTATTTCATTAATATTATGCTTAGTCAGAACCATTACAATACTAATCTCGGGTTTATCCTTTTTCATTTTGGCCTTCCATTTTGCTACCTTCTTGATGCCCTCAAAGCTCATCTTAAGAGAACCCCTCACACCTCTTAAAAACTCATCTAGTTTTACTGATGTGGAATGTAAGCTAACTTTATATAAACTCGAACACTCTGCTATTATTTTTGCTATTTTATCCGTAATTAGCACACCATTTGTTATTATTTCACTTTCAATTCCGTATGAATGGAATGATTTTACCATAAAAGATATCAATTTTGGTCTTAAAAGAGGTTCGCCACCTCCAGAAATTGTGATTATTTCTGGTTTTAATTCACATAATTCTTTTGTTACTTGAATGAATTTCTCATCTTCTAAATCTACGCATCCCCTATACCTTATTGGAATATCGCAAAAAATACATTTTAGATTACATTTATTAGTTAAATGAACTTGCGCTTTTTTTAATTGGACTTTCATTCAATCACCTCTTTAATTACTTTTCCATCCATCCACTTTGGAATAGGTATATTTAAAAGATAAAGAATAGTTGGTGCTATATCTTCTACTTTTACTTTTCCTATATCATAATTTTTCTTTATCTTTGGTCCTTTAATAGCAAACACGCCTCTCTTCGGAGAAGGGGCGCCTGTTTGTTTGGTTACCCAAATTTTAAATTTCTCACGATTTGGAAGTATTATGTTAAGCCAGCCACATTGATAACCAGTAAAACTTGGGTGAAAATTGAAGGAAAAAGAAAGGTAATCTCCGTTCCAATTTATATTTTTTATAAATCTGTCTCCGTTCAAGAGCTTTATTTTACCAAGAATTTTCTTAATCTTTTCTTTTTCCTTCTCACTCTTTCCGGGTAAATAGAAAACTGGCTTTACCTTTGGTAAAAACTGAGGATAAACATCTGTAGCATAAAATTGTAAATCTATCCCTAACTTTTTTGTCAACTCTATAGTTTCATTACCCAGTGTGTATATTGGATACTCTCTAATCTTATTACCAGAGTCTGTAGCAATAATAGTTATAGCTTCAGGAAATTTCTTTTCAATTTCACCCAGGAAAAAATCGAGATGTTGAAATAAACTGAAAAACTTTCTTTTTATTGATTGAGAGTTTTTACTTTTCGAAAATATATATTTCCAAAAAGTATGAGTAGGTCCGTGTGTTCTCTCCTCCATACATATGAATAAATCTACATCATATTTCTTTATTAACATTAAAGCCGCATGTGGGTTAAAAAAATCTGACTCTGAAGGATAGTCGGTCCAAAAGATTTTTCTCAATTCTTTTGGATATGTTTTATACTCATCATCTTGAGAGCATCTACCTGTAACCATAAACCCATTTATCTTTTTAGCAGGCCAAGTCAATAACCAATGGTAAATACCAACTTTTTTGCCATACTCTGCTGCTATATCCCATATTGGTTTAACTTTTATGTCTAAACGTGTATAAATCCTTCCTGCATTTAAGTACTCCCCATCACTATACTCTCCATACCCGATTCCATGTTTTTCTTTTTTTACTCCTGTTACAATTGTGGTAAATTCTACTGGAGAGCTACATTTATCTTCTTGAGGTACTATTTCTCCATAACTTCCATCTTTAAGAAATCTTGAAAAATTTTTCATTTCACCTTCTTTTATCATAATTTTAACTAACTTCCAATCAAAATGTGGGATGCCAATTAAAAACACTCTTTTTCTAACTCTAACCATTTTAAATCAACTTTGAATTATTCACTAAAATTTATATTTGTATTTAAATTTTAAACTACCACCTAGTCGTCCTCTAAAGTTACTTCAAAACATGAATGAAGACGCTTCTTGGGTGGAAGAGCTTGAAAGGTTAATATAGAAGCAAAGAAAGTGTACATTATCTCTCTCCTAACATTACACTTAAAATTCGTAATTCTTTAGAATTTCCCTAATAGTGATATTATCTTGAATTGAAATTGGACAGCAAGTTTTGCAAAATGAGGGTATTTTACTTTTTGCAAGGTACTCTCTAAGTTTCTTAAATTCAGGATTATTCCACACCTCTTTCAAACTTTTGTTTGAAATGTTTTCACCTTTTAGAGCTCTAGTACAAGGCCTGGCATTTCCTTCGGAATCTATGTCCAATACCCACCATGGATAATAACATGGAATAGATAGAAGTCTTCGCTCTTTAATCATAACTTCCTTCATTAGTTCAACTGTTGATTTCTTTTCAGGTTCAAAGTCAAAAAAATCAAAATTAGTATGTAGATTATACTTCCCTGCCAAAACTTTTGCCTCTTTCAATATTTTTTTAAACTCTATTAAATCCTTTTTTTTAAGCCTTAGTGTTTCGCTTAATCTTTTTCTATATTCCACATTTGGAAGTTCTTCCAAAACTTCTGACATGAAGGGTTGTAGTAATAAGGCATCAGCCTTTAATTTAAAAGCTAAAGTTGTGAATTCCTTTATGTATCTAGAGTTTAAACTAACTAACACGGGTGTTAAAATAATTTTAGGTTTTTCTTTCCTTAACTTCTCTTTTAAATGTACCAAAAATTTTATTGCATTTACACTTCTCTTAAAAGCACCTTTCATTCCCCTTATTTTATCGTCTATTTGCGAATTAGGCCCATTCAAACTAAACCTAATTTCGTCCCATTCTATTTCCACGAGAGTTTTTAAATATTTCTTGGATAAAAGGGTACCACTAGTTGATACTGTTCCTACTAGACCATTCTCTTTTATCTCTTTTAACAGAAGAATAGTATCTTTTCTCGTGAAGGGTTCCCCTCCACCACAAATATCAAACATTCTTACCCCCAACTCGGCTGACTCCCTTATAATTCTCAAGTACTTTTCAGTGGAAAGTTCTTTATTTTTTCTGTAAATTGGTTTGCCTCTGCTAACACACGGCAAACAATTCAGATTACATTTATTGGTAGGACTTATTCTAACCTCATAAGGGTAAATCTTTTTCCCTTTAAACCCTTCGACAATTCTGGTTGCTATCTCTTTTTCTCTTTGCAAAATTTCACCTCAGTTTTAATTCATTTATTATTTCTGGTAATAATATGTTTTTCATACCACAAAATTGACACTTTTCTGTAACTTCACCATTCAGCATTTTTTCTCTTATTTTGTTAAACACATCACTAAACCAAATTTCATTCAAATTTTTCTTTCTCAAATCCAATTCAGCAATACCCTCGCCTGCACTTGTACAAGTGCCAACTTTTCCAAATGGATCAATGAACATCACATAAAAAGGATCTAGACAGGTCGGCTTTCTCAATGAAATGAAATTTTTTTCTTTAATGATTCCACCCATATCATTCACATGTATCTTTATGTTAAATTCTTTGGCTGCTTCTTGCAATTCTTTCAATTTCATATTAAATTGAAGTACTTCACGTTCATTTAGTTTAAGCCTCTCTTTTTTTATTCTAGTGGCATTTTTTTCGTCTATCCTAAGTGTATTTAATGTTATTGTATCAATTCCAAACTTAGAAAAATACCTCATCATTGAATAAATCGTCTCATAATTTTTTGAGGTTATTACTGTATTTATTCTCAGTCTTGGTTTGTCTTTCTTCATCCTTTTTTTAAACATTATAAAATTTTTCAAAGTATTAATACAACGACTAAACGTTCCTTTAACCCCTCTAAGTTTATCTTGAATGCTTGGTAGGTGACTATCTATACTTATACTTATACTATCTAAACCTACTTTGATTAAAAATTTTATATCTTTAGGTGTGAAAAGTGTACCATTGGTTGTAATAGAACAGAAAGAGTTTCCATTAGTCCTTTCTTTAAATTCTTTAACTATAGCCAAAGTCACTTCTTTTCTTGCTAATGGTTCCCCTCCACCATCTATCCACATTTCTTTAACTCCAAAATCAACAGCTCTTCTAATTATTTTCACCCAACTTTTTTCCTTTAATTCATTATCAAAATTAAACTTTCCAGAATTTCTTAATTGGGCATCTTGACAATAGGCACAGTTCAAATTACATTTATTCGTAGGAATTGCCATTATTTTAAACGGCAATGCCTTTTTGTTGCTCAGCCACTCGCGTATTCGACTTATCTTTTCTTGAAGCAATGAATCATCTGATTGTTTCATATTAATAAATAATTAAACTCAAAAATCTATTGGTTACTGTTCAACATCTCCCAACTTGAAAATGTTAAAAAATTACAATATCTTGAAACAACTCTCCCAAAAGTCACAATAATCTCAACTTCTCTGAAAAGAAAGTGATTTATATATACCAAATAATTCTTATACACCAAAAACTACACTGTGGCCAATATTTCACAATCTTTTCTTATTTCTACATCAGTGATATTTTTACAAAATTCTAATGCACCATCCTTACTTATTGCTTTATAAACACTAGCTTTGCACTTGTAAAAGGAATCATAGTCATTTTGATATATAGTAAGAATTTCATCACATTCCTCTAAACCTCTTGTAACATTTCCTACCTCTTTCCACACATCACCTCTACAATGATATTTTTCAGGCCCAGAAATTTTATCACATTCGAGTAGTGCCGAATCTACACCTTTTACTATAAGAGAAAAAGCCAAACAAAAATTTTCAACTACATTTCCTTTTTTAGAGCATAACACACGAGCAGCATCTATTTCACCGGCTTGAGTAAGCATTCTGGCCACACAACTTATTGGATCCTGAGGGGTTGTAGCTTCACATGGAGATTTATAAGAAATACATAGATCCTTACCTTTTTTAAGATCGCTACAAAAATCCGAAGTTATTTGAATATGAGAAGTATATAGGTAAACAACCCACAAAACACAAACAATTGTTACTATGATTGATATCAGCTTTAGTAGTCTCATATTTTTTTTTTAAGTATAATATGAATATAAATATAACTAATTAAAAACATCTAACAAGCATTGAAAAGTATGTTTTTTTCAACAAGCAAATTGTAAATTTTTTCAGTTACTAGTTGATATCCAAATGGGTTAAGATGCAAATCTATAGAATTAAGGTATAAATTTTCTCCTGAATGTTGGAAAAACAAAGTATCTAAATCAATTATATACCAATGATTTTTTTTAACAATTTCTGGGAAAGGGGCTTTTTGGAACTCAGGGGTATGAATGGTTAAAATTATTATTTCAGTATTAAATGGAATGTAAGAAGCTAGTTTTTCAAAACTGTTTTTTATTATCTCTTGTGCTTTTCTTTCATCAACTTCTTTTAGAGCTTTAAGTCTTATTCTGGCTTCAAAATGTACCCTCTCTTCTAAAGTTAATGGGCGTCCAAGTTTTTGTTTCAATTCACTCTCTGCTTTTCGTATTTCTTTCCCCAATTCTATGTTGCTAATGATATCATCTCCTGTATATTGAAAAATAATAATGTTGGGTGAGAAGTTTAGCGCTTTGGATCTTAAAACTTCAATTTTTTCGATTATGTCATAGCCTGGAACACCAAAATTTAACACTTCATAATTTTTCCCATCATTTCTCTCATTTAAAAGTCTTTCAAGCACTTTGGGGTAACTGTCTTCTAAATTTACACCCAAACCAAATGTATGTGAATCTCCTATTGCAATTATCCTACAGGCATTTGGAGGTTTTATTAAAGGATATTCTTTATCCCTAAATCCATAAGAATTGATTTTTATATAAACGGGTGATTGACATAAATATAAACCATCGTAAATTCCTTCATAATTTGGGCGTAATTCTGCACTTAAAAAAGAATTATTACTCCTTTCCATAAAATCATGGGGACAAGCAGGGGGCCCTGTGCCTATCTCTTTACAAGGACAGTTTGAAAAGTTTGAAGTCAAAACTTTTGGAGAGTAGCCTATTATTTGAAATTCTTTTTTATTAGAAATGATTTTGATGGAGAACAAAACTGTCAAAGTAATTATAGAAATAAGATAGGCAATGTAAACTAAAGTACTTCTTTTCATTTCTCTCATTAATTAAATAATTTTCTAAGATTAAATCATTTGTTTTCACACAACAAAGTAATAAGCATCTTGTGGTGAAGAAATTATGTTTTTCATTTCAAGTCACCTTTATCTATCAAATAATTGTTTAAAACCAAGTAATCTATGTTTGTTTTCATAAAATCATTTAAAGCATCTTGTGGTGAACAAACTATAGGCTCACCTCTTAGGTTAAAAGAAGTATTTATAACAGCTGGAACTCCTGTTAAAGAATAAAATTCTTCAATTAGCTTATGATATAGCTTTTCTCTTTTTTCAACTGTAGTCTGAGGTCTTGCTGTTCCGTCAACGTGTGTTGCAGAAATAATTTCTTTTCTTTTCTCATTTTTTACTGGTAAGGTAATAATCATGAAAGGCATATCTAGATCAAATTCAAAATATCTTTCAACTTCACCTAAAATGAGGGATGGAGCAAATGGTCTAAACCATTCTCTCTGTTTAACTTTCTTATTCAATATATCTTTCATTTTTGGATTTGAGGGATTTGCCAAAATACTTCTATGACCCAAAGCTCTTGGTCCCAATTCCATTCTGTCTTGAAACCAACCTACAACTTTATCTTTAGCTATAGCTTCTGCTGTAGCCCTTACTATTTCTTTATCACTCAACTTTTCAAACTTTATTTTTCTTGATTCGAGTAATTCCTTTATTTCCCTCTTAGAAAATTTTGGACCTAAAAACACATGTTTCATGACATATTTTCTTTTTTTACCTAAAATTTTGTTATAAGTGTATAAAGCTGCACCTAGAGCTCCTCCAGCATCTGTAGCTGCTGGTTGAAAGAAGACATTTTTAAAAATTTTACTCATCAAAATTTTTCCATTCGCTACAGAATTCAAAACAACACCGCCAGCCATGCATAAATTTTCACATTTTGTTAGGTCAAAAGCATGTTTAACTATCTTCAGAATAACTTCTTCAGTAATTCTCTGTAGAGAGGCTGCAATATCCATATGTCTTCTTTCTATTTTTTCCTCGGGTTTTCTTGCTTTCCCAAACTCTTTTTCCAACTCGTCAGAAAACATTCTTTCACTATGTGTATAGGAGAAATACCTCATGTTGAGTTTGAAACTTCCATCATCCTTAAAATCAATCAACTTTTTGAATTTGTTATAGTAAATTGGCTTCCCCCAACCTGCTAACCCCATTACCTTATACTCATCGCTCAAAACTTTGAAACCCAGATAGGAAGTTATTGTGCTGTAAAGAAGACCGAGGGAATGGGGAAAATTTATCACTTTTAAAGTTTTAATTTCATTTCCTTGGCCATAATGAATTGCTGTTGTTGTCCATTCCCCCACAGCATCTATAGTAACTATAGCTGCCTCATCAAAAGGGGAGGAAAAAAAGGCGCTGGCAGCATGAGATTTGTGATGAGGGACAAAAAGAGTCTCATGTGTGTAATCAAGATTTTTCTTTATCATCTCAGGCATTCTTAATTTTTCAAGTATCCACTGTGGTAAAGCATCTCTAAACATTTTGAAAGAATTGGGGAATGTTTCAACACAAGTTTGGAGAATTCTTTCAAATTTTTGAAAAGGTTTTTCATAAAAAACCACATAGTCTAATTTTTCAGGATTTACATTGGCTTCTTTAAGGCAATAGTTTATTACATTCTTTGGAAAGCTGTTATCGTGTTTGACCCTTGTAAACCTTTCCTCTTCTGCTGCAGCTATTACTCTTCCGTCCTTGAGAATACAGGCTGATGAATCATGAAAAAAACAAGAAATTCCTAACACATACATATATACCACTAATATTGACTTTTGTAATCTTCTTCCTCTTCTGGTTCCAACCAATAGCTTTCTTTATTTTCTTTTTTTAAAATTGTTGAGAGCTTCCACAAAAGGAAAGACAAGCTGATACCCAACCAATATGAAAGTGTGTTAACAAAAAGATTTGTGATAAATATAGAAAACTCTTTTAACTTTTCTACTCCACATCTGATATTTTCAAATTTACCCATAGCTATCATATCAGGGGATACATAAATAATGGCACGGGCGAAACCTGAGCAGCTATAGTTAACAAACCTAGTATGAACAATAAGCAAATTAATGGAACAAGCCACCATTTTTTAGTCTTCCATATGAATTTTAAAATGTCCATGAGAAGATAAAATCTTCTCACCATACATATCCAATTTATATTATGGATTGAGAGTACTATAATTTTCGTTCTTCTATTCCTTTCTATTTCTCGACACTTCTAACAAAGAATAGGCAAATTTATTATTTTATAATCAAATTAAACTTCAAGAAGATTTATGGAAGAATTGATTGAAAGATTGTTAGAATGGGGGAGAGGTAAAACCCAAGGACCCTTGAGCATACATTTAGACCCCACGAATAGATGTAATTTGAGATGTAGGTTTTGCTGGCAACGTTCTCATGAGAGGTTTGGTTGGCTCGATAGAAAAAATGAACTCCCAGAGAAAAAGCTTCTGGAAGTCGTGAGAGAGGCTGCAGAACTTAAAGTAAAAGATTGGCTCATCTCTGGTGGTGGAGAACCTTTTGTGAGATTATCAACTACAACAAAACTTATGGTTGAAATAAAAAAACATGGAATGTATGGTGATATAATCACGAATGGCACACTATTGGATGAAATTCACATAAGAAAAATTGTTGAAGCGGGATGGGATGTTATGCGATTCAGCGTGAATGCCCCTGATGAGAAAACTCATGATTTCATGGTTGATTGTAAAAGATCTTATCAAAAAGTAATTGAAAACATCAAAACTACCCAGAAAATAAAGAAAAAGTTGGGTAAGGAAACACCTGTAATTGGTTTTAACACAGTAATCACTAGTAAAAACTACTTCTTGTTTCCCTCTTTGGTAGACTTATTGGAGGAATTGGGAGGGAAGATTCTCAATGTCCAAACTATAATTCTTTATGACAAGGTTGAAAAAATTTGGTCTTTGAATGAAGAAGAAAAAAAAGATTCTATAAAATATTTAAAAGAAGCTGCTAAAAAATGCAAAAAATATGGGATAAAAACTAATCTTGATAGCTACACGAAAGAGGATGTGATAGAAAAAACTACGGAAATGGATTCTATAGTAGAGCTTGGGAAAAAAGAAATAAAAAAAGTCAAGTCAAAAAACAAGTTGGTTAAAGCATTTTGTTATGAGCCTTTTTATTTGGTAACTATAAGAGCGAATGGAACAGTCGGCTCTTGTAGACTTTTTGGAGATAAGGGAGATAATCTTCATACAAAAACTCTCAAAGAGATTTGGTTTGGTGAATATTTCAACAAAGCAAGGGCTACTTTACTAAAAGGTCCACAATCTTTCTGCTCGAAATGCGGCTCTAACGAAATTTTAGAGCAGATAAGGATAAGGAATGAATTAGTGAAGGTGTTGGGCTAATGTTTGAAGATAAAATAGCTGAGAGGATTTTAGAATGGGGAAAGAAAGAGGTTGGGCCATTTGAAGTTCAATTCAATCCCACGAATAGATGTAATTTGAGATGTAGGTTTTGCTGGCTAAGGGATTTTGATAAAGGTGGGTTAAATCTAGAAGAGCTAAGCACTAAAAAATATTTGGAAATTGTAAAAGAATGCAGCAAGATGGGAGTCCACACAATTGAGATAACTGGTGGTGGTGAACCATTGATGAGAAAGGATTCTCTAACCTTAATGAAAAGTGTTAAGCGTCATAAGATTTATGGTAGACTGATAACCAACGGTACTCTTTTCTCAGAAAACATGTTAAATACACTTATAAAAATAGGGTGGGATGAAATAGTTTTCAGTCTTGATGCTCCTGAGAGAAGTGTAAACGATTATTTGAGAGGTAAGAGCTTTGATCGGGTAGTTAAAACAATAAAGACGCTTCAGATAATGAAGGTTGAGAGAAAGAAAGAAAAGCCAGCTGTAAATATTCATATGGTGCTTTGCAACAAGAATTTTCACCTTTTACCGAAGATGTTTGAATTTGCTTATGATTTGAATTGTAGAAATTTAGTTGTAGAGCCAATAGTCTTGCTCGCTACAAAAACTAAAGCTGGTAGAGAGTTGTTGTTCAGAAAAAAAGATAAAAACTCTTTACTCAAATTCATTCGTGAAGCAACTAAAATTGCACATAAGCACAACTTTCAAACAAATATTGATAAACTGGAGTTTAAGCTCATAGAAAGCACTACAAAAATGAAAAAGATTGTTAGAAAAGAGGGTGAAAAAGAAGAAATTCTCTGGGCATCTTTAGCATGCTATCAACCCTTTTATCATATTATAATAAGGCCATGGGGGATTGTTGGTCCATGTTGTATGTTTGATAATACAGGCGAAAATATAGCAGAAAAATCTTTAAGAGAAATATGGTTTGGGGAATTTTTCGAAAAAATGAGGAAGAAGATGTTGGATAGAAATTTACCAAATTTTTGCTCAAAGTGTAATCCAAGCCAAATACAAGAAAACAGGAAGATAAGAGAATACATTAAAAGATTAAGTGATTGAATGGATGGAAAAATAGAAAGATTGATTGAATGGTCTGCGGGAAGGAGGGCAGCTCCATTCACCTTAGACATCAATCCTACTGATAAATGCAATTTTAAGTGTAAGCATTGTTGGCAAAGGGCATTTGAAAAAATTGATTTTAGTTATGAACTTTCTGACAAGAAGCTAATAGAAGTTGTGAAGGAGGCTATAAAATTTGGGGTGGAAGAATTTGAGATAACTGGTGGTGGTGAACCATTGATGAGGAAAGAATTAACGTTAAAAATAATGGAAGTGATTAAAAAAAACAAAAAATTTGGAAACATAACGACTAATGGCAGTTTATTGAACTTGGAGGATATAAAAAAAATGGTAAAAATTGGTTGGGATAGAATCACTTTTAGTTTGGATGGGGCTGACCCAAAATCAAATGATGCTGTACGAGGAAAGGGAAGCTTTGAGCAAGTTATGAATTCTATAAAGCTGTTAAATGATGTGAAAAAGAAGATGAAAAGCAATTTACCTATTATCAAATTCAATGTAGTGGTTAACAGAAAAAATTATAGAGTTGAAAAAATGATAGAGTTGGCAAAAAAGGTGAACTGTTCAATTGTTCATTTCGATTCCCTTACAATTCATTCTAAAATGGGGGAAAAATTGAAGTTAACAAAAAGGCAACAAGCAGAATTTGAAAAGCATGCTAAAATTGCAAAGCAACTGGCTGAAAAGTTTAAGATATGGACTGATGTAAATCTTTTAACCAGTAAATTCTTGGAAAAATCAAATGAAATGGAAGATTTACTGGAAAAGGAAAGTGATTCAAAAGACTTCTTTTCTTTAGTTTGCTATGAGCCTTGGTGGCATCTTGTGATAAAGACTAATGGTACAGCTCAACCTTGCTGTTTGTATGATGAAAAAGAAGAAAGTGTGAAAAACAAGAGTTTGAGGGAAATCTGGTTTGGTGAATTTTTTGAAAAAATAAGAAAGAGTATAAAGCAAAAACATTTTTCAAAATATTGTTCTATTTGCAATGCCGGGCAAGTTTTTGAAAACAGAAGAATAAGGGAAGAATTGGGAAAATGGAGGAAAAAATAAAAAGACTTGTAAGATGGTCTAAAGGAAGAAAGAGTTTACCTTACAGTATAGAATTGAGTCCAACTTTGAGATGTAATTTGAATTGTCTTTTTTGTTGGAGATATGGGAAAAAGATTGAGTATGGAGATGAATTGACATTGGAAGAATATAAAAGGATTTTAAAGGAAGCTGAGGAGCTTAAGGTGAGAGAAATAAGAATCATAGGAGGAGGTGAACCCTTGTTAAGGAAAGATACTTTCGAATTAATGAAGGAAGTTAAAAAACATGGGATGTTCGGATACATTTGTACTAATGGTACACTCTTTTCAGATGAAGCTATAAAAACATTGGTATCAATTGGGTGGGATCATGTAAAAATTAGTGTTCATGCCCCTGATAAAAAAACTCAAGACTTTTTAGCCCAAGGGAAAAGTTTTGAGAGGCAAATAAAAAACATAAAAAGTTTTGTTGGATGGAAAAGGAAATTGAAATCGGAGAGCCCGAAAATTGAAATTGGCCTTGTCTTGAATAGGCTGAACTTCAGAAAAGTAATGGATATGGTAAAACTGGTAAAGAAATTGAATGTACAAGCATTTTTCATTGAGCCAATAACTGTGTATACCAAAATTGGAAAAAATTTGAAATTAAGAAATGAAGAGAGTGAAGAATTCAAAGAAATAGCAAGAAAAGCTTATTCTATTTCAAATGGTTTGGAAACAAACTTACAACAATTTTTTTCACGGGAGCTTATAGAAAAGACTGGAAAGATGTTAGAAGAAATCAAAAAACTAGTAAAGAGTGTGAGGGATGATTTTCTTTCAATCCCTTGTTATGAGCCCTGGTGGAGAATGGGGATAAGGGTAGATGGATGGGTTTGTCCTTGTGGATTTTTGGATCAAAACACCAGAGAAAATGTGCGTAATAAGAGTTTAAAGGAAATCTGGTTTGGTGAATATTTTGAGGAAAGGCGAAAACAATTGCTTCAAAAAAATATGCCAAAATATTGCCAGAAATGTTGCACTACTTTGGTCCAATATAATCAAATAATAAGGGAAGAACTTTCAAAATTCATAGGCTGAATGTGAAAATTATAATTGAAATATAAAAAATGCTACTTCCCAGAATTATCATATATCCTCCTACAGGTCGATTAATTCCCGAGCCCATGAGATAAACACCACCTGAAAGTAGGATGATGCTGATGAGAATAGAATAAAATAAAATGTTGTTCATTCTTCTCTTAAGTTCTTTTGAAAAATTTTTTGCTCTTAGCTTTATTTTCATATTTTTTATTTTTTGGTTTCAGAGTATTTATTTTTATGAAGGTTTGTATAATCAGTAGGGGGGACTTAAGCTTATTCCCACCCACTCAAGGTGCTTCTTACAAATTGTTCTATACACTTAAAGCTCTCTCTGAAGCTGGGGTAGAAGTTTATTTTGTAACAGCTGAAGATGAATTTTACTATAGGGTTGAAGGAGGAAAATTTGAGAAAAAACCTTACCCATCTTTGCTTAGAAACTCCAAGTTAAAACCCTTTCAAAAGAGACTTCTTTCTCTTATTGGCATACCTCATGATATATATCCTATCTACCATCCCTTGGTTAATTTTAAACTTTGGTTAAGACTCTTTTATGTGGCGAGAAAAGAAAAGATTGACATCATTCAAGCTGAATTTACCACTTTTGCTATTCCCGCTATTCTTGTGAAGCTATTAACAGGCATTCCGGTTTGTTTGGTTGAGCACAATGTAGAATCATTTCAGATTCCACAGATAACAGAAATAAGAGAAAGGGGGGAAAAGCTTGTAAGATTTGTGGAAAAGAATGTTTGTAACATTTCAGATAGTGTTATAGCTATAACAGAAGAAGATAAAAGACGTCTACAGCTCATAGGTGTGAAGAAAGAAAAAATTAAAGTTATACCTTTTGGAGTTGATTTAAAAGCATATAATGTTAAGAGAAGTGAAATTTCAAAAGTTAAGAAAAAACTCAAACTTAAGTTTCCTACTTTAGTTTTTCATGGCACTTATTCCTACAAACCAAATCTAGATGCAGTAAAATTTTTATCTCAAGTTGTCATGCCACATCTCAGAAAGAAGAAAATAAAAGCTAAACTCTTGGCTATAGGCGACTTCCCACCAAAAGATATAAAAGAAAAAGATGTAATTTTCACAGGAGTTGTTGAGAATTTGCCTACATATTTAAAAGCAGCCGATATTGCTGTTGTTCCTATAGTAGCTGGAGGTGGGATGAGAATAAAAATTTTGGAGTATTTTGCCGCCCAGATACCAGTAGTTTCTACATCCTTTGGAGCGGAGGGTATACCTGTAAGAGATGGTGAAGAAATTGTTATTGCCAAACTAAAGGACTTCCCGGAAAAAGTGAAAAAGCTCATCAAAGAGAAAAGATTAAGAGAAATGATAAAGAGAAGGGCTTTTCTCTTCATAAAAGGGTGGGAGTGGAAAAAAATAATAGAAAAATACATAGAGGTTTATAGAGAGTTGACTAATAAGAATTAAGGTGTGTGAATGAAAATTTTGTTTGTAACTCCTTTTTATCTATTTCCACCCTATTGGGGAGGGGGGACAAGAACTTATAATTTAGTAAAACATCTTGCAAAAAACCATGAAGTTTTTTTAATATCGCCATTTTATAGACAGTTTGAAGAAAAGAGAATCAACACTCATAGATTCGAGCTCGAGAGATTGGGTGTAAAAGTGTTTACTCCAAATCCTTTAGTTAGGATTGAACATCCATTTACAAAACATATCAATCCAGAAGTTATTTTGAAGGGTTTAGAAATAATTTTGAAGGAAAAAATTGATGTGATGATTTGTGATTATCCTTGGGCTGGAATAAATGTTTTGGTCCTTCACTTTCTTACAAGAATACCCTTTATTCTCCATGAACACAACATAGAGTTTATAATTAAGGATGAAATTCGAGCAAAGTATGGGAGACTAATGAAACTACTAGAGCTTTTGTTATGTAAAGCTTCGAAAAAAGTAGTGGTTGTGTCTCAGAACGATAAAGAGTTAATGATAAAGACTTTGAAAGTGAACAAAAAGAAGATTAGTGTAGTTGAAAATGGATTTGATAAAAATCTCTTCTATCCAAAGAGAAATAGCATGGAAAAAATTAGAAAGAAGTATAATTTGGGAAACAATCCAATTGTTCTGTTTTTCGGTAAACTTGATTACCCACCAAATAAGGAAGCTGTGTTTAATATTAGATGGAAAATTATGCCAAAGGTATTGGAAAAAATTCCCAATGCTAAATTTCTCATAGTTGGGAAAAAATACGAGTTTGGTATAGAGCATGAGGCAATGGTCTTCACTGGTTTGGTTGATGATATTGAAAATTACATAAATGTGGCTGATGTTGTGATTGTTCCAATTCTTGCAGGAAGTGGAACCAGGATTAAAATTTTGGAGGCAATAGCATGTGGTAAAGTTGTTGTTAGTACCTCAAAAGGAGCAGAAGGACTTATAAATGAGTTAACTAAACCTTTCTTGAAAATAAGTGATGATTGGGAAACTTTCTCTAATCTGATAGTTGAGAGTATTCAAAATCCAGAAAAAAAAGAAGTTCCAAAAGAATTTGAGGAAAAATATGCCTGGCAGAACATTTACAAGAAATTTAACAAAATATTGGAGAGTGTGTAGAAAAATGAAAAAATTGGAAAAAATTGTGATAATTGTTAGCATAGTGTGGATAGTATGGTATTTTTACTGTTGGTCCAAACCAACAAAACACATAAATCCTATAACCTATAAGGGGTTTGGATGGTATGGATATGTCGCTGAAGATGAAATAAATGAAGAGGTTTTGCGGGAAATAAAAGAAGTAGGAGGCAACGCCATTAACATTAACGTATATTATGAGTATGATTTAGAAAACGAGAGTTTTATTCTTCTTTCAAATCTAACAAAAATTAAGGAAAAAATAGAACTAGCACACAAGAATAACCTAGTAGTTTTTTTGTCACCATTTGTTAATCTTGTTGGAGGAGATTATACAGCCGGTAAAATCTCTAAACCTGAAAAGTTCTTAGAAGGAGCGAGAAATGTATCAATTGAACTAGCAGAATTTTGTGAAAAAAATAAAATTGAAATATACGCGGTTTGGAATGAATTAGGGCTTGCTATTCACAAGTTACCAAATTCTACAGAATTAACAAACGAGTGGTTGCAAAATATTAGAAAAGAAGTCAAAAACGTTTATAGAGGCGTTCTTACAACTAAAGAAGGTGTTCAATTAGATTTGTATGAAAAATATGACTTTTCAGGCTATGATTGTATTGGTCTTACCTTCTACCCATTCACAACATCTTTTGCCACTGATCCTTACACGAACATAACCTATGCTGGCGTTGAAAGTTTAGAAGAATATGAAATAGTGGTGAAAGAAAAAATTGAAAAGATAATGGAACTAAAAGTAAAATACCGTATACCATGTGTAATTCTGGGAGAAATTGGTATTGATGTTGTTGGGGGGAAGTTCATAGATAGAGATCCTGTGAGCAAAAATATAAGGGCTATAGCTTATAAAACAATTTTGTCTCATGGATTAGAGATAATTGACGGTTTCTTTTTCAGTAAATTTGAAGAAGAAGGTAAAATAGATAGTGAATTAAAACAAGTCTTTCAAAGGTTCTTTCAATGACATAATCATTGTATTTCTATAAAACTAAGGAATAAAAGCAAAAATAGAATGGTTAAAATAAAAACAAACTCATCTTTCATCAATATTTTTCTAACATGTTTGTTCTGAAATATCTCTTTACCCCATAGGAGAAATGTTACCAGAGTTACAGGAATCATAGAAAGGAATGGAACTCTTAGTGCTATCTTGAGGTAATTTGAAGACAACAAATCAATTTTATAAAACTTAAGGTACTGATCTGCTGTTCCAAATTGTGGTGACCAGTGTCTTATGTCAACTTCAACTTTACCGGAAATTATCTCTTCAAAAATTCTGCTTCTTGGACCATTTTTGAAAAATAAGGGTATATAATGCTCTTTTAAGGGGTTTTTGAGTATTTCAAATGAATTCAGCTGGCTGATGATTGGTGGTGTTGGCAAGTTGGGTAAGAAAGGTGCAAGTGTTTGTAGCCCTAGAAAGTTAGTAAAAATTGAGAGGCATGCGAAGAAGAGCAGATATTTTATCAGATTTTTTTTGAATATGAAGGCTAGAGGCAAACTTAAGAATGGAGCCAGGGGTGCAAGATACCTAGGTCCAAAACAAAGACCACCTGACCATGAGAAGTATAAAGAATTAGCTATAACAAAAACTAAAAAAATAGATATTATTAAGATGGCTTCTGCTTTGAATTTTTTCTTCATGAAATAGAGGCCTAAAAGGGAGAAAAGTAAAATTGGATAATGGAAGAAAAGTCCTCTTGCGGGATAGAATAATAGTCTCATGAAGATTACATGGATGTTGTAGTCTAAACCAGCAAAATATCTATTAAAAGGAATTAGTTCTCCATAGCCAATGGAGCTCAGCTTAAAAAGGAACAATCTGAAAATGGTACTAGAGTAATATGAAAAAGTGTTAAAGACGTTTGAAAAAACAAAATGGTTGTAAATTAACAAAGGTAAAATGCCAAGCAATATTCCAAAAATAAAGCTAAGCTTGTTCTCCTTTTTCTTAAAACTATAGAAACAATAAGCTGATAATAAAGGTACTGTTAAGATAACAAACGGATTCGTGACAACAGAATATCCAAGGAATATCCCTGAAGAAAAATTCGTATGAAAGATTTTTCTTTCTTCTCTTTGCTTGTTTATAAACAAAATGTAAAATGCAAGGAATGTGAGAAATGTGGATACAGCCTCGCTCTGGAATGTTAGTGAATAGGGAAAAATAGAGGTTCCTAAACCATAAACTATTGTTAAGAAAAGTCTAGTAGCATTATTTTTAATGAAAAATTCTGAAATTTTGTAAACAAGTACAACGCTTAAAGCTGAGAACAAGGAAGAAGTAAGGGTTGTGAGAAGTATCATTGAAGTTAATATGAAAAAACCAGGAGAAATAATCCTCAGAGCCAAGAACGGCTTTTCGACCAAATAATCTGAAGATCCTTTATGTACTTCTTTGAACCACTTGGGAAAAAAGTTGAAATAAACATCTTTCCATAGCTTGTAGATGAAGGAAGATAGGAAAGGTAATCCCGGTGTATCTTGGGAATAAACGTGCCCAGCATGGTATACTCTATCACCTGTCTGATTTTGGAAACTATCGATTTCGAACCTGTTTTCTTCCACAATCGCACGAACCAAAGCAAAAAAGGATTCTTCATTCCATGTCGACCAGTAAATGAAGAAAGAATAAATAAAGAAAAAAGTGAGGAAGATTCTCACCTCATAGTATCCTTTGGGCATAAATTTATTTATATTATCCCTATTATAAAATATGAAAATTGGAACTCAAACTGATTATTTACTTCTATCTAGAACTCTGAAAAAAGATGAGAAAATCCTTGATTCTACTCTCAGTGTATGTTCTTCTTGTTTCAAAATCATTCCAGCTTTGATAGTTGAAAATGATAAAAAAGTGTTTCTTAAAAAAGAGTGTTGTGAAAAAGAAAATGTACTATTAGAAAATGATGTGGAATACTACAAAAAAGCTGTTTTTCCCTTTGTGATTGAACGGAATTTTTTAACTCTTGGTGAAAACAGATTTAGTGAAAAAATACTTCAAAAGTTATATGACGAAGCTAGTTTTATCATGATAAATGTAACTTCCAGATGTAATTTAAACTGCCCTATTTGTTGTGCTGAATTGGCACCAAATTATTTCCCGAGACGTGATTATCCCCTGGAAGATATTCTTAAGTTTATTGCCAAACAAAAATCCAAGATGATTCTGATAAGTGGTGGGGAACCAACAGTAAGAAAAGATTTGCCGAAGATTATAGAGGCGATTGTTAAGAGTGGTAATGTTCCTCTTTTATACACCAACGGTTTAATGCTTACTGATAGAAGATACGTTAGAAAACTCAAAAGAAGTGGTCTTAGATTGGTTTGCCTATCATTTGATGGATTTGATGATTTTGTATACCAAACATTAAGAGGTAGAAAACTGTTAAAACAAAAATTACTTGCACTAAAAAATCTAAAAAAAGAGAAAATGTTGGTTTATCTTCTCTGCGCGGTTGCTAGAGGACTGAATGAGTTTCAAGTGAAACTTATAGTAGAATTTGCAAAGCGAAATAGCGATTTTATAAGGGGTGTTCGATTTAGTCCCTTATATCCCAAGGAAGGTGAGAATGAAAGAGCTACTCCATCTGATGTGATTAAAACTATAAAGTTCTATTTTCCAATGGTAAGTGAAGAAGATTTTATAGAGAGCAGAAGATTTTTCTACAATCTATATAGAACTACAAGAAAACTGTCTAAAAAATTGGGAAAAAATTTCTCCTACCTCCTTCAAGAAAGTATGTATATTTACCTGAAGGTAAAAAACAACAAAATTGAGCCTGTGTTTTCTTCCACTTATCTTAAAAAAGTGAATAGAGTGTTAGAATCTTTTATTATGGAAAAAAGTAAAATCAGGTCGTTCTTTATTTTACTTAAAATTTTACCTTACCTCTTAAGCAAAGATTTATTGAGGTTAAGCATGGTTAGCCTTAAGAATTTGTTTGTTATGCCTAGAGCATCAATCTTTACCCCAAAGGATATTTTCATTCTTAAAGTTGGTGATCTCATATTCACAAAACTTGAAGATACAAGAAGGAAATTTTTTGGTGAAGGTGCCTTGCTTTTCTTAGAACCTTACCAATAGATTAATTTAATCTAGTCAATGGGTTAATTATGAAGATTTGCTTAATAGACCCTGGTTTTACCTTTTACCCTTATCAGTCTCTTGGAATACTCTACATAGGATCTTTTCTTGAAGAAAATGGAAAAGAAGTGTGTTTTCTTAATTTCTCGGGCCAAAAGATTGATGAAGAAAAAATTAGAAAAATTCTCACAGATATAAAACCAGATATACTCGGGATTACCTGTGCATTTGGACAAATAAAGAGAACTCTTCTGATAAGCAAGGTTGCAAAAGAGTTAGGTGCTAAGGTAGTTTGCGGGGGACTTGCTCCAACTGCGCTTCCTATGTCGTTTATTGAAAATGATTGCATAGATTATGTTGTGGTGGGAGAGGGTGAACATACTATGCTTGAGTTATGTGAAGCAATAGAAAATAAAAAACCTTTAAAGAAAGTTAAGGGACTTGTGTTTAAAGAGAATGGGAAAAAAATATGGACAGGAAAAAGAGAAGAAGCCGATTTGAATAAACTTCCCCCACCAGCATGGTATATGGTGAATGAAAAACTTATTAAACGCCTTGAATATGTATATGTAGTTGGAAGTAGAGGTTGTAACTATAGATGTTCTCATTGTTTTAATAGATGTTTTGGTTCAAACAGGCTGAGGACGAGGAATCCTAAGAGTATTGTTGATGAAATTGAATATTTGTACCGAAAATATGGTATAAAAAATTTCAAATTTGGGGACAATGATTTTACCCTTGATGAGAAGTGGGGCAGAGAAATATGTAGAGAAATTATAAAAAGAAAGATAAAAATAAAGTGGACTTGCTTTTCTCACATTCGAGACTTAAGTCTAGATCTTTTACGCTTAATGAGAAGGGCTGGTTGTATTCAAATATGTTTTGGTGTAGAGTCTGGATCTGAAAAGGTCTTAAAAATTCTTAACAGGAGCTTAAACCTAGAGGTAGCAAAAAAATGTATGGGAAACTGTAAGAGAACTGGAATATTGGTCTTGACTTCCTTTATATTTGGGATACCTGGTGATGAAGTCAAAGAACTAAAAAAGACTGTAGAAGTAATAAAGGAATTGAAACCAGATATTTGTAGTGTATTCTGGTACACGCCTATACCAGGCACCCCACTTTTTGAAATTGCGAAAAAATGTGGATTGAAGGAGAGAAGATTGGGAGATTGGGATAACCTAAATTTGTTCACCAACTTTAGGCTCGTGAAAGATAAAAAATACAATCTTCTGGCTACGAAAATTAAAAGAAATTTGAAAATATGTTTTTTACTCAAAGCTAAATTTATTTTCCTACCAAAAATTTTTGGTATTAGAAGAGCCTTTAGAATAATTATGCGAGAGATTTTCAATAAAATTTTTAGATGAATTGTTGTTATTTCCTTGCAACTATCGTTGCCTTACCAAATAAGAATTTTGCGATGAATATATTTGGGAGCATGTTTAATAACTTGTAGTAAAGAAGATTTAGTAAGGTGGGTGTGACTACTCTTGTATCTTTACAAAAAGTAATTTGAATTTCTCTAAAGTTGTTTCTTTTCAATTCTCTTTTCCATCTTCTGACACTATATACCCTAGAGGTTAACACCATTGGACCTCTACCCATTCGTTTTCTAATGCGCCAATATAATCTTCCACAAACAGAGCTACTTACGGGCTCTTGAAAACAAAACAAGTAGCCTCCTTTCTTCAAACACCTTGATACTTCTCTTATCGCTTTAGAGATATCTGTATGATGGATTGAAGAACTATCAACAATTACATCAAAAAAATTGTCAGTGAAGGGTAAATTTTCGATGTCGGCTTGAATAATAAAATCTGGCTTTTTACCCAAAACTGGAGCAACTTTTACCCCTCTTTCTAAAATATTTCTTGCTTTATCAACTGCAACAACAAACTTGGCTTTAGTTCTATCTTTAATCATCGCACTAATCCCACATACATCTGCACCAATCTCTAAAACTCTGCCTTTAAACAAATCTTTATGCTTTGATAAAAATTGTAAGAATAAGCGATATCTTCTTCCTCTGTCCCCAAGAACAAGAGGAAGTTCAATTCTTTCCCATGATTTTGCTACAGTATTTTTAGAAAGCAGGGACAAAACTCCCTTAATTTTTTTGAATTTCCTCTTACATTTCTTACATATAAATTCCTTTCCTGTGTAGTGTAAATGAAGTTTACAATCTGGACAGAGAATCCATTTTTTAACCATAATAATATTAAGCCAAGTTGAAAATTAATAGCCATACTAAATAGCATATCCCTTCCTGCATTCCATAAATTTCATTTCGAATTTTTTCGAAATTTGTTCTCCTTATATTGATGTTTCTAATTTTAACAATCCTTAATAAAGAGAAAAATATAGTCAAAAGAAGGAATGAGTGAGAAAAAAAGTCAGTAAACAAAAAATAAACACTAATGAGGGCTAAAAACACTTGTATTGCCTGGAAAAGTTTCAAGGAATTCTTAATACCATAAATGTTGGGGAAGGATTGTATTTTACCTTTTTTATCTTTTTTTCGATGGGCTATTTGGTGAAGAATTTCGGAAGATAAAATATAGGCAAAAAATATGATGAGGAATAATAAAGCTTGTGTAGTTAGTGTATTGGAAAATAAAAAATAAACTGTTAAAAATGGTAAGGTGGAAATAGCAACTGGATTGATTAGGAAGGAAGGGAACCAATGTCTTTTCAATCTTGTTGGGGGACAAGAATAAGAGTCAAAGAATAAGACAAACAAAAAACTAAAAATTAGGACTGAAGTTGGTAAAAAAAGTGTAAACACTAAAGCTGGAAGGAGGGGGAGAATTGTTAAAATTAAATATTTTACCTCTGACTCACCTTTTTTGATTTGGTTGGAAATGTAATTGTTTTCATTCATCAATTTAAAATCGAAAAAATCATTTATAGAAAAAGCGTGAGCAAACAAAAGAGATTCATGAGCTAAAACACTTAGAAGCATACTTATGTTATTTTCATTATTCAACAAAAAAGCAAGTAAAGGTATACCCAAGTTTTTTATCCAACTTTTCACTCTGTATACCTTCAAAACTTTTGAAAAAACATTTTCTTTTGACCTAACACTCATTTTATCTATTATAGAAATTTGTTTCATAATACTTCAAGACAAACTAATGCCCCAAATTGTTTTATTATCAAAATGGACGATACCCACAATCTCATAACTTTTATTCTCTTCTAGTATTACATTAACATAAGATTGAGGTATAATCACTTTAAAATCTGTGAAATTCAATGACCAAAATTTATCTTCAGTTTCTTTATATCCAATTAGTTTTTGTTCTCTTATTCTAATAACTCTGTGTGGAAAATCTATTCTCTGTACCTCAACAGGTTGGATGGGAAAGTTATTAGACAACAGTTTCACATTTGAAACATTAATCACTGGTAATTTGTCGTCAAATTTCCAATATTTGCCCCTGAGACTTACCCTATCACCTAAAGAAAGGTGGGGAAAATTGTCTTTAAAGTTAGAACCGTTTATTATTCTGATTGCCCACGAACCATCTTCTAAAAAAATGTATTTTCCTATTTTTACTATCGTACCCTCAATTTCTACTTCTCTTGTTTCATTTGATGAAATTAACATAGAAATCTTAATTCTTTTCTGAAAAGGCTTGAATTGGAAATATAAGAGGAGGAGCATTAAGATGACAACAATACTTGCGATTACTATCTTCTTCATCAAATTTTATTTAAAAAATGCATCTATAAATCCTTTCATAACCTTAAAACAAAGTGGCTGTAGCACCTGCGTGCCAAGAAACTCTGGGTCGAATATTTACAGTGAAAATTTTTTCTAAATTATCATCTAGTACAATTGCAGCTCCAGGCCATCTTGGTAGACGGTTTATGAACTTTTCAATTTCTTCAGCTATATAAGTTTGCATCACAGCATGCAAAGCTTGTATATCTTCCCTACTTGTCAATCTGAAAGAAATTACGATGTCACACTGGCTCAAAACATCTGGATGAACTTTATTTGGTTGTTGTGTTATGATGAAAAGGCCTATGCCTGGTTCTCTTCCTTCTTTTGCCAATCTCTTGATAGCATCGCTCGATACTGCCTCACGATCGCAAGGAATGAAATTGTGGGCTTCTTCTAAAACGAGCCAAGTTATGGGAAAAGTTATCTCAGGTCTCCCTCCTTCTATTTTAATTCTCTCCTCCTCTTTTCTTGCAAGCACACGAGAAAAGTAAATTTTTCTAGCAAGTAAAGCAACAAGCAAACTTCTCAATTCAAAAGAGGGCATCCTTGATAAATCAATTATTGTTACCTTACCAGCTTCAACCAAATCTTCTAATTTAACTCCTTCCTTAGCTATTAGTCCCCAGCCTGCGACAACTTCAAGTAAGCTTAGTAAAGCATTCTTAATTTCAAGCCTTGTCTCTTTATCCTTTCTTATTTCTTCTATTAGCTCTTCAAAACCAAAGTTCTGAGCTGAAGCTAAGAGCTTGTTGAAGTTTCTTTCCAAAGCTATTGAAATTTCTTCTGTTCTCTTCAAACCAAAAGCTAAAATTAAATCTTCTGCTGAAAATTCCCTCATAGGGATTAAGATTGTCCCATCAATAGGAATTCCTGCTTTTTCATACTCTTCTTTTTGCTTCTTTGGAACAAAAACTCTAACAAAATCTTTAAAACCTTTGGGCTCAAGTTGCCATTCTTTAAGCAGGGAAGCTTGCTGCTCATTTGGAAATTTCATACTCCAGTATATTCCCATTGGATCAACAACAACAAAAGCAAGCTTTTGTTTGAATTCTTCTTCAAGTTGACAAAACTCTTCAAGGAGGACTGCTGCTGAATAACTCTTTCCACTTCCCCTCTTTCCAGAACACAAAACCACATGAGGCTTAAGCAAGTCAATCAAAACTTTTGTTGTAAGGTGGATATCTTCACCTGTTCCTACTATATGCTTACCAATATAGCCTGTAGCTTTCAAACCGAATTTTTTATACTCTTCCCTTGTCCTTCCAACAACAGTTTCTGTGACTATTGGAAAAGCTTCTTCTGTAACCATATTTAAAAATTAGATTCTACTCAAAATAATATTGGGGGAGAGTGGTCTAGCTTGGTCTAAGACTCCAGCTTCACTCGCTGGAATGGGGACTTGGCCAATTTGCTGGCAATCCCGGGTTCAAATCCCGGCTCTCCCATTTGTCAAATGAGTGAAGTTATTTTGAAGGAAAAGTTCAAATATAAATAAAAAAATTAATTTTTGAAGAGGGGTTGTAGTATAGCTTGGTCTAGTACTCCGGCTTTGGGTCTTTGAAAAAAAGCCGGAAGCCTGGGTTCAAATCCCAGCAACCCCATCTCAATCCCCCATAATAGTCTTACTGTTAAAGATATTCTAAAAGAAGAGTAAGACCCTAATCTGTTTATATAACTTACATTCTTCGAAATACTGGGAGGAATGTAAGATACTTTAATAATTACTGCTATAACTAGAATAATAACAAATGGAATAACAAATAATATTACAAATGCCCTTCCCATGCTTACTTCATGAAGCTTGGAAATACCCTTCAATGAAAGGTAAAAAGAATATATACCGAAAATAATTCCTTTTTAGACTATTTATCATTTGTTTTTTAATTTTGAATTATGAGGTTGGGGAGAAAGAAGCCAGAATGGCAACGCAAAATAGCTAGAGAGAGAATTCAAATCCTTTTCAATCTTGCAGAAAAAGAATTGAAAGAACATCCTGAAAGAAGCAGAAGGTATGTTGAATTGGCAAGAAAAATAGGATTAAGATACAACATAAGGTTTCCTAGAGAGCTTAAGAGAAAATTCTGTAAGAATTGCAACATTTTACTCAAGCCTGGTGTAACTTGTACTGTGAGAATTCAAAACAAAATGATAAGTATAAAATGCAAAAATTGTAATAAAATTTATAGAAGAAGAGTGAAATGAATGGGTATTTTGAACCGAGTGGTAATAGGTTTAATTACAGTTTTCATAGCGACTTTTATGCTTTTCTATATTTTTGACAACATGAACAAATTGGCTGAAAGATGTAAGGCAGAAGTACAAAAATCCTTTGTTTGTCAACAATTTTCAGGTTTTACTTTATCCATGCTTGTAATTCTTTTGATTATCGGCGGCTTCATTTTTATAATCTTAACAGTATCTTACATCTTGCTCTCTTCCTAGCAAAGCTATTAAAATAAAAAAATAAATTTTTATGGAGTAAGGTAGTAGTATGGTAACAGCTAGGGAAATTGAACCGGCAAAGCTTGTTGAAAGGTTGAAAGAAGAACTTAAGAAAATAGAAGAAATTAAGCCTCCAGAGTGGGCAAAATTTGTGAAGTCGGGGGTTCATAAGCAAAGACCTCCCGAGCAACTTGATTTTTGGTATATAAGAGCTGCCTCAATTTTAAGAAGGATTTATTTAGATGGTCCCGTAGGAGTTGAAAGGCTTAGAAGCTATTATGGTGGAAGGAGGAAGAGGGGCTATTTCCCACAACACTTCAGAAAAGCTTCTGGAAGCATAGTGAGGAAAATTTTACAGCAACTTGAAAAAGCTGGTTTGGTAGAAAAAACTGCCAAAGGAAGGAAAATAACCTCCAGAGGTCAAAAGATTTTGGATAGAATTGCTTATGAAATAAAATCTCAATCAAGTGAAAAAAATGGATGAGATTAACCCAGAAGATTTGAAAAAAATGGATGAGATGAAAAAAATAATTTTGAAGAGAATTTTATCGAAAGAAGCCATGGAGAGAATAGCAAGGGTAAAGCTTGTTAAACCAGAGCTTATTAATGAGCTTGAACTCTACTTGATTCAACTTTATCAAGCTGGAAAGATAAAAGAAGAAATATCAGAAGATCAGATAAGGATGATATTGGAAAAACTTGCTGGAAGAAGAAAATTTAGGATAATAAAGTGATGTCATGCCAGACATTACAGCAAGATTTGGTAGCAGGTATGGAAAAGGTGTGAAGAAGAAGGTTGCTGAGATAGAGAGAATCCAAAAACAAAAACACCTTTGTCCTAATTGTGAAACACTTGCTGTAAAAAGACTTGCTTCCGGGATTTGGGTATGTAAGAAGTGTGGTACAAAGTTTGCTGGCGCGGCCTATGTTCCAAGGGCTGAAATGATTAAGAAAGAGGTGAAGTGATGTACAAATGTATGAACTGTAAAAAAATAGTTCCAAAATTGGAAGAAAAAATTAGGTGTCCTTATTGTGGTTATAGAATTTTCGTGAAATTGAGACCAGAAGTGATTAAAAGAGTGAGAGCAAGATAGTAAAAGGTTTAAGTTTAAGAGAAATCTATTTAGTTAGGGTGAATGTATGGCCAAAGAGATTTCACCAGAGGAAGAATTTCAAATCTATCAGCAACAACTACAAACTCTTTTAATCCAAAAGGAGAGTTTGAAGCTGAAAATCAGTGAAATAGAAAGTGCTTTGGAAGAACTTGAGAAAAGCGAGCAAAAACAAGCTTACAAGATTGTTGGGAATGTAATGGTGAGCAAGAATGTGGAAGAACTTAAGAAAGAATTGATGGAAAAAAAGGAAGAGGCAGAACTAAGAATAAAAAGTTTGGAAAAGACTGAAGAAAGGGTAATGAATAAGTTGAAAGATTTGCAAACTTTGGTTAAGGGTGAGGAAGATGAAGGGGCTTGAACAAGTTTTTTCATTCCTTGATCTTGTGATAAACGATAGGACTGTACCAAAGAATATAAGAAAGGTTGCAGAAGATGTTAAATCTATTTTGAACGATGAGGGACAGCCTGCAGACTTAAGATTAAGCACAGCAATACACATGCTTGATGAAATCATTAATGATCCTAACATGCCGATGTATGCAAGAACAAAAATATGGAATGCTGTAAGCCTGCTTGAAGAAAAAAGAAGAGAACTTGCTACCTAGCTATTTAAATTTAAAATACAAAATTATAAAGGAGTCAAATGATTGTAGAAAAAATAAAGAAACTGAAAGGAAAAGTGGGTAAAAAAGAAGAAGAAGAGTTTGTTGAGGTTGAGACTGGTTTTGAAGAGGAAAGCAAAATAAATGTTAAGATTGATACCTTGAAAAATTATGCTGATGTTGATAGGGTGCTGCAATTCTTAAGAGAGGGTAATATACTTATCCTTAGAATAAAAGATTTGAGGACTAAAGATATAAATGAGCTCAAAAAGAGTGTTGAGAAGCTCAAGAAGACTGTGAGTGCGATGGATGGAGATTTGGTAGGGGTTGAAGAAGATTTTCTTGTAGTAACACCAAAATTTGCAAAAATTTATCGTGGCAAGGCTAGTTAGGAAGTTTTCTTCAAATCATCAAATTTAATCTTATTTGTAATTAAATCAAAAATAACACCAAGGAGATCTGAGATTTTAACTCTTATTTGTGAACAATCGTCTCGATTTCTTATTGTTACTGTAGAATCTTTCAAAGTATCGTAATCGATTGTGATGCACAAAGGAACCCCAATTTCATCGCTTCTAGCATATCTTTTCCCTATGCTCCCAGAGTCATCATAAAACACATCAAAACACTTCTTCAACATCTTGTAAACTTCCTTTGCTTTTTCTGGCAGCCCATCCTTGTTAACCAGGGGAAATACACCAGCTGTATAAGGAGCTATTTTTGGTGGAAAAGCGAACCATGGCCATCCTCTTTCTTTTCCTTCTCTGAAACAATATAGAAGGATAGCATAAATCGTCCTTTCTATTCCAAAGGAAGGCTCAACAACATGTGGAATTATTTTTTCCTTACCATCAACTACCTCAAAATTTTCACCAGAGTGTTTCATGTGAGAAAGCAAATCATGATCTGCTCTGTAGGCATTCCCAACAACCTCTTTCCAGCCAAAATCGAATTTTATCTCCAAATCAAAATTTCCTTTTGAATAGTGTGGGGTTTCTTCTGGAAGCATGTGCCTAAACCTTAAAGCCTCTTTTGGAATACCTAAGCTTTGATACCAAAGGGCCTCCTTTACCAGGAAGTATGCCATCACTTCATTTGGAAGAATCCCCCTTTTCACAGCTTCTCTTGCTTTAATCTCAATTTCTTCTGGATTTTTTTCTTTCTGGGCTTCCCTTGTTAAAATCCTTATTTCTACCTCTAGGAGATTTTTGTCAGGCACCTCTGGTTTGTTTGGGTTGAAGAAATATTCTATCTCCATTTGATTGAACTCTCTCAGGCGCATAATCCATTGTCTAGGTGAAATTTCATTTCTGTATGATCTGCCAACTTGGGCAATACCAAA
This sequence comes from Candidatus Aenigmatarchaeota archaeon, assembly GCA_038999725.1. Lineage (GTDB taxonomy): Archaea > Aenigmatarchaeota > Aenigmatarchaeia > CG10238-14 > SCSR01 > JAVZGQ01. The sequence goes on from JAWBWS010000002.1 coordinate 104,827, forward strand.
AGGTAGTGTAGCCCTTGTTGAAGCAAGCAAGTTCTTAAAGTTTATAAAAATTCCTTGTGCTGTTTCTGGTCTTAAATAGGCAATGTTGCCGGAAGCGGGGCCAAGTTGTGTGGAAAACATTAAATTGAAAATCTTAACCTCAGAAAGCTCGTCCCCACACCTCTGACATTTCACCTTTTTTTCTTTAATAATTTTCGTTAAATCTTCGGGCTTGAGCCCTTCAACAAACTTGCCAACACTCTCTTGAATCAAGTCATCTGCTCGATAGAATGAGCCACATTTCTTACATTGAGTCATGGGATCAATAAAGTTTTTAAGGTGGCCGGAAGCTTCCCAAACTTTTTCATGCATTATCAAAGAAGTTTCAATTTCAAAAATTTTCTCCTCTTCTTTAACAAAAAATTCTCTCCAGGAATTCTCAATTTTTCTCTTTAGAAGTACTCCTATGTTGCCAAAATCAAAGAAACCAGCGAGACCACCATAAATTTCTGAGCTGGGAAAAATAATCCCCCTTCTTTTTGAAATTTGGATTATTTTTCCTATTTCCATAAAAATCATTTCTAATTGAAATTATTTAAACCATCCCCTCAGGCTCGATTGAGTTCCAGAAGAAAAGCTCTTTTGTAGTATCTCTATCACCTTTTCAACCCTCTCTTGGGAGAAGTCGTGCTCATCCACCATAAATTTAATTATCCTCTCTTTATCCGGCTTCTTAAATTCAATTTTATAATCTTCTGCTACTATTGGTTCTAAAAAGAAGTTGTATATATCTTCCGGGTCGGCCTCCCCAACCCATTCTAAATTTTCCAAAACTTTTTTCAAACTCTTGTGCTCTTTTACCAATTTCAAAGCTGTTTTTGGACCAACCTTTTCTATTCCTGGGTTGTAATCGGTCCCAACAAGCATACCAATTATGATGAGTTGCTCTCTTGTTATACCTAAGTTTGAGAGAACTTGCTGAAGTTCTATAATTTCTGGCTTCACCTCTATGTAAGCTTCTTTTCTTGGTAATTTTCTTTTCCCTGTTATAGAAAGATTTCTCACTAAACGTGGGGAACCAAAAAGAAGAGAGTCCATGTCTTGAGAACCTGTTGCAAATACTTCATTTTTTTTACAAAGATGGGCACAAGTAGCTTCACCTTCGCTTGGTGCTTGAATCCAAGGTATTCCCATAGCATCCAAAAGTTCTTTTGAATCTTTTATCATTTCATCGGTAAGCTCAACCGCAGCTTGAGCATATGTTATCGCCTTTTCCCCTTTTTTCAATGCCTCCTCCCATTTCTCTTTTGCTTTTTCTCTTACCGCTTTCCTTTCTTCCACAGTCCTCTTCTTGAATTTTGGTGGTTCACCATCGAAAACAAAAATTGGTTTTACCCCTGCTTCGATTAAGTTTGAAGTCCTGTAAAACAAACCAGACAAATGAGAGGTTATTCTACCTTTGCTATCTCTCAGGGGTTCTCCTGTCATTTTGTCCCTTATTATACTCAAAAAGGAAAAAAGTGTGTTGAAAGCATCAATCGCTATTTTTTTGCCTGCCAATTCTGTAAGCTCAATTTCTTTCGCCTTTATAAGACCTTCCAACTTCACTCCCAATATTTAGGCCTCCTATTCAAGAAATTGTGAATTGAATCTAAATTTGTGAGTAACTAAATGAAATTGAAAATTAAAAAAAGAAAAAAATTACTTTTTCTTTCTTGTTTTTTTCTCCTCAGCTGCAAGCTCTCTCTCTATCTTCCACTCATCCCACTCTAGCCAGACTATGAAAATGCCGATTAAAACCACTAGCGGAGGGAGACCGCCATTCAGCAAGAGTACAAAGTCGTTCCATGCACCTGTTGCGCGAATTCCGAGGGGAGTTAGATATGGTGCTATCTTTGCACTCAAGCTACTAGCTGTTGGACCATAGAATATCCAATAGACGCCTGCAACTATGAGGAGCAATCCTATCACTATCTTGATAGCTGGATGCAAACCATCACCTTTTAAAAATTATAAAAAGTATAATATTTAAGCTTTATTTGTGAGTGGAATGAAGAGTGGGTATGCTTTTATAAAAGAGACGAGAAGAAAAGTAGAAGAGCTTGTTAAAAAAAGGCTCATTGAGTGGAGGAAACAAAAAACTGTAGAGAGAATAGAAAAACCGAGCAAACTTGATAGAGCAAGGGCTTTGGGATACAAAGCAAAACCTGGTTTTGTTGTGGTTAGAGTAAAAGTTAGGAAGGGTGGGAGAAGAAGACCGAGATATCATAGGGGGAGAAAACCCTCGAAAGCTGGAATGGTTCACTTTACCCCAAAACAATCCTTACAAGCAATAGCCGAGCAAAAGGCTGCGAGAAAATTCCCAAATCTTGAAGTCCTGAACAGTTATTTGGCTGGTGAGGATGGAACAACAAAATTTTTTGAAGTAATAATGGTTGATCCAAATAATCCTCATATCCAAAGCGATCCTAATATAAACTGGATTTGCCAACCCCAACATAGAAGAAGAGTTTTTCGTGGCTTAACTGCCGCAGGAAAAAGAGCAAGAGCAAAATAATTTGATTTGAGAAAAATCTATAATAATTATGAAGTTTTTTGACTTGCATGTTCACAGTGCTTTCAGTGGCGGTGAGTCGAGTTTGGAAGAATTGGCAAGAACTGCTAAGCTTTTGGGCTACAGTGGGATTTGTTTTGTATTTTATTATCAAGATGAAACTCAAAAAGATATTTTGGTCGCCGAAATTGAAAGGATAAAAAAAGAGGTTGGAATTGATATCTACTTGGGGTTCGAGGCAAGAGATGTGAAAGAGTTGAAATATTTGGCCAAGAAAAGGAGAAGCTTTGACCTGCTACTGGCAAGGGGAGGAGAAATGGAAATGAATAGAGTTGCATGTGAAACCCCTGAAGTTGATATTTTGACTCACCCGGAATATCAGAGGAATGATTCTGGTTTAGATCATATTAGTGTAAGATTTGCGGCAAAAAATGATGTTGCTATAGAAATAAACTTTAGGGAAATCTTACTTTCAAGCAGAGTGAGTAGAGCAAAAATTTTGGCAAATATAGCAAAGAATGTACAGCTTGCTAAAAAATACAAAGCTAAGATTATAATTTGCTCAGGAGCTGTGAGCCATTGGGAATTGAAAGATCCTTTTTGTTTAGCCTCTTTTGCAACCTTGTTGGGATTAGAATTAAAAGAGGGGAAAAGAGCCATATCTGAAACACCTAAAGAAATTATTGAAAAGATTAAAGAGAGGAAAGATGAAAATTGGATCATGCCTGGGGTAAGGAGGGTAGAGTAAGATGGGTTGTGTAATTTTTTTAACATGTCCAAAAGAAAGAATTGCAGAAAAAGTTGCTAAGGATTTGCTTAAGAAGAAGTTGATAGCTTGCGCGAGCGTAATCCCAAAAATTAAAAGCTTTTATTGGTGGGAGGGAAAGATTGAAAGAAACTCGGAAGTTTTGGTCATGATGAAAACAGAAGAAAAACTTTTCCCTTTGATAGAGAAGGAAATTTTGAAAATTCATCCTTACAAAATTCCGGAAATTATTTGCTTTAGAATTGAAAAAGGGTTCGAAAAATATTTGAAATGGATAAAAGAAGTGGTGAGAAAATGAGGAAACCGAAAACTTTGCTTCCTAGCTTAAGAGAAAGAGAAAGATATTTGAAATTTAAAGTCATTTCCGAGGGACCTATAAGCTATGTTGACTTAGAGAATTCAATTTGGAATTCTTTTTTAGATTTTTATGGAGAGCTTGGTGTTTCTAAATTCTCCCTCTGGATAATCAAAAATTTATGGGACGAAAGAGAGCAAACCGGTGTGATAAAATGTAATAATAAATCTGTAGAAGAAATTCTTGCTGGCCTAGGCTTAATTTCAAGGCTTGGTGATTTGAGGATTATCTTTAAAATTTTAAAGATTTCTGGAACAATCAAAGGATTAAAATGATTTTTAATCTAGGGGTGATAGAAAAAGTTTTATAGAGATTAAAAAGAATATAAATTTCTAGGATAAAGAATTAAGTATGAGGTGAAAAAATTGCCTGAGATATTACCTGAATACATGGGCTATGACAGGACAAATGAGTAGAGTTTAAAACTCGCTCAGTCAATTTGCTGTCTTCAGCCCGGATGGAAGATTGTTTCAAGTAGAATACGCAAGAGAAGCTGTAAAAAAAGGAACCACCTGTCTTGGTATAGTTTTTAAGAATGGTATCTTATTTGCCACGGTCAAACCAAAAACTCCTCTAATGGTTCCAGAATCCATAGAGAAGATCTTCCAAATAGATGATCATGCCGCTGCCGTTGCTGCTGGTCTATTGGCAGATGCAAGGGTGCTTGTGAATCAAGCAAGGGTGAGAGCTCAAATCCATAAGATAACCTATGAGGAGGCTATGGACATTTGGGGTCTTGCACGAACTGTTGCTGATAGAATGCAAATTTCAACGCTTTATGCAGGTTTGAGACCTTATGGTGTCTCTTTCTTGATTGGAGGAATTGATCCAACAGGAGTCCACTTGATAGAGGTAGACCCCTCTGGAATGTTATATGAATGGTATGCTTATGCGATTGGAAGAGGCTCTGTACTTGCTAACAAGATTCTGAGGCAAAGGTGGAAACCAAATTTAAGTGAAGAAGATGCCCTAAAAATTGCCTTGGAGATTCTATCAAAAGTAGAAAAAGAGGGAGAAGCTGATATAGCCATGATAAAACTTGAGGAAAAGAAGTTCAAAAGGCTTTCGGAAGAGGAAATCAAAAAAATAAAATTTTAGTTGTTGATATTTATTAGGGTGTCTATATTACTGTAGGAGTAGATAAGGCTGTAATAGCTAGATTACAACGTTTTGGGCAAAGATTTGAAATACTTGTAGATCCTGATAAGGCTTTAGAAGTAAAGAAAGGGATGAAAGTAGGTATGGATGATTTGTTAGCATATCCTGCCGTGTACAGAGATTCAAGAAAAAGTGAAGTTGCTTCTGACCAAGAGCTTCAGAAAGTTTTTGGTACCACAGATGTAATGAAAATAGCTGAAAGGATTATAAAAGAGGGTGAGCTACAACTTACAACCGAGCAAAAAAGAAGGATGATAGAACAGAAGAAAATCCAGATAGCAAACATAATTTCAAGAAAGGGTGTAAATCCACAAACGAACACTCCTCACCCACCTCAAAGGATAATCAAAGCTATGGAAGAAACAGGAATTAACATAGATCCTTTTCTCGATGCCGAGCTCCAAGTGGATAAAGTTTTAAAAAGTATAAAAGCGATATTGCCTATAAAGTTCCAGAAAGTTGTGTTGCAGATAAAAATACCTCCACAATTTTCTGGAAGCTCTTATAACATACTTAAGAGTGTGGGGAATGTTATTAGTGAAGAATGGAAGGGAGATGGTAGTTTAATGGTAAATGTAGAAATATTGGCGGGAGTTCAGGAAGAGCTTTTCCAGAAGCTATCTTCCTTAACCCATGGTAATTTTGAGTCAAAGATTTTGAAGAGGGAAGATATATGAGTGAAAAAAGAGAAATAATTTTGCCAGGTGAATTCATTTGTGAGAAAGCTGGAAGAAAAATTGGACATGGTGTTTATCTTGAAGGTGAAAAAGTTTTTTCTAAAATTCTTGGGATTCCAAATGTTGGTGAAAATGAGGTTTTTGTTATACCATTGGCCGGACCCTACATTCCAAAAGTTGGAGATAGAGTAATAGGAAAAGTTTTGAGTGTAGAAATTTCTGGATGGATTGTTGACATAAATTCACCTTATGTTGCTTTTTTACCTTTAGGTGAGGCTGTGGGAGAATTTGTTGACATCTCAAAAACAGATATAAGCAGATATTATGATGTTGATGATGTCATATTTTGCATCGTTTCAAAAGTTACAAAAGATAAAACAATTCAAGTCTCGATGAAGAATATAGGAAGCAGGAAGCTTTATGGTGGAGTTTTAATCAAGATAAACCCAAATAAAGTGCCAAGGATAATAGGCAGGGGTGGAAGCATGATAAATATAATAAAGAAGAAAACTCAGTGTGAGATTTACATCGGAAGAAATGGCTACATTTGGATAAGAGGAGAAAATAAAAGCAAAGCAATAGAAGCCATCTTCACCATAGAGAGGGAGTCTCACATAATAGGCCTAACTGAAAAAATTGAAAAAATGTTGGGTTGATTTTATGGCAAAGGGCGATGTTAAACTCATAGTTGATGGGAGAAGGCTTGATGGAAGATTACCAGAAGAGATGAGAAAGGTTGAGATGAAGGTAGGTGTGGTTAGCAGGGCTGATGGTTCTGCTATGGTCAGATTTGGTAATACTGCTGCAATTGCAGCAGTTTATGGTCCAAGGCCTGTTTATCCTAAATATCTTCAAGAAGTTAAAAGTGGTATATTGAGATGTAGATACAACATGGCACCGTTTTCTGTTTCTGAAAGAAAATCACCAGGTCCTGATAGAAGAAGCATAGAACTTTCAAAAGTGATAAGGCTTGCTCTAGAGCCTGCAATCTTCTTGGAAGAATTTCCAAAAGCAGTTATAGATGTTTTTGTAGAAATTTTACAAGCAGATGGCTCGACAAGAGTTACTGGAATAAATGCGGCAAGCCTTGCTTTGGCTTCTGCTGGCATACCAATGAAAGATTTGGTTGCAGCATGCTCTGTTGGAAAGATTGATAAAACTTTAATCCTAGACCTTTCTGGGATTGAGGACAATAATTCCGAGTGTGACATGGCTTTTGCCATGATGCCGAGCAAGGAAAAAATAACACTGCTACAAATGGATGGAATTTTAACAAAAGAAGAAATTAAGAGATTAATGGAAATTGCAAGAGAAGCTTGTGGGAAAATTTACGAGATGCAAAAAAATGCTATAAGGGAAAAATACAGGTGAGAAAAATGGATGGAGAGTATGCGCTTGAGCTTATAGAGAAGGGGAAAAGGATAGATGGTAGGAAGTTTGAGGAATTTAGAAAAATAGAAATCATGCCAAATGTTGTTAAAAATGCTGAAGGTTCTGCTTCTGTAAAATTTGGTGAAACAGAAGTTGTGGCTGGTGTGAAGCTTGATTTGGGTGAACCTTTTCCAGATACACCAGAAGAGGGTATATTGATTGTGAATGCTGAGTTCACCCCATTAGCCTCTCCTGATTTTGAAGCAGGACCACCAGGAGAAGATGCAATTGAGCTTGCAAGAATAGTGGACAGGGGAATAAGATCTTCGCATTGTATTAAGTTGGATGAGCTTTGTTTAGAGCCTGGAAAGAAGGTTTGGTGTGTTTTTGTTGATATCCACATTATTAACCATAAGGGTAATCTCCTTGATGCTTCTACTCTAGCAAGTCTTGTTGCATTGTTGAATACAAGGATACCAAAAGTTGAAGGCGAGAAAATATTGAGAGGGGAATATGAAAAACAACTACCTGTTCAATTCAAACCTATAAATGTTAGTGTTTGCAAAATTAAAGAAAATTTCTTGGTTGATCCGGTGCTGGAGGAAGAAGAAATAGTGGAGTCAAGATTAAGTGTTAGTGTAAGGGAAGATGATTTAATTTGTACAATACAAAAGCAGGGAAATGGAGAATTGAATGCAAAGGATATAGAGAAGATGATAGAAATTGCAATGGAAAAAAGTAAGGAAATAAGGAAGTTGGTGGTGTGATGGCAATCAAACACATAACCAAAAAAATAAAGCTTGGAAAAATAAGGAAGGTGAAGAACGCGCCAAGGTGGGCAGATATAAGGAAATTTGGGTTGAAGAGAGCAAGGACGAGAAGGATTTCTGTTGATAAAGTTAAGAAGTGGAGGAGGACTAGGTTGAGGGTTTAGCATGCCCGAAGAAAGGTTCTTGACCATAAACTTGAGAAAAGAATTAAAAAAATCTAGAAGGGTGAAAAGAGCTAATAGGCTTGTAAAATTGATAAGAGAGAAAGTTGGGAAGATGTTCAAGGGGCTTGAAGTCAAAATAGATAAAAGTGTTAATGAAGAAATCTGGAAGCATGGGGCTAAAAAACCTCCCACAAGGCTAAGGCTAAAGGTAAAAAAAGAAGAAAAAAGTGTAAGGGTTGAATTGGGAAAGTGATAATTTGAAAATCTGGCAAACGAACTTTTTTGGGGACCATAACTTGGGGCTTTATGGTAAAGCCTCTGACGGCATTTGTATTCTTGGAACAATCCTTGAAGAAAAAAGAGAAAAAATTGAAGAAGTTTTAAAGGTGAAATCTGTTGCTTTAAGTTTATCTTCTACAGATTTCATTGGGATTTTTTGTGCTTTGAATGAGAATGGAATTGTTGTGCCGAAGATTTTAACAGATTTTGAGAAAAAGAAGCTTGTTGAACTCAAGAAGCTTTTTGGGATGAATCTATTGATATTGAAATCGAAATTCACGGCAGTTGGAAATTTGATCTTGTGTAATGGAAAGGGGGCTGTTGTGAGCAAGTTTTTTAGCAAAAAGGAGAAGGAAGAAATAGAAGATTGCCTTGGTGTTGAGGCTATTTTTTCGAGCATAGCAGGGATTCAAACAGTTGGGTCTTGTGGAGTTGCGACAAATAAAGGATGTTTGCTGCACAGGGATGCAGGTGAAGAAGAAATAAAAAAAGTGGAAGAAATTTTGAAGGTTAGAGTTGATATAGGAACTGCAAATTTTGGCTCACCCTTTGTTGGTGCCTGCATCTTAGCGAATAGTAAAGGGGGTTTGGTTGGTGAAAGCACGACAGGACCAGAAATGGTAAGAATTCAAGAAGCTTTAGATTTGTTGTAATTTCTTATCTCCAAAATTGCCCTATTCTTGAAGTTTATGCTCTTTTGATTGTCAAGTCAAACTATTTTTTCCAAATTGTTAAACCACACTTTCCACAATACCATCTGTCTTCATGTTCGGCCATAAAAGTTCCTTCTCCACACCTATCACAAACTCTTTTCCTCTTCTCAATTTTACCTTCTTTTAAGATAAAAAAATCACTTTGCTTCACCGACTTGTGTTTCACTTTTCACCTCCTTTTTTCGCTCAACTTTTGGTGGTTCTTGATAAATTTTAATTTTTGCAAAAGATTCTGGCAGGCCTTTTTTCGTGAAGATGTAATTCACCACAACACAATCTTCAGGAGCAGAATATTTTACAGCTATCTCTTTTATCAAATCCTGTTTCTTTGGTGTTGGTGAGTTTGGATGCTTAATGTTCAACTTTATTTCTTTCCTTTTCAACAAAACATTTTCCTTTTCCTCAAGAATTTCAATCTCCATGTTTATCCCACGTACAAAGCGTACTTGTCGGGTTCGCTTATCTTCAAGGCTTTTGCTACTTCGCTATTTGGATCCAAAATTATAACCATGCCTTTCCAACTTGTGGAAAGATTTGTTGACTTACAGACAGGACAAATTTTTTCCATGGTAAAGCGCCTACAATTCCTACAAACTTGCATTCTCTTCGCCATCTCACTCCCTAGCCTTCTTTGCTTTCTTCTTTTCTTCTTCTATCCAAACCAAAGAGCCTAGCAAAGGCTGCCTCATGGTTAAACCTATTTTATTTTCTTCTTTTCCAAAGCTGAGAGAAATTATTCTTGCTCTCACCAAATCCCCCTCTTTCAAAGTTTTCTTACTCTCCTTACCAAGAAAAACCGAACTTTTATTATCAAAACTCACGAAATCGTCCATCAGTTGAGAGATGTGAACAAGACCATCCATTGGCCCTATTCTTACAAAAGCCCCAAATTCTGTGTTATCTATAACCTCACCATAAACAAGCTCATGAAGCTCTGGCTTGAATGTTAACAATTTAAAAACTGCTTTGTAAAAAATTCCTGGATCGCCTGGAATTATCTTTCCCTCACCCACACTTTCCACTTCTGTGCAAGCAAGGATAAAACCTATTCTTGGGTCTAGGGTGCACTCCAAGCTTTCTTGAATGCTTTGTTTAACCGCATCTTTAACTTTCATGTTGAATTTTGTTGGTGGTACTCTTATCTTATCTTCAACTTCAACTATTTTATACATCAGCTCACTTCCACTTTTTTATTTCCTCTTAAATAAATTGTTTTTATTCCAGCCTCTCTTAGTTTTTTTCTTAACTTTGAATCATTAGTTGCAATTATTGTATTTTTGTCAGCAAGACTTAAAAAAGCTTTGTCAGGGTTTTCCTCTGTCTCCCAAACATTAATTTTTTTCAGCTCTATAAACTTAAGTGCTGCTCTTGCCAGTTTACCTTCCTCACCTTTGTTTCTTGCCAATTTTTTTAGTTCTAAGATGCTTGAAGAAAGGATGAAAAGATTGTATTTGCAAAACAGCACCTCCGAAATTTTCTCAACCTCAACTTTAAACCTAATCAAATCCATCAAAAAATTCGTGTCAATAAAAACCTTCATAAGATTTATATGCCAAAAAAATTAAATAAAAAGTATGGAGAAGAAGGGGGTTTCAACTGTAATAGCAACACTTTTGATGTTATTGATATCAATAGCTCTAGCAGGGGTTGCTTATAGCTACTTCTCAAGTCTTGTTGTAACGGGTACACAGGGGATAGAGCTGGTTGATAATTATTGCAATGGCACACATGCGTTTATAGTAATAAAGAATATTGGTACTAACCCCATACCAGAGAATGAGATATATTGTACTCAAATTGCACCCTCTGGGGATAGTTGCACAATCTCAACCCCACCAATTAATCCAGGGGAGATTTATACTATCATTGACGCCTGTTCTGGACAGGGAAGCAGGAGTTGTAGATATAGGGTAGGTGCAAAAACTGGGGGAAAATATATAGAGGTTAATATATATTGCTACTAAACGAGAACACCATAACCAACCAAACACCATCTTCCACCAATTTGCCTAGAAACTACAATCTTGTTATTCTTTTCAACACAAATAGGGATTTTTAAATCAAGTCTTACTCTATTTTTCTTCACTTCAACCACACTTCCTATTGATCTAGCAGTACCTGCGTTTATCATCAAATTCTCATTTTGCTTGATTGGTGACATTTCTTCTAAATCTTTTGAGCCAACTACCCTTTCCAAAAGGGTTATTTCCATTTCCAAACTTTTTAAAACTTCTGGAAGCTTCCCAGGATGCCCAACCAAATTTCCCACAAGCAAATCAGATTTTGTCAAGAAAGGGTCAAGCTCGGTTAATGCACCAAGCAAGCCTCCTGGTCCAGCCTCTTCTAAATCCCTTTTTGCTTTTTGCAAGCCAACAACTTTTGTAACTAAAGGTTGATATTTTTCCTTGATTTTCACCCCAGGCCTTATCTCAATTTCGTCCTCAAGCTTAAGCTTACCTTGAACTATAGCTCCTCCCAAAACCCCTCCCACAAGCTTCTCGGGCTCAGTTCCGGGTTTATTTATATCAAAACTTCTTGCCACAAGCATCCTCAACTCCTTAGTTTCATCGCGCTTAGGGGTTGGAATAAACTTTTCTATAGCTTCTATAACAGCATCTATATTAATTTTGTAAGGGGAGGAAACAGGAATTATAGGGGAATTTTCCAATATCGTGTCTTTTAGAAAATCTTTTATCTGTTGGTAGTTGTTTAGAGCTTGTTCTTCAGAAACCAAGTCGATTTTTGTCTGAACAACTACAACATTCTTTATTCCTATTATCTCAAGAGCTTTCAAATGCTCCTTTGTTTGGGGTTGGGGACATTTTTCATTCGCAGCTATAACCAAAATTGCCCCGTCCATAATACTTGCTCCTGTCAAAACTGTTGCCATCAAGGTTTCGTGGCCTGGAGCATCAATGAAGCTCACTGTTCTCTGAAGTTCTGTATCCGAGAAACAGAATGGACATTTGGAAGAAGTGGAGTAGCGCCCACAGTTTAAGCATTTATAGAAAGAAGTGTCAGCATAGCCCAGGCGTATTGTTATACCGCGCTTTAGTTCTTCTGAGTGTGTTAAAGTTCTTTTGCCTGAAATTGCTTCAACCAAAGTGCTCTTGCCATGAGCAACATGGCCAACAAGGCCTATGTTTACCTCTGGAATAAGTTTAGGATTTACTTCCTTGAACTTTCTCACCCCCTTTCTCAGCCTTTTGTTTTATTGGTATAAGCTCTTCAATTGGCTTTTCTCCTTTCTTGGTAATTTTAACATTAATTTGTACTATATCAGCAGAAATTGTGTTGCCCCTTACTGTTTTTCTTCTTCTTTCTCCCTTCTTTCTTGGATGAAAACAAGGTGGACCTGAAAGTAAAACTCTCTTTTTCACGCTTCCTGGGATAGATGGATGCATTGGAAAGCCGTCTTTATCACTCCCTCCTGTTATTTTCAGCAAATAGCCTGGTAAGCCTATCAAGTCCCCGTTAAACTCTTCCCCTATCTTCTTACCAATCAAACCAAAAACTTTGGATTGGTCTACTTCAAGCTGGTAGCTCTTCCTTGTTTCTGGGTCGCTTATTACAAACTTGAATGAAGCCATGAAAACCACTTTTATTGATGTTGAAATTGTATATATTTATTTGTTAAACTAATTTAGAAAATATTAAAGGGTTGGACTTGAATGAAAAAAGAAAAATTTGTGGTAACACCATGGGAAGTTAGAGGAAAAATAGACTATGAGAGGCTCGTAAAACAATTTGGAATCACACCAATAGATAAAAAACTTTTGGAAAGAATTGAAAAACATACGAAGGAACTTCACCACTTCTTAAGAAGAAAGATATTTTTCGCCCACCGTGATGTTAATTGGATTTTGGATGAATATGAAAAAGGAAACGAGTTCTTCCTCTACACAGGTAGAGCTCCTTCTGGTCCTGTCCACATGGGTCACTTAGTACCTTGGTTTTTCACAAAATGGTTGCAAGATAAATTTGACGTTGAGCTTTGGTTTCAGTTTCCTGATGAAGAGAAGTTTTTGTTCCATGAAGAACTTACCCTTGAGGACACCAAAAAATATACTTATGAAAATATGCTTGATGTCATAGCTTTGGGGTTTGACCCAAAGAAAACTCATTTTCTTGTTGATACTATTCATGCCAACTTGATGTACAAAGAAGCTTGTAAGGTTGCTAAGAAAATAACTTTCTCCACAGTTAGAGCCGTTTTTGGTTTCACAAATGAAACAAATATTGGATCAATTTTCTATACAGCAATGCAAGCTGTTCCAGCTTTTCTTCCATCAATTTTAAAAGGGAAAAACATTCCTTGTTTGGTGCCTTTGGCTGTAGATCAAGACCCACATTTTAGGATAGCTAGAGATGTATTACCGAAACTTGGCTTTTACAAGCCTGCGATAATTCATTGCATCTTCTTACCAGGCTTGGAGGGAATGATGAAACAAGGGAAGATGTCATCTTCTGAAAAAAGAAGTGCTATTTTTACTATAGACCCTCCTGAAGTTGTCAGGGAAAAAATAATCAAATATGCTTTTTCCGGTGGACAGCCTACAGTAGAAGAACATAGAAAAAAAGGAGGAAATCCAGATATAGATGTTTCTTACCAATGGCTAACTTTCTTTGAAGAAGATGACAAAAAGTTAGAAAGGATTAGAGAAGATTATAAAAGTGGGAAATTGCTTACAGGTGAGCTTAAAAATATTTTGATTGAAAAGTTAAACAATTTCTTGAAAGAACACCAAAAGAAGAGAGAAAAAGCAAGGGATCAAATAGAGAAATTCATTTTTAGGGAATAAGATGAAAGAATTTCCTTTTGTATCTGTGATAATACCTACACTAGACGAGGAAAAATACATAGAAAGTTGCATAAAAGCTTTAAAAGCTCAAGACTATGGAGGGGAATATGAAATAATAGTTGCTGATGGTATGAGTAAAGATAAGACAAGAGAAATTGTAGAGAAGTATGCTGATAAAGTTCTTCTTGTGAAGAAAAAAGGTGTGGCAGCTGGTAGAAATGTGGGAGCGAGAAAAGCTAAAGGTGATATACTTCTCTTCATAGATGCTGATACTGTTGCACCCTTCAACCTCTTGAGGGAAATTGTGGGTGGATTTAAAAAAGGTGTTGTAGGTGTTACTTGCCCTGTTGCACCTTTAAGTGCTAGCACCTCCGAGTTTCTACTTTTTTGGTTTTATAATCAGTTTATGAAAGCTTCTCTCCGAACTAAAAAACCACAAGTTGCTGGGGTATGCGTAGCTTATGAAAGGAAAGCTTTTGAAAAAGTTGGTGGGTTTGATGAAAGTATGATATTTTGTGAAGATTATGATCTTTCTGAAAGAATTTCAAAACTGGGAAAAATTGTTTGTGTGAATTCAACTTTTGTGATGACATCACCAAGGAGAATAAGGAAGTGGGGAAAGACTAAAGCTGTAATAAAATATTTGAAACTTTATTTAACTTATTTATTGGTGAGAAAAATAAGCAATACCAATGAATATCCTCCTGTAAGATGAAAGCTTATAAGTTTGTAGCTTCTATAGTTAAAATAATGATGGCGATGCCGCTCCAATTTATTGGCTGAAGTTAAGTTTTTTTACAGCTTTTTCTAAATCAATTTTCAAAAATTTAAGTTCTAGAGAAAGTTTAAAGAAGAACCTCTTTGAGTATAAAAATAATATAAACAAAATCAAATAGGTGATTAAATGCCAAGTTATAAACTGACAGAAGAAGGAAAAGAATATTTGGAAAAGGGTCTGCCAGAAAAAAATCTTGTTTTGCTCCTAGACAGCTTGCCAAGGAAAACTGCAACTATTGGTAAGCTTGTATTTAGAGTCAAAAATTTTCCAATAGCTTTGAAATGGGCTTTGGAAAAGGGTTGGGTGATGAAGAAAGGTGATGAAATAATTCTAATGAAGCCGGTGCCTGAAGAAATTCCAGAAGAAGAAGCTTTGAAGAGAATAAGCAAGGGTAAACCTGTGGATGAAGGAATCTTGAAAATTTTGATTGAAAGAAACCTTGTTGAAAAAATTACAGAAATTTACAAAGCTACAGAGGAGGCTCTTGCTAAAGCAGGGAATGTTATAGATGTTTTAACTCACGATCTTCTTGTCACAAAATTGTGGAAGGGTAGAAAGTTCAAGGCAGTTGATATTAATGTAAAGAAGAAGCTTGAAATAGAAAAAATTTCCCCTGGTAAAAGACAACCTTATCTTCAGTTTTTGAGTCAAATAAGGAAGAAGCTTGCTGAGATGGGCTTCATTGAAATGAAAGGCCCAACTATAGAAACACAATTCTGGAATTTTGATGCTTTGTATCAACCGCAAAACCATCCTGCGAGAGATTGGTGGAGTACTTATGTTATGAAATATCCAAAGTTTGGAAAACTGCCTAAGAAATTTGTTGAAGTTGTGGGGAAAACTCATGAAAAGGGGATTGCAGGAAGTGTTGGTTGGGGTTATAAATGGGACCCACGAATTGCCATGCAACTTATGCCAAGGGCACATGGCACTTGTTTGTCTGCAAGAACTTTAGCCAGTAAACCAAAAATTCCGAGTAAATATTTTGCGATAGCAAGATGTTACAGGCCTGATGTGATTGATGCTTCACATGGAGTTGAATTTAATCAAGTTGAAGGGATTGTTTTGGGGGAAGACTTAAACTTTAAGAATTTGCTCGGTTTGCTAAAGCAGTTCGCCGAAGAGATAGCAGGGGTTAAGGAAGTTAAGTTCACATGTGCATACTTCCCATTCACTGAACCATCATGTGAACTTTTAATAAATCATCCAAAATTGGGTTGGATAGAAAGCGGTGGTGCTGGCATCTTCAGAGAAGAGGTAACAAGACCGTTAGGAATAAATGTTCCTGTGCTAGCTTGGGGATTGGGTGTAGATAGATTATTCATGGTAAAAGTTGGTATAAATGACATAAGGGAATTGTTCACAAGGGACTTAAAATGGTTAAGAGGGTAAAAATTTCAAACCAAACTTTCAAACATTGGAATAAAGGGAGATTTGAATGCCAACCATAGAAGCTTCTTATCAAGACTTGTGTGAGTTGATTGGAAAAAAAGTTGAAATAGAAGAGTTAAAAAAACTTGTGAATTTTGCAAAATGTGAAATCGTTGGAATTGAGGGTGATATCCTAAAAATTGAAGCAAAAGACACAAACAGGCCAGATCTTTGGAGTACAGAGGGAATAGCAAGAGAGATAAAAAACAGGATATTTAAACCAAGTTTCCCTGAATATAAGGTTGAAGAATCGGATGTTGTTGTATATGTTGATAAAAAAGTTTTGAGAGTTAGACCCTATACTGTTTGTGCTGTTGTGAAGAATTTGAAGATAAATCAAGCTTTTCTATCTCAAATGATCCAACTCCAGGAGAAGATTGGAGGAAGTTTGGGAAGAAATAGGAAAGAAGTTGCAATTGGTGTTTATGATTATGATAAAATTAAGCCACCAATAAAGTTCACTACAGTAAAACCTGATGAAATTAAATTTATTCCACTTGACTTTAAAGAAGCTTTAACACCAAGAGAGATTCTAGAAAAACATCCAAAAGGTAAAGAATTTGGACATTTGCTTGCAGGAAAGAAAGAGTATCCAATTTTTATTGACGCAAGAAATGAAGTTTTGTCTTTACCACCAATAATAAACTCAGAGTACAGTGGGAAGGTTACCGAGAAAACGAGAAATATTTTCATTGAATGCAGTGGCTTCAACTTAAAGTTTTTGATGCCTGCTTTAAATGTTATCGTAACAGCTATGGCTAGTAGGGGTGGGGAAATTTATTCTGTTAAAGTTGTTTATCCTGACAAAACTATAACAACACCAGATTTAAAACCGAAGAAAACTTTTGTTGATGTAAACTATATTAGAAAAATTTCTGGCCTTAAGTTGAGTGCAGAAGAGATTTACAAGCTTCTCGAGAAAGCCGGTTTTAAAATACTGAGAAAAGGTAAAAAAATTGAATTGCTTTATCCTGCTTACCGAAATGATATAATGCATCAGAGAGATGTTGTTGAGGATGTGATAATTTCTTATGGTTATGATAACATCGAACCAGAAGCTTTGAAAATAAAAACTAAAGGGAAAATCAGTGAAATTGAATTGAAAACAGAAAAAGTTGCTGAACTCATGGTGAAGCTGGGCTTTCAAGAGATTTTATCTTACACTTTAACAAGCAAAGAAAACTTGTTCAAGAAGATGAATTTGAAAGAGGAAAAAGTTGCTGAAATAGAAAACATAATTTCTGAAAATTGGTATGTTTTTCGCAATTGGCTCTTACCAAGTTTGATGGACTTCTTTTCCAACAATCAACATGTCAAATATCCACAAAAAATATTCGAAATTGGAGATGTTGTTTTAATTGACAAAAAAGAAGAAACAAAAACAAGAGATGTGAGGAGACTTGCTGCTGCTATTTCTGACTCTAAAGCTAGCTATGAAGATATTGCTTCTGTTCTTGACGCCTTCATGTCTTTGATTGGAGTGAAATATAAATTGGAAAAAGAAAAGCATCCAAGTTTTATTGAAGGAAGAACCGCAAAAATTTTAGTGAGAGGTAAAAAAGTTGGTATAATTGGGGAAATTCATCCTTCTGTCCTTGAGAATTGGAAGATGGAAATGCCTGTAGCTGCTTTTGAAATTGATTTGAATTTTGAGTTTTGAGTTTTTTTATTCCAACACAATAAAAACATCTTATGTTTTATTCTATCTCGTCATCCAATTCACAAGCCTTTCTATAATGGTGAAGTGGAATCTGGGCTTTTCCAAGAAAGGTCTTCCAGTCAACAGGCAAGCAAGCCTCTTGAACTCTATTGAAGCTGGTGAATGGGGTGAATAATTGACAACAGGCATTTTTGCAAAAATTGCTTTTGCCACATTGTTGTCTTCCGGAATTTGAACTAAGACCGGATAGCCTGTCATCTCCTCGATCTCAGTTTTTGTAAGCTCGTAATCTTTTCTTCTAACCCTATTTACAACCACACCAATTATCTTCTTCTCCAATCTCTCAGCCAATCTTATGGTCTTCAGAGCATCGGCAACAGAAGGTAAGTTTGGGTTTGTGATCACAAGAACCTCCTCTGTCGCTTGCAAGGCTGAGGTTGACTCCCTTCCCAAACCTGCTGCTGAATCCAAGAGGATGAAATTGATCTTTCCGGTCAAATTCAGAACAACCTCATAAAGCTTAGTGGGATCAATTCCGGTCAAATCATCAACACTCATGCTTGCTGGTATCACTTTAAACCCAAATGGATGGGGATAAATCGCATCTTTAAGCTTCGATTCTCCTTTCAAAACATCATGCAAAGTTATCGGAGCAAAGTGCATGCCCAAGTGTAAGCCCAAATTGGGTGTTGTCAGATTTGCATCAATCGCAACTACATCCTCTCCAAGCAAGCATAAGGCAGAAGCTAAGTTTGATGTTAGAGTAGTCTTTCCCACCCCACCCTTTCCTGATGTTATCAGTATTGTTCTTGTCATTCAATCAAACCTTATTTTATTTTTTATAGTTTAAAAGTTTATTGCTAAAGTTTTTGGCTTAAGAATTAAGACAAAAACTATGATGAAGATTATTTTTGTTTAACTAAGGTTTTTCTTCTGGTTTATCAATGCTCTTGAAAATCATCTTGTCAAAGTTGAAAGGTTTTTTAATCTCTTGCTTCACCCTTTCAATCCAACCTTCTAGAATTATCACCGCTTCGCTAAGAGGAAATCTTTCTCCTTTTGTCTTCAGCTCAACCTGCATTTGCTTTGTCTTTTTATTTATCCTTCTCAAGATGTAAATTCCAAATCTTTGCTCTTCTATATCTTCCGGCATACTAATATCTAGTGATTGCAAACTCAAAAAGATTAAATTGGGAAACATTCAGGTAGTTATCGAAGGTTTGAGGAGATGAAATTTTTGAATTAGTAATTGAGAGAGCAACCTTTCCATTTCTTTCAATCCTTAATAATTCGGTTCTTACCGAACAAAATCTACTATCTATAGTATCGAATTGAGCAGTAGTGGAACGTCTTCGTTGCGACAAACTTTCAACCTTGAAAGTTTGTCAGAAAAAGAGTCTTCTCCATAAATTGGTACAAGGTGTCTCCTTGGTGATTATTTCTACAATAATTTCAATTATAGTCGCTCTTGTGCTACTCATCTCTTTCCTGTATTATTTCCCCACGCACCACCAATTCTTCTCACAGCTAACCTCTTTCGCAGCTAACCTCTTTAAAGGAACCAATATAACATCCGCTGAGTTCGGCAGAATATATGTGTCCTTCTATGTTTTTCTTTATATCACTAAGGTTAAGTTCATAACAAGAATTTTTTCTAACCCAACTCCAATTTTTTGAACAAACAGAGAATGAATAATTAAATTGCCGTGTTGATATATCAGTCAAAATCAGTTCCCCTCCATAATATCCTGAAGACTCAGAAAAAGAACCCCCCTTTACCTCAATTAATTGAGCTGTAATAACTTCTGGTTTTTCTGGTTTTACATAAGGATTAATAACAATTGCTAAAATTGTAATGGCAAGTATAAATGTGAAATACAATTTTTTTGTATCTCCAAACGCCCCTTTACTCATTTAAATTTAATTATAATTCCAAAATTTAAATATCCTAAGCTATTGGGAGTTTCATGAACACAAAATAAAGAAAAATATGGGATGTCATAATAACTTAGGTAAAGGTGTGAAACCTATAGAATTTTAAACCATAACCAAGCTTTTAAATCTTCATAAGTTATTCGACATTCATTAAAAACATATGAACACTGGCTTGAGTTTTACAATCTTTTAAATGCCCTCGGCGGGATTCGAACCCGCGACCTTCGCCTTTCTTTCATCTTTCAATCAAACCTTCTAGCATTGCTAGAAGGGCGCTGCTCTGTCCAAACTGAGCTACGAGGGCTCAATACTTTTTCTTTTATTCTAAAACAAATAAATTTTTACATAACTTAAACAAAATTGTTTAAGTAGGTGAGCGAATGAGTGAAGTTCTATCACAAGCTAAAAAAGCTTTCCTGTTGGGGAATGAAGCCATAGCAAGAGGTGCTCTGGAAGCTGGTGTTGCTGTAGCTACAACTTATCCTGGAACTCCTGCTTCAGAAATTGGTGATACCTTTGCTGAAGTAGCTAAGCAAGCAGGAATTTATTTTGAGTACAGCACGAATGAAAAAGTTGCTGTTGAAGTTGCGGCTGGTGCTTCTCTTTCTGGCTTAAGATCAATAGTCTCTTTTAAAAGTTTTGGTATAAATGTTGCTTCTGACTCAATTTTCCCTTTAGCTTATACAGGAGTTAAAGCTGGTATGCTAATAGTTGTTGCAGATGACCCAAACTGCTGGAGTTCTGCTCAATCAGAGCAAGATAGTAGACTTTTTGCAAGAATTGCCCATTTACCAATGTTAGAACCTTCTGACCCTCAAGAAGCAAAAGACTTAACAAAACTTGCTTTTGAAATTTCAGAGAAATTTGGAATTCCCGTGATTTTGAGAACAACTACAAGAGTTAGCCACATGAGAAGTTTAGTTAAGCTTGGAGAGATTAAAAAAGTTGGGAAAAAAGTTGGATTTGTTAAAGACATCGCTTTCAAAAACTATCCACCTCAAGTTATTAAAACTCATGCCAGCTTACATGAAAAACTTGAAAAAATTGAAAAATTCAACGAAAAGAGCAAGATAAATTTAATATTGAACAAAAATTTTAAAAGTAAAATTGGGGTAATAACTTCTGGGATTTCTTTCAATTACTTGATTGAAAGTTTGGAAGAACTTAACTTGAAAATTCCTGTTTTGAAAATAAGCATGACTTATCCCCTGCCTCAAAAGCTTGTAACAAACTTCATCAAGAATTTGAAGGAAATTCTCGTTGTTGAAGAGCTCGAACCAATTCTTGAAGAAGAGGTTAAAAAAATAGCTAAAGAGGCAAACCCTAAACTCAAAGTTCATGGCAAAGACTTGCTTCCTTTTTCTGGTGAATTTAAACCAGAAATTGTGATTCAAGCTTTGGCCAAGCTTGCTAAGAAAAAAATTCCAAAAGAAATGGAAAGCAAATTTGAAATTGAAAAGATAGAAAAAAGATTTCCTCAGCTTTGTCCTGGCTGTCCTCATAGAGCAAGCTTTTGGGCAATCAAACAAGCTGTAGGCCCTGATAAAGTTTTTGCTGGGGATATAGGTTGCTACATGCTTGGAGTTTTTCCTCCAATAAGCCAACAAGATTTCTTTCTTTCAATGGGAGCTAGCATGAGTGTTTCTCAAGGAATAGAAAGAGCAACAAAACAAAAACCTGTTGTTTTTATTGGTGACTCAACTTTCTTCCATGCAGGAATTCCAGGTTTAATAAACGCCATCCACAATAAAAGCAATTTGCTTGTTATTGTTTTAGACAATAGGACAACTGCAATGACAGGACATCAACCCCATCCTGGAGTTGCTTTGACTGGAATGGGAGAAGAAACTAAAGCTTTGGCAATAGAGGGAATAGCTAAAGCTTGTGGTGTGGAGAATGTTAGAGTTGTGAATGCCTTCAATATTGATGAATTCATTCAAGTTGCAAAAGAGTTTTATTCTTTGCAAGGGGTGAGTGTAATAGTTGCAAGGGGTGAGTGTAGATTGCAAACTGTAAGAAGTATGGCAAGGAGAGGAATAAAAATTCCAAAGTTTGAATTTAAAGATCAACCTGATGAAGAAAGCATAAGCAAACTTAAAGATTTTGGATGCCCTGCAATAAGAAAGGGAAATGAAAAATTCTACATAGATCAAAATCTTTGTTGGGGTTGTGGTGTTTGTGCTCAAATATTTAGAGGAATTAAACCAAAGGTGTGAAAGATGAGGTTTAATTTGGTTGTTGTTGGGTATGGTGGTCAGGGAGTTTTAAGCTTAGCTGAAATCATAAGCAGAGGGGCAATTGAAGAAGGTTATGAGGTAAGAGCTGTTGAAATTCATGGTCTTTCCCAAAGAGGTGGAATGTTGCAATGTCATGTAAGGTTTGGTGAAAGAATTTTCTCACCACTTGTTAGAAAAGCTGGGGCAAATTTGATCATAGCTTTAGATGTTTTAGAAGCTCTCAGAGCCTGTTATTATGCCAATAAGGAAACAATTGTGCTCACTGATACAAAACTTTTAACTCCAAGACCAATTCCTGAAAGACCTTTAAAGGCAAAAGATATTTTGAAGGAAATAAAGAAATTTGCAAAAGTTGAAGCTGTCGGTGCCAGTGAGATTGTTGAAAAATTGACAGGAGAAGCTACCATGAGTAATATTTTCATGTTGGGATATAGTATAAAGAAAAAGCTTTTACCAATAAAAAAGGAGAACGCTTGGAAAGCTGTCTCCCAAAGGATTAGACCACAATTCTTAGAAGCTAACAAGAAAATTTTTGAGGAAGCTTTCAAGCTGTAAGATTTTTACTATGACAAAAGCAATTAAAAAATATGGTTTTTGGTTTTATGGATTCATGGGTTGTTAAAAAAGGCGAGCTCTATTGGCCTTCTGATAAGATGAAAAAACATGCATGGATCTCTGATAAGAGAATTTATGAAGATGCGTATAAAGATCCTGTAAAGTTTTGGGAAAGTTTAGCAGAGCAACTCTTTTGGTTCAAGAAATGGGAGAAAGCTTTTGTACATCAGCCACCCTATTTTAAATGGTTTTGTGATGGAAAAATAAACATAACTTCTAATATTTTTGAAAAAAACCCGAACTGGGGAAAAATTAAAAATAAACCTGCTATAATTTGGGAACCAGAACCAATTGAAGAAAACCCAAGAATTCTCACCTACGGAGAGCTTTTCAAGCAAGTGAATAAAACAGCAAATGCTTTGAAGAAATTAGGGGTGAAAAAGGGAGATGTAGTTGGAATTTACTTACCAATGATTCCCGAAGCAATAGTTTCGATGTTGGCTTGCGCCAGGATTGGTGCCGTTCATACTGTAGTTTTTTCAGCATTTTCTCCTGAAGCTTTGAGAGTTAGGCTTCAAATGACAGAAGCAAGATTCCTGATAACTGCTGATGGATACTACAGAAGAGGAAAAATCATAAATTTGAAAGAAAATGCTGATGAAGGTGTAAAAGAAACAAATGTGGAAAAGGTTGTAGTGGTTAAAAGAATTGGAAATCAAGTTGCTTGGAATCCTGAAAGAGATTTTTGGTGGCATGAACTTATAGAAAAAGAGAGTGAAGAGTGTGAAGCCGAGATTATGGACTCAGAAGACCTTTTATTCATATTGTATACTTCAGGCTCGACAGGTAAACCAAAAGGTTGTTGTCATGTTTGTGGCGGCTATACTGTTCAAGCTTATTGGACTGGAAAGTGGATTTTTGACTTCCATGAAAATGATTTACTTTGGTGCACTTCTGATTTAGGTTGGATTACAGGACACACATATGTATGCTACTCCCCTCTCCTAAATGGAATAACAACTTTGATTTTTGAAGGTTCTTTAGATTATCCCTCTCCTGAAAGATGGGCAGAAATAATTGAAAAATATAAAGTGACAATTTTTTATACTGCCCCAACTGCAATTAGAATGTTTGAGAAAATGAACGGTAAAGTTGCTAAAAATTATAAGTTTAAATCTTTGAGACTCTTAGGCTCAGTTGGTGAGGTGATTGATGAGGGGGCTTGGAATTGGTACTTTGAGAATGTGGGTAAGAGAAAATGCATAATAGTTGACACATGGTGGCAGACAGAAACTGGAGGTATTCTCATAACTCCTTTACCTGGGATTGGGCCTTTCAAACCAACTTTTACTGGTTTACCTTTCCCTGGAATTAGGGTTGATATCTTGGATGAAGAAGGCAAACCTTGTCAAGTAAACCAAGTGGGAAATCTTGTGATATTGCCACCTTTTTCTCCTGGGATGTTTAGAGGAATTTATAGAGATCCTGAAAAATATGATGAAAGTTATTTCAGTAAATATGGTAAGGAAGTTTACCTGGCTGGGGATGGTGCTTTTAGGGATGAGAACAATTTGATTAGAATAACTGGTAGGATTGATGATGTGCTTAAAGTTGCTGGTCATAGGTTATCAAATGCTGAAATTGAAAACGCCATAAATTTACATGAGGCTGTGGTTGAATCGGCTGTTGTTGGTATGCCGGATGAAATAAAGGGGGAAGTGCCAATAGCTTTTGTTGTTTTGAAAGCTGGTTTTCGACCAAGTGAAAAACTTTCTTCTGAGCTGATTGAGCTTGTTGTAAAGAAGATTGGACCCATAGCGAAGCCTGCCAAAATAATTTATGTTCAAGACTTGCCCAAGACGAGAAGCGGAAAAATAATGAGAAGGATAATGAAGAATTTGATAAAAAAAGAAGAAACTGGAGACATATCAACTTTAGCAAATCCTGAGAGCGTTGAAAAATTGAAGGAAATTATAAGTAGCATTTATTGCTCCAACACTAAAGCTTTTTAATCTTTTTTCTCCAAGAATAATTTAGTGAGTAGGATGGGTGAGCGACTTCTCCTATAAGCTTAAACCCCATTTTTCCCTATTTTATTCAGGAGGCTAGGTATGGTCATATCTATAGGAAATGTAAGAAAAATAGAGAAGAAGTGGCAAGCTGAGTGGGAGAGAGCTAAAGTTTTTGAGGCAAACGTCGATGAAAGTAGAAAGAAATTCTTTCTCACATTTCCTTATCCATATGTGAATGGTACAGCCCACATAGGCCACAGTTTTTCATTTTTTAGAGTGGATTCATTTGCCAGATTTAAAAGAATGCAAGGTTTTAATGTTCTTTATCCCCAAGGTTTTCATGCTACCGGTGAACCCATTCTTGGGACAATAGAAAGGTTAAAAGAGGGGGATGAAACTCAAAAAGAAACTTTCAAACTCTATGGTGCTAGTGATAAAGATATCCAAGCTTTCATCGAGAAGGGCCCGGTTTTTGTGGCAAAATACTGGATGAAAAAGTGGATTGAAATTCTTAAACTAGCTGGATGCTCTATAGATTGGAGGAGAACCTTTATCACTACAACCATAACTCCACAATATTCTAGGTTCATCGAATGGCAGTACAATACCTTAAGAGAGAAAGGTTATGTGGTTCAGGGCACACACCCTGTAATCTGGTGCCCCAAATGTCAATCACCGACTGGTGATCATGATAGGCTTAAGGGTGAAGGTGAGAGTCCAATCGATTATATCTTAATTAAATTCAAACTTGATTCTGGAGAAATTTTGCCTTGTGGTACTTTAAGACCAGAAACAACTTATGGTGTCACAAACCTTTGGATAAATCCTGAAGCAGAGTATGTTTGGGCTAAAGTTAATGGGGAAACTTGGCTATTGAGTAAAGAGGCTGTAGAAAAACTAAAAGACCAGCTTAAAAAAGTCGAAGTTTTAAGCAGTGTAAAAGGCTCGGAGCTTGTAGGAAAATATGTGGAGAATCCTGTAACAAAAGATAAAGTGATTGTTTTGCCTGCAAGCTTTGTTGATCCAGATGCTGCTACTGGTATTGTAATGTCTGTTCCTTCTCATGCCCCTTACGATTGGATTGGCTTGCTCGATCTACAGAGAAATCCTGAGGAGGTAAAAAAATATGGAATTGACCCAGAAATTGTGTTCAACATAAAACCAATCTCACTGATAAAAACGCCTGGACTTGAAGATCATCCTGCTATAGAGTTTTGTGAAAAGCTTGGGGTTGAAAACCAGAAAGATAGGGAAAAATTGGATGAAGCCACTTCTCAAGTTTACAAGAAAGAATTCCATCTCGGTGTATTGAAAGAAAATTGTGGAGAATATGCTGGTATGAAAGTGTCTGATTGTAAGGAGAAACTTTCAAGAGAATTTATAGAAAGAGGAATAGCTGATGTGATGTGGGAGTCTACTGGCTTAGTTATTTGCAGATGTGGAAATAAAAATCATGTTAAAATTTTGGAAAATCAGTGGTTCTTAAAATATTCTGATGAAGGTTGGAAGGAAAAAGTTAGACAGTGTATAAAATCTATGAAGTTTTATCCAGAAGAGATAAGGAGCCAATTCCTCAACACTGTTGACTGGCTGAAAGATAAAGCTTGCACAAGAAGGACCGGTCTAGGTACTCCCTTACCCTGGGATAAAAGCTGGATAATCGAAACACTTTCTGATAGTGTGATTTACATGGCTTATTATACTATAGCTAAAGTGATAAATGAGAAGCAAGTGTCTGCTGAAAAACTTACAGATGAAGTTTTCGATTATATCTTTTTAAGTAAAGGAAATTTGGAAGATGTGAGCAAAAAATCTGGCCTAGAAAAAGAAGTTATTGAAGAAATGAAAAGGGAATTTGAGTATTTCTATCCTGTGGACTTCAGAGGTTCGGGAAAAGATCTTGTACAAAATCATTTGACCTTTTATCTTTTCCACCATGTTGCGATTTGGGAAGATTCTAAATATTGGCCAAAGGCAATTGGCGTGAATGGTTTTGTTAATGTGGAAGGAACAAAAATGAGTAAGTCCAAAGGCAATATAATACCTTTAAAAGATTTGGTGAATAAAATTGGGAGCGATTTAGTGAGAATAAATATAATCGCCTCTGCTGAAAACTTGGATGATGCTAACTGGAGAGATGAAACTGTTGCAACATATGCTTCAAAAATTAAATTCATTTCAAAACTTGTTAAAAACTTGAAAAAAGCCAAGAGAGAGGATGTGAAAAAAATTGATCTGTTGATGCAAAGTAAAATTCAGCAACATGTGAAAAAAACAACAGAAGCTTACGAAGAACTCAAATTCAGGACTGCTGTTCAAGCTGCTCTTTTTGAATTTACAAATGATTTGAAAGAATATATTGAAAGGTGTGGTGGGATTAAAAATTGTAATAAACAAATAATTTCAGAGGCTGTAAATATTTTAATAAAATTGCTCGCTCCTGTTTTGCCTCATATAGCTGAAGAATTGTGGAGTCTATTGGGAAATAGTGGTTTTGTCTGTGTTGCAAAATGGCCGGAATTTGATGAAAACAAGGTTGATAAAACTGTGGTTGAGCTGGAGCAAAACTTCAAAAAGTTAACGGAAGATATCTCTCAGGTTAAAAAACTTGCTGGTGAAAAAGAGAAAGCTTACTTTTATTTTGCCACTGAAAAAGAAATGGAATATTTTGAAGAACTTAAAAGATATTTGAAAAAGAAGT
This sequence comes from Candidatus Aenigmatarchaeota archaeon, assembly GCA_038999725.1. Taxonomy (GTDB): domain Archaea; phylum Aenigmatarchaeota; class Aenigmatarchaeia; order CG10238-14; family SCSR01; genus JAVZGQ01. The sequence goes on from JAWBWS010000002.1 coordinate 131,724, forward strand.
TTGGGTTTAAGAAAATTTTTGCTTTCAAGGCTTATGATGAAAGGAGATATGACCCACAAAATAAAGCTGCAAAAGCCAAATATGGTAAACCTGGGATTTACTTGGAATAACTAGAATACAATTAATGTTGACTCTATTACAGCGGCTATCACAAGCAAGATGAAAGCTGTAGCCATCATTTCAAAACTATCCCTCAGGATGAAACTGAGCTTTTCTGTTTTCCTTTTTGTAAAAGCAAGTGAAACAAGACCGCCAGAAATTCCCCCTATAAAATAGGCTAAAATTTCAAGGCTCCCATGAGGAAAGAAAGTCAAAATAGCTGAAGGAATTCCTCTGAAGCCGCCCAAGCTTTTTGCTGTCATTCCTATGGCAACAGAAAGTACGGAAGCGTTCCAAGCCAGGATAAAAATTGCCCCTGCACCAAAGAGGAATGAAAGGAGGAATGAAAGTGTAAGCACACCAGTATTGTTTATCAAGATGGTTGAGAAGGTACCACCGAATGTGGCTCTACCCCTCATCCGATTGATTATATCGAGTTGATCTCTGAAAAGTTTTTCAGACCAATTCTCTGGTATCATCATAAAGAGGATCGTTTGAGTTAAAATCATGCCAACAAAAAACGCAATGTAAACCATAATCACATTTCTGTGCCTCTGAAAAATGTTCATCTTCTTCAATTCTTCTGCTTTCTGTTCTAGCTTCGCTCCTTCATATCTCATGAAATCCAACATGAAGGGCATTATCCCGAAAGTTATAAAAAAATTGCTCATTAAACCTGGGGAATCGGGAAAAAGCAAGAAAGAGAGGAATAAACTTATTGTAGAAATTATTCCACCAAGTATGAAAACCCAGAATGGTTGTTTTAGGGCAATCCTCACATTTACCAATCTTTCCAAGACCATTCTCTCTATAAAAAATTAATTTTTAAAAACATTAATCTCTTAAGTATGAAAAAGTCTTCTTTAATCGGAATTATATTAATTTTGCTAATGCTAAGTTCCACTTTTATTTACTTCATTTCTTCTTTTCTTTTTCAACCAACACTGCCGGAAGGAAATATAGTTGATTATGAGCTAGACATTCAACAGAAGAATTTGGTCCTAAAGCAAGGCAGGGTTTTAATGGAATTTTTTTATAACAAGAATTGTACTGAATGCGAAGAGAAAATTTCTTTTCTTGAGTCTTTTGCAAATGAGTATAAAGACAAAACTTTCTTAGAAAAGATTTCAGTAATCGAGGGTAAACCTAAACTTCACTTCATAGGATTTAACGTGAGCGAAAACAGGATTTACCTTCAAGAAAGGTTCTTAGAGGAGGAAAATATAACAGAAGAGAATACTAAGAAGGTTTTATGTGAAATCATGCTTTATCCACCTGTAGAATGTGTTGGTGTTTAAAATTGCTGAGAAAAATCGTAGAAGGCAAATAACATGAAAATTATTGGTATAGATCTTGCTGGTAGTGAAAAACAAGCCACAGGGTTTTGTTTTATGAACGAAAATTTGAATTGCGAAACTCTCACCCTACACTCAGATAGAGAAATAATTGAAGAAACACTCAAGAGAGATCCTGATATAATAAGTATAGATGCTCCTCTAAGTTTACCAAAAGATAGAAAAAGTCTTGAAGAAAGAAGAGGTTCACATTTGAGAGCATGTGATAGAGAGCTTTTGAAAATGAAGATAAAATTTTTTCCTCTAACTCTTGGACCTATGAGAAGTTTGACGAAAAGGGGAATAAAATTGAAAAAATTTTTTGAGAGAAAGGGATATAAAGTGATAGAAAGTTTCCCAGGAGCAGCTCAAGACTTATTGGGTATAGGTAGAAAACAAAAAGGTTTGGAAAAATTGAGAAAGGGTTTGATGAAATTTGGAATTAAAGGAGATATAGAGAAAAAGAAAATAACAGATGATGAATTGGATGCTATCACCTCAGCTTTAGTTGGGAAGTTGTTTCTGGAAAATAATTATATTGCTATAGGAGATCCGGAAGAAGGTTTAATCATTTTACCAAAAACAAAGAAATGAGTGATTCACAAGGCTTTTAATTTTTCTTCCATTTCTTTTATTTCTCTTTGAAATCTTTCAATAACTCTAGGTAAGTCTTTATCTTCTACTCTGAGAATTTTACTAGCCTCTCTTAATATCTTTTCTTTTTTCTTGAGCTTTTTCCACTCTTTCTTTGAAATCATTTCTCTCCCTCTTCTTCAATTCTTTTCTCAATTTCTTCCATTTTTCAAAGAGTTCTCCAACAGCTTTAACAATTTCCTCTTCTTTTACATTCAATTTCTTTGCAACTTCATTTAATATCTTTTCTTTTTCTCTTAAGTATTCTAGAGCAACCTCTCCAGCTTTAATTTCAATTCTCACCAAACCATCAGCAATTCTCTTCGTCCTCAAAATTTTTATCAAACCAACTTCTCTTGTGTTATCGTTGTGTAGACCTCCACAAGCTTCAACATCAAACCCCTTTATCTCAACAATTCTCAATTTCTTCGAAGGTATATAGCCACCAGCATAAATTCCAAAACCATATTTCTTTTCAGCTTCTCCCCTCTCCATGATGAACTTCTTTATTGGCAAACCTTTTTGCACAATCATGTTGGCAAGATTTTCTATTTTTTCTTCTTCATCTTCACTTAGAGCTTCATAGTGCGTGATATCGATTCTTGCTTTTTCTTCTGTCTTTTCTGCACCATATTGATGAACATGTTGCCCTAAGATTTTCTTTACTGCTCCACTTATTATGTGAATTGCATCATGATGTTTTTTCAAAATTTCTCTCCTTCTCTTATCAACTTTACACTTGACAATTTGCCCCTCCCTCAAATCACAACTCTCAAGTTGATGAACTACCACAGAATTTGCCTTTATCACATCTACAACTCTATTTTCACCAATATAGCCAGTATCATGTTCTTGACCGCCAGAAGTTGGATAAAAAGCTGTTCTATCTAACACAACAAAGTTTCCAGAAACTTTCAAAACCTTTGCTTTAAAGTTTATTGTATCACCATAGTAAAGAATTTTTGTTTTCGGTAAGTTGGAAATATCTAGAGCTATCTTTCTTTCTTCTTTTTTTTCAACCATGTGTCTTTCTGTAACTTTCTTATAAAAATCTGAAGAAACTTCCATCCTAAGCTGTTCAGGGGTGATTCCTTCAGAATCATAAAGTTTTATCAATTCTTCTTCTGTTGGTCTTCTTTGAGCAAACATTTGAATGATTCTCTTTGCTCTCTCTTTTGTGTTTTTATATCTTTTTACCTCGATTTCTAAAATTTTCTCTATTTCTTCTTTTTTCTCTTCAAGTTCAGGGAACATTTTTTTCAAATAATCTATGTGCCAATTTGCAACATCCTCTATCTTTAAGTTCCATCCAAACTTATCGATGAAGCTCAAGGATCTTCTTAAAATAACTCTCAAATTATAACCACCGGCAACATTGCTAGGTAAGCCACCATCTGCAATTGCAAAAACTAGAGCTCTTGCATGATCTGCTATTGCATATAGAGCATGTAAAGGTTCAATTGTCTTTTGTAACTCCTCCACAGAAGTTTTAAGCGTGTTGGCAAGGAAAGATAAAACTGGTTTGAAGTCTGCGAACTCATCAATATCAATTCTTCCTGAAATTTTTGAGAATCGAACAAAAAATTTCTCATCATACTTTATTCCACAAGCCTTCTTCATTTTTTCCAAAACTGGACCGAAAACTGCATCATAGCAGGTGGGTGTGCCTTGAGTTATCCAAGTAAGTCTTTCCAATCCTGCGCCCATGTCGATTATCTTTTCCCTAGCTTCTTTATAGTTTTCAGGTGTTCCCAAGAATTCGGTAAAGACAGCATTGCCCAGTTCTATCCCCTGAACATGATATTCCAAGCTGCTTCCAAAAGCACCATAACCAAGCCAAGCATCTTCTATGAAATTTATCTCTTCTGGCTTTATCCCAAAAACTTTTGTGAGAAGCTCGAAATCAAGCTCTATACATTTATCTTTCCAATAACCTTTTTTGCCATCGAAAAGGGAAGTTTGTTGGACCATCCCAAAACATGTAAAACTCTTCGAATTCAAGCCAACATTTGGTATATCATTGAAGCGTAAACAAGGTTGTAATAATATTGTGGGGTTTGCGGGAAATTCCCATTCAAGATTGTTATTTTCACCAATCCTGTAAAAGTTTACTATCCCTGCAATCGTGAAGTAAAGTGGATACCACCTACAAACTGTGGGATAGCGCTCAAGTGCTATATGTCCACTATCAACAAAAAATTTCTGAATTCTTTTCCAAGTCTCAAAAATATCCCAACTTTTCTTGGTTGGAGGTTTACCTATGAAGTCGTAAGTCCTACAACTAGAATCGTTGCAAGTTTCTTGCTTCTTGATTGACCAAAAATACTTACCACATTTACTACATTGCCTTCTCTCGAAGCCTAATTCATCGAAAATCTTAACCTTCCAAAAGCGGTTTGGATTTTTTTGAAATTCTTGAATCAATTCTTTCTTTGTTCTCATATTTTTTCACTAACTCGTCAATAAAGACATTTTTGATTCTAGTTTAAATATGGTTCTTGCGCTCTTAACTCATTCACTAAAACTTCTATGAAGCTCTTACCCAATTTTCTCATTTCTTCTATTGTTTTTCTCATTCGCCGTAATCTCCTAGTTCTTACATATCCTCTCAAAATTTTCCTTTCATATTTTTCAACTTCAATTGGAAAATCTTCTTTCTCTATTTCATCAGGATTGTTTGACAACATCTCTATTATAATTCTTACATGGTTGATTTTATAGATATTTTTATCGGCATGATTTCTCATATCATCGGCACAACTATTTACTGGTATCAAGTAGGGTTTTTTTAAACGATTTATGTAAACTTTGAGTTTTCTTGGATTGGTTTTCATATTGAATAAAAAAACATTAAAGTTTAAATTCATTTCTCAAACATCGAAAGAACCAAGGGATTTAAACCTGCAAAAAATAAAATGCTTGGAATTAAAAGCACGCCCATACAATAACTTCTTCTCACTTCAAAATTGGCACAAAGAAGGCCGATAGCAGTTGAAATTGAAAGGATGATAACACCTATAATTCCTGTCCAAATAAAAGTCAAAATAAAAATAAAGCTTATAACCGAAAGTGTTAAAGTTTTGTAATCTAGCTTGATTAGAATTTTTGATATTTGTTTAGCAAGGTAAAGTGTGAGTAAAGCTGAAATCCCTGAAACAAAACAAATTGTTCCGAGCAAAAGTAAGACATCAAAAAAGCTTAGCTCTGTTAAAATTTGTTGGATTGCAACACTTGAACCACTTCTTGGATTTGAAACAAGGTAAAGGGAGATGAGAGAGAAAACTTCGTTACCAACATTTATTCCCGAAAGGGTAATAAGGAAACTTCTTGCATCCCCTCTTCCAGTAAGATATTGCATCATAACAGCGGCTTCTGAAATCCCGACTGCAGGTAAGAAGCCTACAATAATCCCGGCAATTGAGCCCAAGAAACTTGACTTTAGAATTTCTTTTGTTGAGATTTTAAGAGAAAAATCTTCTTTTTGTTCAGGAATTTTTGAAGTTTCAGAAAAGCTTATTATCAAAGTGCTCAAACCAAACATTCCAGTCAAAACAGGAAAGAGAATATGTTGTGAAGGTAAAAGTTGGGAATTCAAAACAAGTAGGCCAAAAATTCCTGAAAGCAAAATTATGAAAGTTGAAAAAATCATCTTTTTTGGCTTTTTCTCAGAAAGAATCATGAAAGCTACAACAGCAATTAGGGCAAGGTGTATGTATGGTCTCGTGAGCTTGTAGAAAGATGCAAAGTAGGGTGAAAGAAATGCTATGAGGAAAAGGCTGAAAATCAAAGAGCCTATGCCACCTATGACTGTAAGTTTAACTGCCTCATACCCCCTTCCTTCTAGAAGAAGTCTATGACCCGGTAAAACTGCTAAAGTAGTGCCCTCTTCAGGTGCACCGATGAAAATTGATGGAATAAAATTAAAGAATATCTCACTCATCGCTGCAGAAACAATAAGAACTACCAAATGGTGAGGGGGTAAGTTAAAAAAAGTTGAAAGAGAGAAAAGCAGAGGTAATAAAGTGTTGATATGCATGCTCGGCATCAAACCTCCAAATAAACCTATTAAAATTCCGAGGATTGAAACAAGAATAAAACTAAACATATCACTTCAAACTATCTAAGATTTGAATATCACTCGGCCTTCTGGGAACAATTTGAAGTTGACCTTTGTATTCACTTACAATCCCGGTAATTCTCACACTCCTACCCTTTCTTAAGTCGTATTGAGTTATACCATTGTTACTCAACTTGTTGGCTAAACTAGAAAAAATTGGAACTTCTATTTTTGCATCATCATCTACTAAAGTTAAGAAAATATGACCTGCCTCGTGCTTTCTAACATAAGAAATTTTGCCAGTTGTAGAGATCAGCTTACCAATTAATTTTGAATCTATTTTACTTATTCTTATCTCGGAGGGGGAAACTGCTGAAACTGAAAAATAGAGGAAAATTAAACCTGTTAATGAAACTAAGATACAAGTTATTATAAAAATTTTTTTCTTAATTTCCATGCTTAAGTTTGGGTAGAATATTATTCATATAGGTTTAGAACTACAAGGGTGAGTTAAATTACTTTTCAAAACCTTTCATGTTGAGGTAAACAATTGTGGCTAACAAACCACTGAAAGCTGTAGTTATTATTGAAAATTAGAACTTGATATTAGAAGAAGTGCAAAATAAACCCGAAGGTTTTCTACTATAAATCCGGAATTTCTCCAAAAATTTTAAAGCTAAACCCATAAGTACACTAAAATAAAAAACTTAGGCTCTATTGAAAGCTATGCTTATCTTTCTACCATCAAATTCAAGAGTATCTGAAAATTTTCCTTTAATGACACCTATTACAACAGATTTGGCCCCAACTTCCTTTGCTATTGTTCTTTTACTTTTTTCCAAGAGCTTGTTTGTTTTCTCGTCAGAACTTAAAGTTAGATTAACTCTTTCCTTAACAATAAAACCAAATTTCTTTCTCATCTCTTGTATTTTTCTGACAAGCTCTCTCAAAAGAGCTTCGTCTAAAAGCTCTTCATCCAGTTTAGAAGGTATGAAAACTTCGCCTAGAGCAAAATTTGCTGTTGAAAATTCGCCCTTTGGTTTCTCTTTTACAACTTTTACATCTTTAGCGTTACAAATCTTGAGTATACATTCTTTCAAGTCTTTCACAGTATCCAAAACTCTCTTATCTTTTGATGTAATAATGAGTGAGGATATTGGCCACCTGAGCTTGAGATTGCACTTTTGTCTTGCTGCACTAGCTGCCTCAAAAATTTGTTTAGCAATTTTCATCTCTTCCTCCAGCTTTTTGTTTATCTTCTGTTTTCTAACCTTTGGCCAATTTTCCATATGTAGAGAAAGCTTACCATTCTTCAAGGGCTTGATAACTTCTTGATAAACTTGTTCTGATAAGAAAGGACAAATAGGCGCTAAAAGTTTGACTAAAACCTCTGTGACATTTAAACAAGTGAAGAAGGCTGCTTTTTTGTCTTTTCCCTCATACAGAGGCCAAACTCTGTCTCTTATAAGCTTGATGTACCATCTTGAGAAATCGTTTAGGATGAAGTCCAAAATTTCATTTGCAGCTTTGTGAGCATTGTAATCTTGGAAATGTTTGGTACAACTCTCCACTAAAGAGTTCAATCTAGAGAGAATCCATTTATCTTCTTGTTTCATAGCTTTAGGACTTCCAGGAGAAGTGACATATGTTTTGATAAAATTGAAAGTATTTCTGACTATCACAAAATCTTTTGCTATTTCTTCCATTTCTTGCCAACTGAAGTAGTAATCATTCCAAGGTTCACTTGAAAGATAGTAAAATCTAAGCAAATCTCTCCCATATTTTTCTATCACTTCTTCTGTGCTCACAATGTTCTGCAAGCTTTTAGACATCTTTTGACCATGAGCATCTAGAACTAATCCGTGCATCAAAACACTCTTGAAGGGAGCTTTGCCAAAAGTCATCATGCTCGTTATCATCAAAGAATTCCACCAACCACGAAATTGGTCAGAACCTTCTAATATGAAGTCAGCAGGCCAAAGTTTCTTGAAAAGTTTTTTATTTTTTGGGTAGCCTAAAGAAGCCCAAGAAGCCACTCCAGAATCAAACCAAACATCAAGCACGTCTGGAATTCTTTTCATCTTACCTCCACACTCACATTCCAAAATTACTTCATCTATATATGGTTTGTGGAAGTCTCTTGGCATTTTTGGCAACTCTTCTCTTGAGCCTATAACCTTGATGTCTCCACATTTCTCACAAATCCAAATTGGAAGAGGAATTCCCCAATACCTTTGCCTTGAAATCGGCCAATCTCCTAGGCTTTCAAGCCAATTTTGGAATCTTTGGCTTGCCCAATTTGGGTTCCATTTTATCTTCTTATTCTCTTCTATTAACTTTTCCCTTATTGCTGTGACTTTGAAAAACCATTGGGGCAGAGAAATTTGAAGTAATGGTGTGCTGCACCTCCAGCAGATTGGGTAATCGTGTTCTATCGTCTCTTCATGGAGCAGCAATCCTTTAGCTCTAAGGTCCTGTATTATAAGCTTGTCAGCATCCTTAACAAACATCCCAGAATATTTACCACAAGTCTCATTAAAAGTTCCGTCGATTTTGACAGGAGAAACCATTGGTAGGCCGGTTTCCAATCCAACTTTGTAGTCTTCTTCACCGTGTCCAGGAGCTGTGTGAACTAAGCCCGTACCTTCTTCCAAACTCACGAATTGAGTTGAAAGAACCACTCTGTGAGCATTAGTTAAAACTTGTTGAAACTTGAACTCATCAAAAAATGGATGTTCATATTTCAGGTTTTCCAGATTTTTTCCCAATTTTATCTCTAAAATTTTGTAGTCTTTTATTCCAACCTTTTTCATTACAACCTCCAAAAGTTGTTTAGCTAAAATCAAAACTTCATCCCCAACTTGAACAAAAGCATATTCTGCGTCAGGCTTTACCATTATACCTGTGTTCGCAGGTAAAGTCCAAGGTGTAGTTGTCCATACCACAAGGTATTCATTTGGCTTGTTCTTGAGTTTGAATTTTACATAAATTGAAGGATCTTTAAGTTTTGTGTATTCTATCTCATTATAAGCAACTACTGTCTCGCATTTTGGACAAACATGCACAGGATAATTCCCTTTGTATAAAAAGCCCTTCTCAAAAGCTTTCTTGAACGTGAACCAAGCTCCTTCTATGTACTCATTTGTTAAGGTTAAGTAAGGATTTTTCCAGTCCATCCAAACTCCCAAGTTTTCAAACTGCCTTGCCATCACATCAATGTATTTTGTTGCAAATTCTCTACATTTTTGTATGAATTTAGCAACACCAAACTTCTCTATATCTTTCTTACTCTTGAACCCAAGCTCTTTTTCCACTTTGTTTTCTATTGGTACACCATGAGTATCATAACCTGGCTGGTCCCAAACATTAAAGCCAAACATTCTGAAAAATCTGAGATAACAATCTTTAAGAACTTTATTCATGGCAGTACCAACATGAATGCTTCCAGTAGCATATGGTGGACCATCTAAAAAATAAAATTTTCTAGCCTTTTTCCTTTGAGCCTTAACCTTCTCGTAAATTTTATTCTTCTTCCAGAATTGCATTATCTTTTCTTCTTGTTTTTTAAATGCAGTTTGTTGGAGCATAAATTCATTTTTAGAGTTTTGTTTAAATAAAAATTCAGAATTAGATCCGAGTATCACCCTTCATTTTCTCCTCAGTTTTAATTTATGAGGCAAGATACTTAAACTTTTTCTCAATTATGGTTGAATTTGTTCCTGAGGTTTGTGTCATCAACAATAGCAATGAGATTATAATTTAGGTTGATACAAAGCTACCAGTGGTAATAAGTAAAGAAGATTGCAAAGTTTTATTATTAGGCACTAACACATATACTATAGGCTTAAGGTGGGATATGGTTGGTGAAGGAAAGATGAAGTTCCAATCTCCAAAGGGAACTAGAGATTTGGGACCAGAAGAAATGATTATTCGTGACTATGTGATTCAAACCATTAAAAGGGTTTTTGAATCATATGGCTTTGAAGCTCTAGAAACTCCTGCTTTAGAAGATTTAGATCTTCTAACAGCAAAAAGTGGTAAAGATATTGTCAAACAGATTTTCAGGATAGAAAGTGAAGGTAAAAAAAAGCTTGGTTTGAGATTTGATTTAACGGTTCCTTTAGCAAGATTTCTTGTAAATAACCCCCAACTACCTAAACCATTCAAAAGATATGCTATTGCCCCTGTTTGGCGCTATGAAGAGCCACAGGCTGGAAGGTTAAGACAATTTTACCAAGCTGATGTTGATATTTGTGGCCCAAGTAGCATGGAAGCTGATGTGGAGTGTATAGCCTGTGCTATAGATTGCTTGAAAGCTTTGGGCCTTGAAAAATTGAAAGTTAGAATAAACAACAGGAAGCTCTTAGAAGCTTTTGTTGAAATAGTGAAAGAAAAAATTCCGGAGGAAGTAGAAATTGAGTTTGGTAATCTTGAGGTCTTCAGGATTTTAGATAAATTAAGTAAAATTGGTGTTAGTGGTGTAAAAGAGGAATTGAAGAAAATTGGAATGCCGAAAAAACAAATAGATGAGTTGCTTGAAATTGCTTCAATAAGAGGAAAATATGAAGAGGTGTTGAAAAAAGGGGAAGCTTTGGTTAAAGACAATCCTAAAGGAAGAGAAGGAATAGAAGAATTAAAACAAATTTTTGAGTTTTCAAAACTTTATGGAATAGCTGAATTGCTTATTCTTGACTTTGGCTTGGCAAGAGGGCTTGACTATTACACTGGCCCTATATTTGAAATTGAAATGGAGGGAGAAAAAATTGGGTCCTTAGCTGGTGGTGGAAGGTATGATAATTTAATTGAACTTTATGGAGGAAAACCAACTCCTGCGACTGGAATTTCTCTTGGTGTAGAAAGGATAATAGAAATCATGAAGAGAAAGAAAATTGTTGAGCTCCCAAAAACAAGAATTAAAGTTTTTGTTGCAAATGTTAGTAAAGAAGTTAGGGCTGAGGTGATAAGAGTTGCTGGAATACTTAGAAATGAGGGAATTCCGACTCAAACAGATTTAATGAACAGAAGTTTAACAAAACAACTTGAGTATGCAGACTCTCTTGGGATACCTTTTGTTTTGATAGTGGGAATGAAAGAATTACAAACAAAGAAATTCAAATTGAGAGACATGAGGAAAAAAATTGAGAAAGAACTTGAAATTGAAGAAATTGTAGAATTACTTAAAAATTATAATTCTGGCTTTGCTAATTTCTAAACAAAGTTTTCTTCAAGTAACGATCCACATTCCCCACATACCAAGCCTTCTAGGCTATGGATAAGTTTTTCACTGCCACACTCTGGACATGCTTTCATACTATCTCTGATTAAAAGAGAACCAATCTGTCTTAAATGCTTTACTGTTCTATAAATGTTGTTTCAGAGTTGATAGTTTTGTTACAATTATGAAGTAAAAAAACAAAATGAAAATTTAAAAAAGTTGGAATAAACTTAAAATTGAGAAAACACAAGGTTAAATTATGACATTGAAAATTGTACCAGATACAAGTGTGATAATTCATGGAAATTTGTCTCAGATGCTTGAAAGTGGAAAATTGAAAGATTGTGAGGTAGTCATACCTATAGCTGTTTTAGATGAATTGCAAGCACAAGCGTCAAAAGGAAGAGATGTTGGCTTTATTGGTCTTGATGAATTGAAAAAAATAAGAAAATTGTGTGAAGAGAAGAAAATAAAAATAAAATTTGCTGGAGAAAGACCAACTCTGGAAGAAATCAAACTTGCTAAATCAGGAAGAATTGACGCCCTAATTAGGGATGTTGCAAAGGCCGAAGGTGGTAAACTATTGACAGCAGATTACGTGCAAGCACTAGTTGCTGAAGCTGAAGGAATTCTTGTTGAATATATTGCACAAGAAATAAAAACAACTGGTTTGAAATTTGAGAAATTTTTCACTCCCGATACACTAAGTGTACATTTAAAAGAGGGTGTAGCTCCTCTTGCAAAGCGAGGAAAGCCAGGAAAGTTTGAACTTGTGAAAATTGGAGAAGAAAAACTTACAGTTGAAGAAATAGAAAGCATGATTAAGGAAATATTAGAAGCCGCTAGAGTAAGTGAAGAGGGGCGTGTGGAGATAGCAAGTTCGGGAGCAATGGTTCTGCAACTTGGTGAATATAGGATAGCAATAGCCAGGCCACCATTTTCCGATGGTCTTGAGTTAACTATAGTAAGGCCAATAGTCAAATTGAAACTTGAAGATTACAAGCTTTCAGAAAAATTGATGAGAAGATTGAAAGAAAGGGCAGAGGGCATTTTAATTGCGGGTCCACCTGGCTCCGGTAAAACTACTTTTGCAAGTAGTATAGCTGAATTTTACATGGAACAAGGAAAGATAGTTAAGACCTTAGAGAGTCCAAAAGATCTACAAGTTGGACCAGAAATTACACAATATGGTCCTCTGGAAGGAGATTTTGAGAAGACTGCCGACATCTTGCTCTTGGTGAGACCGGATTATTCTGTGTATGATGAGGTGAGAAAAACTAAAGATTTTGAGATATTTGCTGATATGCGTCTTGCTGGTGTTGGCATGATTGGTGTGGTACATGCAAGCGATGCTATAGATGCAATACAAAGATTTATAATGAGGACTGAGCTTGGAATGATTCCTCATATTATTGATACAGTTATCTTCATAAAAGATGGGGAAATCAAGAAAGTTTATGAGTTGAATTTAACGGTTCGTGTACCAAGTGGCATGACAGAAGCCGACTTAGCAAGACCTTTAGTTGAGATTAGGGATTTTGAAACCGGAAAGCTTGAATATGAAATCTACAGTTTTGGTGAAGAGAATGTTGTTGTACCTGTAGCTGCGCAAGAGCATTCACCTTTGAAAAAATTAGCCATTGAGAGGGTAAAGCAAGAAATAGAAAAATTTGATCCAAAGGCTGAGGTTGAGCTTATTTCTGAAAATAAATGTGTGGTGAGAGTTAATAATAGTGTTATACCAAAATTAATTGGAAAAGATGGGACAACCATCTCAGCAATTGAGAAGAAACTTGGTTTACATATAGAAGTTGAACCAAAAATCCCTGCAATAGGGAGGGAAGTTGAGTTCGAAGTTAAAGAAACTGGTAATAGCATAGAGTTTAATTTTGAAAGAAGATTTGTGGGGAAAGTCGCAAGCTTCTATATTGACGACAAGTTTCTTTTTTCTGCAACTGTTGGAAAAAAATCAAAAATTAAAGTGAGTAAGTCTTCTGATATAGGGAGAGAATTGTTAAAAGCTATCTTGAATAAAAGAAAAATTAAAGTTTTGATATAATTGAGGCTTCAGATTTTAATCAATTTTGCGTAGGTGAGAAGTTTTGGACCCTTTCTTGTTAGCAGAACATCGTTTTCAATTCTACAACCACCTATTCCCTTGATGTAAACAGCCGGTTCTATTGTGAACACCATATTTTCTTGAAATCTTATTTCTTTCAACCTTTCCAATTTCTTTTTATTCTTTTTGCTTAACTTCCTCAGCTTCTCCTTTGGTATACCAATTGTAGGAAGCTCATGAATTTTCAACCCAACACCATGGCCAAGGGAGTGTTGCATTCTCAAGCCTTGCTTCCTCAAAAAATTGTCAACTTTTTCAAAAAGTTGGAAACAGGGGAGACCAACTTTGATAGATTTCAAGGCTAGTTTATAAGCTTTCATCACGGCTTTAACCATTTTCTCCTCCCTCTTCCTAATTTTTCCTTTGATGAAAGGTATAGTAACATCTGTTTTGTAACCTTTGTAAGAAGCGCCAAAGTCAATATATCCCAAGCCAGAAATCATCCTGTTTGTTGCTTTAGGTTTAGGGTGAATCTTTGCAGCTCTTTTGCCACAAGCAACTATTGTTTGAAAAGCAAGTTTAGCTCCTTGAGAATAAATTTTTCTCCTAATGGCTTTGGCTATTTCTTTTTCCTTAACTTTTTCTTTTTTCAGTAAAGCCTCAATTAAAGGTAAACAAGAATTGGAAATTTCGGCAGACTTCTTAAGAAGCTTTATCTCTTCTTTCGTTTTAATCATGCCCATGAGCTACACTATCTTTCCGTTCTTCATCAAAAGCTTGCCATCGACATAAACTTCTCCATGCCTCATGTCCTTGAAGAAATCCCAATGAATTGTAGAGTCATTTTTCCCGCCAAAATGTTTGTTATGACCTAATGCGAAATGGATTGTGCCTCTAATCTTTTCATCAACTATTGTCATTCCTCCAGTAGATTTTGCTCTCGGGTTCGTGCCGATTGCAAATTCCCCTATCTTGTCCTTATCACCAGAAGCATGTTTAAAAACATCTTCAAAATTCTCTTTCCCCTTCTCAATCTCGTAATCTACAACTCTTCCCTTTTCAAACTTAAACCAAACACCCTCAACTTGTTTCCCATAGTGCCACATGCAAGGTAAATCAAAATAAATTTCTCCATTAACAGAGTTTTCAACTGGTGGACAAAAAACTTCACCATCAGGTAGATTCACATAACCAATCTCTCCTTTTTTTGTTACAAGTCCACAAGCGTTTATGAATTTTCTTCCCTTAACAGAAAATTCTAAATCTGTTCTTTCTCCAATTACCCTGATGTTATTGGCATTTTTAAGTTTTTGAATTATTTTCTTGTTATATTCATAAATTTTCTCATAGTCAGCTTTCATAGCATCCCAGAAGATTTTTTCCAATTTTTTAAAAGGTATTTCAAGTGCTTCCGCTATTTCTTCTGTTGGGAAGCCTATCAAAGCAGCTTTCATCTCCTTCTTTTTTTGCCTTCTTTCTTCTATCTCTTTTATTGGCTTTACAGTTTTTCTCCTTATCTCGATTTTATATTGAGGAAGCTTCCTTGCAATAAAGGGGTTTGTATCATCTATCACAATTTTCGCATCAACAAGCCTAGAAAGAGCATCTGCAAGCTTTGGCCATTGTTTTAAATATTTGATTTTGATTACCTTGTAGATTTTAAAGTTCAACTCATCACTTCCATAAGTTATTGTTGGTTGTGCTCCAACTTTTGCCGCTTCTAGAGCTAAAGCTTCTGCAAATTTTAAGGATTTGGGACCGCAAGAAATTAAGGTTACTTCTTTTTCTTTTACAGCTAAGTTTATGTTTATCACACTTTTTGCAATCTTTTGCATTTCTTTTTCCGAAAGCATAATATTAATTAAGAGTTGTATAAAATTTAAGCCCTCGTAGCTCAACTTGGATAGAGCAGCGGCTTAAGATTATCTGCCGAACCTAAGCCGTTAAGATTTTACTCTCGGCAAGGTTGGGGGTTCAAATCCCCTCGAGGGCACTTAACTGATACTCTTGTAATACTATCTTCAGCTCACGTTCTATGAAATCGAGAGTGTACTCTTTCTACTTTACATATCAACAATGGTATATTATCTTGCCAGACAGTAAACTACATCTATAAAGGTATTGCATAGCTAACTGTTTTTGGATATAATTTTAAATGTTTTCTATGACTACAACAAAACAATCTAGGAAAATCCAGTCAGATCTTAACTTTTGGGAAATGTGAAATTCTCTATTAAGATTTAGTATTTAAGTATTTTTCACTCTGCTTTCAATTCATGACTTCAATGCTTCAGCTATCATTCTACCAAACTGGCTTGCTGCTTCTGGCCCTTTGGCTGTTATTATCTTCCCATCAACAGTAACAAGTTCTCCCGTGTAGTTTGCACCTTTTGCTTTCAAATTGCTTGCCTCACTTGGAAAAGAAGTTGCATGTTTTCCCTCCAGAATTCCCGCGTTAGCTAGAATGGAAGGAGCTATACAAATAGCTCCAATAACCTTTCCTTGCTCATAAGTCTCTCTTGCTATCCTTAAAGCTGTTGAATCATTAAAGTAAATTTCAGCTCCTGTTCCACCAACAAAAATTATTGCATCGTAATTTTTTACATCAACTTCACTCAAATCGAGGTCGATGGTTACACTTGTACCAAGCATGCCATTTGCTATTTCAACATCTTTTGAAGCTATTTTAATTTGTGCCCCAGCCTTTTCCAGAATTTCTTTTGGCTTTAACAATTCTTCATCCCTGAAATTAGTAGGCGCTACTATCATCAAAACCTTCTTTCCTTCCAAATTTGGCATTCTCCTCTCCACACAACCTGCAATTAAAATTGCTGCCATGATGATAAAAAACCAAACAAGCTTCATCAATTTAAAAAGGAAAAAGCTTGAATAAATCCTTTTTGGTCATGTTTTTTTATCTAAAAAATAGAAATATTTTTAATGAGAAATATGAAAACTATACTATTTTTGATTTTTATCTTATTAATGTTAACTTTCTTTTCTCTTGTTTATGGTGTAAGTTTTGATATTGTCCCAAACAAAACCAGTTGTAGGAGTGGAGCCAACAACTGGAAGTTCAATTTCACTATTAACAATACAAACTCAACAGCAAGTATAATTCAGCTTAAGATAACTTTGCCAGATGAATTTGAATTTATTAGTGACAGTAGCTCCACCAACACAATATCAAATTTCAATTATGAGTCGGGAAATTTGAGCTGGAGTAATAGTACTGGTTTGATAGATGCAAACTCATCTGCTTGGTTTTCTTTTAACCTTAGTATACCTCTCATCTTTAGAACTGTAAACTTCACCTTTACCATATTAGATAACTCTAGCATCACTAATATAACAAATGTTTCTGTTGCTGTTATACCAGAAACAGTGAGTTCAAGTAGAGAATTTGGCTTAATTCCAAAAATCGTCTATCTCAATTGGACAAACAATTATCAAACCAACCTTTCTGTTTTATCAAACTCTTCTTTCAATATTTCTGTTATTTTTGCCAATGGAACCAGGGTATCGGAAAACTATTCTCAAGAATATTCGAGAGTCTACATCCGTGTGAAAAACAACACAAATGAATTTGCCACTATAAATTTCTTACCTTCCTTTGGTAACACAAACTACACTTTACTCGAATATTGTTATGAAACTGGAGGATGGGGGGCATGTAAACCTGGAAGATATTTTGGTATCTTTACAGTAAAAAACTCTTCAAATTCAAGTGAGAATGCAAGCTTGGAGGTAATAGTTGACCTTCCCGTAAACCTAAATCTACAAATGCCTGGCTATTTCAATGGTGAAATGCCTGCAAATGCAACTCAATACCATTCCTTCTATTTTAATACTTCAGATATGAATGCTACAAGTATAACCTTAAACTTGAATTTTAGTGTTGGGGATTTGGATGTTTTCTTGCTTACAAATGAGCCACAACCAAAGCTTCTTACAAAATCCATAAACAAAGAGGGGCGGGAGAGTTTAACATACAATTTCATCAACAATATCGCAATGTTTGAAATAAGGATTTATGGTAATTCATCCTCAAAGATTTCTTATAATGGGAGTGTGATCTTGCTAGCACTAAATTCAAGTGAGCATGAATTTGATTTTGGTGTTCAAAATGTTAGTGGAGCTCCCATAACCAAAATTTTTAACTTAACTAACGAAGGAAATATTCCAATTGAAATTGTAGAGGAAAAAAGTGAGATGTTCTATGTGAAAAGATTTGAAGGAAATGGCCAGCAAAATTTCACTTTCTTCTTACCAGATTCTTCCATCATACCAACACTTAAGGTTAAACTCAATTGGAAGGGAGAAGGGGCTTACAATCTCACACTTTTCAACCCAGATGGTATTGAAGTTGGAAATTCTTCCAACAAATATAAAAATGCTGAGATGTGTAAAGTGGAGAAAGAAGAATTCATAGAAGCAAGTAATTCAGAAAAAGTTGGTTTATGGAGGGTTGAAGTTAAAAATGTCACAACAGAAACTCCGGATTACACTCTCACAATTCAAGCCTTTGTTAATTCAACTAAATGGATAAAAACAAACTTCTCAGAGTATATAAATAAAACTTTCAATACTGTTGGGGAAGAAAATTCAACAAAAACCATAGAGCTTAATTTTACAATCCCAGAAGAAGTTGTTAATGGAGTTTATGAAGGTTTTTTGAGTTACAAAGCCAGTAATGGTGGAAAAATAAAAATTCCAATCAAGGTCAATGTCACCACTCCAATGCTTGTGGTTGATAATACCTTAAGAAGAAAGGAAATTCTTATATTGGAAAATTATCGTACAAACTTAACTAAAACATTTTATATAAACATAAGTAATTTTGGTGATCATAAATTAACCACAACATTCCTTAATTCTTCAAGATTAAGATGTGTTGATTGTTCTTACTTTGTAGACTTAAGTTTTAATAAAACAGCAGAAATTCAACCTCACACTTCAAATTTGATTGAAGTTAATGTTACTTTAAACAGCTCAATACCGAAGAGTTTATATGAAGGTTGGATTTATATTAATTCTACTCACCCGACAGATTCTAACTTAACAAGCCATCCTTACGCAAGCTTCAACATTTCCATAAAATTAAACCTCACAGACAGATGGAATGTCACCATAGTAGATTTGATAAGTGGAGACTATGGAAACAATACTGTTAATGTTTCTTCAAAAGAAAGTTGGGTTAATGTAAGTTTTTTAATTCAGTATGTGAATGGTACAAATGTAAAGGCTGACACAGTCTTCAGTCTCGACAATATAACAAATGTCTGGTTATTTGAACCAAATGCCTCCTATTTTGTTAGGAATCTTGTATTTAAAAATATAACTCCACCAAAAGCAACTCTACCGACTACTGATATTTGGACTATTAACTTAACAATTCCAAAAAAAGTACCAGGTGGGAGATATTATATTCACATAAACCTTACCTCAGAAAATCTCACCTCCAATCCATCAGATGTTTATAGGGGCGAAAGCCTTGATGACCCTATAAACAAGATGCTAATAGTTGATGATATGGGATTGTTGATGAGCCTAATTGAATATCCATCGGAATTGACAAAGGGAAGTAGTGGAATAGTTAATGTGAGTATAAAGAATCTTGGACCGAAAGAAGCTAGTAACGCTCAAATTACGCTTGAAAAATGTAGCTCTATAGGTAATGTAGCTTTCTTGAACTCAAGTTGTATTAGAGTTGGAAGCCCCTCCGAGAAAGTTAATTTCACACTTTCAGCTTACAATTACACTGGATGCTATATTGCATGGGGAATAACAGCCAATACAACAGGGGCTTGTAGAGTAGGGATAAATGGAACTTCTGGTCTTTGGTTTGGCAATTTGTCTTTTGATATAACGATTACATCACCTCCAGGAGAAATTACCACAACTACTACAATCCCGACTACAACTACAACTACAACGAGTACTACTACAACTACAACGAGTACTACAATTCCTCTTCCGCCACAAACAAATTTCACCACAACAATTCCAAAAATAACACCAGATTCGCCTGCTGTTTTAAATGTCCATCAACCCAATATCCTAAAAATCAAAAGGATAACAATATTTGTGAAGAAAAATGTGAGTAATGTGATGGTAAATGTTAAAGAGGGAGTGAAATCAAGTGATATTCCCTTGCCGGTAAAAATACAGGACGGTCTTGTTTTCAAATATTTGGAAATTTCACATAATATAAGTGAAAATGATATAGCAAGTGTTAGCATAGATTTCCAAGTTGAAAAGTCTTGGATAATTGAAAATAACATAGACGCTTCAACCGTACATCTTTACAGGTTCTTCAACAATAGTTGGGAAAAGCTTCAAACAACAAAAATTAATGAAACTTCAGATACCTATGAATTCAGAGCTATTTCTCCTGGTCTTTCTCTTTTTGCCATAATTGGAAATTGGGCAACAAGCTCCATGACTTGGATTATCCTTTTAGCCCTCGGAATAATAGTTGCTGGAATATTAGCCTTCCTATTTTGGCCAACTGAAGAAAAACCTATCATTAAGGAAAGGGAGGAGATTCAAAAACCCTGGGAAGAGTTGAGGAAAAAATGGGAAGAGTTGAAAAAGAAAAAAAGGTCTAGCTAAATCTTCACGCCTTCCAAGATTTTTATCTGAGATTCTATTTTTGCAAGCTCTTCTTTCAATTTTTCTTTTGTCTCAAAATTTCTGGTTGAAGCTATCTTACTACTTATCTCTGCCCTCTTGGCCTTAAGCCTCTCTATCTCAATTTCCACATCGCCTATCATACTGTTACCTTGAAGAAATTGTGAAAAGCTCGTAAACTTTTAGTGTTATTTTGCTCTTGAACTCTGGTTCAAGGGAAGCCAGCTGCTCAAAATTTTCTGCATCTAGAACTTTTCCCATAATTTCTTTTGTGCTTTCCACAATTTTTTCAACAGCTTTCGCATCTAGATTTACATACCTTGAAATCACAAGTGAGATTATTTTATCCATGTTGCTGAGAATTGCAGTTTTATGGCCTTCGAGGAAATTTTTCTCGAGAGAAGAAGAGTTTAGTTGTCTTTTTATCTCAATTATCCTACCCACAAACTTCAAATCTTTATACTTGAATATGGTGAAGTCACAGAAATTGTTTCTGAAGCGTTTTGCATCTAAAAGCTCTTGAGTTGCTATACACAAGCCTATCGGCATCAAATCGCTAATGGTTAAAACCATTATTATCTATTATTTAAATGTATTTTAAAATTGATTAAGGTGAGGAAGATGATAAGATCACCTATAGTAGTGACTGTTGGGCATATAGACCATGGAAAAACAACTCTGCTTGACAAAATCAGGGGCACTGCTGTTACCAAACTCGAGCCTGGTATGATGAGTCAGCATGTGGGAGCGAGCTTCATTCCAGTAGAAACAATAAAGAGAATATGTGGAAGTTTAATTGAAAAATTGAAGATAGAAATAAAAATTCCGGGCTTGCTTCTGCTCGACACCCCAGGCCATGCTGCTTTTGTAACTTTGAGAAAAAGAGGGGGGGCCGTTGCTGATCTTGCCATCTTAGTTATTGATATAACAGAAGGATTCCAAGAACAAACAGATGAGAGCTTAGCTGTTTTGAAAGAGTTTAAAACTCCTTTTGTTGTTGCTGCCACAAAAATAGATAAAATCCCAGGTTGGTATCCCTATCCAAATTCTTGTTTTGTTGAAAGCTTTAAAATGCAAGCCGAAGATGTTAAAGATGATGTTGAAAAAAATGTCTATAAGATAATTTCGCAATTGGCTGAAAGGGGGTTTAACTCGGAAAGATTTGATAGAGTGGAAAACTTCACCAAACAAGTTGCCATAGTACCTTGTTCTGGGATAACTGGTGAAGGTATACCTGAACTCTTGGTTGTTTTGGCTGGATTAGCGCAACAATTTTTGAAGAATAGGCTCAAGCTTTCTGAAGTTGGCAAAGGAACTGTGTTAGAAGTCAAGGAAACCGTAGGTTTTGGTACAACAATTGATGTGATATTGTATGATGGAAAAATTTCAAAAGGTGACTATATTGTGATAGGTGGAAAAGAACCTACAATCACAAGAGTAAGGGCTTTGCTCAGGCCTAGACCATTACAAGAGCTTAGGGTTGAAAAACAGTTTGAAAGTGTGGAAGAGGTTGGTGCGGCAGCAGGAATTAAAATTGCTGCTCCTGGTTTAGAGAATGTAGTAGCAGGATCACCGATAATTGCTGTGAAGAATGAGAAGGAAATAGAAGAAGCAAAAAGATGTGTGCAGATGGAAGTTGAGGAGGTTCAATTTTTGAGACAAATTGATGGAGTTGTTATAAAAGCGGATACACTTGGAAGCTTAGAGGCCATGATTAGGCTTTTAGGTGAAGAGGGAATTCCGATAAGGAAGGCTGAAGTCGGACATGTGACAAAGCAAGATGTTATAGAAGCCGAGAATGTGAGAGAAAAGCTGAGAAGAGTTATACTGGCTTTTAATGTAGAAATCTTTGAAGAAGCAAAAAATTTGGCAAGAGATTTGAAGATAGAGATTTTCCAGAACAATATAATTTATAGACTCCTTGAAGATTACAAAGAATGGAGTTTTAAATCTAAAGAAAGGGAAATTGAAGAAAAGCTTGCTAAAGTTGTAAGACCGTGTGAAATTGTTATATTAAAAGGCTGTGTGTTCAGGTCGAGCAATCCTGCAATTTTTGGGGTTGAAGTAAAAAGAGGTTTGCTTAAACCTGGGACTTTAATGAGAAAAGAAGATGGTAAAATTGTTGGAAAAATAAAAGAGATTCAAAGAGAGGGGCAAACCATACCCGAAGCCAAGAAAGGAGATAGAGTTGCTGTGAGTATGGAAGAACCTATTGTTGGAAGGCATATAAATGAAGGTGACATTCTGCTTTCAGTAATAAGTGAGGAAGATATGAGGATTTTGAAAGAAGTTTGGGAAAGGCTAAACGAAGATGAAAAGGAACTGTTAAATTTTTAAGTTCACTCGCTAATATAATACGTTAGGAGGCCAAACCTTGAATAAAGTTTTAATTACAATTGCAATTTCGGTTATTTTGTTGGTTAGTACAGCAAAAGCAGAAGAATTACCAAGTCCCAGAATTCTTCCAGATCACCCCTTCTATCCAGTTAAAACTTTTCTTGAAAAAGTAAGACTTTGGCTGACTTTTGATTCTGAAGCTAAGGCAAGATTCCGTATTTTCCTTGCTGAACAGAGACTGGCAGAGCTTAACGCTATGATAGCAAAAAACAAATGGCAATATGTGGAAAAATTGAAAGAAGAATATGAAAAAGAAGTGAATGAGACTGAAAAAGAAACAAATAAGACTTTTGGTTTAGGGAGAAATGCTACTACATTGCTTGAGCATATTTGTAATGAAACTTATAAACATATAACTGTCCTTGAAAGGATTTTGAGTAAAGTACCTGAAGCTGCGAGACCTGGTTTAGAAAGAGCAATAGAGGCTTCAATAAGAGGACATGAAAAGTGTTTGGAGAGAATGGAAAAATTGTTGAATGCAACCAATTACATGTTAAGGGAGAGAGTATGCACAAGTGATAGTGAGTGCATAAACTTATCTATTTGGTGTCCTATGCAACTGAATTTTAAACTACATTGCTTTATTCCAGAAAATAAAACAAAAGGAGTTTGTGTTTGTGGATTACCGTGGGAGAAAAAGAAAATAAATTGCACTGATGACTCTGAATGTTTTGAGTTGGTTTGCCCGATGATTATAGGCAATGATACACCAGTTTGCTTAAATGGTAGATGTACTTGTGGTGCAAAGTGGCAAATAAGGAATAGAAGTGAGTGGGAAAAAAGATTTAGAGAAGAATTCACAAATATAACATGGGATATACAAGAGAAGATAAGGGAAAGAGTAGAAAGGGAAATAAGAAAAAGGGGAGGTTAGACTTTCAAATTTTTCAGTTTACCGAGAAAAGTGCCATCCAATAAGTAAATTTCAGATTTTTCCATATCAATTAATTTATTCAACAAATTAGATTCCTCACTTTCTAGAAGCTTGAGTAAACTCATATTTCCCAGTAGGGTGTTAAAAGTTGGTATTATTATGGCATGAAGTTTGCCCACTTTCTTTAGCTTGTACTTTTCCTTTATTTTATCCTTGAGTTTACCTTTTATCCACACTTGCTCTGAAGTTCTAAACCCAAGTTTATCTTTGAATTCTATTCCAGGATGAAGATGGGCCAAAAAAAGGTAATCACAACTTAAAAGCTTTTTTGAAGGCCAAGCGTGACCATGGAAGAAGCCATACTTACCAAGTTTAAACCCTCTACTTCCGTATACTTTTATACCCTTTGGCACAATTTGCTCCAAGTCTGTATCATGATTTCCTTTGACAAGAATAACTTTGAAATTATCTTTCAAATATTCTAAAAATTTTGGAAGTTCTTTTTCCTCTCTTATGCTCATTCCTGGAACTTTGTGTTTTATGTCCCCAAGGATAATCAGTTTCTTCGCTTTCGTCAACTCGTATAACTTTTTTATCTTCTCCTGAAATTTTTCCCTTTGTGGTGGAATAATGATTCCTTTTTTGAAAAGCTCGTGCTCCAAACCTAGATGAAGCTCGGCTATAACTAAAGTTTTTTTCTCTGGGATGAAAGCCGCTGGTTGATTGGTTATAAACTTTACTGCCTTCATATTTTTATGTACATTTGAAAAAGATATACTACTTTTGGGAGAGGTGTTTCCTCACTTCATGAGTTCTAAGTTTTTATATCCTTGAGTGATAATTTAAAATCTATGAAAGAAATTGGCACTGTGATTTCCACTCCAGAAGGACCGAGTAGTGGCAAATTCTCTTTTGTGATAAGTGAAGATAAGGAGAAAATGCCTGTTAGAAAAAATGAGTATGTTCAGCTTAGGACAGAGCAAGGATTACTAATAGCAAGAGTTGCTGAAATATTCAGGATGAACAGATATTTCATGAGAGCAGAATCTGTGAAAGAATATGAGAAGAGTGGAAAGGATTTGAGCGAAATTTTCCCAACAAATAAATGGGAATTCCTCGTGGCTTTTGCAACTCCCCTGGGAATTTTTGACGGAGGTAAACAATTTAGAGTTTCTTTCCCACCTTCACCTGGAGAAAAAGTTTACAAGGTTGATGAAAAATTACTTTCAGAATTTTTGGGCTTAGATGAAAGTGGTTTGGTTGTAGGGAAAATGGATGCTCATAATTTGGAAGTTAAATTGAATTTGACTAAGCTCTTCCAAAAACACTTAGCCATTCTTGCTATCAGTGGTGCTGGTAAGTCTTATCTTGCTTCAGTTCTTATAGAAGAAATCTTAGATAGGGAAGATAAGGTAAAGCCTGCAGTAATAGTTTTTGACCCCCATGGTGAATACATTGGCTTTTCGGAAGATGAAAAATATATAGCCAAAACAAAAGTTTATGGAAAGGATAAAATCTCCATAGCCACGAACAAAATTTCACCAAGCTTGATGAATGAGTTTATACCGCAAATGTCCTATGTTCAAAGAAGGGAACTTTCACCAATAATTAAAAAATTGCAAGAAGAAAAGAAAGTTTACGATTTTGATGAATTAGTTGAAGCTGTGGAAAAAAGTGAGATAAACCAAAAAACAAAATTAGCTTTGAACTCTTGGCTTTTTGATCTGGCTTCAACAGGTTTGTTTGGCAAAATAGATTCACCATCCTTAGATGAAGTTGCGAAGCTTGGTCAACTCACAATTTTTGACCTTTCTGATTTCGTTCATCTGAAAGAAAGACAAATAGTCCTGACTTATTTTGCAAGGAAACTCTTTGATCTGAGAAGAGGAGGGAAAATTCCACCTTTTATTATTTTTGTGGAAGAAAGCCATCAGTTTTGCCCTGAGGGAGAAGAAGCTGCCAATGCCATTTCAAGAAATGTGATAGAGCAAATAGCAAGAGAGGGAAGAAAGTTTGGAGCTTGTTTAGTGCTGATAACCCAAAGACCGATAAGGCTTGCTACAACAGCATTAAGCCAGTGTAATACTCATATCATCATGAGAATAAACAACCCTTATGATATAAAACATATAGGTGAAAGTTGTGAAGGTGTAACTAAGGATGTTTTGGATATGTTACCAGGATTAAAAGTTGGTGAAGCCTTAATCGTTGGTGAAGCTGTTAATTATCCTTTGCTTGTGAAAGTTAGAGAAAGAAGGAGTAAGAAATCTGAAAAGGGAAGAAAATTGGAAGAAGAAATTTTAGCTTTTATTGAAAGCGAAGATAGAAAGATTGAAGATTTGGAAGCTTTCAAGTAATTTAATCAATCCTTATAACTTTGGTTGGTCCATCTTCATCTTTATTTCTCTCAAGCCTGTAGACTGAGCCTGTTGCAGCATCCTCAAGCTCTGGCTGATGAGTTATGAGAAAAGTTTGATCTATAAACTCATTTATCCTCTCCCTTAAAGTTATTGAAAGCTCCCTTATGGCCCTTGCATCAAGATTTGCAGTTGGCTCATCTAGAACAAGGACTCTTAATTGGGGAGCTAGAGCTAAGGCTAGGGCAATTCTTAAAGCCAAACAAGCTATGCTTCTTTCCCCTCCAGAAACGTTCCCCTCAACATTCACCCAATTTCCATCTCTTCCTTGCAATTGCAATACATAATCACCTTCCTCTGCATTTAGTCTAATTGAAATGAAGTCGTGGTAAGGGTAAAGTGTATTCCAAAGTTTACTCATGGTTAAATTTACACCTTCAACAAAATTATTTCTAAGCTCAATCTGTGTTTCTTCTAGTGCTAGGTTGAAGATTTCCAAGTCCCTTGTGAGTCTATCAAGTTTTTGGATTTCTTTTTTCATTTTTTCTAGAGTTTTCACTTTTTCCTCTTGTTCTTTCCTCCTAGCTTCTTTTTCTTGAATCAAAGAATCATAAGAGCAAAGTTTTGTCCTAGTTTCGCTTTCCATGCTTATAATTGATTTAAGATTCTCTTCCATAGCATCCAAATCTTTTCCCTCAAGTTTGACCTCTTTTTCTTTAATTTTTTTCTTAACTTCTTCAATTTCCCTCTTCAATTCCTCACTTCTCTTCTTCCTCTCCTCCAAGTCTTGAAGTTGAATTAGCAAAATATCATACTTCCTCTTTTTCTCCTCGTTTTCTTTAATCTCACTTTCTATGTTATTGACTTCTTTCCTAACTAGCTCTAAATCTATCCTGGCTTTGTTCGCAAAATAGTTCAGTTGGGATAAATCTTTTTCAGAATCTTCTAGCTCTTTCTGTATATCTTGCAAGTCTTTAACTTGAATGTACATTTCTCCTATTTTTTTAGCTGCATCTTCAAGTTTTTTCAAATTCTCACTTGCATTTTGTTTGTTGATGAGCAAATCTGCTAGCCTATCTTGCAGTTTCTTCAACTGCTCTTCTTTCTGTTTAATCAGTAGGATTTTTCTTTCTTGTGTTAAAATTGAGTCACAAACTGGGCATCTATTTTCAGAAGAAGATAAGTGTTGAATAAAAGAATTCAGATCTTTTATTAAAGTGTTCGTTGCCGAAATATCGGAATTTATTTTTTCCAAATTCTCTCTACTTTTTTCAATTTGTTCCTCTATATTTTCTCCAGTTGTGCTCAGAAGATGATCAAGTTCCTTCTTAATTCCAGTTTTTTCTTCCAAGAGTGGTTTAAGCTTGTAGATTTTTTCTCCACTCAGGAATTTTATTTTGCTCTCTGCTTGAGAAATCTCAGAAAAAATTTTTTCATAATTCTCCTTTTTTTGCTTTAGCTCAAGTTCTTTTTCTCTCAAGAGTTCTTCAATTTCTTTTATTGCCCTTTCTACACTTTCTTTAGAAAACCCCCTCGTAGCATTTTCTATAGATTTAATCGCACTGAGAGTTTCTTCTAAAACACTTTCTTTTCCCTTTTCTTCTCTTCTCAAAATTTCTATGGCATCTTTCGTTTTCTTAAGTTCCAGTAATTCTTTTTCGAGTTTTTCTTTTTCTCTTTCTATTTTTTCGAGTTTACTTTTCAATTCTTCTTTTTCTGAAGAAAGTTTCGAAATTACTTCTACTAACTCGGCCAAATTTTTTCTCACTTCCTCTTCATTTATCTGGCTTACACTACTTTCAATCCCAAGTTTTCTATCGGCAAGTCTGTTTATTAGGGTAACAGAAGAAGCTCTTGCTCTTTCAAACTTATCTATTCCCAAAAGCTCATCTATCTTTTTCATCCTTTGTCCTCTTGGTATTGTTAGGAAATAGTCTAGAGCATTTTGTTCTGAATAAATTGCCTTACTGAAAAGCTCATAATCGACTTTCAAAATTTCCTCAATTTTTTCTGTAACCCTTTGTGCATTAGGTGACTCAAGAAGGTTCCCTTCTTCTCTTATTTCAGAATAAGTTGTTCCCTTTCCCCTTTCTATCACTCTTTTCACAGAGTAATTTTTCCCATTAATTTGAAAGTGGAGCTCAATTTCTGCTTTTGTTTTTTCAATTGGCTTATTCATTATCACATCATCGAGCTTTAATTTCTTGGTTTGAAGAGTTGGAAAGGTCCCAAAAAGGGCAAAACAAATGGCGTCAAGAATAGAAGTCTTGCCTGAACCTATTGAGCCAAGTAAGATGTTTGTACCTGAAGAAAATTCTAGTTTTGAATCTAAATGAGAACGCCAGTTCTTCAGCTCGATTCTAGTTATCATGTCTCACACCAAAATCTTTCAGAGATTTCTTTAAAATTGATTCCAAAGTTTTTTGCTCCCCAATAAAAATATTGAAAGCTTTTTCAATTTCTCCTTCGCTTAACAAATTGAAAGCCTGCTCAAAATCAAAAGAAGAAGTGAAGCCAAATTCTTCCAAATTTTTCCTGAAGATTTCCAGGCCTATATCCTCAATAGAAAGTTTTTGCTCTCTCAGAGCTCTGAGAAACTCAGTCTTCTTCTCAACCTCTTGAGATTCAAATTCTTTTGTAAAGATTAAAATAGCCTTGCCTGAGAAATTTTTCTCCAAACTTCTTAACTCCTGATCAAGGATTTCCACACCCCTTCCAATCAACTTCATCTTTATTATTGGTGGTTTGATGAAATTCTTGTCCAGGATTTCCTTTAACCTTTTTTCTATTCGATCTTTCACTGAATCCTTTTCAAGCAGAATCTCCTCATAAAAGAACTTTCTACCTTTCTCAAGGGGAACAAATTCTATTTTTATTTCTTCGTCTAAATCAATCATGTAAATCCCTTTTTCAGTTTCGGCTTCAGCTTTATCAAACTGTGTTATCATCGTGCTACCTGGGAAAAGCAAAATTGAGTTGTCAATTCTAGATTGACCATGTTGATGAATGTGGCCGTTAATTATTAAATCAAAGCCTTTCGGTAGGTTTGAAATAGAAAGTGTGGGGGGCTCGAGGGGTGAGTAGACGTAAGGATCTATGCTTTGATGTAAGAGCAAGATGTTAAAACAGTCTTTTATAGGCTGGGGGTTCCATTGATTGAGTAGGTTTTTTGCAAATCTCTCAGGCACACCAGACATTCCATGAATTGAAACTTTTATCCCATCTTTCTCAAAAATTACTGAATCACAATGAAGATGAATTAGTAAGCCTGCATTCTCTAAAACTTCAACTGCATTCAATTCCCCCCTTCCTCTTCTTTCATGAGTTCCATGAATTGCTATAACTGGTAGATGGTTTAGAGTTCTCACAGAAGCTTTCTTTAGCTCTTTTGAAGAACTCACAAGCTTTATTCCTCTGTTCTCTTCAAGAGAGGGTTTTACCAAAATTTTCATGGCCTTTGCCCAAGTTTGTGTTTTTGGCACTCGTGAATCAAAAATATCACCAAGGATTAAAATCAAGTCAGCTTTTAAAGCTTTTTCTATAGCTTCTTCTGCATTTTCAAAACTATCCTCTTCAAGCTCTGGGCTAAAAGAAAAGCCAAAGTGAAAGTCTGAGAGAGCTGCTATCTTCATGAAATCTACTTAAACTATGAAATCGAACTTATTTAAATTCTTCTGAGCTGTCTTTCCTCCAAGCCCCTTGTAAGGCCGAGCTTAAAAGCAAGCTCAATCGCCTTCTTATAATCTTCTCTTATGCTTTTCTTGAGTTCTGGGTATTTTTCTGGTTTAAGTAAGACTTCCCCAGCCGGATAGTATTGAGACATTACATTAACATAGCTGTTTGGGGAAATTTCTTTTACAATAAAATTTAACACATTGGTAGTTTCTGCTATGTTATTAGGTAAGACCAAATGCCTTATCAACAAACCCCTGAAAGCTAAGCCTTTTCTGACTTTCAAATCGCCCACTTGAGAGTGCATTTCTTTTATTGCTTCTTTGCATCTATCCCAATAATCTTCAACAGGAGGATTAGAATATTTTTTCCCTCCCTCATTACTCCCGTATTTTATGTCTGGCATGTAAATATCAACTATTCCTTCAAGAAGCTTTATAACTTCAACATTTTCATACCCCCCACAATTCCAAACTATTGGTAGATTTAATCCCTTTTCAGCAGCAATTTTTATGGCTTTAACTAGTTGTGGAGCGAAGTGTGTTGGTGTTACTAGATTAATATTATGGCATTTCATTCTTTGCAAACTCAACATCATCTCAGCCACTTCTTCTTCAGAACATTCTTCACCTTCTCCTAAATGTGAGATCTCGTAATTTTGACAATAGACGCATCTTAAGCTACAATTTGAAAGAAAAATTGTGCCCGAGCCGTGAGTTCCAACTAAAACTTCTTCTTCTCCAAAGTGTGGGAAAAAGCTTGAGACCTTAAGCTTCGCGCCAGAACGACAGATTCCTTTTTCCCCTTTCAGTCTGTCAACATGACATTTTCTTGGACATAGCTCACATCTCTCCAAAATCTTATAAAGCCTACTAATCTTTTCTTCCATCTCTCCCCTTTCAATTAACTCCAAATAACTTGGTTTAAACATTAATAAATGATTGTTTTTCTAAATTTGTAACTTTTAAAACAAGTAGCCAAATTAATTAACAAAAAGCTTTATAATTATTTCACTAGAGTAAAATTGTGGTACAACTTGTCAGCATAAGAACCTTGAAAGATTACAAAAAGCATCTCAATCCGTTTTTTAATCTCGTGGGGAAAGTTAAAAGAATTTAGAAATTTAAATGAAAACTTCAATAGATTTAAATTATAGGTGGATAGATGGCTGAGCAAGAGGGAATTACTGTAAGAAAATTGGAAAATTTTTCGGAGTGGTACTCTCAAGTAGTCATAAAATCTGGTTTAGCTGATTATGGTCCCGTACAAGGTACAATAGCTATAAGGGAGTATGGATATGAAATATGGGAAAAAATTCGAGAAATCTTTGACAAAATGCTTAGGGACTCTGGTCATAGAAATGCATATTTCCCATTGCTTATACCTGAAAGTTTTTTGAAAAAAGAAGCCGAACATTTCAAGGGATTTGTTCCAGAGGTTTTTTGGGTAACACATTCCGGGGATAACAAGCTTGGTGAAAAGCTTGCAATAAGACCAACCTCGGAAACAATAATTTATCATTTTTACTCGAAATGGATAAGAAGTTGGAGAGATTTGCCTGTTTTGTTGAACCAATGGTGTAATATAACAAGAGCAGAAATAAAATCAACTAAACCTTTTATAAGAACGAGTGAATTTTTGTGGCAAGAGGGTCACACAGCCCATGCAACAAAAAAGGAGGCTGACGAAGAGGTGATTAAAATTTTAAAGTTTTACCAAGAGCTTATTGAAAACTACCTCGCTATACCTGTTATCGTTGGTAAAAAAAGTGAAAGAGAAAAATTTGCAGGTGCTCTTTATACAACAACTTTAGAGGCGCTTATGCCTGATGGTAAAGCTTTGCAAATGGGTACTTCTCATAATTTGGGTCAAAATTTTTCGAAACCTTTCGAAATAAAATTTCTTGATAAAGATGGTAAAGAAAAATATGTTTGGCAAACCAGCTGGGGTATTTCTACTCGTTTGATTGGAGCAATAGTTATGGTACACGGTGATGACAAAGGGCTTGTGATACCACCAAAAATTGCACCTATCAAAGTTGTTATTGTACCCATATTCTACAAAGAAATGGAAAAGAAGAAGGTTTTGGGGAAAGCCAAAGAATTTTTGGAAAAATTGAGAAAGGCTGGTATTTCAGCCTTTTTGGATGATAGGGAAATTTATACTCCTGGTTGGAAATTCAATGAATGGGAATTGAAAGGTGTGCCCATAAGAGTTGAAATTGGACCAAAAGACTTGAAGAAAAGACAAATCACATGCGTTAGAAGAGATAACTTCCAAAGGATTGAAGTGAAAGATAAACAAGCCATTAAGAAAATTTTTGAGTTGATGGAAAAAATACAAGAAGATTTGCTCAAGAAAGCAAAAGATTTTTTGAAAAAGAATACATTCATTCCTAAAGATTATGGAGAATTCAAAAAAATTTTGAAAGAAAAAGGGGGTTTTTTAAAGGCATGTTGGTGTGGTGAGGAGGGTTGTGAAGAAAAAATAAAAGAAGAGACTGGAGCTACAATCAGAGTAATCCCACTTAAAAAAGAAAAAGTATTTTCCAATTGCATTTGTTGTGGCAAAGAAGCAAAAGAAGTTGTTTATTTTGCTAAATCCTATTAAATTAAAGGGAGGAAAATTGGTATTAGGGGTACCCGAAATCTATTTAAAACCAAATGTGTAATTAAAATTATCCAATTTCTTGGGTGATACTTTGGTAAAATTGGGTGAAGAAAAACTTGATGTAATGAAAACAGGAACAACTACAGTAGGTTTGATTTGCAAGGATGGAGTAGTGTTGGCTGCAGAAAAAAAGTCGACCATGGGTTATCTTGTTGCAAGCAAAGAATCAGAAAAGATATTGCCCATCGCTGATCACATTGCGATGACTATAGCTGGAGTGAGTGGTGATGCACAAACTTTGGCAAGATACATGAAAGCTGAGATTAAGCTGTTTGAAATTCAAAATCGAAGGAGAATTTCTGTTAAAGGTGCAACAATTTTACTCTCGAACATCCTACAGGGAAATAAATTCTTCCCTTTCTATGTTCAATTAATCTTGGCAGGTTTTGATGAATTCGGGCCAAAAATATTCAGCTTGGATGCAATCGGGGGCTGGGAAGAAGAGAAAAAATTCTTTTCAACAGGCTCAGGCTCACCTATAGCTTTAGGTGTACTTGAAGATAGTTATAGAGACAATATTTCTGTTGAGGAAGGAAAGAAAATTGCCTTAAGAGCAATAAAGGCTGCTGTAGAGCGTGATATAGCATCTGGTGGAAAGGGCGTTGATGTAGCCATTATAACAAAGGATGGAATTAAGATCATAAAGTACGAGTCTATAGGGGATATTGAATAAACTTGTGATTGGGATGGAAATTCTGAAAAGGGTAGAGGCATCTTTGCCAAAAGAAGTGGTAAGTAGAATAGAACTTGAAGGATCGGAAATTATAGTTTACACCAAGGATAAAGATTTTTTCAAAACATGTGAAAGTACAA
The DNA here is from genome assembly GCA_038999725.1 of Candidatus Aenigmatarchaeota archaeon. Lineage (GTDB taxonomy): Archaea > Aenigmatarchaeota > Aenigmatarchaeia > CG10238-14 > SCSR01 > JAVZGQ01. The sequence continues at coordinate 164,537 of JAWBWS010000002.1, forward strand.
TAAAACAAATAGTAAGTGAGATTAAAAAGAGAATTGAAGTTAGGCTTGAAAAAGATCTTTGTCTAGATGAAGAAGCTGCTAAAAAAAGGATAATGGAAATTGTGCCTGAAGATGCAAAAATAAAAGACATATATTTTGAGCCTGAAAGAAGCCTAGTAATTATAGCAGCAGAGAAGCCTGGTGTAGTGATTGGAAAAAATGGTGAAACCTTTAAAAAAATTAAGGCTGAAGTTCTGTGGACTCCAAGAATAGAAAGAGTCCCACCTATAAAGTCTGAGGTGATAAATGGTATAAGAAAAGTTTTGCATGCCGAGAGTAAGTTTAGGAAGAAATACTTGAACGAAATTGGAAAGAAAATTTTTGGCGAAAGGGTCACAAATAGAGATTGGATTAGGGTAATAGTACTTGGTGGCTCTAGAGAAGTTGGAAGAAGTTGTTTGCTTGTGGAGACACCAAAATCAAAAGTTTTATTGGATTGTGGAATATCTGTTGGAGCATCAAATGCAAACCAATATCCTATATTTAACACAAAAGAATTTGATTACAATGAACTTGATGCTATAATTGTTTCTCATGCTCATCTTGATCATTGTGGCTTTATTCCGGCACTGGTTGAGCGAGGTTATGATGGGCCAATTTACATGACTGCTCCAACTGTTGATTTATCAACCTTGTTATGGCTTGACTACATTGACGTCATGCAAAAAAGTATAACTACACCTTTCTTCACAGCAAAAGGTGTGAAAGAAGTTGTAAAACATACTATACCTCTTGAATTCGGTGAGGTTTCTGATGTTGCTCCTGATATAAGATTGACATTCCAGAATGCTGGCCACATCATCGGAAGTGGCTTGATTCATTTACACATCGGTGAAGGTCTTCACAATATTGTTTATGCTTTGGATCAAAAATTCGGAAAAACGGCTTTGCTTGAGCCAGCATTCACCAATTTTCAAAGGATTGAAACATTAATAATTGAATCCACGTATGGTGGAGAAAGGGATGTCATGCCATCAAGACTAGAAACCGAAAAGCAGTTGATGAATGTGATAAATTCAACTATGGAAAATAGGGGGATTTGTTTAATTCCTTCTTTCTCTGTGGAAAGAGCCCAGGAAGTAATGGCAATTCTGGTTGAGAACAATTTCCAATATCCTGTCTTCATTGATGGAATGATTTGGGATGCCAATGGAATTTTTACAGCCTATCCAGAATATCTTTCAAGAAGTATGCAGAAGAAGATTTTTTCTGGTGAAAATCTCTTCTTGAACCCCATTTTTAGGAGGATTGCCTCGCCGAGTGAAAGGGAAAAAGCTTGGGAAGATAAACCTTGTGTGATAATTTCAACCAGTGGAATGTTAATTGGAGGTCCTGTGATGGAACATTTGAAAGCCTTGGCTGAAGACCCAAAAAATACTTTGATATTTGTCGGCTATCAATGTGAAGGGACGCTTGGAAGAAGAATACAAAAGGGGTGGAGAGAAATTCCCATGAAGACTGAAGATGGGAAGCTTATATCTATTGAGATGAAGATGAATGTTCAAACCATAGAAGGGTTAAGCGGTCACTCCGATCGCAATCAATTGCTTGCTTTCATTCACAAGCTTGCTTCTAGACCGGATAGGGTGATAATTATGCATGGTGAAGCTCAGAAGTCTTTGGAGCTTGCTAGAGCTATTCACAGGATATTCAGAATCGAAACAAATGTCCCAAGAAACCTTGAAAGTTTAAGACTTAAGTAATTAATATGGATAGGTTAGACCTAAGACAAAATTGTAAACCTCAAACATATCTATGTTTTGGATGTTGACGTAAGAAGAAGAAAAGCCTTTTTTTATCGGTGATGGAAGAATAGTTGATTTTTTCTTAGAAGCCCAAAGCAATAGAGAAAGCAACAAGTTCTTTTCTTCATCTGAAGGACCCTCTCCCAAATCATACATCCAAACAACTCTTGAAGAATTTAAAATCACAGCCGGGAATTCCTTCCCCGCTTTAATACTCTTCAAGAGAATTCTTTCTTCTTTATTGTCAATTGGTGTGATGTTTACAATATAAATTCCACTATCCCTTTTAAAAGATAAATAATCTGAAAAATTGTATTCTGGCCTGAAGGAAATTGCTATGCTCGAATTTCCGTGAATATAACTTAAGGTAAAATTCATTCCCATAATCCTAAAGGTTTCATGTATATTCACGAGGGTGTCTTCTACTCCATCGGCATTTGTATCAAACCAAACTGAAGTTGAGTTACATATCCAGAACCAATAGTTTGTTCTATTCAAATAAAAGTTACCTTTGCCCGAAGGTTGATAGTCACATCCTACCAAAGATTGATATGAAGAAATGTTAATTGGAAGTGGTACATGGTAAAAATATTTGTAGGGAAAATATGTTATATTCTCCACGCTTGTTGGTTTTGAAAAAATCATATATTCAGCACTACCTGATTCAAATCCACTCCATTTTATCCCAAATATTGTTTGTTGTGTGATATCCACTTTTTCTTGATCATCAAAATCCATCATCTCGACAATACCAACACCCCTTCTCAAGTAATTTTTTAAATTTTGCAAATAGGAGGTGAGGTTTTTATAGCCTCTTATCAGTAAAACATCAGCTTCGTTTGGAATTTCTTCAAGATTGGACCTTTGGAACAAAAAATAAACCCTCCTGTTGTTTATGGTCAAGTTGGTAAACCAAAAATTCATCTCATTTATTTGATTTTCCGTACAATTACAAGCTATTGTTATTATGTTTGGGAATGTGCCCTCTATCTCAGACCAAGGAATTAGGTTAATCTCACTTACATTGTTCAAAAAATCTGATAAAGCTTTTTGATTGAAAGAATATTCGTACATTTTTCCCATTCTATCAATTGTTAAAATCATGTCCCTTGAGTTTATCAAAATATTTGCCTCTCTCCATTTATTTTTGTAAGCGAAGCCAGGAAAAAATGCTCCAAAAGCTATGAATAAAGCTATTGCCACGGTTATGAATTCGATTAAGATTATTTGAGCCTTCATATTCACCAAACCTGTAATAACAGGCTGCCGTATTTAATATCACCATCTCTAAATGCAATTACCCTTCTTATGGTTGTATTAATGCCACGTGGATATACTACACTCGGTATGCAAGAATATGTTTTACCTTCATTATCTTTTAAAATCACAATAAAATCAAAATCAGTGTTAAGCTTTTCTTTTATCTTTGTATAGTTTGCAGAACAATTAGAAAAAAATGAAGATATTTTAATTCCAGAAAGAAAATTTGTCACATTTTTTGTTTCATCCGAAAGACCTATTCTCTTCACATTATCAAAGTTTACATACCAATTAGCTGGTTCCCCAGGATCATTAATCAACAGTTCGGAGAGTTGAAAAGCTTCAGATCTCATCCTCTCTGCCCTAATTTCATTCAAATAATTTGGGAGAAATAGGGAAATTTGAAAGGAAATGTAGGTGGCAAAACCTATGAAGATTACCAGAGAAGTGATAAATTCAACAAAACTAATTTGGGCTTTCATCTAGGCACCAATGAAATTCAAAACTTTGAGTAATAACAAAATTCCCCAGACAGCTATTGTCAATATGAGAGCGTGCCTAAGTCCCACAAAAACAGACCTTCTTGTTATTTCACCTATAACTACACCACAAGTTATGGCAATAATCGTATTTATGTAAAAGAAAATTGAAATATAGTAGCCACTTATGTTTTCTGGGTCTTCGATTCCAAAGAGATATTTTGCTGGGATTGAAAAAATTTCGCACACGGGGGTAGGATTGTTTGCACAGGGGCTGGTGAAGATTTGAGTTTCACCATAAATTTGGGAAGTGTGAAAGATGGGTATCATTAATCTGTTGATTGCAACAAATATCGCAAGGAAAACAAAAACTAGGGTGTAAGTTAACATTACATATTGGTTCAGCAGGCTTGCCCTTTCTTTTCCTATATCATTGAATTGAGTAAGGTTCTCAGCAACAGAATTTAAAGTAGAGACTACATCACCTCCCGTGAAGTAAGACTCTCTCAAAATTTTTAAAGAAATGTAAAGTTTTTTGCTTGACCTAACTCTTTCTATAAATTGATCAAGAACTTTATCCACAGGTATGTTCCAGGAAAGTTGATTTGCCATTTTCTTGACTTCCTTTGAAAGTTCACCATAATCTATTTCACTGCAAGATATTATGGCTTTGTGGAAGGGAAGCCCAGAATTTATGGCCTCGATTAAATCTCTAAGAAAAGACGGCATTTTTTCTTCCATCTCTCTTATAGCTTTCTCTCTTTGATACCTTAAGATGATGAAAGGTAAAATCAACATGAAAGCGAATAAAATCAAAGCATTAGAAATAACCCCTCTTCTTGTCTTCTCATCAGGACTCAGTGACCCCAAAATAATTAAAAATGCTGTTATTGAAATTGCAATGACTATTATCCTTTGCTCTATCGTCAATTTAATTTTCAATCAATCTCACCCGGTGCAGATACTTTTACAAGATAAATAAACATAACAGAAACTGCTGGCAAAAACACGAAGATTAAGAAAAATTGGACTAATAAAATTTGTTGCCCTGTTCCAGAAATTCCCGCAACTATAGATGTTAGAATTAGAAAGAAGACCGAACCCAAAATAACTGAAGTGATGAAAATTTCTATATAAATCCCAAGTTGATGAGAAAAATCACGCAACTTTGTCCTATACTCTGACATAAAATTCCTAGATTTTTCTCTCAGGTAAACTTCTATATCTCCACCGGTTAGGTTTGTGGTTAAAATCCCCCACAAGAGTTCTTTTAGATTTTTTGATGGTGACCTTTCCACAGCTCTTTCTATTGCTGTGTTAACATCTAGACCAAACATCTTCACATCATTGTTTATTGCCGAAATTTCTTTTGTTATTTCATCATAACCACCAAATTTGGAGAATGTCTCAAATATTTTGTCTAGAGGCAATTTACTACTTGCAAGAATTGCAAGGTGTATGGCTGCAAATGAAATTTGGTCATCAATTTTTTTTGCTTTCCGATTTATCAAAATCTTAGGGTAATTAACATATGCTATGAAGAAAATGGAAAGAAGAAAAAAACAAGCTGTTATAGAGGAAAGAAAACCAAACAAAAAACTCTGAAGAAAATATGCAAAAATAACCGAAAGAACCGGTAGGCTTATTACAAAAATTACCACAATCATAAAAATTCCATAACTTATAAATTCTTTAACTGATAGTTTTATTCCAGCCCTCTTCAAATCAGATTTCAAATCAGGTAGATAAGGTAAAACTGCCTCTGTTATTGGATGAAAAAATCTCAAAGAAATTCTACCCAATTTCATCATAAACCTCCTTTTATAGAAGACAAGAGCCTAGATGGATTTTTATAGTAGAGGTTTATGATGCTGCAAAATTCCTCATAATCCAAGACATTATTTCTTTGCAACCAATCCAGAACAAGCATCCTTCTCTCCAACTCTTCCTTGATTTCTTTTTCAGAGAGCCCTGTTAATTCTGAAATCCTTTTCAAAATAACACTTTCATTACATGTCTCGAATTTATCTGTGTTCGGATTCCATTTGAAAACTCTATTGAAAATTGGTGTTTTAGTTTTTTCATCTATTCCACATACTTCCATGATTTCTGTTATCCTTCTAACTTGTTTGTTTTTGTATCTTGTGAGAAGCATGAAGACTATAACATCAACGCTAGACACAAGGCTTGGAGGCAAACTTATTGGTGGTGTTGTTAATCTATCTAACAGTTTCGGTACATTTTCAGCATGAATTGTAGCAAGACTTGGATGGCCTGTTGCCATTTCTTGGAATAGAACATAAGCCTCTTTTCCTCTAACTTCACCCACAATTATGTAATCTGGTCTTTGTCTCAAACTTTCCTTTAGCAAATCGAATAAATCTATTTCACCAGCCTTTCTTCCAAACTCTGTACCTATTGCTGTTCTTGCCACATGTGGTACCCAATGGGGATGGGGCAACATGAGCTCTGGTGTATCCTCTATCGATACTATTTTTTCCTCCGGTCTTATGAAAAGTGAGAGCACATTCAACAAAGTGGTCTTACCTGAAGCCGTGCCACCCGAAACCAATACACTCTTCCCCATGTCAACAACAAACCAAAGATATGCCAAAATCTTTATATCTAGGGTTTTATAGCCAAGGAGATGAATTGGTGTTAGTGGCTTTTCCGTGAATTTTCTTAAGGTAAAATTGCTTCCTCTCCTTGCTATATCTGTTGCAAGAGTAGCTTGAACTCTACTCCCATCTGGAAGTGAACCTGAAAGTAGAGGATTTGTTATGGATATAGATTTGCCACAGAGTTGGGCAAGCCTCATCACAAAAGAGTCTAGCTCTTCCGCACTTTCAAAAACAATATTTGTTATTAAAGAGCCAAGAAGGGGATTTCTGTGGAATATAAAAACTGGAATGTTGACACCATCACAACTTATATCTTCTATTTGGTCATCTTTCATCAAAGGATCTATTTTCCCAAGACCTATGAAATCCCTCTCTATGTAATATTGTAAAATTATCTTCTCTGTATCACCCAACCTGAAGCCTAAATAATCTACAATCTCTGAAATCTGTTTCTTAAGGTATTCTTTTGCTTCAATGGTTTTAAGTTTAGAGAAATCTACATCTAGCTTTTCTTCCATAATTTCTTTAATTTTCCTCAAAAGATCTTTGAGTTTATCTGTGAGGGGAGGTTCAACAACTTGATAAACATATCTACCAGCCTCTTCATCCCAATAGATTTTGGCATAAGCCAAAACATGTTCACCTTTTTTTGGATTTTTAGGAACAAGCGGTTGGATCAAAGTTATTCTTGCTTTTTCTTCTTCTTCAATTTCTCTTGGCTTAACCCTAGATGGAACATATTCCGGAATTTTTATTCCTGAAATTTCTTTGATTTCCTCTACTTTCTTTTCTTTCTCAAGCTCGACTGGTATCTTTATTGGTTGTAGAATTGGTTGGACTGAAACTTTAATCGCTTCTTCTGGTTTAACAATTTGCCCAATAGGTTGCTCTGCCTGGCTAGAAACTTTTTTATATCCCTTGACAAGTGTTAGAAAAAAATTTGCAAGTGGATTCATTCACATTACCTCTATTTTATTATTTGTCTTGTTAAATGTTAAAATTATAGGTTTATTCGAGGAAGAGCGCCCTGCTATGGTTAGGGTATAGCCCAAAAGGTTATGTGCAGTTGTGTTGAGTGAGATTGGGATTGTGGTGATATTCAGCCTACTTCCTTCACCAATAATACCAAGAGCATATCCAGCTGTTGTGTTGTAGACACTTACATTCAAATTTATCAAGTCACACTCCTTGCAAGAAGCCATTGTTATGATTACTGAGGATAGATAGCTGCTGGTGAGGTTTATCCCTGAAGATAAAATCCTATCTCTAAAAAGGTCTGATTGGTATCTGAAAAATGAACCTAGAGAAATGAAGATGGAAAAACCTATAAGAAAAAATAGGAGAAATTGAACAACTATGCTTTGCCCTTTATCCATCCTCTCATAAAAGAATTTCGACGTCAATTATAATTAAAGTATCTGGTGTTATTGCCCTTTGAGATATTTTTATGGTTTTTGATGTGGATGTGGTGATACCAGCTGACTTGAGTTGTATCTTAAGACCTTTTGTGTGATCAGTATTCCAAAGCTCTCTGCAACCAATTTGATAAGTTATGTTGTATCCATCTCCCATTGAGTCTGCACGTGTGCAAACAACACAAGGCTCGTTAAGACCCAGTATCCCACTCTGTCCATTAAACCCATTTGGTTGACATTCTCCACCACCTATCCAAAGACCAGTTGCTTTATCTGTAGCTTTACTGAAGAAAGTGAAGCTCAACATGTTCTTGCCTTCATCTATTGACCAAACCCCTCCAGCATTGATGGTAAATACTTCTGACCCACCTGTGTTAGCCACATACTTTATTTTTTGTATGAGGTCTTGGGTGATGAGATGGTTTACCCTTGCAACCATAGCAGAGTCTTGTCTCTTTTGAATCAAAGGAAGTCCCCACATTAAAGCTGTTGTGGTTAAACCCAACGCGATTAAAACAATTATAGCTGCCGAAACTATGTCCGCCTGAGCTTTGTTCATAAACTCACATCTTTTGTGGTAAAGGTTTTCTCAAAATTGGTGGTGGTGGGAAAGTTCTTGTCAATTTTCTTTCTATCTCTTCTAAAATTGAAATCATCGTCTCGTTGCTTTCTGCTATTTTCTTATTCGACTCTATCAATTCATTTATTCTTCCTGATAAACCCTTTGTTACTTCATCTTCAAACTTAAAAGGCTCTTCCGTTGCTGCAGCTTTCACATATGAAAGAAGTTCATTCAGTTTGTTAGTAAGCTCCTCCAATTTAATGGTTAATTTTGAAATCTCCAAACGCAAGGCATCATTTGATTTTGAAAATTCGGTAACTATTTGTTGATTCATTCTCAAGACATCAACAACTTCCTTAAATATTTCTTTTACATCAACTGCTGGTGAAACTGCCTCTAGCCTCTCTATCCTTTTTTCCAATTTTCTTAGAGGAGAAAGAGGCACTATTTCATATTCTTCTTTTTGATCCTTATCCTGCATAATACTATTTAAAAAAAGAGAAAATAAAAGCTTTTTATTCTTCACTCTCACTAGGTGGTGGAGTTGGTGTACTCTTCTCCAATTTGCTTGCCGCAATCACATCGTCAATCCTTAGTATCATCTCTGCAGCTTCTGCAGCTGATTTGATTGCCTGTGTCTTAACTTTTAGTGGCTCTATCACGCCCATCTCAAAAGCGTCAGTCACTTTACCATCATATAGATTTATCCCATAGCTTACCTTTCCTTGCTCATGTGCTGCTCTAAGCTCAACTAAAATGTCGATTGGATCTAAACCAGCATTCTCTGCTAAAGTTTTTGGTATGATTTCCATGGCATCTGAAAAAGCAAGAATTGCTAGCTGTTCCCTCCCTGAGAATTTCTCAGCAAATTTCCTAAGCCTCTTTGCAATCTCAGCTTCTGGTGAGCCTGCCCCAGCAACAACTTTCCCAACCTCAAGAGCAGAAGCAACAGCACCTATAGCATCTTCTATGCTTCTGTCAATTTCATCCACTACATGTTCTGTGCTTCCCCTTACTAAAATGCTCACTGCTTTTGGATCTTTACACCCTCGTACAAAAGTCATTGCCTCCCCTGCTATCTTTTTCTCTTCAACCACTTTTGCAAACCCAAGATCTTCTGGTGTAAGATCATCTAGATTTGAAATTATCTTGCCACCCGTTGCCTTTGCCAGTTTTTCCATGTCAGATTGCTTTACCCTTCTGCATGCAAGAATTCCTTTTTTTGCAAGGTAATGTTGAGCAACATCATCTATCCCTTTTTGACACAACACAACATTTGCATTCACTCGAACTATTTTCTCAACCATATTCTTTAGCATTCTCTGCTCTTGATCGAGGAAAGCTTGCATCTGCTCTGGTGATGTTATCCTTATTTCTGCATCCGTCTCAGGTTCTTTGACCTCGAGAGCAACATCCAGCAAAGCTATCCTTGCATTTTCCACTTTCCTCGGCATTGCTGGATGGACAACTTCCTTATCAACAATTATGCCTTCTATTAATTCTGTTTCCTCTGCTGAACCACCATGCTTCTTCACCCTACTTATATCTTCTGTGTCCACTTCAATCCTACCATTAACCTTTCTTGCTATTTTTCTTACTGCCTCGACCACAATTCCGGCAAGTTTTGGGGAAGCCTTTTCCATGCTTTTGCCGGACATTGAAGTTAAAGCTATTTTTGTAAGGGTTTCTGTGTCGTTGATATCTATCGGTTTTGCTATTTCTTCTAGTATCCTTAAAGCCTCGTCTTTTGCTATCTTAAAACCTTTTGTAATAACCGTTGGATGAATATCTTGATCGAGAAGCTCTTCTGCCTTTTTCAAAAGTTCACCTGCAATAACCACAGAAGTTGTTGTGCCGTCACCTACTTCCTCGTTTTGGGTCTTTGCCACTTCTACCATCATCTTGGCTGCAGGATGTTCGACATCCATCTCTTCGAGAATGGTGACACCATCATTTGTTATAACTATGTCGCCAATTGAATCAACTAGCATCTTATCCATCCCTTTTGGACCTAGGGTGGTTTTTATTGCATCTGCTACTGCCTTGGCTGCCGCTATGTTGTTCTTTTGGGCATCTCTTCCTGTGGAGCGAAGAGTGCCCTCTGGCAATATTAGAATTGGCTGCCCACCTAAGCTACCTAACATAGCCTTTCCATTCGTCATATTTAACACCTTAGAATAGCTAATTTTTATATTACTTGCAAATATTTAAGAGTTTTGTCCTTGAGTTTTTAAATAAGGAAGAGTATTTAAAACTATATATGGGCCTGTAGCTTAGTCTGGTGGAGCGTCCGCCTTATATGGGGAGCTCCCAACAGAAGAAAGCGGAAGGTCGAGAGTTCAAATCTCTCCAGGCCCATTAACTCTTTATTTTTTCGAGCACAATAATTGAAAATATGGAAAAGGAGTATGAATTCTGGCCAGACCAAGTAGCTAAGGAACTTGTGAAAAAATGGAAGGTGGAAAAACAAGTGGTAACAACTGGTACCAGCATGTCTGGAGAACCACATATAGGTAGTGCTAATGATGTTGTAAGAGGGCATGCTATTTTCCTTGCTTTAAAAAGTATGGAAGTGCCTGCTGAATTGATTTGGATTTCTGACGATATGGACCCTTTCAGGTCTGTGCCCCAAGACATGCCGAGGGAACTAGTAAATTATCTTGGTATCCCCGTATGTTCAATCCCGGATTTCTGGGGCTGTCACTCCAACTTTGCTGAACACTTTGAAGATAAATTCATTCAGCAGTTAGAGAGTTTGTTTGTTGAGCCCACGATTTTGAAGGGGATTGAGATGTACAGGAGTGGTATGTATAATGATGTAATAAAGATTGCTATGGAAAAAAGAAGAGAAATTGCCAAAATCTTAAACAAATTTAGAATAACCCCATTGCCAGAGGATTGGTATCCAATCGATGTAATTTGTGAAAAGTGTGGAAAAATAAGCAACACTAAAATTTTAAGCTATGATGAAAAAGATGCTGTGGTTGAATATGAGTGTGTGGAAGAAACTACCTTGCTTAAGAGAAAATATGAAGTGAGTGGGTGTGGCTATAAAGGAAAAACTTCCATACTGAACGGGAGAGCAAAACTGACTTGGCGTGTGGAGTGGCCTGCGCGCTGGGCCTTTCTGAAAACAACCTGTGAACCTTTTGGGAAGGAACATGCTGCTGCTGGTGGAAGCTGGGACACTGGAAAAGAAATAGTGAAGTTATTTGGATGGAAGCCACCCTATCCTTTGGTTTATGAACATTTTCTTGTGGATGGACAGAAAATGTCAAAATCTTTGGGGAATGTTATAACTGTGCCCGATATGCTGAAGTATATGAGACCAACACACTTAAGGTATTGGATGTTTCAAGGCAGGTTAACAATAGCAAAGGACATCAACTTGAAAAGGATGGTTCCCATGCTTTGGAATGAGTTTGATAGAGCAGAGAGAATTTACTTTGGTCTTGAGAGTTCTGGAAATGAAAGGAAGGATAAAAATTTCAAGAGAGCTTATGAGCTTGCTGTTGTGGGGCCAAAAAAGCTTTCTCCTCTCCATGTCCCATTTGAAGTTATGGTTGAGATTGTAAAGATTTTGCCGGAAAAGAATCAGGTTGAGTTTGTAATCAAGAGGTTGAAGGAATTCAAAAGGTTGAAGGAGGAGAGTGAAGAAGTGAAGGAAGAAATTGGAAAAAGGATTGAATTTGCGAAAAGATGGTATGAAGATTTTGGGAAGATTAAGGGTATTGGGATTGAAATTGGTGAAAGAGAAAAGGCAGCTATTACTGAACTCATAAAAATTGTGGAAAAAGAAGAAGACGGGGAAGAAATTCAAAAGAAAATATTTGAAGTAGCAAGAAGATTTGACATAGCTACTGCCGAATTCTTTAAGATTTTATACAAGGTGATATTGAACTCTGACAGAGGACCAAGACTTGGACCTTATATCATTGAAGTAGGAAAAGAAGAAATATTAAAAAAGTTAAAGAGGGTTATAGAATAATATGGCAACAAGAAAAATTTTTTGGGAAGATCCATATCAAAAGGAATTTGATGCCAAAGTTTTGGCTATAGATGGAAATAAGGTAGTTCTTGACCAAACTTGTTTTTATGCCACAAGCGGGGGACAAATAAATGATACTGGAGAAATAAATGGGATAAGGGTCGTTGATGTAATAAGGGAAGGAGAAGATTCTATAGTTCATGTGCTTGAGAAAGAGCCTAACTTTAAGGTTGGGGATGTTGTACATGGTAAGATTGATTGGGAAAGAAGGTATAACATCATGCGCTTGCACTCTGCTGCCCATGTCATTTCTGCTGCTCTTTTAGAAAGTTTTGGAGATGTTTTGTTCACAGGAAGCCAAATTTACCCCGATAGGGCAAGAATGGACTTTAACTTGGAGAAGCTTGATGATGAAATCGTGAAAAAAATAGAAGAAAAGGCCAATGAGATTGTTTCTCTTGGCTTACCTATAACTTCCAGAATAATCTCTAAAGAAGAGCTTGAAGCTAACCCAAAGTTGATGAGGCTTGCAGATGTTTCACACTACAAACAATTCAAAGTTTTAAGGGTTGTTGAAATTGGTGATATAGATTCTCAGCTTGATGGTGGCACACATGTGTCAAACACGAAAGAAATTGGAAGAATAAAAATAATCAAAAGGGAAAACAAAGGTAAAAATAATCGTAGGATAACTATTATTGTAGAATGATTGAATCAAAAGTTTTTAAAAATGAGGAAGTCTTACATCCAGAGTATTTACCAGAGAATTTGCCCCATAGGGAAGGGCAAATAAAGCATCTGGCTGAAAATTTGATTCCTGCTGCTCAAAAGAGGATACCGCAAAACACCTTTATATTCGGTCCACCAGGCACAGGAAAAACAGCTTCAGCAAAATTTGTCTTTAAGGAATTTGAAAATTATTCTGGAATTAAAACAATTTACATAAACTGTTGGGATTATAAAACTATAGCTTCCATCTTCGCCAAAATTTGCTTGGAACTTGGCGGCTTTGCCCAGAGAAGGGGTGTAAGCAAAGATGAAATTCTTGAAAGGTTTGTAGAAATTTCCAACAAGCTTGGCAGAGGATTGATAATTTGCTTAGATGAAGTTGACCAGCTCATTTTTCATGATAAAGCTGCGCTTTATGATCTGCTTAGAATTAACCAATATGTGAAAGTTCCTGTTGGTTTAGTTTTTATTTCAAATAATCAATTTGTTTTTGCAAATGTTGAACCAAGGATTAAGAGCAGCTTGAATATAGAAGAAATGGAATTTAAACCTTATTCACTATTAGAGATGAAAGATATACTTGAAGAAAGAGCAAAGCTTGCTTTCACTTCTTTCGAAAGCGCTGCAATTTTGCTTGCTGCAAACCATGCCGTTCAGAATGGGGGAGATGTGAGAGTTGGCTTGGAATGCTTGCTCAAAGCTGGAAGGCTTGCTGAAAAAGAAGGTTCTAACAAGCTTGGTGTTTCACATTTGAAAGCTATTTTACCAAGCATCAAACCTATAAAACCAGAAATCTTGAGAGAAAGGTTAAACCTAGATGAAAAAATCATTCTCCAGATTGTGGAAGAAAAAAAGAGGATTTTTACTAACGAACTTTATGAGATTTACTGCAAAAGAATTGAACTTCCTGTAGGTGAGAGAAGATTTAGGGATTTTTTGAAGCACCTAGAAGAAATTGGGATGATAAAAATTTTAAGTAGGAGGAGAGGCATTGCTGGAAGAAAAAGAATTGTGGTAAAAATATAAAGGCGAAAATGCTTAGTTTTGAAACAACAAAATATTAGATAGAATGGGTAAAAAATCAATTAAAAAATCCATCAAAGACAATTTTGAAGGAATTGTTGATGCATTTTTGCTTATTTCTATATTATTATTTCTCCTTTATCACTTCAAACCAGAATTTCTGTTTTCCAAGACAACAATTGCTGGTGGGGACATGGTTTCCCATTTTGTACTTTTACATTATCTCAAGAATTACCTTATGCCACATGGAAAATTAATTGGTTGGTATCCTCATTGGCTCTGTGGTTTACCAATGTTTCAGTTTTATTTTATACCACCATACTTAGCTATGTCGTTGCTAAGCTATTTGATACCTCTCGAAATTTCATTTAAACTAATCAGTGTTCTTGGTATTTTTCTATTACCATTCACGACTTATTGGTCAATGAAATTAATGGAATTCAAATTTCCGACACCTATAGTAGCATCAATCTTAAGTCTCATGTTTCTTTTCCTCGAGACAAATTCATACTATGGGGGGAACATACCAAGCACACTTGCGGGAGAAATCTCTTACAGTATAAGTTTTTCTTTGATGATTTTGTTCTTTGGCCTTCTTTACAAAGGGGTGAAAACTGAGAAATATTTTATTTCAAATACATTGCTCTTAACTTTAGTTGTTTTAACTCATGTGTATACTTCCATCTTGATGTTTCTTGTATCTTCTTTCTTCATATTAACCAAAAAACTAGAGGGTTTAAGGTATTTGGTTAGCATTGGTGTTTTATCCTTCTTTTTGGTAGCTTTTTGGCTATTACCTTTTATTTTTAAATTCAATTATTCTGCTGCTCCAAAAGAATTGTTAAGCCAAGTTGACATTAGCCTTATATTCATACCACATTATACAGTCTTCTATCTTTTGGCCTCATTGTCTGCATTAATTGGCATAAAAAATAGAGACTTGAAAATCCTTTATATTTGTTTTACAATTCTCATAGCTCTTATCTTATTCTTATTTGCCAATAAAGTCTTAAATTTACTTTACATAAGATTTGCGCCATTTTTATATTTCTTCCCACTTCTTTTAGCGGCTGATGGTTTAGAAAAAATTTCATTGAAACTTAAAAAAATTATACCACTGATATTGTTTTTAATCATTTTAATTTGGTTAATAAAAAATGTCTCATACATACCATATTGGATAAAATGGAATTATGAGGGGCTTGAAGGAAAGTCGACTTGGAGTGAATTCAAAAATGTTTTAGATGAAATCAAAAAGCTGAACGAGTCTGGAAGAATCATAGTTGAATACTCTACTGCTTATGATAAATATGGTTCTCCAAGAGTTTTTGAAGTGTCGCCTGTTTTCACGAACAAAAGTGTCATGGAAGGTTTGTTGCTAGAATCCTCACTCACGTTCCCATTTTATTATTATATACAGAAAGAAATTGCAGAGACTACATGGTGGCCAGGATTCCCCATCAAATATCCTGATTTTAATTTAACTTCTGGAGCTGAGCATCTCAGATTATTCAATGTAAAATATTATTTAGTTTCATCTGAGAAAATAAAGGAAGAGATAAAAAAGAATAAAAATTACAGATTTCTTAAGAGTGTGCATGGATTTGAATTTTATTCGTTGAATGAAGATTCTAGATATGTCGAGCTGTCTAAAAATGAACCCGTCCTTGTTTTAACGGATGATTGGAAATCTTTATCTTACGAATGGTTCGGTTCCAATTTCTTAAATGTCCCCTTGGTGTTCGTTTCTGGTAATGATATAAATGATTTTAACCATTTCAGGATAGTTGTCGTAAACAAGTCAATAGAAGTTCCAAAAGGCAAATTGGTTTTCAATAATATATATGAAGCGATGAAAGAATCAAAAACTGTTGAGCAAGATTGTAATATCACCGAAACTGTAAGTGAAGAGGAAATAGAAATTGAAACAAATTGTATTGATAAACCAGTGATAATTAAAGTCCCTTATTTTCCAAATTGGAAAGTAAGTGGAGCAGAAAAGATCTATTTGAGTTCACCTAACCTAATGATGATATTTCCAAAAGAAAATCGTGTGAAACTTTATTATGGAAATACTGGAGTGGATATTGTTAGCACTTTGTTGAGCCTAATTGGGAGTTTTTGCCTAGTAGTCATTATTTTAAGAAATTTGATGAAAAAGTTTAGCTAAGTAGTTTTCTCAATAGTTAATGATATGCATCCTAAACCATAAGTTTAACAGTTTAAAGAATGCTTTAGCTGAGTCAATTAAAATATTGTAGTGTGTCTTTCTCCTATCATTGCAAATTACTGGAATTTCTATAATCTTCAAACCAGCCTTTTTAGATTTCAATAGAAGCTCCACATCAAAGAAAAGATCTTCTGATTCTACCTCTTCTGACAATTTCTTAATCTTAGATTTTCTAAAAGCCTTGACAGATTGAGTGTCGGTTATCCCCAAATCAAAGAAAATGTTAACAAGAAAATTGAAAATGGTGGAAAAAATTTTTCTTACAGTAGGTCTTCTCACAATACTTTTTTTAACTTTTTTTGAGCCTATCACTAAATCATATTTTTTTAAGTATGCGAGAGAGTCGTCAATAAATCTCAAATCAAATGACATATCAATAGGTAAAAAGATTATGTTTTCGAATTTGGCTTTTCTTATCATCTCTTTTAAAGCCAGTCCTATACCCCTTTTTTCTATTCGGATGAATTTAATTTTCTCGAACTTCTTTGAAAGATTTATTCCTTTTTTATATGTTAAATCGGTTGAGCCATTGTCACATAAAATTATCTCATATCTTCTCCATCTTCTTTCCATGTATTCCATTATTCTTTTCGAATTTTTTTCGAGAATCTTCCCTTCATTATACACTGGTATTATTATGGAGGTGGGAATATCATTCACATAAATATCATATTTTTAAAGATATTTAAGAGGAGAGTAAGCCAGCTTTATCAGCCAAGATGAATACAAGTTGTCTTATCTCAAATCTAGGTCTCCATTTGAAAACCTCATTGCTGGAAAGCCTTATTGTTCCCCTATCTCCATTTATCGTCACTTGGTACCGATTATTTTCATTCAAAAATTTTATTCCTGGTCTAAATGTTATAACCCTTAAATTCTCAGGGTATTTCCTTAAGCACTCTAAATATTTTTCATTCTTCTCCAAGCAATTTGCCCTTAGAATTTCGTAAACCAAACCATCAACATGCTTGAATATCGCTTGCTTAAGCTCGATTGCATGATTAAAATAAATTTTCTGAAGTTGCTTTGAACTAAGAGTTATGGGTTTAAATTTTACTTTTAACAAACTCTCGAGAAAAGAAATTACCTCTTCAGTTTTTTCATCAGGACCACGATAAACTTCAAGAGTTTTAGAGAAAGTGTTTAGGAAGCAATAAGTCCTTTTCAAAACTTTTTGCTTCCCATTTTTCTTTAAAAAAGAAACTATTTCATAAATATCTTCTTCACTCATAGCTTTCCTTAGGGCAGTTTCAATATCTTCATAGTACCAATACTGTAAGAAAACTTCCCCTTTACTGTATTTGCTTTCTTTTGCAGTTATCCAACTACTTCCATTCTTCTTCCCATTTAAAACCCTAACAATTTCCTTAACATCTGGTAAATTTTTGAAAGTGAAAACTGTTATTATAGGCATTTTTAGAAGTTGAAAAAAAGTGTTTAATATAAATTTTGAACTTACTTGGCAGGTGAAAATCATCCTTTCCAAACAATTATTCTTGCCAGTACAGTTTTAATTTCACCATTTAAATCCTGAATCAACAAAGGCAATTCATAAACAACCCTCGTCATTGAGCCCATTGGTGTCTTTCCGTAGTAAGGAGAAACTCTCAATATAGTGGAATTTTGAAATTGGTGGCCTGTGGCATTTTTTATTGTAACTGTGACGAGAAAAGAACCTATCTTACTTGGTGCATTAAAGGTACAGCTCCAATTTCCATCATTTGTGTCGGGACAAGTGTAAGTTAAACCATTAACTGTCAAATTAACCGTGCCACTTATTCCAGTCCCATTTTGATATTTGGCAATCCCGCTTGCTGTCACACTATCATTCCACCAAACTTTTGTAGAGTTTAGATTGATGGTAATTGTATATGAATTTGAAGCTAGAGAAAAAGCAAACAATAAAAATATGAAGAACAGTGAAAAAATTAGCAAACCTCTCTTCATATTATTTATTAAGTTAACACTTCAAATTAAATTGTGGTTGTATGGATGAAGAGAAAGATTTGCAAAAAAAAATAATAGCTTATAGATTAATAGAAGCTAGGATTGGGGGGCTTCTTAAGCAAAGGGAAATTTTGCTTAATGGGTTGATGGAAATTGAAGAAAGCATAGCTGGGATAGAAGAATTGAAGAAGAAAGGGGATGATATCCTCTTTTCTTTAGGTTCGCAAACATACATCCCTTGCCAAATATCCAAGAAAGATAAAATCATAGTTGAGATTGGAGCGGGTGTTGCAATAGAAAAAAGTTTGGAAGATGGAAAGCAAATTCTGAAGAAAAGAAAGGAAGATATTGAAAAGTCAATAGCAAGTATAGAAGTTGTAATAAATCAACTCTCTTCTAAATTGAAGGAGTTGGAAGAAGAAATAGGAAAGATAGTAGAAAAAAGAAAGGCTGGTTAAATGTTCGAAATTTTGAAGGACAAGTTAAAAAAGGCTATAAAATCCATTTCTGAGAAAATTGAAAAGAAAGAAGAAAAACCGAAAGAAGTTGAAGAAAAAAAGCCTGAAAAAATTTTCAAGAAAATCAAAGAAAGGGTAGTCAAAGCAATAACTGAAAAAGAGTTAAGTGAAGAAGATATCGAGCCCATCTTGAACGAACTTACAATAGATTTGATTGAAGCTGATGTAGCTTATGAAGTTGCTGAAAAAATAAAAGAAGATTTGAAGAAAAGTCTTGTTGGAAAGCCAATTAAAAGAGGAAAAGAAAAAGAAGTTGTTGTTGGTGCTTTAAAACAAAGTCTACTTGAAATTCTCTCTGTGCCTAAAATTAGTCTGGAAGAGATAATCAAAAAAGCGAAAATTGATGATAGACCTGCCGTGCTATTGTTTTATGGAGTAAATGGGGTTGGTAAGAGCTTAAATTTATCAAAAGTAGCATATTGGCTCAAAAAAAGAGGATATAAACCAATACTCGCTGCTGGAGACACTTGGCGTGCCGCTGGTTCACTTCAACTTGAAAAATATGCTGAAGAGATTGGTGTGCCTGTTGTGAGCCAAAAACAATATAGCGATGGTTGTGCAGTGATTTTTGATGCAATCAGTTCAGCTAAAGCCAGAAAATATGATGTAGTTTTAGGCGATACAAGTGGTAGGATGCACACTAAAAAGAATCTTATAGATGAATTATCAAAAATTGTGAGAGTAAATAAACCAGATTTGAAAATATTGGTTTTAGATAGTCTTACCGGCTCTGATGTAATTCCACAATTTGAATTTTTTGATAAGGCGGTTGGTGTAGATGCTATAATTTTCACTAAGAATGATATCAATGAAAAAGGTGGTAATATACTCTCTGTTTGTTATCTGTTTAAAAAACCTATAATATTTTTGGGGACTGGTCAAAATTATGAGGATTTGGTAGAATATGACCCAAAGGAATTTGTAAATTCTTTGTTAAGCCAATAAATCCTAATCACAGAAATGATTTTTGAGACTGAAAAATACATTTTTACTGTTATTGACCTAAAAGAGATTTTTATGAAAACTATAGATTTGAACTTGTTAAGAAGAGTTGTGTTAATTTTGGGGGATAAAGCTTGAAAATTAAGAGAAAAAGCTCGGAAAGTTATAGAATTTAAATTATATAAACCTATTTTAAGTTATGTTTAATGAACTGGGGAAAAAATTATCAGGGTTGATAAACAAGCTTGTCAGTGTGGCTGTCATCGATAAAAATGCTGTAGAAGAAATTTTAAAAGATTTAAAAATAACTCTGTTACAAGCTGATGTAAGTGTTGAGCTAGTTGATGAGCTTACAAAAAACATAAAGAAAAAGTGTTTGGAAGAAAAAATCCCTGCAGGCTTGACCTTGCGCGAACATGTTCTGAAGACTATTTACGAGGAGCTTGTTAGATTGCTTGGTGAAAAGCCTGCTGGTTTAGTGAAAAAGAAGAAGATAATGTTTGTTGGTTTATATGGTTCAGGTAAAACAACATCAATAGCAAAGCTTGCACGCTACTTCCAGAAACAGGGATTGAGACCAGCTTTAGTTGCTCTGGACTACCATAGGCCTGCGGCACCGGAGCAACTAAAGCAACTTGGAGATCAAATAAAAGTTCCTGTTCATATTAACCAAAACAAAAACCCCTATGAAGCTGCTTCTGAAGGAATGAAAAAATTTGAAAAATATGATGTGATAATCTTTGATACTGCAGGAAGAGATGCTTTGGATAAAGAGCTTGCTGAAGAATTGAAGAAACTGGGAGAAATAATAAAACCGGAGGAAGTTTTGTTAACTATACCTGCTGATTTAGGGAAAGTTGCTAAGAAGCAGTCAGAAGAATTCCACAAACTTGTTGGGATAACAGGAATTTTTATAACTAAAATGGATGGTACTGCTAAAGCAGGTGGTGCTTTAGCCGCTTGCTCAGCAACAAAGGCTAAGGTGAAATTTTTGGGGACCGGTGAACATATAGAAGATTTTGAAGTTTATGATCCTGAAAGGTTTGTTTCCAGATTGCTTGGCTTGGGTGATTTGCAAACTTTGTTAGAAAAAGCAAAAGAAGTTGAAATAAAGCCTGAAAAAGTTGAAAAGATTATCGAAGGAAAATTCACTTTGGAAGATTTCATGGAACAAATAGAAGCCATGGGAAAGATGGGTCCTTTGGGTAAAGTTGTGGAGATGATTCCTGGCTTGGGAATGAAGATTCCTAAAGATGTTTTGGAAAAACAGGAGGAAAAGATGAAACATTACAAGTACATAATCCAATCTATGACAAAAGAAGAAAGGGAAAACCCTGAAATAATAAACGCTTCCAGGATAAGAAGAATTGCTAAGGGGAGTGGAAGAGAAGAGAGTGAGGTGAGAGAACTTTTGCAACAGTATGAACAAATGAAAAAGTTGATGAAGATGCTTGGTGGTAAGGCTGGGTTAGAGAGAGGAGCTTTAGGTAAACTCATGAAGCAGTTTGGGTTTAAGATATGAGGGAATTCATTCTCAAGGCATCTAAGGCTTTCACCATGCCTTTCAACCTTAACGATTTAGCCGGTTCAGGTAGAATTGACTTGGTTTGTCGTTGCATCTCAAACGCTTTCTTCATCTCAGAAGCAATAAGAAAAGATGTTTGCTTTCATGTTGTTTTAGAGGGACCGAAATATCCTCCAAAGCTTATAAGCTTTTTTGGAAGTGAGTTGAAAAATATCTCTCCTGATGAAAGGAATATTGGAGCATGGATAAGGAAAGCAGTAGAAGCTGGTCTTGAATTAAAGAAAGGTGATGAGAAAAGAATTTCTGATGGTATAATTGTCGCAAAGAAAAGTTTTGAAGAATTGGTCAGAGAAAAAGCAAGAAGAAGTCAGCTTGTATATCTACATCCAAAAGGAAAAGACATAAGGGAGTTCGAGTTCGAAGAAAATTTTTGTTTTGTTCTTGGTGATCATAAAGGGTTGCCAAAAAAGACAGAAAGTCTGCTGGATAGAATTGGGGCAAAAAAAGTTTCTGTTGGAAAAATAACTTATTTGGCTTCTCATGTCATAGTTATTTGTCATAATGAGCTTGATAGAAGATTATAAAATGCTTCTAAGTTTTTCATTCAGTTTTATCATATTGGTCTTGCCGTAGGGTTCTTTCTCTATTACTCCTCTTCTTTTCAAATTTTCAAGAACTCTGAATGTCTTCACTTTGCCAAAGGATTGTGAAAGCTTGCTTTGTAAAATTTCTCCCTTGTTTTCAATCAGCTTTTTTACTATTTCCCTTTCTTCTGGGCTGAGGATTTCGACCAAGGAGAAGAGCGCTTGAATTTGTTTTTCCTTGTTTTCTTCAATTTTAGGGGACATGAAGTAATAGAGAGTTGAGCCTATCAAAAGACCAAGGGAAGCAAAAGTTGGGATTAGAACCGGTATTGGTAAAGTGCAGCTGCAAGCAGTTCCTTCAATTATGTGAGTTTGTGCATAGAGTGTGCTGAAAGAGACTGCAAAAATGAAGCCTGAGAGTAATATCACTGGTATTATATTTCTTCTTTTAAAAATTTCCATAATTAATTAATTAAAAGCAGTTTTAAAAAGGTTTCAAATTTTGAAACTTAAATTTAAATATGGTTTCTCCCTCATAATTTTTATGAATTTAAAAGAAATCTTGGTATCTGAAAGAATGGCTCAAGCAAAGAAAGGGTTTAGAGGAAGCTTTCAAAATTATGTGGAAAACTTTAATGCTGTTGTTAAGTCAGTAGATGAAAAAGAATTAAAAAAGAAGTTGAAAGAAATAAAAGAATATTCGATAAAAAATCTTGAAAAACTGAGAGAAAAAGCCATAAGAAATTTGGAAGCTCAAGGAATAAAAGTTTTTGAAGCAAAAGATGCAAAAGATGCGAGGAAGATGATACAAAAAATAATTCCAAAAAATGAGCTAGTGGTTAAAGCAAAATCCAATGTCTTGAACGAAATTGAAATTGTAGAAAGGATGAAGGAAAGAAATGAATTTGTAGAAACCGATTGTGGTGACTTTCTCATTAAGATTTGTGGAGAAAGTGAGATGCATCCTGTAACACCAGCCATTCATTTGTCAATTGAAAAAATTGTTGAAGCTATAGAAAGAAAATTTGGTGAAAAAATTGAGCCAAAAGCTGAAAAAATTGCAGAATGGGTGAAAAATTACTTGAGAGAAAAAATTTTGAAAGCAAATTTTGGATTGACTGGAGCAAATGCAATTTCTGCAGACGGTAACATAGTAATACTTGAGAATGAAGGAAACATAAGCTTGATAACTAGATTGCCTGAAAAGCACGTGATTGTTGCTGGTATTGAAAAAATCGTGCCTTCTGTTGGAGATGCTATGCTGGTTTGTGAGGCTTCTGCCATTTGGGGCACTGGAGCAAGGTGGCCTACTTACATAAACCTGATTTCCTCTCCAAGCAAAACAGCAGACATTCAAAAGGAAATAGTACAAGGAATGCATGGAGCAAAAGAAGTTTACCTCATACTTTTGGATAATGGAAGGAGAAGAGCTCTGGAGGAAGGTTTGAAAGAAGCTCTATATTGCATAAACTGCGGGGCTTGTCTTTACTTTTGTCCGGTTTATAGACAAATTTTTGATAATTATGGCTTACATTATTTTGCTGGAATTGGCATTAGTAAAACAGCTTTCATGAATGGACTTAAAGCAGCTTTTGATAGGGGACTTTACTATTGCACTACTTGCAAGGCATGTAAGCAGAATTGTCCGCTTGAAATAGATGTAGCCGAGCTCATAAAAAAAATTAGGGAAAAAGCTGTGAAGAAGGGGTTGGAAACAAAAGCAAACAAGAAAATGATAGAAAATATAAAAAAAATTGGAAATCCTTTCGGCGAAATGAAGGAAAGTGAAATACCGAAAGAATTGTATTGTTGCTAGTGGGAAGATGAAAGTGAAATTAAGCATTTTAATCCCAATTGTTTTGATTGCAGGAATTGCTGCTGTAAGCTACTTTTTCCTTCTTCCCACAAACTCTTACAGGAATGATTGTGGCAAGCCTTTAGAAGGATATGATGCTCTATTTATCTATCTTCAAGATTGCCCTCATTGCAAAAATGATTTGAAGAGGATGATAAACCTGAATATCTCAGAAAAATTCTACATGATTGATGCTAATGATGATAAATGTAAAAGCGTGATTGAAGATTACAAAGATTATATAATTTACCATAGAAATTCAAACTATCAGAATGTCCCTGCTGGAATTTTCACTCCAACAAAAGTTTGTTTGTATGACAATAAAACTTATGTTGGTGAACAAAATGAGATGGAGCTAAAAGAATTTTATGAAAATTGTTTAAAGGTGAAGCCATGATTTCTTTTCCAATTGAACAATTGCCACTTCCTTTGGCAGGAATGGCTTTGGGTCTAATAGACGGGGCTTTAAATCCTTGCGCACTTTCTGTTCTTTTTTTCCTCGTGGCTTACCTTCTAGCGATTGGGTCGAAGAAAAAATGTTTGGTCTTGGGTTTAATTTATTCTTTTATGGTCTTCATGATTTATTTCTTGTTCATGTATGGTTTTTTGAACTTGCTCTTCTTGATAGGATACACTAGAATTGTGAAGATTGCTATTGGTGTAATATTGATATTGGTAAGTTTGTTTGAGATGAAAGACTTCTTCTTTTATGGCAAGTGGATATCATTAGAAATACCAAAATCTGCAAAGCCGAAAATAGAGAGCTTCATTAAAAAAGCTACAGTACCATCAACTCTTATCCTTGGGATTTTAGTTGCACTTGTTGAGATACCTTGTGCTGGGGCTTTTCCCTTAGCCTACTTAGCTATGATAAGCTCAAAGACCGGAATAGAAGCTGCCTTCTACATCTTCATATATAACATTTTCTTCATCTTGCCTTTGGTTTGTTTAACAGTTGTTTTTTACTTTGGTTTTGTCAAGATAGAAAAAGCTGAAAGGGCTAGGCTTAAACTCAGAAGATACATGAGACTTATATCTGGATTAGTCTTGTTTGTATTGGGTTTGATTTTCTTAATAGGGTGGATTTGATGGCTCTACTAAAATTGTTTGGCAATATCTTGTATTATCCCGGCTGTATGATGAAGTTTGTAACAAAAGAACAAAATGAAAAATACAAGAAAATCTTGAGGAAGATTGGAATTGATTTTATTGAGCTGAAAGAATTGGAAGCTTGTTGCGGCTCGCCAGTGTTAGCAGCTGGCTATCATCAAGAAGCCATGAAGCTCGCTGAAAGAAATTTCAAGGTTTTTAAAGAACATTCTGTCAAAAAGATTATAACACCTTGTCCAGCATGTTTCAGAACTTTTTCTCAAGAGTATCCAAAGTTTTTGAAAGAATGGGATATGAAAGTTGAACATATAACACAAACTATTGTAAAAGCTATTGATGAAGGAAAACTCAAGCTCAAGGGAAGAAAGGTAAAAGTTACTTTTCACGATCCTTGCCATCTTGGAAGATATTCTGGAATTTATGATGAGCCTAGAAAGATAATAGCTTCAAGCAAAGCAAAGCTTGAAGAGATGGAAATGGCGAGGGAGCAAGCTCTTTGCTGTGGTGGTGGGGGAGGAGTAAGAGCAAACTACCCTAAACTAGCTGAAGAGATGGCAAGAGAAAGAGTAAAACAAGCTGAAGAGACGAAAGCTCAAATTTTGGTGACAAGCTGTCCCTTGTGTTTTGTTCAGCTAAAAGAAGCCGCCAAAAATTCCAAAATAAAAGTCATGGAACTAAGTGAATTTATTAATGAAATTTAAATCTATTTTTTAGAGAAGTATGAAATTTGAAGAAAGAGTGATAGAAATATTGAAAGATGGCTTTGTATGTGACAATTGCTTAGGCAGATTTTTTGCTGAGTTGCTTTCAGGCTTCTCGAATAAAGAAAGGGGGAGAATTTTGAGAAATTATTTAGCTTTTTTAATAGATTCTGGTGAAAAGGTTGAAGTTGACTTGAGTAATTTCTATGGCATCAAATTCAGAAATGTAAAGCTGGAAATTAAAGAGCCAAAAAGCTGCAGAATTTGCCAAAATTTTTTTGAGAAAGAAATTGATGAAATTGCGAAAAAGGTTGTTGAAGAGTTGAGGGGAATAGAATTTGAGACTTTTTTGATTGGTTCGGTTCCAAGAGATGAAATGGAAAATGAAGAAGAGAAAATTCACGAAAAAATAGGTATAGATTTTTCTGAATTGACGAAATCAGAAATTAATAGGGAATTGGGGAAGAGAATAGAAAAACTTACTGGCAAGGCTTTTTCACTCAAAAATCCCGATGTCACGATAGTAGTGAATTTGAAAACTGGAAAGATAAAGAAAGAAATAAGAAGCTTGTTTGTTTATGGAAAATACAAGAAACTTGTCCGTGGCATACCGCAATCAAAATGGGTTTGCCCAAGATGTAAGGGCAAGGGATGTGTTGAATGTAAAGGCCGTGGAAAACTTTACCCAACTTCTGTTCAAGAGATAATTGAGAAACCTTTGCTAAAAGCAGCAAAAGCAAAAAAATCTGCTTTTCATGCTTCAGGCCGTGAGGATATAGATGCAAGATGTCTTGATGGTAGACCTTTTGTGATTGAGCTTGTGAAGCCAATGAAAAGAAGAATTGATTTGAAAAAAATGGAAAAAGAAATAAACAAGTCTAGAAGGGTCAAAGTTTCAGGTTTAAGATTTGTTGATAAAAGCTTTGTGATCAAGCTTAAGACTGAAAAATCTGACAAGACTTATCTTGCTGAAGTTGATTTTGAAAAAGAAATTGACAAGGAGAAATTGAAAGAATTGAAAAAACTTGAAGGTCAGTTCATCTTCCAAAAAACTCCATCGAGAGTGCTCCACAGAAGGGCTGACAAGATGAGAAAAAGAATTGTGAAGAAAATATCTTGGAAGGTTTTGGGTAAAAAAAAGTGCATCTTCAAGATAAGGACACAGTCTGGGCTCTACATAAAGGAGCTCATCTCTGGAGATGATGGAAGAACACAACCAAACATAGCAGAATTAATATCTAACAAACCAAAAAAAATAAAGCTAGATGTTATAAAAATTCATAGGTGAAAAAATGAAGAAGTCCCGTGGTTTTAGAACAAAAACAAGAAAAACCTTGAAACAGAAACCAGGCTATAGACCACCGATTACAAAGTTTTTACAAGAATTCAATATAGGCCAGAAAGTTGTGATAGAACAAGAGCCATCTTCCCAAAAAGGCATGCCTCACTCGAGGTACAAGGGTAGGATAGGTAGTATCATAGGTAAGAGGGGAAAAAGTTATATTGTTGAGATTACAGATGGAAATAAGGTGAAAAAGATTATTTCAAGGCCCGAGCATCTGAAGGTGATAGCGTGAAGGTGATAGCAGAAAAAGAAGTGACGAATGTTGAGGCTAGGGAAATTTTGGAAAATAGGGAAAAGGAAGGAGAATTAAAATATGAACAAAAAGTAAGTTTAGCCTTACTTAGGAAGTTCACTCCTATTGATTCGGAAAAGATAAAAAAGCTTGTGGAAGAGCTTAAATCAATTGAAAGATTGGGGGAAAGGGAGATTGTTGCCATTGCCAATTTCTTGCCTGAAGATAGAGATGACCTTAGAGTAATACTTCACAAGGAATACACTGCCTTCACTCCAGAAGAAATTGATAAAATTCTTGAGATAGTGAAAAAGGTTATCTGATTTCTTGGTGGTGTGTGTGAAAGATGAATTTGCGATAATACTGGATTTTTTCCCACATGGAAAGCCTGGGGATAGGAAAGCCGAGCCTACAGCTCAAGCTATTGGTGATAAATTTTTCACCTTGCTTGAAATTGTTATAAAGGAAGGGAAGGAAGTAAAACCTGGGGAAAGAGTTTACATTGGGGAGGGAAAATGGGATGTCGTCAAGTACATAAGGGGGAAGATAAAATACTCTGAGCTCACGAGTTTTGCCAAGAGTGAGCTTGAAAATGTGATTCAAGATTTAGTAATAAAAAATGAAGCTAGATTTGTTAACTTTTTCAATAAAGCAATGCCTTTAACCACACGCTCCCATAGCCTGGAGCTTTTACCCGGAATTGGGAAGAAGCATTTGTGGGAGATTTTATCTAAAAGGAAAGTAGAACCTTTCAAGAGCTTTAAAGACTTGCAGGAAAGGGTTGAGATGTTACCTGACCCTAAGAAGATGATAGTTAAAAGAATAATAAGCGAGTTGGAAGAAAAGGATAGGCACAAACTTTTTGTTGGTGGCTTATTTTAATTCTTTTAAATAGGATATTAACAACTACCACTAACAGAACTTGAAGAGCCAGAGAGTTTTTGAGAACATTTTTCAGGAGGTGTATTAAATGCAGAACAAACCGCAGACTTTATACCTTCTGGACTTCTATCAATATTTCTCACATACACGCCGTTTATCACGAAAGATGGTGAGCCGGTTAATCCCAATCTATTCGCATCTTGTATATCTTGCTGGTAATATTTTTCTCCCTCTTTTTCTACACACTCCATAATCTTGCTGGAATTTATACCAACAGAATCCATAAGTACAATTGACTCATTTTTATCACACTCTAGGCTTCTCGTCCTAACACACTTTTGATACACACTATTTGAATATTGCTTGGCGTAAGCCCAATATTTATCTGGCACAAGTTTCTGAATACATTCTTGAATCATATTTTGCTGTCTCTCATACTCCCCATGCATGTGGCTAAAGAATTTAGTTTCAAAATCAGCATAGCCTTTTAAGAAGTTCGCCACTTCAGAAAGAGAATCTAGAGCAGAAACACCATATGGGCAATAAGAAAAGATATAAAGCTGTACTTTTGGTTTATCTGTTTTTGGAATTTCTTGAGTTGCTTGTCCTCCCTCCATCGCTTGTCTTGGTAGAGGTTGACTCATATCATAAATCCACATTATTTGCCAAAGATATTTTCCATCTTTTGAAGCATAAACTGGAATCCTGTTTCCCTGATAGTTTGTTATTATCTCATAAAAGCTGCCTTTATCATTAATGGAAACCAAACTTACGCTTGTTCCTGGTTGAACCAAATTCTGATTTATGTAATTGATGACTTTTTCACCAATTTGTTGGCTGGTGTTTGCAGGCAAACCCAAGAAGCCGGATAAATTGATAAACCCAAACAATTGAACCAAAATTATGAAAGCAAAAATAATTGACAGAACTCGCCAGATATTTATCTTGGATATGTTTGGTAATTTTATTTTAATTACCTTTCCCTTTCCAGAAGTTTCTTCAACCATAAAATAACCTATGAAAAGAAAAGCATAAAAAGATTTTCATTCTTCATACCGCCTTAAGGCTAGTGCCATTGCTATCCACAATAAACCTGCAAGCAAGAAAAAAATCAAAGCTAGGAGGAAGGCCACCCAAAAAGCTGTTACATTGGTTTCATGAGTTAGTTGTAGCTCACCAGCTACCATCGATCCTAGGAGCATGAAGATGGAAGCTAAAACCCAAAGCAAAGCTATTTTCCATCTTTTCTTCTTGTGGAATCTAGGAACCATCCTAACCATATTAAAAACTATTTGGAAACTAGAATAAAAATCTATAGGCTTCTCGTTATTCCTGTGACTTCAACTTCTCCCACTTCATCTATTCTCCTTAGCCTTCTTTCCAACTCGTCAATCTGGCCTTCGGCATCTGGCACAAGTTTAACGGCATGAATTGCAACTAGACCAAAAGCTATTGGTTCTCTCTCGATTTTTTCGGGGAAAATTGCTTCCTTTATTTTTTTCTCCAGTTCATCCAAATCGACTTCAATCGATTTTGGTAAAATTTTCAAATCAACAATCACTTCTCCCATCTAAGGCCCCGTGAAATTGCATTCTTCACACACATATTTATTGCTTAAAGCCTTGCAAGTGGAGCAGCGAATTATTTCCGTTCTTCCACAAGCAGGGCAATTAAACTTTACAAAATTCCTTTTTGCTGAAATGTTGACATTGCAGGTTGAGCATTTCAGCATACAATCACTAGATTAAATTAATTGGGAAGAAATATTTTTATAGCTATGCCCCCATCGTCTAATGGAAAGGACGAGAGCTTGCGGTTCTTGGTAAAAAGCTCTTGGTCTGGGTTCGAATCCCAGTGGGGGCGTAAAATTACCTTTTTTTGAATTTTAAAAAGCCTACAAATGTTTAAATACTTAACTGCTAATAAGGATAAATATGGGTTGGATAAAATCGTTGAAATTAAGATTGAGCGATACCGTAGCTTCCCTTTATGGAAAGAAAGAAGAGAAGGGGTTGGACGTAAAGAAGTACACTCTTGACCGAGGCGCCTTCAAAAATCCAGCAAGTTCCTTCCTCTATACAATTGGCTCATTGGGAGTTCTAGTTGGGGCTATTGCAGCAGCACCATTCACCATTGCTATAGGAGCTTTCTCCATAGGTTGTGGTTTAGTTGCAGGAGCTTATCTTGCATGGGAGATACCTAGAGAGCAAGAGTTTTACAAAGAGGTAGAAAAATATTTGAAAAAAACCTAAAGACTATATCGTGTTCCTGTAAATTTTCTGAAATCAACTGGTTTTGCTATTTTCCATAAATTTTTCATGTAGCTATCTATAACAGCAACAAAAGAAGGATCGTTAGACCAAATTGTTTTGAATTTAAATTTTCTTGCAGTTGGATTACTATCAAGCCTTATTGCAACTTCCCTTCCATCAACCACAAGAATGCGGGGATGAACTTTTGTTTCAAAAACTTTTATTGGAATTTTCTGATCATAGTACCATTTGGCTCTCTGGAAATTATCTTCTGTTATCCCCATACCTATCATCATGATCTTAACCTTCCTCCTCAAGCAATTTTTTATGACATCCCTGAGCATAGGTGAAAGAGAAAAATCGCGTGTTATGCTGATTGAATATTTATTTGCTCTTTCCAGCATCTCGGCAAGCTTGTTCAGAACTTCAATAGCTTTCTCTCCATTTTGCTCCCAAATTCCTTCTATCTCTTCTCCCCTCCTTTCAAAAGCCTTGAGTTGAGAAATCAAATTGCTCGCCCTTTCTTTTATAAACTTTAACTCATGTTCTTTTTCATCTATCAAGCCTTTGATTGCAACTCTTGCGTCAATGGCCCTAAATAGCTTTGGTTTTTCTTCCAGCACTTCAACCATTTGTTTCGATATCAAACTTTCAAGAACTTCATAAATTTTTGATCTTGGTATTTGAGTTGCTTTGCTGAGCTCGTTTGCCGGAGAAGGTCCTAGTAAAATGAGTTCTGTGTAGGCCCTTGCCTCGTATTCTCTCAGGCCAAGTTGCTTCAAAATTCCAAAAATTTCCAGTTTCTCCACTTTTAAAATTTTTGCAAGATGGTTTAAATTGTTTACAGTTAGAGAAGAAACTTCAGAGAAAATTCATCAAAATTTAGGAAGATTGTTTCCCACCTTTTAGCTTCAGATAATTGCTCAAAAAATTCATCAAACTTTTAACCTCATTTTCTTTTAACCCACACTCTCTTAAGCCTTCTTCAACTTTCGCTAGACCTTTCTTTTTCATGTTTTTAAGATATCACTAAGAGTTAATGAAATTAAGCCACCACTTTGGGTGACGAAAATCAAATTTGTAGTCACAGCTTGGGTGAGTAACTCAATTTAATACCAAATAGAAAAGAGAAAATTGTGGAGAAGGAGGAGATTATCAAAACCTTGCAAAAATTTGGCTTGACAGAATATGAAGCTAAAACTTATGTGGCTTTAAGCTTGTTGGGATTGGCAAAAGCGAGCGAAATAAGCAAGCAGGCTTGCGTGCCTCAATCAAAAATATACACCACGCTCGAGAGCTTGATGGAAAAGCAGCTTGTTGAAACTTCTGGAGAAAGACCAAAACTTTTTAAAGCTGTTACACCGCGATTCGTGATAAGAAGCTTGCTTGAAGCCAAGGAAAAGGAATTCAGGAACTTGAGGGAAAAGGCCTTTTTGATAAGCAGGCTCTTGAGGCCTATAGAAGTGGATGAAGAACTTGTTGAGGGGATTTGGGTTCAAAAAACTGAGAAATATATGGAAAGCCTTGACAAGCTGATTCAACTGTTAAAGAAAGCTAGGAGATTTGTTTATGAGTTGATGGAAAGTCTACCTTATTCCTCAAGCTACAGGCGAGCTTTGCTCGAAGCCAAAGCAAGAGGGGTAAAGCTGCATCTCATAACCACAAACTTGGAAAATTGGGAAAAGGTTAAGTGGTATTTGAGAAGTGGAATAAAGTTAAAGCTTGCTGATGTTGGGATGCATCCAAGGATAATTGTGATTGATGGGGAAGAGGCGATAGTTAGGTTGGAAGATGGAAATAAACTAAGCTTTCATTCAATTTGGTCTAAAGACCCTTCATTTGTTAACATGTTGAGCAATTACATGAGAAGTTTGTGGGAAAGAGGGAAAGAGGTGAAAGTGAGCAAGAGTTCTACACTTATCTACAATTCTTTGACTTAAATCTTTAGAAGCTTTCAACCACTTCAAGAAAGCTTTCAATAACAGTGCCGTTATTCTCCTTCATTTGAGATAACAAAGTTGAGAAGGATAATTTGTTGCCTCTCCTTTTACAAAAATAACACAAGCTATTAAAATTTTATGTACCAAAACAATATCATGAAAAAAGACGAAAGTTTTGGAAACTTAGATTTAGAGACAGAAAGTTGTGATGAGGACGAAAAAAGTCTTGACCTTGAAGTAGAATTAAATAAAGCTATCTTCAAAGTTGGGATTGTAAACTGGTTCAAAAGCTTGTTTGATCAGGATAAGGAAGAGGAAGTTGCTGAAAAGATTGTGGAGCATTTTTGTGAGATAGGAAAATTGGAGGAGCTGAAGGAATATTTGAAGAATTGGGGGAAAGAGAATGGAAGTTATGAAATAGGGTTGCAAAAATTGGAGATCAAAGAAAAAATACTTGAAGAGTTGCCACATGTCAAGGTGAATAAAAGGAGGAAATTTGGTTTTATACCTTCTTCTCAAGTGACTTTAAATCCTGGCTATGAAAGTTTTTTCACCCCCCTGATTGAAGCTTACGGCAAGGATATGGTTTACTCTGCTCTCAAGGGATTGGAGAAAGAAGTCCCGGAAATGTTAAAGGGAAACTTAAAAGCATTGACAAGGGAGTTTGAGAAGAG
>JAWBWS010000003.1:0-116564 GCA_038999725.1 Candidatus Aenigmatarchaeota archaeon
TGAGAGCAAAAGACTCGATATCAAATCAAACGTTTTTGCCGCCATTTTATCTGACTTGAAAAAACAAAAATTAGTTGACAACAAGCCAGCGCATCGCAAAATTTGGTTCTTGAATGATTCTGATTATGCTAAGCAGTTGATTAAACCAATTGGCGAAGATGTAGCTGATGAATTAGCAGATTTCTTCGATTTAGAAAAAATTGATAAGAAATTTGCCAAACAGTTAGTAGAAAAGCCAAAAAGGTGTTAAAATGGAAAGAGAAACTTTATTTTTAGTCATCTTCGCCATAATGATACTTGCTAGTGGCTTTATTGTGTTTTCTTACCCGAAGTTTGAATATGCAGTATATTCGCTAATTGCTTTGTTTGTTTTTCTGATAATTACAAAAATTTACGATAACTATGTCTAAAACGATAAGACATTTTAGGATAGAATTAGAAAAATGGGAGGAATTTAAAGAAAGGGCAAGTTGGAGTAAGCCAACCAAATTAGTTAGGGAGTTTGTTGAATGGTATACAAAGTATCACGATTTGTGGGGTCATTTTCGCTATTTTCTTCATAACACCCCTTGTTGTTTTCTTTGCGATAAAGAATTTGAAGGTAACTTGCAAGATAAAGAACAAAAAGGCTTATTTGCTTTAAGAAATGATTTCAAAGTTTGCTTGATAATTTCTAAATCAAGCTATTCTTATCGGGATTTTGAAATTGAGACGAGATGGATTTGTAAAGATTGTTATCAAAGGATAAAAGATTTGAGAATTTTAAAAAATTCTATTCTATAAATAATTATAACCTAATTTGTGATTACTTCTCTCCATTCTCCATCCTAAAGCTTTATATAGCTTCAAAACAAACATATTTTTAGCTAATGGGAATTGAAGAAAAGCATGTTCTCAGGCGGGGCATTGATACAAAGGTTCAAAATTTGTAAGAATGAAAACCCTTAAGATAAAATTTCAACTTTCACTTCTTTCACAAGCTGCTTAAACCTTTCAGCATCTCTTTCACTCCCAACTATTTTTCCATAATGCATCGGCACAGCAACTTTTGGTTTAAAATAATTTACAGCTTTGGCTGCTTCTTCTGCATCCATAGTGTAAGTTCCACCAATAGGAACTAAAGCTATTTCTATTGCCTTAAGCTCCCTCATCTCCGGCACAAAATCAGTGTCGCCAGCATGGTAAATTTTTATTCCCTCAATTTCAATCACATATCCAACCCAATTGCTTGCTCTTGTGTGGAAAGCTTTCCCAAGATTATAAGCTGGTATTGTGTAAAAATTGATTCCCTTAACTTCATAGCTTTTTCCTGGCAAAACTGGAAAAACTTTAAAATCCCTAAGTTTTGCTATACAATCTTCTGTTGCAATCACTATAGTATCATCTTTAACAAGCTTCTTAATATCTTTAAGAGAGCAGTGGTCGTAATGCTCATGTGTGATAAAAATCAAATCAGCTTTTTCCTCTTCTGCTATCTCAAAAGGATCTATGTAGATTTTAAGTTTATCAGAAATTTTGAAAGAAGCATGGCCAAGCCACTCAATTTTTATGCTCTTGTATTCAAACACCATGTAAAGAAATTAATTTTCACCCCAAATAAATCTTTCAGTTTTCGCTCTTATCTTCTTAAAAAATGAAACAGAGAATTTAAGTATTTCCAACTAATTTAAATTAATATGCAAAACAAATTTTGCTTGAATTTGGTTAGTGAAGAAGAAGCAGATATTGTGATTTTCGGAGCTTTACTTGGAAAAAATTCTAAAAAGGTGTTGAGCTCGCTAAGAAAAACAAGTTGGTTTTTGGAATGGTTTGATGTTGATAGGGAGAAAAATTTGATAGAAGAAGTGAAAGTTGTTGATATTGGTGATGTGAAAGTAGAAAGAGGAAATGAAATTGAAGAAGTGATTAAAAAAATTTTAAGTAAGAAAAAAATTCCTTTCATGCTTTCAGAATCGCATTTAGCAACATACTTTGCTTTAAAGGCTTTTGATGAAGTGAAGGTCGTGAGTTTTGACGCCCATTTTGATGTGAAAAACAGTTACATTGATGAAAAAATGGTTGACTCTATTTTTCCTCTTAACTTGAATGAAGAAGAAATAAAAAGGTTGAATAGAGCAACATGGGTTAGGAGAAGCTTTGAAGAGGGTAAGAGCGAATTTTGTTTTGTTGGTGTGAGATCTGGTGATGAGTTTGATTTGGAGTTTGTGAAAGAGAAAAAAATGTTATATTTTACATCAAAAATGATAAGGGAAAATTTCCAAGGAGTTAAGCAAAAGTTGAGAAAATTCTGTAAAAACAACAAAATTTATTTAACTATAGACATAGACGCTTTTGACCCAAGTGTAGCTCCAGCTGTTGGTCATCCTGAACCAGATGGAATTTTTTGGTTTCAATTTCAAGAATTGCTAAAAGAAGTTTTTAAAGGCAAAGTTGTGGGTTTGGATTTGGTGGAAATTGAGCCAATGGGAAGCAAAGTAACAGAATTCTTGGCAACCAAGATAATTTTTGAATCTCTATTTTTATTAAAATCTGTTAAGTAAAATTATCTATACAGTACCTAAACATAAAGGAAGATTCTCTCCTTTTCCCACAATTTATTGCATACAACAATTTACACACTTACAAAAAATTATGACAACACAAAAAGATTTTACTTCATAACTCTCATTTTTTAATATGTATCTTTGGCAACATACAGCTGAAAGTTTAGCGATTTCTTACATAATAGTTGCTTATCTTGGTTTAGACATCCAAAGTGGTATATTTTGGATAGTTCTTGGTGTAACTTCTGGTACTCTAATAGACTTGGATCATCTTTTATATTCTATTATGACAAGGGGCAAAAAGGCGGTAAAAATTATTTTAAGAGAAAAATACATGCCTGGTTTATTTGGATTGTAGAACAACCCCCTATTGCAGGATATCAAGTAGCTGTTCCAGAATTTTCTGTTTTGGCGACATTATTTTCCTTTATTCTTATAATCTCTTTCTTCGTGATTATGCGCTGGAAGCCTAGATGGTAAATTTTAAATCTTTTGCGATTTTATATAACTCTATGAAAGTGGGCATAGTTCATGGAGCTGGTATCAATCCAGATGGAAGCTTACAGCTGCATACAAAAGCAAGGGCTGATAAAGCAATCGAAGCATATGACAATTCTATGGTAGACATGCTTATAGTTTGTGGAAGAGATGAGGGATATTCAATTGGTTCTTATTTAGTGAATAAAGGCGTTGATAGAGAAAAAATTATGGTGGAGCCATTCTCTTATAGTACACTATCTAACTTATATTTTTGCAAGATGTTGCTTTTTCTTCTCGCTCATATAGAAAGTGTAGATAAAGTATGTCCTATTTCAAACCATTGGCATATTCCAAGATTAAACTATGCTGCCGGAAAAATTTTAGAAGAATATAAAATAGAATGCCTACCTGCAGACGATCCTAGAAATGGGAAAGAAATTAAAAGAGATAAAATATTGGAAGGGATAAAGTTAATCTCAGATGGAATATTGCTTAATTTAGGATATGGGAAAAAATTTAACAAGGAGCTTTTCTTTGCAAGTATCGCGCTAGGTGGAATTATGATTATTGATTCAATTCCTATTACTTCAAGAGAAGTTCTAGAAAATAGCATAAAACTTGCTATTCCTTCATATCAAAGTAAATTAATGAAATTAGAAAGGATGTTATATAAAACGGTGAAAGTAATTTAAATGAAATATAACCATATCTTTCTGTTTAGGTGCGAAGTACAAAAATTTTAACTAAAGCTGATAGATTAAAGTTATTCAGAGAATAAAAGATAAATAATTAGTGCGGGGGTCGCGTAGCCAGGTCAATCGCGCAGGCCTGAGGCGCCTGTGGCTTAGTGCCTTCGTGGGTTCAAATCCCACCTCCCGCATCAGTTCTCGCAACAGTTTAATTTCTAAGGTGATTAAATTCTTGGACTCACCCAAAATCTACTGAAATACACAATTATCTTGAGAAAGATAATTACAACAGAGGAGATTAGAAGTGTTCTATATTCTATAATGTAGGAATTGGATTTTTAATGGGAAGTAAAGAGTTTATGTTTTTCATAATTTATGGATAACACATTATTAAAAAATGGTTTAGGGTTTAAGGTTGGATAGCTGATGGTTTATAACCTTTGATAGCTTTTTCTTGAGATTGTTTTATTTCACTACCTATTTCCTCAAGAAGTTTATATATTACAATGCTTCTCAACTCAATTAATGTCCAGTAAACGCAGACAAGTAAAAGTACTATTATGGTAATTACCCAATATAATTTTTTATTCATCTTAGTTGAACTTTCTAAAAATAATGCAACTGAAAAAAATATGAGAACTATTGAAGGTAGGGAGATAAATAGAATATATATACCGATTTTTACTCCGATAAAAATCCTTAAAATGAAACCAATTATACCAAGAAATAATAAGATTGAAGCTAAAACTTTTTTCATCTCCATAAAGGTCACATAAGTATGCCGACTGTTTCTATGATAATTTTCATACCTATGAATAAATATAAAATAAGTAAAATAACTGAAATACCAATTAGAACAGCAGAAATCCCCATAAAAATTTTACCTTTCTTATCATTGGTTTTACGGATTTCTCTAGCAACATAAAAGGCACTTATTCCAAATGTCAAAGTAAAGAGTAGTCCCAAAAAGAAGAAACTTGCTATATAAAGTCCCACTAACAAATAGAAATGTAGATCTTTTCTTTCTGAAAAATAACCCATTGACCTTCTTCTCAAAGCTGGTACCCATTTAAATGACAAGATTCCAAGAACAATAAAGAAGAAAGCAATACCATATATCACATATACAAAAGTTGGAGTCTCGCCCAAAATAGAAGTTAAAATTTTTGTATATGAAATTAAACTTAGTCCTCCAACTATAAGCAAAATTGTCATGACAATTACAAATCCTCTGCTTGTCTGTTTTTCTTGATATAAACTATATTCCATTAATTTACTATTAAATTCAAAGATTAAAAATCTTATTTCTCACTAGTTAGATAATTTTAATCCATTTTCACACTACATAATCAACAAAAAATAAAATAAGGCTTTCTAATTCTTTTTTACTATCCTCTAACAGTTTCAAAACTTCCTTATCATTTCATAACATAATTACTAAGAATTAAGGATCCACTTCTAGACAAATTTTAAAGATTTTAACCCATTATCTTTAAAGTATGGCATCTATGACTTCTTACAAATGTCTAATTACTTGCTACATCATAAGTCTTTTTTTCCCTAAAATACATTAATCCAAAAAATCTTTTAATAACATTCCTACAGACAAGCAATCTAACACAATAAATGTAAGTTACCAATTCTAACCCTTTCTAACCCAACTTCTTTAGCAATTTGATAGCATCTCTCACCAGTCTTATAGCTTGTGAAAGGTAAATCTGCCATCAAAAAAGTTGGGTAAAAAGCCAACAAGCTATAGGGTATTGTTGGGTCTAGTTTTGAGATGAATTGGGCTATCTTTCTCACTTCCTCAACTTCAACATAGCCTGGAATTAATAAAGTACTTGCATGTAAAAATGGAACTTCTTTTCTTTTCTTATGAAATTTTGTTAACATTTTAAAATTCTTTAGTACAAGTTTGTTGCTAATGCCACTTAAAGCTACACTTAACCTTTCATCAAATGCCTTTAAATCAAATTTTATAGTTCCGCCCGATTCAAGAGCAAACTTTGCAAATTTCTTCAATAGTTTGGGGTTCTGGTTTCCATTGGTTTCTAAACAAACTCTCACTATTTTTTTCTTAGCTTTTTCCAAAACAAGCCTTGAAGTTTCTATCGCATGCAACAATTGAGGCCCTGGATCTCCACCAAAATAGCAAATGCAACTAACCTTTTCATCAACTTGAGATGCTAGATTTTCTGCTGAAATTATTGGTGTCAAATGTTTGATGTTCTCCCTGAAATGCCAGTTTTGGCAAAAAAGACAGTTGAAATTACATGTACCGTAAAATACAGCAAGATTATAATAACCATACTCAGGTCCATTTTTATAAGCAAACCTTGGGTATCCACAACCAGTTCCAGCAGGACAGCACCAAGAGGCTACACAATTTGTGACATGTGGGTCTAAATACCACTCACAAAGACCTTTTTGAGGAGTTCCAGCATACCTTATCAATTTACCATTAATGTTTTTAACCAAACCACAAAAACCAGTTTCGCCTATACCAATTTTACAATTATTACCACACATACCACAAAACAACCCATTTTTAGTTTTTGGGATTTTTTCGGGCAAGCTGAACTCTATTCTTGATTTAGCATGTACTTCTAGGGAAATTTTTTCAGCCTGTTTGGTGGTTAAAATACAATTTAGACAGAGGCTAAGATAAGAAGAAATGAGGTTTGATTCTTTCCCACAAATTTTACAAGTTCCCATCAAAATAATAGTAAGTATTACATTCACTTACTTAAAAGATTTGTTATACAAAAAGTCACAGCTAATTGTACTTGAATTTTTTCTCAGAAGAAGGTATGAGTATTTATTTCGAAAGTGGTTTTATTCAAATAACTCTTTAATAAACTTCAAACCAAGTTTTTTAACAGATTCAAACTCTTCATCATTCATAATGTTAAGAATTCCAATGGACACATCTCGAAGGAAACTTGGCCACCACTTAAATTCTTCATCTATTCTTTTCCTTTCTTCCAATACTTTGAGCAATTCTTCATAAGCTTCTAATAACTTATTCCTGTATTCTACGCAAGTTTGGGAAGGTTTAACTACCCTACTACAGTAATTGACAAACTCAGTTGCAGGCTTCATTATGTTAAGAGTTGGTTTGTATGCAACATTTTTAATCTCTTGCAAATTTAAATATCATCACTGTTTTTATCCAAATATTTAGAAATTGCTTCATCGATTGCAATTCAACTCTGTGTAGATTTTATCAATTCTTTTCTACCTTCCTTATAAGTATACATGAATATACAATATCCTTTTATCTTCCTTAACAACACAAAAAGTGGATATCTGGTGTTGGGAAAGACCATGTAGTTTTTTAAATCACAGGTAGTTCTCTTCTTGAGCCTAATGTTTCATATCAAGAGCACATTAATAATTCTATAAGGAAATGTACCAATGCTTACAGGCAACCCCAATCTTTTGGCTTTCACAAGGAGTTCGCTTCCTTTTGACTTGTTCTCACTTCTCACTATAGCTTCCTTAAGTTCGTCTGTGTTCAAACTTTCACCAATATACAAAACACTACCTGGTTTTATCTTCAAGAGAAATTCATTTAAAACCTTATATATTAATTTCTCTTTTGTGTGAGATGGATGAAAGTTTGCCCTTTCTATACCGATTGCAATATTTTCAACCTTATTTTTTTCTCTTGCTTCCAAATACTCTCGAATATCTTTATATCCCAAAAACTTAACAATCCCCAAATTTCTTAACATGTCAATCTCAATTTCCAAATTCAATCTACGCCAAGCATTTGTTTTTAGTTTAAAAGGGGTGGTTGAGATGTAGCTTAAACCATAAGAATCTTCAAGCTGTGGCACTGCACCCCATATATAACGTGGGGTCCCTTCAATTATGATAAGAGATCTATTTCCGTACTTTTCAATATGAGCTTTAACATAAGAGGTGATTTCCTTCCAACATGAAATCTCTATTGGGCTCATCATGGGTTTTGCTTTTTTAATACAATCTGAGTATAGTTTTTCTGTTTTTTCGTCACTTAAATCATACAAGGGATGAGGTAGGTTATAAACTCCAAAATTTTTAAATGATTCCCTTAAATATCTTATATCCTCCCCTGAATAAGGGAGAACATCATACAACCGA
Organism: Candidatus Aenigmatarchaeota archaeon; assembly: GCA_038999725.1. GTDB lineage: Archaea > Aenigmatarchaeota > Aenigmatarchaeia > CG10238-14 > SCSR01 > JAVZGQ01. The sequence continues at coordinate 7,844 of JAWBWS010000003.1, forward strand.
GCACCTAAATGTAAAATTGGTGATGGTTTTTTAAATGATGCTTTCTCTTCTCTATTCCCCAACATACTATTTATTGCTGAATGATGAAGTATTTAAAACTTTTGATTATGTTTCCTTAATTCCTTGGCTTGACTAAAAAGTTTAAATGAAAAATTCAAAACCATAATAAAAATTGTTTAAGAAACCTTTTAATTCTTTATCCTCTATTATAAAATCATGGAAAGCCTGGCTGAAGAGAATGATGATGGGATATCTTTTGAGCTCCTACACAAGATAGAAAATTATAACTCAAGTAAAATAGCCGAGAAATCGAGAAGAAAAAGCTATCCAAAAGAGAAATTGACAGCAAAATCTTACTTAAAAGATGGTAAGAGTGAGTTCGACATTGAATCGTTAAATGAAAAAGTAAAACTCTCTTACCAAGATATCTTGAAAAAAATAGAAAAAACTCTTCGAGAGAGAATTCCTAAGGATTATAAAGACATTTTACTTATGCTTGAAGATAAACTCAAGAAAAATATCCCAAGAGAATTGTTCTATTCTTTCAAAGAGGTTCTACTCAAAGGTTTATCCAAGGGATATTTAAAAAAAGAAGACATTTCAGGCTTGTCTGAATGGAAGATATTAGAATATGGGCCTTTTGTGGCATGGAATACTGTAGGCGCTAAAGATAAACTTTATCTTTTTGAGCCAGCCTACTTAGATAAACTTGGATTTGAGAATAAAGATATGTTTGAAAGAAAAAATTTTTATTTTAACCTTTTGAGCTCCGGAAGCGTTATTTTATCAGGGTATATAAGAGATGGTAAAGAATATGTAAGAGAGGTTTATTTCTTCGATCCAAAAGAATATAAACAAAAGCTTGAAGAATATTTAAAAAATTTGAAAGATGATCCTTAGCTGAGGGTAAAAAATTGAAAATATGAGTAATTTATGGATTGATAGAATTTTCTTCTCTATAAAGAAAAGATAAATAATCAGTAAAAACAAATTCTAATCATGGAAGTTAGTAAAAGTAAAAAGAAATGTGTTCTCCTTGGTTGTGACAACAACATGGTCGGTAATTGTAATAATTGCGGCATTCCAATTTGTGAAAAACATTCAAGGAAAATTGGTAAATTTTACATTTGCATAAACTGTTATGAATACTTGAACAAGAAGCTGAAGATGAGATGATTTTAGGTTTAAAATCACTTGCTTAAATTCTCATCTTAATCCTGTTTTTATCACCCACAGCAAAAACTTTTATAAACTCAAAGCCTTTTAACCAACTCTTCAAGTTTTCTCCTACTTGTTGGTTTTGGTTCTTCAGCAGGGTAGCCTATCGGAATTACAGCAACTGGAATCAAATCTGCAGGATTCCCCAAAATCCTTAAAATTTCCTTTTCATCGAAAGCACCAACCCAGCAAGAGGCTAATCCCAAATCAACGGCTGCAAGCTGAGCATAAGTTGCTGCAATAGTTGCATCTTGAATACAATAAAGATTTCTACCTCTCTTTCCATATCTTTTTTCAGCTCTTACAGGATTTGCGCAAAAGACCAAAACAAGAGGAGCTTCTGCCACAAAACTTTGGGCAAAAGAGGCTAGAGCGAGCTCTCTTTTCTTCTTCTCATCCACAACCAAGAATATCTCGTAAGATTGTAGGTTACCTGCTGAAGGTGCTGAATTAGACGCTTCCAAAATTTGTCTTATCTTGCTCTCTTCTATTGGTCTTGAAGTGAAAGCCCTAACAGAGCGCCTTTTCTTCAAAACATTAAAAAATTCCATCTTCACACCCTTTTCTTCAATATCCTTTCTTTCGCGATCATAAGAGCAGCATCCCTCGGCAAAATGTTTTCCTTCTTAGCTTTCCTCAAAACTTTCTTTGTGTTTTTCTTGATTTTCTTTTCAACTAGAGCAAACATTTTATTTTCATCATACCCTCTGTATTCACAGTAAGAAGAGATTAAGCCACCGGCGTTAGCAACAAAATCTGGTACAACCAAAATTCCTCTTTCATGCAAAACTCTTTCAATTTCAGGCCTGCATGGTATGTTTGCAGCTTCAACCAAAAGCTTTGCCTTGACTTCATTCACATTACTTTCATTTATAACATCTGGTAAAGCTGCTGGAATCAATATATCAACTTTCAGTTTGAAAATTTCTTCATTTGGCAAAACTTCACCAGGCTTGTAATTTATCACAGAGTTAGTTTGTTTCTTTGTTTCCGAAAGTTTTTCGAAATCTAAGCCTTCTGGGTTGTAAATAACGCCTTTGCTGTCTGAAACTGCAACAATTTTTGCTCCAACCTGAGATAAAAATTTTGCTGTGAAGGAGCCAACATTTCCAAATCCCTCTATTGCAACAGTAGCTTTGGTGATGTCAATTTTGACAAACTTAGCAGCAACTAAAGTTGAATGAAAGACTCCAAAACCAGTTGAACCCAACTCATGAGGCAGTCCACCCAAATCCTTTGGTTTTCCTGTGACAGATTTCAAAGAACCGTTGCCCTCAACAAACCATCTCATTTCTTGTTCTCCCGTGTTTACATCTGGTGCTCCTATGTAATATTTAGGCGCAATTCCCTTCAAAGCTTTACCAAAAGCTCTCATCAACTCAGCTTTTTGCTCTAAAGAAATTTTCTTCGGATCAGCAACTATTCCTGACTTGGCCCCACCAAATGGTAAACCAGCTAAAGAGCATTTGAATGTCATAACTCTTGCTAGCCTGAAAACTTCTTCCACACTAACAGTAGGAGTCATCCTTATTCCACCTTTCCCAGGTCCTAATGTTGTGTTGTCTATGACCAAAACCCCTTTCAAGCCAACTTTTGAATTGTAAACTTCTATTATCTTTTCAGGTCCAAGATCATCCACAAAATTTTCTATTTCCATATCATCACCTCTTCAACCAATCTCCAACAATTTGAAAATCTTCAACTCCATGTAAATAATTGTAAGCTGCTAAAGCGGCTTTTGCCCCTTCACCAGCTGCCACAACTATTTGTTTGAACACAACATTAGTAACATCACCGGCAGCAAAAACCCCAGGCCTTATCTTATCACTATCTGGATAAAAAGTTCTACATTTTGAATCAACAACAATTTGGTTGTACTCATCAAGCTTAACTAAACCTTTAACCAAAGAAGGGTCTACCTCATATCCAATTTCTACAAAAATTCCATCAACATTTACTTCTCTTGCTTGCTCAGTTTTCAAATCTTTGACGACAATTGAATTAACCTTTTCTTTACCTTTTATTTCAGTCACAATACAACTCATCATGAGCTCGATGTTTTTCCTTTCTTTAACTTCTTCAACCAAAGCTTCAAACCCACGGAATTCGTCTCTTCTGTGGATTAAGTAAACTTTGCTTGCAAACTCGCTTAAGAGTAAAGCAGCATCTAAAGCCGAGTTGCCACCACCAATAACAGCAACAATCTTATTCTTGAAAAGAGGAGCGTCGCAAGTGGCACAGTAAGATACACCTCTCCCGATAAACTCTCTCTCTCCAGGGACATTTAAAACTCTTGGTTTTTTCCCAAAGGCTAAGATTAAAGCTCTAGCTAAAAAATCTCTTGTTTCAGTTTTAACCAAAAACTCATTTTCTTTGGGTAAGATTTGTTTCACTTCATCTAATGTTATTTCAGCTCCAGCTTTCTCAACTTGCTTTTTCATCCTATTCACTAAATTGATTCCACTAACATTCAAAAAGCCTGGATAATTACAAATATTTTGAGAGAGTAAAGCTTGTCCCCCAACATTCATGGTTATTATTAAAGTCTTCAACTTCCTTCTAGCAGAATACATTCCTGCTGTCAAGCCTGCTGGCCCACCACCAACTATTATCAAGTCATACCTTTCCATCTTCACACCATGTTCTTCTCCAACCATTTTTTAACCAAAGGTTCAGGCATTGCTCCAACAAATTCATCAACAATTTTACCATTTTTAAATATTTTAACATTTGGAATTGACATTATTTGATATTCTTCTGCAAGCCTAGGGTTTTCATCAATGTTAACTTTAGCTAACAAAAACTTTCCTTGGTATTCCTTAGCCAGCTTGGTCAAGATTGGAGAAAGCATCCTACAAGGGCCACACCAACTTGCCCAAAAGTCAACAACTACAGGAATTTTTTCTGAATTTTTAATCACTTTTTCTTCAAAATCTTCTTCGCCCACTTCAATTTCAACTTCCATGCTATCGCCAATTACTATAGTTGTTCTGCTTTATATATAAAATCTTTGATTGTTGAAAATAAATTATGGGTGTAAGGGGATTTATTAGGGACATCGTAGGAATTTATCTTGGATTTGAAATTATAAGAGGAACTATAACAAAGCATTTTGAAATTACCACTCCCATAATTGCTTGTGGAGCAATCCTTTTGATTTTTGGTGTGTGGTTTATTCTCGAAAGAGTAGGAATACTTCCAAAATTATAAAGCTAAAAAAACAAAATCTTTTTCATGGGAATTGTGAAGAGTATTTGTATTTATTGCGGTTGCGGTTGTAGGTTAAAATTTCAGGTTGAGGGGAAGAAAATAAAGAAAGTCATGCCGGATGAAGAAGACCCTGTGAGCAAAGGAAAGCCATGTATCAAGGGCTTAACAATTCATGAAGTTGTTGATAGGGGAAGAATCCTTCACCCAATGATAAGATATGGCAAAAAATTGAAGAAAGTGAGTTGGGAAAAAGCTTATGAATACATCAAAAAGAATTTGGAAAATCTCTTGCCAGATGAGATTTTTTTCGTGCCCTCAGGAAAAACCACAAATGAGGATAACTATGTTATGCAAAAATTTGCTAGACTGTTAGGAACTAACAATGTCGATGTTTGTTGCACAAGAGTTTGCCACAGGGCTACGGTTCAAGCTCTTGCCAATGTATTTGGAATAACTGCAAATCCCTGGGGGATGGAAGATATTTACGATAGAGATTGCATTTTGATAATCGGTTCAAACCCAGCATCAAATTATCCTGTGCTTTTCAACAGGCTTTTGGAAGCAAAGAGAGGTGGTACAAAAATAATTTGTGTCCAGCCAATTAGAAACCAGACTTCAGAGCATGCTGATGAATTACTTTTGATTGAATCTGGCTCAGAAACCGCCCTATTAAATGGAGTGATGAATTTTTTGATTGAAAAAAAGAGTTATGATGAAAGTGCTGAGAAAATTGAAGGGTTTGGGAATCTTGCCCAGCTTGTGAAAGATTACACTCCTGATAAAGTTTGTGAGATTTGTAAAATTTCAAGGGAGAAATTTGAAAATTTTGCTAAGATGATAGCAGAATCAAAAAAATTTGGGGCTATGCATGGCATGGGTCTAACCCAACATGTGAACGCGATAGAAAATGTTCACTCTCTGCTTAATTTGATTTTGCTTAAAAATGGGAAGCTTTTGTCTTTCCGTGGCGAAGTCAATGTTCAAGGGGCGGGGGATATGGTTGGTTCTCCCGATCAATTACCAACAGATCACATAATGGATTTTGATAAATTGGAAAAATTTTGGGGGAAGAAAATAGAAATTAAAAAAGGTAAGAATATTGTTGAAGCTTTTTTGATATCGCCTGTAAAAGCTTGTTTTATCTCTGGGTTTAATCCTGCTCAATCTATGCCTAACTTGAATCAAGTACACAAGAACTTGAAAAAGATGTTCTTAATTCAAATGGACAGTTATTTCAATTTAACATCAAAATTTGCAAAAGTGATTTTACCAGTTCCTTTGCTAATCGAAAAAAATGGAACTATAACAAACGGTGAAAGAAGAGTGAGGCTTGTGAAAAAAGTAAGAGAAACTGTAGGAGAGGCTAAGCCTGAATGGTTGATATTCAAGGAATTAAGCAAATATTTTGGTCTTGAAAAATTCTTCAAATACAAGAAGGAAAAGGAGATATTTAAAGAAATAGTTGAAATGATCCCATCTTATTCCAAAATAGACTACGACTTTCTTTATCTTGGAAATGACGCTTGGGTGGACAAAGAAATAAAATTCAAAAGATTTATGCCAGAAAAATTTGAAGGTTTGGGAGAAATTAGGAGTAAAAAGTATCCATTTATTTTAACAACTTTTCGCTCACCTTATCGCTTTTTAACTAATGAAGCTACTTCTAAATCTAAAACTCTCAAAAAATTTGATGTAGACTTTTGCTACATTAATGAAAAAGATGCAAAAAGGCTTAGGATAAAAGACGGTGATTGGATAGAAGTCTTTAACTCAAATGGCAAAGTTAAAGTTAGAGCAAAAATTGACAAGTTTCTGCCAGAAGGTTTAATCGGTATGCACTTTCACTCAGAAAAAATCTTAGTTAACAAACTTTTCCCAACACAATTTGATGAAGAAAGCTTCCAACCCAATTTCAAAGCGGTGGCCGTGCAAATTAAGAAATTAACTCCTAGATGTGCTTGTTAATTTAGCTTTTATCACATTAGGTATCTCTTCTATCAAATCGCTTGCCAATAAACTTTCTCCATATTTTTTAGCTGCTAGCTCACCCGCTTTACCATTAACAAAAGCAGCAGCACAAGCTGAAGTAAAGGTATCAAGACCCCTTGCTAAATAAGCTCCACAAATTCCTGCTAGAGTGTCACCAAGACCACCTTTTGTCATATAGGGTGAGCCAGTCTTGTTTATAGCAGTTTTGATTCCATTTGAAATAACATCTATGTGCCCTTTTAACAAAACAGTTGCTTGAAGTTTATTTGCAATTTTGTTCACACTCTCGATCCTTTCTTCAACATTCTTGCTCACTTTTATCCCAGAGAGAATAAAGAATTCGTAGGAGTGAGGCGTTATAACAACTTTTTTTCCTTTAATTGCTTTCTCATCCTTAGCTAAAGCATGAATGGCGTCTGCATCTATAACAACAGGTAGTTCAACTCTCCTTAAAAATTCAAGGATGAAATCTAAAACTTCTTCGCTTCTAGACATGCCACCCCCAATAACAACAGCAGTTTTATTTTTTGTTAACTCCAAAACTTCATCTAAATTCTTCTTCGTGAAAAAATCTCCTTCAATTGGAAAAGCTATCAAGTCTGGTTTAAAGCTTCTGATAACATAAGCCGTTTTTTCTGGTGCCACTATTGTGGCCAAATCAACACCTGCACGCAAAGCAGCTAAAGCATTGAAAGCTGGAGAGCCAGAGTAGAATTTGCTTCCGCCCACAACCAGTAAATGGCCAAAATCATACTTTTTTGACCACTCTTGCCTCTTTTTGTAAACTTTCTTTAGGATGTTTTTGTCAACAACTTGCATAATTGGTTTTTTCTTTTCCCAAGAAATAAAGTTTGTCCTTGGAGAAAAGATTAAAAAGGTTAATGTTGAGATAACTTATTATGATGGGGGAAATAGAGAAGAAATTCAGAAATTATGTGCGGGAACTTTCTTCTATTAGTTTAGATGGTGCAATAATATATATACTGGGGCGCTATCCCATCTCACGAGAAGAAGCAGAAAGAATAGCAGAGTCTGTTTTTCGAGATTTTCATGAAAGAGGAGAAGGGATATATTACACCATCTTAGGAGGAGCGCCCGTTTTTGAATACAAGGGTGATGTGAAAGAAAAATAAAGTAATTGAAAGGCTAATTCATACATTTTTTCTAGTTTGCATAAATTCTAATATAAGCTCTCTTTCTGTCCTGATTACAGCCATCCTTACCTTCTCAATTGCATCAATATTGCATGAGATGCTTTTGATTCCAAATTTTATCAACAATTTCACCATCTCCGGATCGCTCCCACTTTCTCCACAAATCGAGCTCTCTATCCCATATCGATTGCAAACTTTTATAACATGTTTAATCAGTTTTAGAACACTTGGGTGGAATTCTGAGTAAAGATTTGAAATTTTGGCATTGTTTCTATCTACACCAAGAGTCAGCATGGTCAAATCATTTGAGCCAATTGACACAAAATCTACACCCTCCATACAAAAGTCCTCGATGTTTAAAGCACATGATGGAACTTCACACATTATCCCGATTTTGCAACTTTCAGGTAAACCAATCTCTCTCGCTATTTCTTTTGCTTTCCTTAATTCTTCAACTGAAATCACAAAAGGAAGCATGACATGAACATTATTCAAACCTTCTTCATGCAACCTTTTTATGGCTTCAAATTCTGCTTTCAAGAGCTCAGGCTCATCCAAGCTTCTCCTTATCCCATGCCAACCAAGCATGGGGTTATCCTCTTTCGGCTCTTCTTCCCCTCCTTCTAAATTTCTAAACTCATCACTCCTTGCATCTAAAGTTCGAACCCACACAGGCTTTGGGTAGAAGGCTTTTGCTATTGGTCTTATTCCATCAAGCAAAATCTTGATGTATTCCTCCTTTCTTCCCTCCCTAACAAGCTTTGCTGGATGCACTCCACCTCTTGTTATCATGTGTTCTATTCTGAGCAAGCCCACACCATCAACTTTCTCAGCCACTTGCTCAACATTTTCAGGAAAAGCCAAATTGACTTTTATTTGTGTGACAGTAAGCTTTTCTAGGGGAGGAAGCTCTTCTTCAACTTTAACTTCAGGTTTTTTGATCTCAATTCTACCAGCATAAATTACACCTTCATAAGCATCAACTGTAACTTCTTGACCATCTTTCAAAACTTTTGTTGCTGTTTGTGTGCCAACTACACAAGGAATTCCCATTTCCCTACTCACTATTGCTGCATGGCACACACGCCCTCCTGCGTCAGTTACTATAGCAGCACATTTGCTCATAGTTGGTACTAAATCCGGAGTTGTCATCTCAGTCACAAGTATATCGCCTTTTTCAACTTTTGTTATGTCTTGTAAACTGCGAACTATTTTCACTTTTCCAGAAGCAATTCCAGGAGAAACTGCTAAACCTTTAACCAAAACTTCCCCTTCAATTTTCACTTCTTCTTTCTTACCAACAGCTGTAACTGCTCTTGTTTGAAGTATGAAAATTCTTCCTCTTTCTATGGCAAACTCTATATCTTGCGCTTTGCCATAATGTTTCTCTATAGCTTTTCCATATTCAGCCAACTGTAAAATTTGCTCATCACTCATAACTTGAGCATTAACTTTCTTCTCAGCAACAGGCAAAACTACAGTCCTATCTGTAGCCAGATCTCTTACCCTCATCTTCTCCTTCTTCCCAATTTTCTTCTCTAGAATTCTTCCATCTTTCGAGACTCTATAGAAATCAGGTTCAACTTCACCAGCAACCAAAGTTTCACCCAAACCCCAAGTAGCTTCTATTACAATCTCATCTTCACCTGTTACAGGGTTTACCGTGAACATAACACCAGAAACATCCGAGCTCACCATTTTCTGAACAACAACAGCAATGCTCGCATGCTTTATGTTGTGTTTAGCACGATAGAAAATTGCTCTTGGCTCGTATAAGCTTGCCCAGCACTTCTTCACAGATTCAAGGTAATCTTTTATCCCTTTGACATTCAAGAAAGTTGCCTGCTGCCCAGCAAAACTCGCTTGCGGCAAATCTTCAGCTGTGGCAGAGCTTCTTACAGCAACCAAAGCGTAATCTCTACCAGCAGCTATGAGCTCTAAAGCTTTTGGTGTGATTATTTCTTCAGCAAAAGAAAGTTCACGATAAGCCTCTATTAATTCAGTTCTCATCCCTACTGGAAAATCTTGAGAAATTATTAAATTTTTAATCTTCTTTGAAGTTTCCAACAATTGTTCTGTGTTATCAACATCACAAGCTTCTATGAAGGCTTGAATTTGATTTTTTATTCCATTTAACTCTATAAATTTATCAAAAGCTTTTGTTGTTATCACAAAGCCAGGAGGCACGGGCATTTTTATTTTTCTCAATTCACCCAGATTTGCGCCCTTACCACCGGCCAAATTTAAAGAGTCCTTATCTATTTGTTCAAACCAAGCAACAAATTCCATACTATATAATTTTCTTTTTTCAAATAAATTTTAGGTCTCTTTAACTCAATGGAGGAGAAAATTAGTTTCTTCCATCATTCTTCCATTTCAATCTTCACAGGTGTTGGAAGCTTTAGCCCAGCTTTCTTCAAGGCTTTTTTCCCTATCTCCAAATTTTCCTTCCTTATTTTCAACATGAAAAGTCTTTGCCCTTCTTTTGTTTGGACTGCCCTATTGGAGGGTCTACCAAAAGCAAGTCTCATGCCCTGTGAGTACCTGTCTGCTCCAGCACCTTGAGCGATAGGTTTTTCCCTTATCACATGATGAGGAAAAACCAAAACTTTCAAGAAGTAATTTGAAGTGCCGAGTTTTTTTTCCAAAAACTTGTGGGCAACCACTCGAGCAGCTTCTAAAGCATTGTCTCTTATTTGAACTGCTCTTTCTGCAAGGAGGTAAAGTGTTAAATCAAACTCTCCAGCTTTATTTCCCATCTCAAATTGACGAGTTTTTGAGACCGGTGCTCCTGCCACATAGCTTTTCCTCGGAACCTTCATTGATACTCGAGTATAAGGCCTTTCTATTCTTCTAATAGTTCTTCCGGGTCTAAGCGGCATAAAACCAACTATACACAATTTATTAAATAAAAAATAAATAAACTTTTTGGTGCAAAATCTTGTGTCAAGGAATACAAGTAAGAATGAAATTTAAATACTCTTGAAACTCAATTTTTATTAGTATTTGGAGGTGAATGAATGGCTTTAGTTGTTAAGTCTGCTGTCAGAGCTTTGTTAAAAGGAATGAGGGCTAGTGAAGATTTCTGGAAGGCAATAGATGCTGTAGTTACAGGTGAGGTTAAAAAAGCAATAGAAAGGGCAAAAGCAAACGGCAGAAAAACTGTAAGAGGATGTGACCTTTAAAATTTTCCCTTCTTGAATAAGAAGGGAATTTTTTTTATTCTTTTTGTTAAAAATTTAAGTTTTCTTTGACAATTTAGTTTAATGGTAAGTTTTGTTATTGGCATAACCGGAACTATAGGTTCGGGTAAAGAAGTGGTAAAGGAAGCTTTAACCAGAAATTTTGATTGTTATTCTGTCACCTTGTCTTCCGTGATTCAAGCTAAATTGAAGAAGGAAGTTGACAGGAAGACTTTGCAAGATATGGGAAATGAATTGAGAAAAAAATATGGAAACTTTATTCTAGCCAAACTTGCCACAGACTACTTACAAAGGGATAAGGAGATGATTATAGTTGATGGAATAAGGAATCCTGGTGAAGTCAATTACCTAAGAGAAACATTTGGTGATAAGTTTTTCTTAATCGCAGTCGATGCTCCTAGGGAGCTAAGATGGGAGAGGATAAAGAACAGGGGAAGGGAAGGTGACCCAAAAACTTGGGAAGAGTTTTTAGTTTTAGATGAGAGGGATCAGGGAGAGGGAGAACCTTTATATGGACAAAGGGTAAGAGAATGTCTACAAATGGCAGATTTTCTGATTATAAATGATTGTTCCTTGGAGAAAATTAATGAAAAAGTTGCTAAAATTGTGGAAGAACTAAAGGTAAAAAAGGGATGATTTAAAACCAATCCCAAAAACTTTTCTTCTTTTCTTCCCTTTTCTTAAGAATCTTCAAAACTCTTCTCACTTCAGCTTCAGCTTTTTCAGCAGATTTAGCGTCATTGCCGACTCCACAAGTATTCCCCACACCAACGACTAGAATGTTTCCTTTGGAATTTTTTATGCTTTTTTCTGTTTTTTCAACAGCTGTTGGAATTGCTTTCAAAACAGCCTCTGGCATTGGTTGAATTGCCTCTTCTTGAGACATCTTTATCACTATTGAGTCGAGAGGAATTTTTTTCCTGGTGGCAAGTTCCTCTATATAAGCCCTATCAACACCTATACCACCTATGGCAACCCCAACACCTTCAGCAACTTTTCCTGTTTTTTCGCCTTCAAGCTTTGCGGCAGCATCTATTGTGATTATCTTCTCTATCTTTTTTTTCTTCACAAGTTTTTCTGTAGCTCTTCCTAGTTTACCAAGTCTTCCGCCAGGCCCCTTGGCTTTCATTATTATCACTTTTTTACCATTGATTCTCTTTTCTGCAATCACTACATCTTCTTCCATTTCCACAGGTTTGCTATCCCCTATAAGCCTTGCAGCAACAAGACAGCCTGCTGCATCACCAATTGGCCAACCGTTTATCAAAGCCTCTGTTCCTTGTAATAAAGCTTTGGATATTCTCTCAATCAATGGTAACTGCATCTCTAAAACCATGCCAAGTTGTAAATTCTTTGTTTTTCTCACAGTCTCAACATAATGTCTTACCACTTTAACCAGTTGGTTCAAAGCTATGGCTCCACTCAATCCCATCATTAGGTTAGCTTGCTCTTCTTTGTCCAGATCTTTTGCTATATCTTTTACAAAGGTTTTGAATTTATCTTCTGAAAGATTCGAGATGTGCTCGAGCTTTTTTATTATCCCAAAAGGATCGAGACTCACAGGCTCTATCATGAAGAATTCAAGGAAATTATCAATTTTTTCTTTTAAGCCTTTTCCTGCTTTTTTCTCTATTTTTTTCATCACTATTTTTTTTGCCTCTGCCATCAAACCCTCTAGCATGGTAGCAGATTTTTCAAGCTTCCATAAAAGTTGGGAGACCATTATCCTTGGGTAGAAATTGAAGAAAATTATCAAGATTAACAACCAAAGCAAGTTGGACCAAAAGTCGCCACCTAACTGAAATAGAAAGGTCATCGCAATCACTATAAAATTGGTTTCAAGAATATTTATTTTTGTTTTGCTAAATAATTTTTAGAGAAGATGAAGTTTAAACATTTGGTTGCAATCGCCGTCATCCTCACAGCCACAGGCTTCTTGTTGTTCACGGAGCAGGGTAAAAAGTATGCTATTTCTTTGGGCGGTATGACAAGAAATTTAACAAGTATGGTTGGGGGCTTCCTCGCTTCTTTTATCAAAATTCCCCCAAAGGGAGAATTTAATTTTGAATTAGAATTAAACAAGGAAGCTGCTTATAAACAAAGCTTTTCTTTTTCCAATGCTGGCTTCGAATGTTCGTGTCGAATCCTGAATTTAATTATCGATGGGAAAATATGGGAAGTTGGTGATAAGATTAGAATTGAAATGGTGGGGGATGGGGAAGTTTTGATTGGAAATGAAGGCAAGCTAATATTGAAAGCTGATGCAAGCTCGATAAAATTTGACTCTTGGAAAACAAGTAAAGTAAAAGTGGAAATAGAAATGATTCCTGAAAACTTCTTTTTGAGCAATGCTAAAGCCAAATTGTTGAACATGACATCTGTCTCAGGGACGATGAGTAAAGAAATGGAAGATTTGAAGATAAAAGTTGATTTTGAGCAAGCCAACTTAAAGTTGGAAGGATTTAATGGAAGTGTGAAGTTTGAGGAAAAGCTAAGGCTTGAGGGAACTGCAACCGATATAGAAATCAACGGAAAGAGAGTTTAGGGAAAAAACATGAAGATAAAAGAGGAAAGAAGGAGAGAAAGACCTGTGGTAGCCCTCTTTGTTGATGGGCCAAACATGCTAAGGAAAGAGTTCATGGTTGACTTGAGAGAACTAAGGAGGAGGGTTGAAAAATACGGGAGAATTGCCATAGCAAAGGTTTTCTTGAATCAATTTGCTCCGGAGAAATTAATAGAAGCTATAATAAATGAGGGATTTGAATGTACCATGGTTTTGGCGCAAAAAGAGGAAGAAGCGAGTGATGTTGATGTTGCTTTGGCTGTGTCAGCAATAGAAACTCTACTGACAAAAAATGTTGATGTAATTGCGATAGCAACTCGAGATGCAGATTTCTTACCAGTTGTGTTAAAAGCCAAGGAGTATGGGAAGAAAGTGGTTGTGTTGGGGGTCGAGCCAGGTTTTTCGATAAGTATAAGAAATGCTGCCGACTTTGTTGAAAATTTGTGATTTTGCAACAGATATAAATTTATCGAAGACAAAATAATATCAAGGTGTTGATTAATGAATTTCATCAAAAAGCTTTTTAGGAAGGAAGAGCCTATTGAGCTGCCGACTGAGGAAGAACCTGTTCAACCAGTTTATGTGAGAATTGAAAATTTAAAAGATTTTGTTGATATAGAAAGAATAACAAAACTCTTGAGAGAAGGCAACATAGTCTTCTTGAAAACCAAAGAACTGCAGAAAACTGATTTGGGAGAATTCCAGAATTGTGTACAGAAGCTCAAAAGGGTTTCAAACCAGTATGGATTTGACATAGCCGGAACAGAAGAGGGCTATCTTGTGTTAACACCAAACTTTGCAAAAATAGTAAGGTAAACTATTTTGGCCAAAAAGGCTTTTCCTTGCTTAAGAAATCTAAAAGCTTTCTTTGGTAGAGCATACCCTTCAATAAATTGCTGTTGTTAATCCAATCACCAATTTTTATGTCCAATCTTGATGAAATGTATTTCAAAGCTTCTTCTAAGCTCTTGAACTTTAATGGCTTGTATTTCAAAGCTTCCCTCACATTTTCTCTTACATTCCACACACCAACCGGTAAGATATAACCAGGGTGTGCTTCCCTAAAAATTATTACTCCTGCTTGCCTTTTCTCTCTTTCAAGATGCTCACTCACTGCAAGTCTTGCCGCGTAGTAACAACCACCTATTTCAGCGTAAGTGTTTCTTCCTTCAAATCCTTCAGAACTTGAGTAAATTGCAACTTCTTTCCCCTCAGGATTCCATGTTGTTTTTGGATACCAAGCTTCTATCAGTTCATATTGCCAAAAGGAAGGAACCATTAAGATTATCCATCTGTTGTCTAAAGCAAAATGTTCATAAACTCTGAACTCGTTGATTAATGGAAACTCCTTCACTTTTTCCAAAAGATTTTGCGAGATTATAGTGTCTACTGCAGTTATGCTCATCTTGGTGGGAACAAACCGTCGATTTTTTTCAATTCCAAACAATCCTGCTGAAAAAGCTGTTTGAATCTTTGAGATCAATACACCTTTGTTATAAAGCATTATTACAGCATCTTCTGCTTTCAAATCAGTATCACTAGAGGCTTTCTCGATTCTTTGATCTGGCTTAATATTTCCTATAGATAATTTCTTTAATGGAGCCGAAGGACCAAAGGGCTGAACTTCATCGTCTAATATCAACCTTCCTGAAGGTTTTTTTGTAAATTCTACTTCTGTGTCAGTAGGAAGTTTGGAAAGGGCCAATTCTCTTGTGAGCTCAACTATTCTTCCTCCTCTGACATTTTTTACATGAACTCTATATTTTCCCCTTACCAATTGAGAACGAAAACTAACAATCTCTTCTATGGACTTACCAGACCATAATTCAGGTGTATCTAAAATTGTTGTATCACCATGAAAAGGTGGGACCAGAGGCCCTACAAAGCAATAGGGATAGCCAAACTTACCCACAAATATTCCACCTGGAGCAGAGCCTTCTACTCTGAAGCTATCTACAAAAGATATGGTTTTCATCTGGGCATAAAATCTGACTAAAATAGGACATCTTGTCTTCCCACATAAAAGTTTTCCACCTCTACACAAAATACAACGAAAATTCCGAGTAACAGCTTTTATGCCACTACCGCTTAATTCTGAAAGAATGTTTGGATTATTAATAACAGATGCGATCCAGGGATTTCTCATTTTTTGAAATCTCAATTTACTTTGCATAATTTACTTCACCTTGTCACCAAGGTATAAACAACACTCTCCACAAACTTATGTCATATTCAACTTAATGGTTTTCTGTTTTTTTATATCATGCGATTTAAACAAATCTAATCTCATATAATAAGAATAAGGATACAATATATACTTAGGTTTTGGAAGTAGATTTCCAGTGTTTTCATGATCGTCAAAGAAATTAAGTGCAAGTCTTTGCTGAACGAAAGCCAGCTTGCTGACTATTGCATTAATTGCTATGTTGGTTGCGAGCATGGGTGCAAATATTGTTACGCTTACAGTATAACAAAAAAGTTTGCTTTGCATGAAGAAGCTTGGGGGAAATTTGTTGATGTCAAAATTAACGCACCAGAAATTTTGAAAAAAGAAATTTTAAGGAAGAAAAAAGGCAAGGTTTTCTTAAGTAGCTTGACCGACCCTTACCAACCTTTGGAGAAAAAGTATCAGCTTACAAGAAAATGTTTGGAAATTTTGTTGAAACATCAATTTCCTATCATAATCCAAACAAAATCTGACTTGATTTTAAGAGATTTAGATTTGTTAAAGAAATTCAAGAGCTGCGAAATTGGCTTCACCATAACAACTTTAGATGAAGAAATAAGAGAAAAATTTGAGCCAAACTCATCCCCTGTTAAAGAAAAACTTGAAGCAATCAAAGTTTTGAAAGAAAATGGAATTTTTGTTTATGTTTTTTTCGGACCAGTTCTTCCCTATCTCTCAGACAAAAACTTGGATGGATATTTTGAGAAGATGGCTGAATTGAAAGTAGATGAAGTTTGGGTTGATAAGTTGAATTTAAAACCAGGAGTCTGGGAATCTGTTTCTAAAGTTTTGAAAGAAAATTATCCTGAGCTTTTGAAAAAATGGGAGGAAATTTTGTTTTTCAAGAACAACTATTGGGGAGAGTTAAAGGAAAAGGTAAGAAGAATTTGTGAAGAGAAGAAAGTTAGGTGTATTTTTTGCTATTGAATTTTTTAATTTAAATCAACTTGAATTTTTTGAAAAGTAAATTTTCATTATTCTATCCTGCAACTCTGATTCCTTGGTATCTTTTTTCTTATATAACTCCAATAATAGTCGAAGTTCATCTTCATCCAAATTATTTATACTATCTCTCAATTTTTCTTTAATTTTGCAAGCAAGCGTAGGGAATACTACAAAAAGTAAAGATTCTGAAATAGTTGAGAGTATATACAATTTTGAATATTCAATTCCTATGAAATATTTGCTCGCCCATTCAACAAGTTCCTCAATCTCTTCCACGCTCATGATTAATCTTTCTTACTTAATTAATTTAAATCTTAAAACGGTCTTTCCCTTCTCCTGAGCTCGAACATACTGGCTAAATTCCCCAGCCTGCTTTTCAAATCCAAACCAAATTCTTCTACTTCTTCTTCACTTAACCTTGCCCTCAAATCAGCTTCTATTAAGATAGAAGGAAAACCATAGGTTGAGGAGTTGCAAATTGCAAGTAAAATGGAAGAAATCTTGTCAGCAAGCTCACTTTCATTTGAGCCAGCCAAAAAATCAATTCTTATTGGCCTGTCAAATTCTGCTGTCTTCAAATAAAAACTGTATATCTTCTTGCCAATTTCATCAAACTCTTTTAAAATAGAATGCTTTTCCGGTTCAGAAGAATAAGCAAAAGCAAAGGTTCTCTCCCCATAATTTAAAGCGTAAGAAAGCAAGTTAGTGTCTTTAGTTTTCTCCAGCAAGACCTTAGCCTCTTTAACTTCCGGAAATAAAATAAGGCTTTTGGCCAATATTTCGCAAAATCTTGTACCTCTACTGTCTTTTATCACCCCTGCAAGAATTGTTCCATTTTCTTCAGCAACTGAAAAAAGATTTTTGTAAGTTTCTATCATTTGCTGATAAATTTGAAATAATAGAGAGGAGGGTTCTGGCCTTTGAACATAATGTGGAACTATGGAACCGTCCAATAAAAGCAAGTTTGGCTTGAATTTTTCTATCACTTCTTTTGCAGTTTCCACTTCCACCATTTGTCTCTGCATGTTTGAATTAAATTCAAACTCAAGCTCAGAGAAAGGATCGAAAATAATACTTGGGATAGGTGTAGGTAAAGGTTCGGGGTAATAGTTTACTTCTTTCAGCTTCCCATCCTCAAAATCAAAAATAACACCAACCGCTTTAAGCAAAATCAGATCAACACCATGGAAAGATTCTTTTACCATACCTCCATCTATTCCAGCAATCTTTATTTTTTTAAGATCATCTGCCTTAACTTCAACTATTATCCTTTCAGAACCAAGTTTTCTTAAAGCTTCAGCAAGCTCCATCCTCTGATTTTCCATTTCCCTTATCTGCTTGACAAAGCTTTCCATGAGTTGGAAAAATTTTTTCATAAAATTTATATTTGAGACAAAGCTCTTATTCTTATAGAACTTTAAGGAAGAAGTGAAATTAAGTTTTTTCCTTCAGGAGAGAATAGAGCCTTGCTTCCATCCCAATTTTCATCACTTGACAAAAAGCTAGTGCGAGGGAGGGAATTAACAAGAAAGGAATTATTGTTGGGGACACCAAAAGTCTTGCTAAATATTCTGCAAGAATTGTGACATCTTGGGTTTGCATGGAGAGAGCATAAATATTGCCACTAAGCCAAAATATGAGGGGGAAAAAGGAGATTGTGACTAAAACAAGGGAAATTAAAGTTATAAGCAAAGCAATTATGAAAGTTTTGAAAGGAGCTGCCTTGAAAAGAGAGAAACTTTTCTTAAAGGATTCTACTATATCTTTCCCATCCATTATCGCTGCTGGATAAACATAAAAAGAAGCTAGACTAAAAAACAAAATCAAAACTAAACCTAACAAAAAGAAAGGAATGAGACCAATCAAGATGTAAATTCCAGCCAAGGTCATCAAGATGAGGAAAGATTTTAGGAAAATAGAAAAAGCAAACCTAAAGCTTTTTTTCATCGGGATTTTTTTACCGAAGTTTTTGGCTTGATGAAACATGACAGCAATTAGTAAGGGTTGAGAAAAACCAAAGAAAATAAAAACGAAAAGATATAAACCGTAAAGTGAGGTTATTGAAGCCAAGGTTTCGGGAGTTAGTTCTTTCAATGATCCAAACCTCCCAAGCATATCACAGATGGTATACAAAAGCAAAAGGTTCAGGAAAATATAGGGAAGCATTCTTTTCAAGGAGAAGGCAAACTTGAAACCTTCTACCACAACTTTACCAATCATAATTTTATTTTAATTTCTGAAATATAAAAAACATATAGTATGAAGTTTTCCAAGTTCAAAACTTTCATTTTTGATTTGGATGGAACTGTATGGAATTGGAAAGAGCTTATGCCCGGAGCAAGGGAAATCACAACCTTGTTAAGAAGGAAAGGAAAGCAAGTTTTGTTCATAACAAACAATACCATGGTTAAGAGAAAACAATTGATTGAAAAATTGAATGGATTTGGCATTGAGTGCAAAGAAGATGAGCTTGTAAGCTCCAGCATGGCTATTGCTGAATTCTTGAAATACAAGGAAAGCAAGGCTTTTGTTATTTGTGATGCTTTGAAAGAAGATTTGAGAGAATGGGGAGTAGAAGTTCGGGAAGATGAAAATGTTGATTATGTTGTTATTGGTCATGATGTCAATTTTAACTATCAAAAAATTTTAACTGCCATCAAAGCAAGCCGAAAGGGGGCTAAGCTTATAGCTGCAGCCACTGGCAGAGTTTTTATTCATAGCAATGAAGTGTGGCCCGGCACTGGTTGCATAGTTAAATCCATAGAACATGCCTGCAACAAAAAAGCTTTGCTTTTGGGTAAGCCTTCCAATATCATGTGCCAGCTTGTTCAGCTTTTTGTTCAATCGTCAAGAAAAGAAACTGTTGTGTTTGGGGATGAACTAAAGGCTGATATCGGTCTTGCAAAAAAATGTGGGTATTTCGGTGTTTTAGTGAGAACGGGGGTTGATAGGGAGATGGATGGAAAAATAGAACCGGATATGGTGGTGGATTCCTTGAAAGATGTGAAAATTTAGAATTTTTCATTTTCTATTCCAGAGGGTAAAGAATATTATTCTCAACTTCAATTTTATTTTAAGAGGTGGTTGAATTAGCGAGGATATTAATAACTAGTGCACTACCTTATGCAAATGGTGAAATTCATCTTGGTCATATAGCTTCCACTTACTTACCCGCAGATATCTTCGCGAGATTTTGTAAACTGTGTAAGTATGAGACAATTCATGTTTGTGGGACAGATGACTTTGGTGTTCCAATTTTGATAAAGGCAGAGCAAGAGAGAAAAAAACCGGAAGATTTTGTGAATTTTTGGCATACCGAACAACTAAAAGATTTAAAGGCTGCGGGTATAAATTTTGAGATTTTCTACCAAACACACTCAAAAGAGAATGTAGAACTTGTACAACATTTCTTTAAAGTTTTGAATGCAAAGGGCTTCATCTACACAAAAGAAATAGAGCAAGCTTATTGTGAGAATTGTAAGAGGTTTTTACCGGATAGATATATAAAAGGAATATGTCCTTACTGTGGGGCAAAAGATCAATATTCAGATTCTTGTGAAGTTTGTGGAAGAGCTTTACAACCGGGTGAAATTAAAGAGCCTCATTGTGCAATTTGTGGCTCAACACCAACCACCAAGATAACAACACATTATTTTTTTGATTTGCCACGTCTTTCAGAAGATTTGAAAAAATGGTTAGAAGAAAACCAAAACCTACAACCGGAAGTTAAGAATTATGTTTTAGAATGGATAAAAGAAGGTTTGAGGGAGTGGGACATAACAAGGGAAATACCCTGGGGTGTACCAATACCTTTGAAAGAGGCCAAGGGAAAGGTTTTGTACAACTGGTTTGATAATCACATAGGCTACATTTCTTTCACCTTAAAATACTTTGCTGATAAAGGCTTGGATGGAAAAGAATTTTGGAATTCTGCAAAAATTTACCATTTTATAGGCAAAGATATAGTTTATCACCACTACCTCTTTTTACCAGCCATGAGGATGGCTGAAGGAAGTTACAAGCTTCCCGATTTTATTCCAACCAGAGGTCATATAATGCTTCAAGGTCAAAAATTCTCTAAGAGCAGGGGATGGTATATAAGCTTGAGAGAGTTCTTGGAAACTTTCCCCCCTGATTATTTAAGATTTTACTTAACAAGAATTACACCTTACTCTCAAGCCGACATAAACTTTGATTGGGATGAATTTCAAGCTAAGATAAACAATGAGCTTGTTGCAAACATAGGCAATTTCGTTCATCGTACTTTAACCTTTATTTGGTCCAATTTTGGTGGAAAGATTCCAAAGCCAACAGAATATAGAGAAGAAGATGAAGAATTTAAAAAAGAGATAGAGAGAATTGCAGTTTTTGTTGGAAACTTTATAGAAAGAATTGAACTTGACAAAGCCTTGAAATATATTCTTGATTTTTCCACAACTTGCAACAAATATTTCCAGAAGAAAGAGCCTTGGAGCAAGAAGAGTGAAGCTCCAACCACACTTTACCTTTGTGCAAATGCTGTTCGCTGCTTAGCAATTTTGCTTGCACCTTTCTTACCATTTTCTGCCGAGAAGCTTTGGAAGATGTTGGGATATGAAGATTCTGTTCATGAAGAAGAATGGTTTTCAGCTTCTTTGCTAAAACTTGAGCCGGGTTGGAAGATAAGGAAGCCTGAAATTCTTTTCAAAATTATTGAAGATGAAAAAATAAAAGCTCAAAAAGATAAATTACCAAAAGGTTAAAGTTAAGGGGGGATGAAAAATGGCAGAAATTTCATTTGCCGACTTTCAAAAAGTTGAGATGAAGATTGGTAAAGTGTTGGAAGCTGAAGTTGTACCAAACTCAAAGAGATTGATAAAGCTTCAAGTTGATTTTGGAAATGAGAGAAGACAAGCCGTCACTAGTCTTTTGGAATATTACAAGCCTGAGGAGCTTGTTGGAAAAAGCTTTGTCTTTGTGACAAACTTGAAGCCTGCAAAGTTCATGGGTGTGGAAAGCAATTGCATGATTCTTGCTGCAGAAGATGGCAAGGGAAACATAGCTTTAATTCAACCAGAAAAGGAGATTGAACCTGGCACTAGAGTAAGATGATGGTTTAAAGAATCTTTAATCTTGAAAGAAAAAAATATATTAGGGAAGATGAAAAAAGTAAGAGAAATTATGAACACAAAGGTAATTTGCTTTGATTCTGAGCAAACTATATTTGAAGTTGCTAAAGTACTTTCCGAGAAAAATATTTCTGGCGCCCCTGTGCTTGAAAATGATAAAATTGTGGGAATAGTAAGCACTTCAGATATAGTAAAATTCTTGAAAACAGAATTGAAAATAGGGCCTGCATACGAGTTGCCGTTTCTGGGTTTGCTCTTTCTAGATTTGGTGAAAACTGGCAAGGATTACATCAAGCTGAAGAAAGAAATAAAGAAAATCTCTAATATAAAAGTGAAAAATATCATGTCCAAAAAAGTTATTTCTATAGACCCTGAAGCAAGTGTTTTTGACGCAGCTAACTTGATGGAAAAGCATGATGTGAATAGATTACCAGTAGTGGAAAATGGAAAGTTGGTAGGAATTGTTGCAAGAGCTGATGTCATAAAAGCTATAATTGGTTAAATTACACCCCAATACCGGTGTATATCTCTCGTAATTTCTACAAATTTTTCTGTTGGAACAATATACAATCCCACTTTTAAATAGAATTTTCCACCAGTTTGTATGGCAGTTGCAATTTTTCTGCAATCCACTAATTTATAATTATACAGCTTCTCAACCTCTTCTATAAGGTCGGATTCTTCATAAACTTTTAATAGAGACTTTGACAATGTTTCTTCGTCTTTTGTAACTTTTTTCATAAAAGAGTTGGTTTTAAAATCTGGTGAGGAGAAAAGACAAGCAACCCATTCACTATTTTTGGCTGCTCCATGTAGAAGTGTTGCCAAAACAATTTCTGACTCGATACTAAGTTTTTCATCAAAGATCTCAAGGTTGGTGTATAAACCCACAACATCGTTTAGAGAAAGATTTTCATCCGCCCAAAACTCTTGGGAAAAACCTAAAATTTCTTCAATTGGATATTTTTTACTAAGTTGTTTTGTGTCTTGGGTAGCAAAATATTCTACCATTTAATTTGATATTTCTTCTTTAAACATTAAATGTTTTTTCCAGATAGATTCTTCAAAATATTTAGAGTTTTCTATGAGTATAGAAGAGAAAAAGATTTATAAAGATTTGATTGCGCCCAGGGTGGGATTTGAACCCACACGGTCTTTCGACCACCAGCTCTCCAGGCTGGCGCCATACCAGATTAGGCGACCTGGGCAAATACATGAACCTTAAATAAATTTATTTAGACAGATGATTTAAAATTACCAAGCTTCTCTCATTCATCAACCAAAGCTTTAGGAGATTTTACAAAAATATGTTTACAATCTTTACATTCATAAGCTTGTGGATAACTAGCTTCAATCACCTCTACTCTGTTAGAGCCACACTTAGGGCATTTTTCAAGGCTAATCTTCATCTCTACACACCTCACAGAGATAGCTTCCATTAACCTTTTTCAAATAGTCAGACTGATTTTCACAATTTTCGCAAATATTCATGTCGAAATCTTCTTTTTCTTCAGAAATTATGGTTGGATTAAAATTTTTTGTAATTGTTATTTCAGAATTATGACCAACTTTAAGGAAATCGAAATTGAAGAGTTTGATGAAATTTTCTGCCAATTTTTCATCTTTCGAGTACAAGAAATTAAAAACTTCTTTAATGTAGCAGTAAGGACAAATTGGTACTTCAACCATCATCCCACACCTCATACATTTTTCTTTTTCGAAAGAAGATTCAAACAAATTTTTCAAATTTTCTGAAAATTTCTTGAAGTCGTCTGAAATTTCAAGACAAGAAAGCCATTTTTCAACAGAAGCTTCTAAGCAATTCACACAAATGAAATTGAAAATTGGTTCCAGACAAAATTTACATACTACTGTTTCTCTCACTTTGAACACCTTTTTATTGAAAAAGATAATTTGGATGATTATAAAAATCTTATGTAAATTTATTCGAGTCGAATTGTATTGTTTTTAAAAATTTTCCTAGAAAAGAAAAATTTAAATACAGGCAAATCGATTTATTTATCAGTGCTGAAGAAGAGAGAAAGAGAAGTTTTCATTCAACTTCTGGAAAACGCGAGGGTACCAGACAAACATATAGCCAAGCTACTTAACATAACCCAACCAACCGTCACAAGAATAAGACAAAGATTGGAGAAAATGGGATACATCAAGAAATACAAGCCCGTGGTTGATTTTCAGAAGTTGGGTATGAGTCTTGTAGCATTAACACTTTTCAGGATAGCCGATTTTTCAAAGATAGATGTAAAGGGCAAGATGCTTCCAGATTTAAGTAAAATGCCGCAAGTTTTTTTACTTGCCCAAGGTGAGGGCATGGGTAAAACTTCTGTGGTAGGCACAATCCACAAAAGTTTTTCTGATTTTGAGGAATGGATGGCAAGCTTGAGAAAAAAACATGGAAAATATATGGAAGATGTTGAACACTTCATTTTTTCAATCAACAAAATCCAGAAAGAATTTTCCTTGGAAGACGCTGTGATAGATATTCTAAGGAGGGGTCAACTTGGAAAGTAGAAAAATTGCCGAAGAAAGCAAGGTGATGGAAGCAATAAAGGAGATACTGAGGAGGAGGCTTAAAGTCGAGTCACAAGAAGAGCTTGCCACTCTTGTTTTGAGAAAGTTGAAAAAAGAAGATAAGAGCTACACCTTGTCACCAATAAGGGTGAAGAGAATTGCTTTAAAAATTCCAGAAATTGAAGTTAAGGCTAAGACGAAGAAAACTTTGAAATTGCCAAAAATAGAAAAATGCCCAATTTGTGAGAGTAAAATAAAGCCTATCAAGATAAAAAATTTAGCCAATCAAGAAATCACAATCGGCTACAAATGTAGTAGCTGTGGCTATCAGAGCGACTTAGAAGCTTTCATGCCAATGAAGTATGCCTTCCTTCTTAAATCAGCTAAACTAAAAGCTTAAATATAAGTAAGAATATCTTACTAATATGAAAAGAGAAGAAATATTAGAAATAACAAAAATAAGTTCAAAAGGTCAAATTGTTTTACCTAAGAATATAAGAAAAGAATTAAATATCAAAAAAGGTAGTTTGTTTGCCCTTACAAAAAAAGGTAAATTAATAATATTAAAGAAAATCGAAAAACCAATTTTGAAAGAAGACCTGATTGCTCTTAAGAATGTAGAAAAAGCTTGGAGAGAAATAGAAAGTGGAAAATTTAGAAAAGCTAGTAGAGAAGATTTCTTGAAAGAGTTGACCAAATGGTAATAAAAGAGGTAATTTGGACTCAAAAATTTGAGGATGAGTTCAAGAAAGTTAAAGATACTGCTATTAAAGAAAGGATTAAAAAACAAATTGAAAAAATTATTAAAAATCCTGATGTTGGCAAACCTTTGAGGTTCGAGTTAAAGGGGGAGAGAGCAGTTTACATTAAGTCCTACAGACTTATTTATTCTGCCATCGGAGATAAGTTATACCTTCTAAGATTTGAGCATAGAAAAAAAGTCTATAGAATTTGAATAGGTTTGTCTATCGCTTATGTCGATGAAGTATATTTTCATTTTAAAGCAAAGATATAAATAGTTCGCGGAAACATAGTAGTAGCTGATGAGTTACACTTTAGAGATAATTCATGACCAAATAGAAAAGATATTATATCCAGAAAAATTTACGCACCACAAAAATCCTCCTCCTAAATTGATGCCCTCTCAGTTGAAAGTTTTGAGAGAATTTTATAATCAGTGTAATGCTGATGGTCTTAGCCCAAAAACTACTTTGAATTATTTGAGACATCTTAGAACATTAGGTTTATGTGTAAAAAAGCCTTTTGAGAAGATGACAAAAGATAATTTGGTTTATTTTCTGAATGAAAGACAGAGACCAGATTTTCTAAGGAAGTTGGGAGTAAGATTTCCTTTACTAAAAGAAAAGCAAGTTTCAGCTAGAACTATGAATGAAATTAAAGTTGTGTTGAAAAAGTTTTACAAGTGGTACTACAAGACAGATGGTTGGGGAGTTTATCCTGAAGTAGTTAGTTGGATTAAAACCCCTAGAAAATTGAATATTAGTCGAAAATTACCAGAAGAGTTGCTAACAAAAGAGGATATCAAAGCAATGGCTGATAAAGCTAGCAATCCAAGAGATAGAGCATTAATAATGGTTTTGTATGAGTCAGATGTAGAGTTGGAGAGGTTGTTTCTCTTAAAATGAAACATGAAATTTATTATGAAATTTTTACTTGGTCCATAACTTCTTATACCAAAGAATAAACATTATAACCCCTACAACTGAAACAAATATCACAGCAACTCCTGTTGGTGAAACTATAAATGTAACAAGTCCTCTTAATATCCTCGTGCCAGTTGGTATCCATGGTGTTGGTGTTGTGGCAGGTGCTGGACAATCTGCTGGGCAGTTGATGTAATCTTCTCCAGATTCACATACACCATTACCGCAAACTACTTTCTTTTCTGGTGGTTTAACTTCACAAGTTTGTTTTTCTATTGGTTTGTTTTTTGTTGTTCCACATTTGTTTAAATCAGTACAAATTCTTATTTGCGTTCCATTAACACATTCAGACCATTCAGTACAACTCCAATTTTCCTTACATTCTTCTAGCACTATAGGCGGCGCTCTCCCTCTACCTCCATATTGTAGCGTTGGAGTTGGTACCGGTGCTCCAAACAAACCAAAAATACTAAAGTGAGAAGTGTTAGCCCAGACATAATTATTTGTCGTGTCCACACCCCCATATGGTGGGTTGTAGGGAATCCAAGTTTTGGCTGTGTTATTATAGTAGTAAATTCTTAACGATTCTTCTATAATTCCTGCTGCTGTAACTTCAGCATCTGTGTAATAAATTTTAATTAGTGCCCATGATAAACTGCTAGTGAGATTGGGATCTACCTTAATTTCTATGTACTTGTTCAAAGCAGTCACACCAATATTAGCAGTTCCAGGGTTCTGAGTATATGAGACAATATTTACAGAGGCATTCGATATATTTTGGTTTGTCATTATTTCTAAACTTGTATTGGTAGTTTGAATTGCATTTATGATAGTTGTAACATTTGCAATTGCTGAAACTGAATTATTTGTATAGTTTCCAGTTGCTCCAACAATCAATGAAAGAGGTAAGCTATAGTTTCCAGCATTTGAAACTATATCCAAATTGCCATCAAAACTACCTGGGGTTGTACCAGAGAATGTAATTGTTATATTCGTTGAAAATCTTGGTGGTACATTAAAGCTATTTGGTAAAATAGAGATGTAGGGTGCGATTGATCCTAAAACAGTTATCGTTCCTCTCGCATTTGTATTTCCATAACTTTTAATTGAAAGAGTTTGATTTGAGAAGCTACCCACATTTAAAGATACAAGATAAGATGTAGTAGACAAATTAATTAGTGGTGTTGAAAATACTGAAAAGTTTGTGAGACTTGAAGTAGAGTATTGTTTGGTATCGGTCTCCACATAATCAAATGTCACATTAACTGTATAATTCCCAGGCGGATTTATACCTGTGTTCCATTTGACTTGGAAGGGAAGAACAGATACCTCGTTTATTTGCAAATCGTTCAAAACGATAATTGGGCTATCTGAAATAAATAAAGTTAAATTACCCATTACTAGTCTGTCTTCGGTGTTGTTAATAACTCCGGTGATTATAACATCTTCGTAGGCAGAGTAATTGGCTTTGTTGGTGGAGAGTGAAATAGTTATGGGCGCTTTTACAACCTCAACAGTCACCCAGTAAAATCTAGGTTCTTCTATTAAAAGTTGGTGTGGAGGTTCACCTATCCACCATTTGAATGATGTGTAGACATCTCCATAATACAAATTGGGGATTGTGTTTTGTGGTACAGAAATTGTTAAATTAATTAGTTGTTTGTCACTTATATTTGAGAAAGCAGTAGCTGGAGTTATTGTAAGCCAATTCCACACAGTATACCTCCGTTGAGAGATTATTAAATTTATCTGATCTTCACCAGCAGGTATATCATAACCTAAGACAACTACTGTCCAATTACCTGTTTTACCTCTAACCCCTGTCTGTAACCAAACCTCTTTACCATAAATTGGGTAACCTAAATAGAAACAACTATCCTCATAAGAGCAATAGGCCGATCCGGTAGATGCAGCCAATTTGTTTTCTGGATCGAATAAATAAAGTCCTAATCCAGTAGTTATATTTTTCCAGCTAAGTTTTAATATAAGGTAATCCGAAATAGAGCCATTAACGAAAAATGTGTAATAATTGTACTTTTTATCTTTGATTTCATCAGTTATCAATTGACTATGTTGCTCGACTAGTCCATAAGGTGTTAAATCGACATCCATACTGGTATTAGGAAGTAAGTTCCAAAGTGTTAATTGAATAGTTTTTACTTCTCCTGGTTGAAGTATATGATACTCAGAACGTGGTAAAATAGATGCTTTTGGAAGTACTACATTTAGTGTAAAAGAAGCATTTTCTTCTGTCAGAGATGGAGCGTAAATTCCTGCAGTCCACGTACCATTAATTGGGTTGAAGACATAGATGCTTGACCATAACCAATCGTACATAGGAGAAGACTTTAATATCTTACCATCTGGACTAAAAAGGTATAATTCTAAAATAGGAATTTCCCCACCTCTAGGAGGATTTAAATCAACCTCAAGATAGTCAGCACCTTCAGGAACATTAAAGGAATAGAATTTCATTTCATGAGAAGTGATATTATCAGAAATATTAGCTTTATTAAGGTATAAACTCAGTCTTTGACTAACTCCAACTAAAACGGGAATAATTATATCGTCATTTACAATAATTCTTCCCTGATATTCGCCTTTACTATCATTCGGTATATCTATTCCCATTGTTGGCCAATTATTTTCACTAAACCAAGGCCAATCTACAAACCCACTTTTCTCTAATCTTCCGAAAAATTCTTGAGTACCATTTACATACCAACCATATACTTCTCCTCTCCATTCTCCTACTACCGGACTTCGAATTGTTATTTCTTCATGAGTAACACCAAGACCCCATGAAGAGCATGTAACCAACTTTCCATCGGGATCATATAAACACAAATCCAAATCATTACTTGGATCATCCCAATCGATACTGATAGTAAACCCAATAATAGAAGAGTCTACATCAAAGGTATAATTATAATATTCATGATTTCCAATCTCCCCATTGAACAAACTAATATCAATAACTGATGAAAATGTTTCCTCAACTAAGCTCGTAACTTCGATGTTTGATACGTTAAATGTTTGTGTTTTACTACTTCCTGCTTCTACTATACCTATATTCCATGCTGAGGGCATAATCCATTTATTGTTCTTAGCAGCTTGGTAAGCCTTGTAAGCATCTATTCTACCACCACCTTGAACTGTTGGTTTTTGTTTAAGATCTTTGGCGGTATTCATTAATATGGCTTTAACTTGTTCTGGTGTCAAATTGGGGTATGATTGTAGAATTAGTGCAACTACACCAGCTACATGTGGAGTCGCCATACTAGTTCCACTTGCCGAAGTATAATACTCGCTTATAGGCCAACCCATGTCAGTATTATTTGCTCTTGCAGAAATTATCCATACACCTGGTGCAACAATGTCTGGCTTAATTCTTTCATCTGTAGTTGGACCTTCACTGCTAAACCATGCTATGTTATCAAAATTATCAGTAGCACCAACTGTTATGGCTTTCTTGGCACAACCAGGAGCTAAAATTGCTCTAACATCATAAGAATTGCCAGCTGCAACAATTACATTAACACCTCTATCTACAGCAGAATCAACAGCTAAAGACATAGGATCTGAGCCATCACAGATAGGAACCCTCCCACCTAAACTCATACTTATTATTTTAGCTCCAGAATCAACAGCCCATTCTATACCTGCTATTATATCAGACTCAAAGCCATGTCCATAATCATCAAGAACTTTTCCGTTTAATAATTGAACCCCTTCAGGGGCAACTCCTTTAAAAATATCTGCTTGATTATCCCAATCAACATCTAAAGCAATTGTAATGTTATTTTCATTTTCCTCAATATCTTCTAACATTTGGTATGCTTCACTATAATAATAATTAGATATGAAATGCTCTCCAACAGAGGCGACGGCCTGGTCATAAATTGTGTTGAAATCACCGTCCTCATCTAAGTAAACAAGATAATTTGTTTCGCTATTAGTCACAAGAACATAATAATTCTTTACTTCTAGCCAATCAACCCACCAACCAAAATTTAAAAGTAAGTCGATTCTACCTACATGATAAATACCATCGTTATCACTAGGTAGATTAGCTAAATTTAAAGATGAACAATTTTCAACTGTGCAAATAGTTGATGTGTCAACAACTCTCTTGGATCCATTGCCACTACCTGCTATTATAGCAGCAACATGTGTACCATGACCAAAATAGTCATTAGGATCTAATTTACCATCAAATAATGTAAAATCTTTTTCAGCTACAATTTTTCCTTCTAATCCAGGATGATTTTTATCAATTCCTGTATCTAGTACAGCTACTTTAACTTCAGTTACAGATCTAGTTTCATTCCAAACTAATGGTGCGTTAATTAGTGGTGCACTCTTGAAAAGTTGAGGTGTTATATTAAATGCCTGATATTTTTTCAGAAGTAGTTCGTTCAAATCAAAATTTTCTTCAGAAAGTGCATATACTTTTTTATCAAGATAAACCTTTTTTACATTAGTAGAGTTTGATAAATTTAAAAGTATTTCAAGAGAAACATTAGCTGCAAATGCGTTAATTAAATGATATTTATACTTTGGTTGAACACCTACCATATCTACTTTAGCAGATGGTTGCAAAATAACAATGACCGGAACCTTCGATGGAATTTCATTTTGAATAAAATCAATAATGGAAGGGTCTACTCTCTTTGATGAAACTAACTCTTGTATCAGATGTTGGGAAGATATAGCAAAAACATTGTCGATAAAAAATAGAAAACAGAAAAATACTATCACACTTAATAACAACCCATTCTTCATTTCACCACTTGAACTACTTAATTTTTATTTAAGAGATTTAGAGATTTAAATTTTACCAATTTAATACTGCTGACGGCTTCGCCTAGTGATGCTTTGGGATTAATAAGTGTAATTGATAAAGTATTTCCGAAAGCTGGGATTTGTAGCTCAAAACAGCATGAATTTCCTCTTAATTAAAATTAGGGCTAAAATTATTGCTAACAAGATTAAACCCACCACTACTACTGGGTTTGATAAAGTATCGAGTATGATTTCTCTTGTGGACTTAATGGGAATTGTGGTTGTTGTGGTTGGGAGCGTGGTTGTTGTGGTTGGGAGCGTGGTTGTTGTGGTTGGGAGCGTGGTTGTTGTGGTTGGGAGCGTGGTTGTTGTTGGTATGTAGGGTGGTATGGTGGTTGTGGTAGTAGTTGGGGCAGGTGAACTTCCAAACATGCCAAACAAGCTGAAGCTTGTCACATTAGCATATACAAAATTGTTGACTGTATCCACACATCCAAAAGTTGGGCATGGTAAAGCATTCCAACTTGTTCCATTCCACTTGTACAATCTTAAAGTGCTTTCATCCAGTCCCGCAACTTCATCATGGGTATAGCTGACATTAATGATAACATAAGCCAAGTTATTTCCCAGCTCGGGACTCACCCTTATGTCCAAGAATTTAACTGGATGTAGACCCGGAATTCCAGGTGTTATGTTGCCTGTGAATGTTGTCACATTCACATTTACATCTGATACAGTAGCATTTGTAACTATTCCCAAACTTGTGTCAGTCTCAGCAGCTAGAAGGATAAGTGTGAATATATTTTCAAGTATTTCTTGAATTGTTTTTGAATCCTTTCCTTTAAGTCCTTCTGGCTCTTCTGGAGGCAGGATTTCAATTGTTTTATTTTTGCTGAATTTGTCCCCATTGGCATAAACTGTTAAACTAATCTTATAGGTGGTTGGTGTTATTGGGACTTTCCACCTCACATTAAATCTTAAAGTGGCAGAAGCACTCCCATACCCGTAACCATAGCCATAGCCCCAATAGTATGGTGTGCCTTCCCAATACCCATACCCGTAACCATAGCCATAGCCCATTGGTGGAACAAATTCTGTTGTAACATTAATTCCTTGACAGTGAGTTGTTTCTCCATCACTTAACTCTATATTACAACTAATTCCTGTGCCAGCAATTGGCTCAATTTTTAGTGTAACATTAGCTATAGGAATTAACTCTCCCGCATTTGTGTTTATTTCTATTGGGAAGCTTATGGTTTCCCCTCCTCTTGCTTCTGAGGGGGATTTTATATCAATCACAAAAGCTGCAAGCGGTTTTGAAGAAAGAATCAGGAAAATAAGAATAGAAGAGATGAGGATAGAAAATATTCTCTTCTTAAAAAAATTCTTGTCAAGCTCGTAAGATTTTATAAACTTCACCTCTTCTACTTAATATTTTTTTGAAGAACTACCTTAAATACTTTATTGGAAGAATGATAGCCCAAGCCTTTATTACAACCTCAGCCGTTTTTCTTGGAATGGGTCTAAACTATTTGTTCCATTTCTTCATGACAAGGCTTTTGAGTCCAAGCTTATATGGAGAGATTTCAATTTTAATCGGGTTTTTAACCATCATATTAGTACCCACAGGTAGTATACAAACTGTTTTAACAAGAGAAATTGCAAAGTTAGAGAAAAGGGGGAATGAAAGAGTTATAGTCGGTTTGATAAGGAGATATTTGAGAAGCGCTTTTCTTGTAGGTTTAACTATTGCTTTGGTTTTATTCTCTTCTTCCTATATGATTGCCAAGATTTTCAAGGACGACCAACTCATTTCATCTATTCAGTTACTGTCTCTTGGCATTCCATTCCTGTTTTTACTTCCTATATTCAAGGCATATTACCAAGGAAGGGAGAAGGTTTTTACTCTCTCAGGAATTTTGGCTGTTGAACCTTTGATAAAATTGGTCTTTGGTGTAGGCCTGGTTTTGATTGGTTTTGGATTATCTGGAGCAACACTTTCCCTAATCGCTGGTCCCATCATTTTGGTTTTCCTTCTTCTTCCAAGAACAATTAAAATGACAAGTTTCCCCAACTATTCCATCAAATTGAAAAAATCCTTTTTCCTCATTCTTCTCACTTCAATTTCCTTAATGATTTTCTTTTATCTTGATTTGTTCTTTGTGAGATATTATCTTGGTTCAGAGCAAGCAGGCTATTACAATGTGGCTTCAATAACTTCTAAAGTTTTGTCTTACGCAACTGGTGGAGTTGTTTTGGTTTTTCTTCCAAAATCTTCCAAGCTATCCATTAAAAAGGAGAGGGGAAAAATTAAAACTTTGTTGCTTAAGTCAATCGCATTTATTACCCCAATCTTCATAGTTTTTGTGCTCTTCCCAAAGGAAATCATCTCAATTTTCTACACAGAAAAATATCTTTTTGCCTTAGGTTCCTTTACAATCCTAACCTTTGGGATGTTCATCTTTTCAATTTTCCAAATCCTTCTCTCCTTCTTTTGGTCTCAAAATTCCGAAAGGTTTCCATTGGTTCTTTCCATTACAGCAACCTTAATTGATTTCCTACTTTTGAATTATTTCATTCCAATTAAAGGAATTGAAGGAGCAGCCATTGCAACCACACTCTCTTCCCTGGTTTTTCTCCTTCCCTCAATCTTTGTTGTTAGGGGTATGCTGATTTAAAGAAGTAGATGTTGCCTTTCAAATTTACCAAATTTTCATTTTGGCATTTTACTGGGGAATAAACCAAAGAAATGTTGTTTTCCACCAAAAAGCTTGTGTTGGTGCAGTTCTGCTTAAAAAATTTGTAGGCATTATCCACAAGCTCAAGATATTTTTCATCTGGACCAAAAGGCATCACAGAGTAAACTCTTCTTTCAGCTATTGTTGCAAAAGCTCTTGCTTTCCATGGATCTAGCAGAACTATCGTATCTTCTCTCGTATTTTCCTTAATCCATAGAAAGTTTTCATAATCTTCATCGTCAATCAAATAATAGTAAGGAGTTTTCAAGTTTCTTTCAATTGCAAGGAAAGAGGTTGCAACCAGGGAAATTAAAAGCAAAGCTGAACCGAAATTCTTGAACGGTTTTTCCATTTTTAGGAGTTTGGTGTAGCCAAAGCTTGCTATTATTGACATGAGCAAGAACAAGGGAATGTAAGTCCTTTGGTAAGGGATCAACCAGTTCAAGTTTAGCCTGACGAAAAGGAAGATGTTGAGGGTTAAAGTTAAAGAAGTGAGAAGCAAGGCCCAAATCTCTTTGCTTTTTGTTTTTGCTAGAAAATAAAATCCTAAAATGAAAGATCCTGTCGGCAAGAAGCCATAAAGAGATGGGATTTCCCTCAGGTAGAACCAAAAGTTGAACTGAACCGCTTTTATTCCTTTTGTTTGAATCTCTGGGATGTAGTTTGGCAAGGAGAACAAAATCGAAGCTATTAAAACGGATAAAATTTCTTTTGCTTTTTGCTTGTTTTTTAAATTGAGCAAGAGGTAAAATCCAAGGATTGTTAATAAAACCATTGCTGTCGGTGGATGTGTATAAAGGATGAAGGTTGTTATGGCGAATAAAGCTAAATGGTTGTAGATGGGTTTGAGGTTTGTGAGTTCAAAAGCAAAGAGAAGAGCCAGGGGGATGAAGATCAAACTTAAATTTATTGGAACCAAAAACACAGGCCCACCTATTGTTACATTACTTGGAACCAAAGCTATCAATAAAGCTGAAATCAAAGCCTCCTTTTTGCCAAAAATTTTTGAAGTGAAATAAAAAACCGAAAGAATTGATAGAAAGTGGAAAAGAATTGGGAGGAAAACCCATTGTTTTACACTTAGGTTAAAAAATTTTTGGATGAAAGCTAAAGTTAAGTGCCAACCTCTTTCCAAACCTAATTCAAATGGCTTGCCAGAATACCAATCTATTTTTTGGTTTGAGGCTATCATTTTTGCCACAGAAATGTGAAACCATTCGTCTACATGCAAAGGGTAAGGGTAGTTCAAGTGGGGGTAAAAGGTTAGGAAAGAGGCTAAGAAAAGGATGAAAATCAAGCAAGCTATTTCCTTATTTTCAATTTTCTCTCTTCTCTTAGATATTCTATTATTAGGCATGCTACACCAACAACCAATAGCCAATAGGTATAAATTGCTAATTGGTTTGCTAAAACTTCATTTTTGTAAAATGCCAAAACAATTGCTGCTAAAAAAAGTATCAGCAAAGCATAGGCTACAGGAATTCTTCCATCAAATTTGAAGAAGGTAAAAATTGGAATTAAGGCAATGAAAGACAAGAAAGTTGGCATGTCTTGAGATTTGAAAATGAAGTGGGATAAAAAAATGGAAAAAACCACTAAAATGTAAGGAAGTTGTAATTTGGGGTCAGCCATTTTCTTTTTGATTTTTTTGGTCAAAGTGCCCATTTTTTAGACCTTTTCTTTAAAATTTTTGGTAGAAACAATTTTTTAAAACTGATGTTTTTGCCTTTTTTCCAATCATAGATTAAGTAACCAATGCAAGCTATGAATGTTATACCGGAAATCACTAAACCAATCTCAAACCACTCTTGAGGTTTATATCTTATTTCTATTTCATATTCTCCAGTCTTATTTATCCAGAAGCCGTTTATAACTCCATACAAAGGTATGGAGTGGTATTCTACCGTTTTTCCATTCTCCTTTATTCTTGCAACCCACAAAGGATCATAACTTTCAGCAAAGCTCAGCATGAATGGCTTAGAAGCATTCACTTGGACTTTCCAGAGGGTTGGGTCGATTTTTTGATAGCTGAGGACTTGAGCTGGAGTTTCGTTCACTTTAAATAAATCTTCTATTTTTTCATCTGAAGTGTTGGATTCTACCGAATATATCCAAGCTACATCAAGATAAGTTAACGGATATCCGTAAATTGTAACATTTTTTACCCAAACTATATTTGGAATGGGTTGCTTAGTTTCATGGCCGTGCCATATTTGTAACTGAATATACGCAACGGAAGTGTTTTTAGGCTTATACTCGTAGTTTATTTCCTTCCAGTCAAATGTTCCTTCTCCTATTCCTCCAGCATAAACACCACCAATATACTGCTTCGAAGAGTTGTATTCAAATATTTTGAAATGGACGCTTTGCCCATTCACTGCTTTGACAAAAAAGTCAAATTTATATTTCACCCCATATTTTGCTGGAATTAAAGGCGAGTTAATTGTTTTCCACCCCCAAGTTGAATTATAAAGTTCTGTTCTGAGAGCTTTTTCTTTTTCATCCCAGAAAACTTTGTATATTTGGCTTTCTTTGGTGTATTGTTTCCATTCTTCCACTTCTTCTTCATAAAAGTTCCAAGTAAATGGTTGTAGAGTTGTGTCTGGCTCTATTTGAATTTTGTGTGGCCCTTTTTCTAAATAAATTGGCCCAAAATAGGTAAAGTTGTTGGAAGTAATTGAAAAGCTTTGATTATCAATTCTTATTTTTAAAGCTCCATACAAGTTTATGGCAAATCTGTAGAAGCCATTCTTAACAAATTCAAATTCTCGCCAGGCTTTTCCACTTGGCGTTATGACCAAAAATTCTCCATTACTTGCTTTACCGTACTTTTCTTTCTCAGCATTTTCCCTGTAAAAATCACTCTCGCCTTCAAAGAGGTAAATTATAGTTTTATTCCTCAACATCTCTTCAACTTCTTTTTCTTTTCTAGCTAGTTCATCACTTGTAACCAGAGCAAACAAATTGATAGCATTGAAACCTTTAATGTTCCTCAAGATGAGTTTGTGCTTACCTTTCTCCAAATAAAATTCTCCCAAATCTCCCCAAACAAATTTGTTTAATTGTTCTAAAGTGTTGAGTGAAATCTCTTTGTTGTCTAAGAAAATTTTTATTGATCCTCCTTTTTGATTTTTAAAGTATCTTATGAGTAAATGATAATTTTCAGTCTTTTCTAGCTTAAAATTTATTTCTAGGTCATTTGACTCTGTAAATTTAGATAGATCGTAGAGTTTAACATAATCTAGCCAATAATATGAGTTGGTTTGATTGTTTTGCCAAACCCAAAACTGTATCTTTATATATTTAGAGTCAGAAGGTATTAAAATTGTAGAGGAGAATTCCTTCCAATCAAATGTTTCATCTTGAGTAATAAAAACAAAATCAACTTTTATTTCTTCTTTCTTCTCGTTAAAGTAAATTATCTTTGAATGAACTCCTTTAGAATCTTTACCGGATATTAAAACTTTACACTGATACCAATTGTCCGGTTTTATTGGCAAATAGTCAGTAGAAATAACTTTCCATCCCCATTCATCACCTTTTTTAATTTCAACTTGTAGGCTATAATTATCATCCTTTGATTTGGTTGAACTTGTAATATTCAGCACAAGAGGGCTCAAATTTGTAAAGTTTTGTAGAAATTTAGAATCGAAATTATAAATTAGATCATCATCTGTAGGTACTATCTTCTCTTTTAACTTAGAAGGTGCCCATGTGAAAACCAATCCTTCACCATAATCTGATTGCCAGTTTTCTATTCCAAATTGTTCTAGGTAAGGATGCCAGCCCCCATGAAGAGGGTCAGAAGTTGATGCTCTTGACCATAGCTTTGACGGGTTGTGGCGATATGTAGAGTCGAATGTTTTTATCAAGAAAGAATTTTTGGAAAAGATATTAGAATAAAAATCTGGATTAATTTCTAATTCTGTGGCCTCATTCTCATTCATTCCTGTTAAAACTGACAAAGAATTATTAAGCAAAGATAACGAGCCCAATAATTTATAATCAAAATCTTTTGATGATGCTATTTTATTTTTAATGTAGATATTCTTTATTTCGTCTCTTTCTGGCAAATATATGTTAATCCCTTCTTTCGATTCTGGATAAATATAATAAATTTTTGGGTTTTCGATTTCTAGATTTGTGATTAAAGCATCTGCTCCAGTCAAATAAGAAATATAATAAATTGTTTTTTCATCACCTTTTTTGAAAGAATGTTTTAGATATCTACTCAAATCATTTGGAAGATTTATGTAAGGTTTTCCAGTATGATGCGCTTTGAAATTTCCTTGATAATTAGAAAGTAAAACTATGGATTTGTTATAGGGTGCTCTATCATAATGTTCTCTATCTTCGAAATAATAACCTTTTCTAAGAATCCCGTCCAAATCACCTGTAAATCTCTGCCATCCGATAATTAAAGATGATAAAATTATAATAATGCATAAAATTATTCCAATTTTTTTAAATTTCCTCATTCTAAAAATCCAAGAAAGCAAAGAAAAAATGCAAAGTGAATAACCTAAAACTACTAACGATCCAAAATAGCCAGGAACTCTAAACATCCAACCAATAGAGGGGTGGGTTGAAAATAATAGAAACTCATAAAATCTAGAAAAAATAGGATTAAAGTTGGTAATTCCTCTCCATAGAAAAATTCCCAATAATAAATTTGAGCTACCAACCACCACCAAGAATTTTTCTTCTCTACTATATCTATTGAATAAAAGTATAGAAACCATCGCTAAAATAGGAATCAAGAAAAGTATAATATTAAAAATGCTTTCTGGAATAAATGGAAATGGCTTTAATTGTAGATATGGCCACCATGATGCCTTTAAAGTTAAAATGTCAGCAGGTTTATAAGCAGATGAAAACATATACGTTGCTTCATAAGATAGCATATAGGAGGGACTAATTTTAGAGATGGGACCAATTGCTGGCAAAAACCAATAAAAATTAAAGAGTAGTAAAAAAATAGAAATAAAAATATATTTTTTAATAATTTCTTTCAAAAAAGAAATAGTCCCTCCATAGAATATTATATACAAACTTGTAGTGATAGATAACAAAATAAAGATAAATATAATATATCTGAAAATTGGAGTAATTGATAACGTAATTAACAAACACAAAAATAATTTTGATTTTAAATTTTTACTTCTTAAAAAATAAAGTGTAGCTACAATTATTGTTGGGAGAAGCGAGTAAGATATTACATAGGTGTTAGGAGGTGAAAATGCTTGTATGGTATATGGATTAATAGAAAATAAAAAAGCAAAAACAATAGATAATAAAAAAATGTTTTTATTATCGAATCCAAACAGATTTTCAATTAAATAAAAAAGAGACAGATATGGTATTAAAAATATACATATAAAATAAAAGATACAATATAATCTTGAAGATATTTCTATTTTAGAGGATAGTGAAGGAATGGTTGCTAACCACAATCTTGCTATTCCTTCATAAAATTGATATGAGCCATAGTTTGACCAAGTAAAAAAATATTGTAAAATCAATTGTGGAAAGGGTGGAATTATTACATCTCTATGTTCTACAATAATGGAAGTATTTTCGAAAAGTAAGTAACTTATACTCAAAATTCCAGTAAGCAGACTGAGCAATAAAGCAATAAAATGATATTTGTATGTTTTTGACATAACTACACTTTTATTTTTGATTTAAACTTTTTTTTCATTAGACGAAAAGATTTGCTAAGAGGTATAATTAAATTTTTCTCTCTCGGTTCTTGTAATCTTTTTTTTCTTATCTCTTTTGGAATTTGACGGAAAAAGGCCAAAATACCATTGATTATATTTAAGCAATTTCGTGGATTCTTATATAATACTATATTTATCATAGCCTCGAAAAGAGTAAAAATCAAAGAAATAGGAATATATTTAATTGATTCTACTGGTGTATAATTTCTAAATAATGTAATTAATTTGTTTCTGATAAACAACGATTGATAAAAGTTTACATCTATTTTTTTCTTGTTTATAGTCCCTGATCTTATATGATATATAACCGATGTCGGTACAACGTAGCTTTTATATCCAATTTTGCGGGCCCTCCAACAAAAATCAACATCCTCATAGTACATAAAATAATCTTCATCAAAAAGGTATCCAACCTTTTGGATAACCTCTCTCTTTATGAACATTGATGCCCCCTCACAAAAGAAAACTTCAAAAGGATTCTTCAATAAGTGTTCAGGTATTACATCTATTGAGCTGAAAATGTTTCCAATAACATTCATAAAGCCAAATGTAATATCATATTTATCTCTTTCAAAATAATTAAACATTATTGGTTGCGCAATACCTACATCCTTGTTTTTTTCTAAAAAATTAATCATATTCTTGAGCCAGTATCTATCCACTTCTATATCATTACTTAGCAAAACTATATACTCACCCTTTGCTTTCTTTATACCTATATTGTTTGCTTTCGAGTATCCAACATTCTTCTCTAATTTAATTATTTCAATTTTTATACGTTTTTTGTCAGAATGTTTATACACCATTTTTTTAAATAATTCATCGCTGTTATCTGAAGAGCCGTTATCAACAAAAATTATCTCATAATTTGGATAATCTAAATAAAAAAGCGACTTCCAAAGATTAGAATATTTTGCTCCATTAAAATTTAATAAAATTATACTTACTAGGGGCATTTTGTTCATTTTCTACCACAACAAATTATTTTTATCTAAAAGTAACCAAGTTTTGGGTAGATCTTCTGATTTATTTATGTTGATATTTATACCATTAATAAATTCACCATAAGCCATCCCATCTCCAGCAACTAATCCAATAGTAGTGTTAATTTCTTTTTCGTTACATGGTAATGTAATAGATGTCTTTTTAATATAATTAAATATTTTCTCAGTGAAAATATTTAAATAATTCTCTTTAGCTAACTCCTCTACTACTATAGTTTTTTCGAAAGACAATTTTATTAAATTTTGTAAATAATATATGAATTTTTCTATTATGTAATGAATTGTAGGTTTGTCATAAAGTGGTAATAATGGTTTTGGTAAAATATAACCCGAGAATCCAATTCTACTTCCCATTCCAGTAGTAGGGATAACACCTTCTTTAATTTTACTTATCTTGGCCATACTTTTTCTCCCCTCAAAATTTCAGACCATCCAAAAGGTTTCATCAATTTTATAATTATATCATCAGAAACTTTTCTGATATTTTTTTGAACATAATTTCTTTTCCTTATCAAAATTTTAAGATTAAAGAAGTTCCACAAAATTGCTTTCATTGTTGCTTTAGCTTGGTCAAAGCGACGAATCATAAGATAATAAAATACCGAGGCAAAATATACTACCAAAGTTATAGGCAACCACCTAATTAAATTTTTCATTTCATAACATTTTATTATAGTTTGTATAATATTTTTTCTTCCATGAAAAGCGACAAACTCAACTGGAAGCTTTTTCATCGTAGCCGATCTCTTATGTAAAACAACAGATTTAGGAACATAAACAATTTTATATCCTGCCAACCAAATTCTAAGAGACGAGTCAGTATCATCATGGAGAATTACATAATCGTCGTCAAAAAATTTACCTCCAATTTCGTTTATCAAATTTTTTCTAAACAATACTGGAGTTTGCCATATTAGACATATATCTGGTTTATCATCATTTAAATCGGTAGCTCCTACCACAATTCCTGCTGGATTTATCGTTATTCCTCTTGCATCTATTTCATTTAGATTATTCCATTTAAGCTTCTTACCAAAGACTGCTCCGATTGTTTTATCTTTTTCTATTATTTCTACTAGCTTCGTTAACCAATCTGAGCGTAAAGCTTTATCATCGTTATTTACTAGACATATGTATTCTCCAGTAGCATAAGTTATTCCGGCATTACATCCGCCGGCAAATCCTAAGTTCTCTTTATTCCTTACTATTTTTGTTTTTATATTCGGATATTTTCTAAAAAGTTTTTCCACAAATTCAACACTTTTATCATAAGAAGCATTATCAACAAAAATGAACTCTAATTCTGGATAATCTGTTTTCAAAAAGGATTCTACTGCTTCTAAAAGTTCTTTCTTTCCTGAATACATTTCTCCATTATAATTTACCATAATAATTGATACTTTTTTCATTTTATCCATTAGTTAATTCTAGAATTTTTTTATTTAATTCATCGAAGTTGTCAGTAATTATAATATTTTTAAATTTTTCAAATCCTCTCGCACCCATTTCTGTTGAAATAATTGGTTTATTAAATTTTAAATAATCGAAAATTTTTATTTCAACACCAGTATCACAGATGGTTTTTGGATTTATAAAAGCGTCGCAAAGGCTTAGATACGAATCTAGATCTTTCACAAAGCCTTTAAGAATAACATTACTAGGTATATTCTCTCTTTTTTTGAACACATCACAAACTTTTCCCAATATTAAAAAGACAATGTTTTTATCCTCCAGTTTCTTTGCAATCTTAATTATGTTTCTTACACTAATTATGTTAGGCTCAAATTTTGCTCCTACAAATCCAATTACAAACTTATCCTTCAAAATTTGTTTTAGTTTTTTTGGTGGTTTTAATTTCCTTTTTTTACGAGTGATATAAAATGGTAACAATACAGATATCTTTTTAGGTGAAACTTTATGATGGATTAGGATTTTTTTATCATTATCTGACAAACAAATGACCAAATTCGATTTTTTAATTGCATCTAATTCTATATATCGGATTAACCAAATTAATGGTTTGTATATTTCTTTTCTACCTGTTAATTCGTAAAATAATTTCCACTCAACATTATGTTCATAGAGAGCGCAAGGAATACCCAAGTTATTAGAAATTTGGGAGATAATTCCTGTAAATGTTGGATAATTAGAAATAATTAGATCTGGTGTCTCTCTTTTTATTAATTCTCTTATTCTTCTTTTCCATATAAAATCCACTTTAGATATATAGTGAATGAAAATAAAGAAAATCAAATTCAATAACCATCTTTTTTCCGAACTTTGATAGTTCTCAGATAAGCCCCTCTTTTTTAAAGAAAAATATTTCATTATTTTGGAGGTAATGGATCCGACATTTGGAAGTGAAAGACATTTTACTTTATAGCCAAGTTTTTCTTCAAAGAACTTTTTTTGCCTCCAAATAAGAGAGGCTCCGCCGAAAGAATGTTTACTCACTTCTCTATTGCTGTTGGGATGAATTATTAAAATATTTTTCATCCCCTCACCTTACTCACCAAATATAGAAAAGAGAGATTTCCATAGAGAAGAGAATCTACCTCCATTATAGTTTAGTAAAATAATACTCACTAAGGGCATTTTTTTCACGCTTCACCCCATCCCTAATGATAAGCCAGGCCTTTAGTAAATTTTCTGGGTCATTAATATTTATGTTTATTCCATCTATAAATTCGCCATAAGCTTTTCCATCTTTGGCAATTAATTTAATAGTGTTAGTAATTTCTCTTTCATTTCTCGGTGGGGCTATTGGGGT
Source organism: Candidatus Aenigmatarchaeota archaeon (assembly GCA_038999725.1). Classification (GTDB taxonomy): domain Archaea; phylum Aenigmatarchaeota; class Aenigmatarchaeia; order CG10238-14; family SCSR01; genus JAVZGQ01. Next base: position 50,677 of record JAWBWS010000003.1, read on the forward strand.
TTTCTCTATATAATCAAATATTTTTGTGTTAAAGACATATATTCCAGTGCCTCTAATTTTTGAGATAATTTTCTGTGGCTTTTCTACTATTTCAATAATTTGATTATCTTTATTGAGTTTAACACAACAAGTAGATCTAAGGGTGTTTTCATCATTTTCACTTACTAAACCTTCAACTACTATCGCCTTTTTTTGAAAAAATGTTTCTATCAAATTTTGGAGGGAAGCTGTTATTGTGCAGTCGTCTCCAAGAATAGTAATAAATGGTTCATTAATGAAATCCTTCACAGAATAGATGGTTGAAGCTATACCGCGTGTTGGCCTTTTTAATTCTATCAAATGAATTTTGGCATTTATAAATTCTTTTGTCTTTTTAAAATACTCTCTAAATTTTTCTTTGTGATAAAAAATAGGTATATATATTTCTTTAACCCCAACTTTTAACATATTTTCTATTATGTAATGAATTATTGGCTTGTCGTAAAGCGGGAATAGCGGTTTTGGTAAAATATGACTTAAATATCCCATCCTTTTTCCTTTTCCAGCAGAAGGTATTACGCCAATTTTTATTTTATTCATCTTTCCCCGCCTTTCTTAAATCTTACTTTTTTGCTGAAACATATAAAAATCTTGAAAATGCAGATCCAAATAATATCTTTAAAAGTTGTTCTGTCCATAAAATAATTTTTAGAAGAAATTTATTTGAAGTTTTATATAAAATGTCAGGTAATTTTGGACCATATTCTATTCGATTTATAGAAAAATTGTTTTTCCTAAGAATTTTTAATAACTCGCTTTTAGATACTCGATTATAAGGAAGTTTGTGAAAAACATTCGCTCTATTTATTGAATATTTATTTGGCATTGAAAATACAAATATACCATCTCTTTTAAGAACTCTGTTAATTTCATTTAGAACATATCCTAAATTATTAACATATTTTAATACCCTAATTGCGTAAATGAAGTCAAAGGCTTCATCCCTAAAAGACAATCCTTTAGAAATATCGCATTTTAATATATTAACAAATCTAAATCTTTTTAGTTTTTCTTTGCATCTATTAACCATTTCTTCGGATATATCTACCCCCGTAAATCTCACATTTTTTTTCACAACTTCTTTAGAAATTCTGCCAGGTCCAGTACCAATTTCTAAAACATTAATTTTATTTTTTCTGCTTGGAAGATTTGATAAAACAAAATTTATTTCATTTTTGCTTATAATCTCCATTCCTTGCGCTCTATATGAATCCAGATACTTTTCACCTAAATAATTATAATATTTTTTGACATCCACTTTAATCACTCAAAATATTTTTCTGGGTTTGAAGTTATAATAATTTCATTATTTCTTATCATTCTACAAATAATATCATAGCATTTTTTTTCTAGATTTACATAATTCAAATTTTGAAAATAAAGAATTGCATGAATGAATTTGTCATTATCATATGGGATTCTTTTTGAATATATCTTTAATAAATTAATTAATGTATTTTCATTTTTTACATTAAATTGATTTTTTATCTTTTCAGGTATAATGAAAAGGAGTTTATTTATTTTAGCCTCTTTTTTGGAGTTATTAACCAATTTCTTGATATTGACATTAAAAAATTTGTGATCATTCGGAGGAAGTAGATAAACTTTTTCTCCATCCGTCAATATAATATCCTCAGAGATATATTTAGCACCTTTCTTAAGTAAATTTTCAACGAGTAGCGTCTTACCTGTTCTCGAAGGAGAAAAAATTAATATCGTTTTTTGATCGTACTCTAAACTTGCACCATGAATAAACAAAAGATTTTTCTCTAAAAGTAAATCAAGCGCTATAATATTGGAAAGATGTAAGCCTATTGGCCAAATTTGTCCTAATTCGAAAGGTATAGATAGACTTAAACGATTAGCTATAATAGTTTTTTTCTTTAAATTATAAGAAAATCTGAATGATACAGGACCAATTTTTCGTATATAATATATTGTACTGTTTTTTAGAACATAATATTGATACTTAGCATTTGGTTCTTTTGGAATCTTCACCTCTCCTATTTTAAAATAATATTTATAATTTGCATAAAAATTGAAAAAATTAAGTAAAAAGTTATTATATTCCTCGTTATATTTACAGATTGCAAAACCTTTGAGAGGTAGAATTTCTGTTTGAATTTCTACTATATCCGGAGAAATAACCCATCTATAGTTCATCCCCTCACCTTACTCACCAAATATCCCAATCCTGCTGAAAAATATCCTGTATAGTAACCAATTGCTTTTATTAGTAGTAAAAGGTGAGATTGTAAACCTAATTTCCAATCCTTTAAAGCTCCCTTCCTTAGTCTGACCTTTTTCTTTAATAAGTCTTTATAGTACCCACTTTTAATAAGATCATAAGTTGATCTTCCATATCTATAATTCTTTTTAACTAAACTCCATAAACTGTTTGGCTCAATATGCCAACAAGCATCTGGAAGGATGCCAACCTTTTGAGAAATCTTATACGCTTCATAATATATTATCGCATGATCATGAGCAATTACACTAGGAAATAACTTTCTTGGGATTTTTTTAAATGCATTTTCTAAAATTTCTCTTTTGTAAAATCTAGCTAGTAGAACACCTTCTAATGGGTCTATATGAATTTTTGAAAGTTTATGAGTAAGTCGTCTATCAGCATCAAAAAGCTTTTGAATCAATGAATTAGGTTCGTAAGTAAATTCCTCAAGAACAAGCATATCATAGTTTTTCATTAATTCCAAAGCTCTTTTAATTACACTTTCATTTTTTAGAATCTGATCAGAATCCATCATTAGGATAAAACTTCCTTTAGATTTTTCAAAGCCTAAATATCTTGCTCCAAGAAGTTTCCAATTGGTCTGAATAATATCTACTCCAAATTCTTTAGAAATTTTAACTGTTCTATCAGAACTAGAAGAGTCGACAACAATAACCTCAATATTATTATAACTCTGATTTTTAATGCTCTCTAAGCACTTAGCCAAGGTTTTTTCTGAATTGTAAGTTGGAATTACAATTGAAACTAATGGCTTGGAAGCATTTTTCATATTATAAAATAGTTAAGCAAATTAATATAAAAGGTGTGGAAGTCTTGTGATAATTACATGGGGTTATGAAGACGAGATTAAAATTGGGAACAAGAAAATTGTTTTCAAGCCATTATGGAAATGGTTTTTGAATATTTAGATAATTTAAGATTGTTGTTATTTTTCACTTCTTTTTTATAACCATTTTTATAATCTTCTCGAACTCTTTAGCACTTCTATCCCAATCAAACTTCCTAGCCCATTCCAAAGCATTCTTACTCAATTTACTCCTTAGCTTCTCATCCTCTAAAACTTTTATTATGGTTTGAGCCAAAGCCTTGGGATTGTTTTCAACCAACATTCCATTGTAATTATCTTTCAAAGAGTCCCTTAACCCCGGAACATCGTAAGCTATGGCTGGTGTCGCTAATGCATTAGCATCTGTAACAACTTGCCCCCAACCTTCCCTTACTCCAGGCACGACAATAACCCAAGCCTTTTTCATCAACTCAATTTTCTTTTTTTCATCTAAATATCCAAAAAACCTAACTTCCCCCGTTGATATTTTTTCCAATTTTCTTCTCAAATAGCCATCGCCGACCATCCATAATCTAACATCGCTCATCCTTCTCCTCACAATCTTAAAAGCTTCCAAGACATCTTGAGGCTTTTTTGCCCTTTTCATCCTCCCAACAAAAATTATTGTTGGTTTCTCGGCTTTTTTTGGAGGTTTTTTAAGAGGCTTAACATTTGCCCCATTGTGAACAATAAAGACTTTTTTAAACCCTAAGCTCAGCAAATCCATTTTTGTGCTTTCTGAAACGGTGATTGTTGGGATATCAATGTAATTCTTTAACCACTTGTTCTCGAGCCAGTAATAGCCAATCCAACTTATTGGAAAAGATGTCTCATAAAACCAAAATTCCCTTGCTAGCTGATGAATTAGACAAATTACTTTCTCCCCCCTGACAAACTTTGGGGCAAAAAATGGTATTGTGTTGATTTCATCTATTACTACATCAAACCCCTCTTTAGAGAAATACTTTTTGTAATATTCTTTCGCCTTTAAGTAGAGGGAATACTTTCCACCCTTTCTAACAATTCTTATCCCCTCTAGGGACTCCTCTTTCTTACAGCCTGGAAATTCTGAGGTAAAGAGTGTGACTTCATTCCCTTTTGCTATCCTCTTGAAAATTTCATGTGTGTATCTCTCTGCTCCCCCAGCCTCAGGATTTTTTATGTCTCTCCAATTGAACACCAATATCTTCATTTCCTCAACCCATCATAATATCTTAAAATCTTCAAACGATAGAAGATTGCAGCAGTATCCAAAACAATCCTCATCACATCCCTTACCTTAACTCTACTACCAATCCTTTGAAAGTGTAATTCAACAGGAGCTTCAACAATTCTGAATCCTCTGTGGTTAGCGTTGACGAGCAACTCCAAGTCAAAAGCATATTTCTTGCACAAAACTCTTGGGAAAACTTCTTTCAAGACCTTATATTTAAAGAGTTTTAAGCCAGCTTGTGTATCTCTTACACTCAAATTAAACAAAAATTTTGTTATTAATTGATAACCGTAGCTTAAAATCCTTCTATGTAAAGGATAATCAATTTTTGACAAAGGATGTCTTTTCGAGCCGACAACAACATCTGCACCATACTTCTTCATGAAATCAATAAATAAAGGGATTTGTTTAGGATGCAAATCTAAATCAGCATCAATAAAAGTAATGAGTTTTCCGGAACAAAAATTGAACCCATATTTTAAGGCAGACCCCTTGCCTCCATTTTCTTTCCTAATAACTCTTACCCTTCTATCTCCTCTAGCAGCTTTTATTGCTTCATCGTAAGTGTTATCAGAAGAGCCATCATCAATCACAATTATTTCATAGTCCAATCCAGAAGCATCAAGCACTTTCTCTATTTCTCTTATACTCTTGAATATAATCCTACCTTCATTCCAAGCTGGAACTATTACAGATAGTTCTTTCATTTTCACTCTCTCCTTAAATTTAAGTAAGAAAAACAATAAAAAATAATTTCCATCCTTGCTACTCTTGCAGCAAGACAAGCGACTTTTGTATTGAAAGAAAATAAAGCTTTTGTCAAGAGGCTTCAAACAAGTTATGCCAGAAACTGCTCCTCATATTTCTTCAAATACTCCACACTTTTCTTCACATCAACAAAAAGCTTCTCCACATAAACAACATGCTCTTTCTCTATTCTTTCAGCTTTTTTCTCTTTCGCAACTTCAAAGGCAGGAGCCAACAATTGAATTGCATACCTCAAGCTAGTTTTACTACCAATTTCAGTTAGATAATCCAAAGCTTCCTCACTAATCTTAATCTTCTCAGATTTTGCTCTTATCTCCAGAATCTTCCTAATTTCCTCTTTCTCGTAGGGCTTTGTGTTTATTATCAGCAACCTGTCAAGCAAATCCAAAGGCATGCCATGAGCAGCTTTAATGTCAGTTCCCCTTATTGTTGCAAACCCCCTGTTTGTTGCAAAAATTATTATCGGAGCCAATTCCTGCTCCAAAGCCCTATTCAAGAAAGCAAAAGTTTCTATGTCGAGCATGCTACATTCGTCAATGAAAACAACCCCTGGTATAAGCTCACATTTACCTTCCTGGACCAAAGTTTTTATGTATTCATCAACCTCCTTCCTAACTTCAGGCTCAATTTCTTTTGACTCCTTTCCCCCAAAGAACAAGCTGAAGATATCGCTTCCAGCTCGTGAGCTGGCCACATCCAAAGCATGCAGAGTCACAGGATAAACAAACTCTTTCTCTTTCAACACTTTCCCCTTTGGCACAGGCACGGGCTTAACTGTTGTTAGATCAACTTTCTTCTCCTTAGCAGCTTCTTCACTTATACCAACCTTAACTATTCTGCCACCATCCACATCTATGTTCACAACATCCCCTGTTTCTACACCTTGTTGAATCAATTGAATTGCAAAATTTTGGTCCATGGTTAATTTCTTGCTTTCATCTTTGGTTGCAATTTTTATTGTTGCCCCAACTGGGATTTGCTGATAAGGATTGTAGGGATGTTGAGCTTTTTCTATCGAAATTTCTTTAACTTCGCCCTCATATATCTTCCTCATCTCATGAATTCTTGCAGCTATGGCCTTTCTCAATGTTTGTGTGAGAAATTCGGTTTTCTTGATATCTGTGGAAAAAATTTCACTTGCCGCCAAGTGAACAAATGGAACATCTCTCCCCAATTCCCTTGCTATACCGCTTCCAAGAGCAGTCTTTCCTGTTCCAGGTGGTCCGGCCAACAAAATTGCTCTTCCAGCAAACTTACCTTCTTTTATCAGCCTAACAATCAAGCCAGCAGCCTCTCTTGCTTCTATTTGGCCAACCATTCCATCTGCTACTGGCTTTGCCTTCAAACCATCAAGACCCAAGCCTTGGATATGTGAATGAGCAGCAACCCTTTCCCACTCGCGCAGAGATTCGGGGATTTCCCTAATCTCTGCCATAACCTCACCTTTCAATCTCTATTTTTAGCACACCATCTTTAAATTTTTTACTTATGCTTACATTCTTTGGAATCGGAATCAGTTTGAAATAAGCCTTATCGCCAGCAAAAGCCTTCACTTCTATACTCTGCTCCAATCTCTTAACCTCTATATCTTCCTCACTTTTAACATCAGGCAGTTTTATAAGTATTATCTGTTTGTTTCCTATGGTTTGAACTTCTGACTCAGGCTCTTCTGTAACTTTTGGCACTTTAACTTCCTTCTCCTCTTCTTCAACCTCTTCTACAGCAGGCCTAACGCCAAGCCTTCTTTTTAGTTCTGGTTCAAGTTTTTTGTATTCACCAGAAGTCTTTATTTCAATTTTTGGTTTCATTCCTCTACCACTGTGAACGGTTATGCTAATGCCCCCGCCCCTAATCCCAGGCTTTATCTTGAAGCTTGGTATCTTGAAAAAATCAAACCCGAACATCTTGTCTATCTCTTTAAGCTCTTTATCTATATCATCAAAAATGCTCTCAAAAGGAGCCTCTTCTTCAATCTCCCACCCACAATAAGGGCAAAAATTCCAATCTTCTTTTATTTTTTTACCACACTTGGGACAAACCTTTTTTTCAAACATAGACAACCATCCAATTGTGTTTAAACTTGAAATATTTTTGTTTACAAGATATAAATTTCTTTTACATTCAAAACAATTTTCATTTAAATACTTGAAAATAAAAATTTAATTGTGGAAAAAATGGGTAAGAAACCTTTTGGTGGATATTCGATTTGCTTTAAAGGAAGGAAGGAAACCCTTGAACAAGTATTTGGTACAGCTCCTCTGACCCCAAGTGCGATGACGAAAAAGCTTTGGGCTTTTGTGAAAGCTAAAAAACTGGCAAAGAAAGAATAGAGTCGAAGAGAAGTTAAAAATTCTTTTGTTTGTGCTTAGCCAAAATTATCAAAACCTCTTCATCTTTCTTGAAATTTCAATTCCTTTCTTCTTCTCTTTCTTCAAGCTTTTCCCAATTTTTTTACCAAGCCTCTCAAACAAAAGCTTGAGAGCAGAAGGAATGTCCCAACCATAAGCTTTGGCCACAAAAATTTTGTCGGAAGCTTTAACCTTAGCGTGAAAGGAATACTTCTTCCTTCCAGCAGGGCTATGTACATCAACATCAAGCTTTAAGCTTGTTATCTTCCAAATTTTTTCAAATTTTTTCAAGAATTTGCTAACTTCTTCTTCTATTTCAAATTTCTCTGGAATTGGTGCATGAGAAATCTCAACTTGAACCATAATTTTATTTTTTGTTTTTATTCTAAAAAATCACTCTTCCTCAACTCTTGGTGCAAGCACAAAATTCAAGGTGAGCTTATCCTTAACTTCAAAACTCATTTTAAGAGGATAGTCTTGAGACCATTCCAACACGACAAAATCGCTAAGCTTTGTGGCTTTCACCATTTTCTTCAAGTACTCTAAAGGATACCTTGCCTTCACGCTTCCTGTAGCTTTTAGTTCCACCAAAGCTTTGTTTCCTTTTTCAAGCTCAAGCTGGTTGGAACTTATATCACCCTCAGCCCTCATCAAAAACTTGGAGGAAGAGGCTTCAAAAACTATGGTGTCTGCAGTAACTTCGGCATCAGCAATTCCAGTTTCAAGAACGTCTGAACTTAGTTGTGCTTTTGTCGTGAATTCAAGCTGATCTATTCTTGGGATTTCCTCTTGGCTTAGCTCCAGCAAGGGCAACACAAACCTCCTCTTGCTAGAATTCTCGAAAATGATTTCGAGTTTTGAATCTTGTAAGTTAAAGATTACCTTATCGTCTCCTCTTGCCCTCTTCAAGACTGAAAGGAAATTTGAAATATCCAAACCAATTGACTGCTCTTTATCAATCTCATATTCCTCAAAAGCAAGGGAAGAAATTTTGAAATCAACAGCGGCAACCATTGCTCTATCAGAAGCTATCAAACTTATACCATCTTTCGCTAGCTTGAAGACACCCTCATCTATAAGTTCAGCTATTGTAGAAATGGAGTTCACAAGCAAGCCCACATCTTTAAGAGTTGCTTTAAACATACAATCCCTCTTTCTTATATAATTCTTCTGCTTTCTTAAATAAATTTAAATCAAATCCTTTTAAATCTTGTACCACATCAGCCTTAAGCTTACCGTCAACCAAAGAACAAAAAACTCTCACCAACTCACCTTCTTTAACCTCTTCTTCAGAAAAAATTTCTATCTTCCCGGTCTCGTCTTCAAGAATAAAAGAATTCTCCGAAACTTTTGCTATTTTGCCAATTAAAGCAACCTTTGAATCGATTCTTGAAATTGATGAGATTTTTCTCGGCAAATAATGTTCTACCACAAAGTTAAATTTAAGAGTTGGAAAATAAAAGCATTTTCTCTTTATTCAAAAATTTTAGCCATAAGAACGCCAACTGTATCCACACTTCTTACATTTATAGAATATTGTGGGAGGTTCATCTGCTGCCCTTGTTTGTTGCATCCACCAATAAGCTTCCATATTCTCACACTTAGGGCACATTATTCTTGTTGTTGGAAACTCGGCAATGCCTTCATCTTTTCCCATCACTATCACTTCCTTCTTCCTCCCCTCCACCTTCCCTCCAATTTCAATCTTTTCCCTGGACTTGACAGTAAACCCGCACTTCCTGCAAACCAAGTAACCTTTTCTCTTTTTATCAGCAATCATCAAATTTCCACATTTTGGACAAAACACTCAAATTCCTCCAAAGATCCAATGAAATATAACTTTAAAATATCCTAATTTTGGTATAATAAATATTACCCTTCCTTTTATTTGTTCCCTTTTCACAGAATATTCAAATGGAAGCAAACCAGAATTGTGATCTCCTTTTGTCATGTAGCTTCCATCAGGATTAACTTTAATTATTCTGTGGATCACCGGAATTTTTTGACCAGGGACTTCATAAACTATCACATCCCCCACTTTATACTCATCACTTCCTTGAACTATAGGCAGATCACCTACCTCAAACCCATTTTTTATAGGCCAAGAATCTATATAGCTTCTGTTATAGCCCAAATTTTCTTCCAACCATCTGTAATGAGTTATTTCTATGGTTTCATCATGAAGCATGGAAGATGTTAAAACAGAAACTGCTGGATAGTCTGTAGCAAGAACCAAACCAAGAAAGCCTTTAAAAATTAAAGCTGCAATGGCTCCACCTAAAATGTAAGGTAAGTAAGATTCTTGCTTGAAATAATACAGAAGAAGCACGCCAAAAATCACTAGCAGATAGGTTGTTATGTTTGTGATTGAAAATAGGTAAAGCAAAACAACTGATAAAAAAATGTAAAGGAAGATTCCATACTTCTTTTCAATTTTTTTCCACTTTCTCTTAAGCTCTTCCATAACTTTCCCCTCTTGCAATTCCAGTGGCTATTATATGGGCTATCCTCAGAGGCTCTGGTATGTAACTTCTCGTGCAGCTCAACTTTATCACTTCTCTAGCTGTTGAATCATCAATCCCTATATTTTGGTAATAAACCTTTTTAAAGTCTTTGATGCAGCATTCTTTTATTTTGCCAGCATTTTCCACAGCCTTCCACCTTTCTTCAAAATCTTCAAACTTCTTCAAGGCTCTCTTCACTCTTACCAAATCTGGCATCTTTCTGTTTATCACTATTACTGGGATCTTCGTCTCTTCAAAAATTCTCTTGATGTCAACCATGTTGAAACCTGCCAAAGTAATTCCATCGAACATCATAACTTTAAGTTGCTGTTTGTGCCTGCTAGAATTCACAAGCTTTATTATTTTTTCGGTTGCATCATTACCATCGACCAAAACTTCAATTTTGAGCACACCATCTAAAAATTTACCACCCCTGAAAACCACCCCTACAACAGGAACCAACTCTCTGCTTCTTGGTGTGAAGGCGCTATCATCAAAACCAAGAATTCTTATCTCAGGTTTTAGCATGTTTTCTAAGTAAGAGAATAGGATTTTGTAGATATTAAAGTTTTTTACAAAAGATTTCTTTGTAAGTTTATTTAATCTCACATAAGCTTTAAGATTTCAAGAAGCCCCTTCCATTAATTCAAAATTTATTAAATTTAAAAACAAAATTATGAAGTGATTTGAATGGTGAAAAAAATTTTCCCAGAAGCAATGGCAAGGCTTTATTCTAGAGTTTTTGTTTGCAGGGTTTGCAAGAGCAAGATGAGGGCAGACCCTGCCAAGGTGAGAGCCGGAAAAATTAAATGTAGGAAATGTGGTTCTAAATCTCTCAGGCCAAAGAAAAGACCCATGTGATGATATGGAGATAAGTTACATAACAACTCGGGATTTGCAAAATTCTGCAGGCCAAACAAAGGGTAAAGTGAGGGTAATTGTTTTGAAAGGTGAAAGCATTGCCAACATAGAGTTAATTTGCCCGGAATGTGGTCAAGCCCAAAAGAAAAAACAAGAATTCAAAATACCTTTGGATTTGAGATGTGAAAAATGCGGCTTCAGGGTGAAGCTTCAAAGACTGAGGAAAGAAATCAAGAAGAAATAAAAACTTATTTTTATATCCCAAATTATCAATTGAAGAGCATTAGCTCTTCATGATTTCCATGATAGAATTCCAAAGAGTTTGGAACTGGTATTCTCGCGAATCTGTGCTCAAGGCTATTGTTGAGGCTGCAAAAAACAGGGAAGTTGTTGCAGTCTATCGTGATGGTATTTTCGGTAAAAGGCCTGACATGCTTCAATACATTCAAGATGTTCTTCAATCGGTGGCCAAAGGTGCCATATCTTTTCATGGCTCTGTCGAAAGATGGCAACAACCCATGAAACTTGATGTGGGGTTAAGCAAAGCTCAGCTTGATGCCATGAGGATTGGGTGGGATGTTTTATTTGATGTTGATGTTGATGTTTTTGAAATTGCCAAAATTACCGTTAAACAACTGATAGAAGCTTTCAAAGACCATGGTGTTTCTAGCTATAGTGTTAAATTCACGGGGGGCTCTTCTTTCCATGTTGGAATACCTTTTGAAGCCTTACCTGAAAAGATCAATGCTCAACCAACTGCTGCTCAATACCCGGAAATCTTGCAGAAAATAATAGAATATGTGAAATGGTACATCAAGGATCAAGTGAAGGAAGAAATCATGGCTTTAGCAAGGCCTGAAGAAATTGCCAGCAGGATAGGAAAGCCTTTGAAAGAGATAACAGAAAATGGTGAAATTTCTCCATTCAAGATAGTTTCCATGGACGTCTTTGGCTCAAGGCATTTGTTCAGGCTTCCCTACAGTTTACATGAAAAAACCCTTAACGTGAGTTTGCCGATAAAACCAGAGCATATAGATAAATTTGAAGTTCATCAAGCTTTGCCAGAAAAAGCCAAAGTTGAAGAAAAATTTCTTGTGCCAAAATCGAGCTTAAATGATGCAGAAGCTTTGGTTATAGAAGCTTTGGACTGGAGCGCTAAACACTTGCGTGAAATCAAGGAGGAAATACCAAAAGTGATTACCACCAAAAAGAAAATTAAAACAGTGCCAGAAAATTTCTTCCCCCCTTGCATTAAAAACATCTTACAAGGCTTGAGCGATGGAAGAAAAAGAAGCCTTTTCATTCTAACAAATTTCTTGAGAAACATGGGTTGGAGTTTAGAAAAGATAGAAAGCAAGATAACTGAATGGAACTCCAAAAACATACCCCCTCTAAGGAATAGCTATTTGAGAACTCAGTTGAGGTGGCACTTCAGGCAAGAGAGAAATCTACTGCCACCAAATTGCGATAATGAGAATTTTTACAAGGCTATTGGGGTGTGCAAGCCAGATGAAGTGTGCGCAAGCGATGGTGAGATTGTGTTAAAGAATCCTGTCAACTATCCTTTCAAGAAGCTCAAGACCAAGAAAAAGAAAAGGGTTTAAATAATCACTTTTAAGGTTTTATATAAGATTGGTTATAAGCGAATGGGAAAGAAAATGGAAGAAGCAATAACTTTTGAACTGATAAGGAAGATCCAAAGAGAGGAAGAGAGATCACCAAAACTCTCCAAGCTACCCGAGAATTTTTATCAGAATGTTAAGAATTACCTTCAGCAAAAAAAGAAGATTCTGGAGAAAATGGAAGATAGGAAAGCTTCAATTGAAATAAAAAATATAGAGAGGTTAGTCGAGGATATCTTCAACAGAAGGGAGAGGAAGATAGTGACACAAGCTATTAATTCAGCAAGAGTTGGTTTGGTTGTAGAGAATTTAACAGATGAGGAGAAAGAGTTTTTTGAAAAAGTTAGAGATTTGGTTAAAAATAGGAGGGAAAAAATTTTGAAAGAATTGTTGGAGAAGGAGGAAGAAGAAAAAGAAAGTGTGAGCATGGTTGTTTTCAGGCAAGCTGTTCCTGAATTCATTGGCACAGACATGAAGACTTACGGTCCATTTGAGAAAGGTGATATGGCTAAGCTTCCGGAAGAAAATGCTAGGGTTTTGATCGAAAAGGGTTTGGCAGAAGAGCTCAAAGTTAGCAAATAGATTGAAGAATGTAAAGAAAAATTTAAATAGTTTTTTTCTTTACTTAATTGTGATGAGCTTGTCTTCGATTTTGAACAAACTGAAAAAAATGGTTGGAAACTCTTTAATTGGGGAAATATCTCTATATTGTGAAATATGTAACAGAGTTGTGATTATTAGTGAGGAAGAAAGAAAGAAGTTGGGAATATACAATCCTGAAAAAGATCTTAAAATTTTGAGTTGCCCCATCTGCAATGTACCCTATGGTAAAAAGTTTTACCTATACGATTATTCTAAGGAGTAGTTTAAAAATTTAAATTAATGGGAAAAGCGAGAAAGATAATTTAAATTTGTTTAAAGACAAAATAAATTTTGTCTTGATAAAAGAAATAAACCCCATAAATTTAAATGAAAAGCATTCAAAGGTATAAAAATGAAATTCCCAAAAGAAATCAGAACTTTTTGCCCATACTGTGGCAAACACACAACACATACAATTGAGGTAGCCAAAAGGAGGAAGAAGAGGTCTTTAGCTAGCGGGGAGAGGAGATTTCATAGAGCTATGAAGGGTTATGGCTCTTTCCCCCGTTCAAATCCAAGGGGAAGGGAAAAACCAACAAAAAAAATTGATTTGAGGTTCAAATGCAAAGTTTGTGGAAAAGCACACACAAGAGGTAAAGGCTGGAGGGCAAAAAAATTTGAGTTGGTGAAGGAATGAGGAGTAAAAATCTTGTGACTCTACCCAAGAGCAAATTTTTGAGAGTTCTTTGTTTCAAGTGTAAGAATGAGCAAGTAATTTTCAGTAAAGCCAGTTCTCTTGTTAAATGCTTGAAGTGTGGAGAGATTTTAGCAGAACCAACTGGTGGGGAGGCTAGAGTTAGGGGAAAGGTTTTGGAGAGGTTTGGTTAACCCAAGAGGGAAAAGTTTTTAAAACTTCGAAAAAAATAATTTTTTTAGTGTTTAAATAATCTAAATTGGTGATTTAAATGATATGGGAAGAGGCTTGGGATGAACTTGAAAAGATGAGAAGAAGGATAAACTACCTCATGAGAAGGATGTGGATGCCCTTGGAAGAGGAGCTAGAAGCTTTCAAAAGTTTTCCTGTTGATGTGAGTGAAACAGAAGACGAGCTTATAGTCAAAGCAGATTTACCAGGATTTGAAAAAAGTGATGTGACAATAAGGGCAACTGAAAACAGTTTGGAGATAGAAGCTCAACACAAGGAGAAAAAAATTGAAAAAACAGAAAGGATGTTTAGAACAGAAAGAAGACTTGGTGCCATGAGGAGATTCTTAACCTTACCTCTTCCAGTTGACTATGAGAAAGCTAAGGCTGAGATGAAGAACGGTGTGCTCACGGTAAGGCTACCAAAGAAGATAAAGAAGGTGGGAAAAGAAATAAAAATTGAATAGATGAGAGCTATGGCAGGAGAAAAGGATGAACTGCCAAAGCCTGAAGGAATCTGTAGGTTTTGCAAGAAGCCTATTTACAAGGATCTAGCAAAACATGAGCTGATATGCCAGTTCAAGTAAAAACTAGAGGAATAAGTTTGCCACGGTAAAATAAATAGCCAAAGTAGCTATGTCGCTGAGCAAGGTTGCAAATGGTCCGGCAGCAAAAGCAGGGTCTACACCAGCTTTTTTCAAGATTATTGGTAAGAAGGTTGAGATTGAAGTTCCCATAATTATTCCCAAAAACATCGAAAAACCAACAACCCAAGCAATGGAAAGGTCTTTTTGCCAGCCCAATATCTCAAAAATTGCTAAGAGTGAGCCACAAATAACTGCAAGGTAAAGTGCAACCAAAAACTCTCTTTTCACCCACTTCTTAATGGAAAGTTTTGGGTCTAGGGCAAATCCCCTAACTATAAGAGTTTCAGATTGAGTGCCAGCAGCATCACTCACATAAACAAGAACTGGTATGAAAGCTGCTAGAACCAAATACTTGCTTAGCATAACTTCAAAAAAGCTAACTATCATGGCAGCCACAACACCACCCAAAATGCCTATCAGAAGCCAGGGAATTCTCCTCCTAGCCATTTTTTTAGGGGAATCTTTTAGCGTGTTGAATTCTTGGCCAACCCTGTGGAAAATTCCACCAAATCTGAAGATATCTTCCCTGACTTCTTGGTTGAAAATTTGAAGTATGGTATCGTAAGGGATTACACCAAGAAAATGCCTCTCCTTATCAACAACAGGTATCATCTTTATGCCGTGAGAAAGAGCAAGGTAAACAACCCTTTCTTGATTTGTGAATGGATGAACATAAATCACATCTTTTTTCATCACCTCTTTTATCAACTTATTTTTTTTCACTCCATAAAGTTCTTTGATAGAAAGAACACCCTTGAGCACATTTTCCTCATCGACAACATAAATGTAATCAATAGTTGCAAACTGCTTTATCTTATTCAAAATCATCTTCCTTACATTGTTTACAGTTTCATCAACTCTCACCACAGGAACTTCTGTGATCATTTGCCTTCCAGCAGTTCCCACAGGAAACTTCTGCATAATAAAAAATTGTTTTTGTGTGATTAAAAATTAGGGTGTGAAGTTTATTCCCTCAACCTCTATTCTTCTATTGATTTTGTCAACTGAAAACTTGCATCCAAGTATTTTTTCACAAACAAAAATGTTTGAGATGCAATGCTGAGTTATTTCTTCTACTGTTACAAGAGATTTGCCGTGTGCTAAAGCTAAAAATGGAATTATTTGGTCTGCCATGAATTTATCCAAAGCTGCTTTAGATTGAATTGATTTCATTAAATCTTGGGCTGCAGTTCTTCCTATATCTTCAGCTCTCACTCCTCTTTTACCCAAATTATCTACCCCAAGAATGGAGTTTTCAGTTTCAGCCCAAAGGGTTATGGAAGTACCTTGAGAATAAGTTGCAACTGAAAAATGTTGGATTTGAACATTTTCGGTTATCTTGCTTAAAACCTGTTTTGCAGCTTCAGCCTGTCTCAAAGCAACTGATTCAGGCAAGCTACCAGCTATGGAAATTCCTTTGATTGCTAAAATCTTTCCAGGATCTGTTAAGTTTACAGAGGTTAAAAGCTTGATTGGGGTAAAAGTTATTCTAACTCTTCCCCCTCCCCTGGGGTAAAAACCTTGCTTCAAAATTTCAATTTCTGGTAATGGAAGGCCAAGCTTGTTTAAAATTGGGAATGTAACAAATTTGGTGAATTCTATTGTCGGTGATCCTAGACCGGCTGTCCCACCAATTATCTCAAGTGTGACTTTTTTGTTCGCAAAAACGAGCATTGGAGTAAGAGTCTGTAGAAGCAAAGAAATGCTGCCAGCAGTACCTATGTCTATGGTTTTATCTTTAACGTCAAACTTTTTTGGTCTGAACTCAACCTCCATAGATCCATATTCAAGACCTGAAACTTCTGCGTCACAAAATTCAGCGGCTATTTTTATTCCTGTTAGATGTTGGGGCATCAAGCCTGGTTTTGGTCTTGTAGCACGAATGTTTATTACTCTTACTGGCTTGAGTGTTAGAGCAGATAAAGCTATTGAAGTTCTCAAAACTTGGCCCCAACCTTCTGCTCCATCAATCAAGATCATTTTAACCTAAAATCTTTTTAGATTTGAATCTCTAAAAACTTCCGATTGTGGCAACAAGCGCTTAAACCTTTTTTGAAATTTTTTCCTCAATTCTTATCATCTCATTCAACTTAATTACCCTTTCACCAGAAATTCCAAACTTCACATAATCACAACCTAAACCAACAGCAAGGTGAGCTATCAAAACATCTTCAGTTTCTCCTGAGCGATGGGAAAATATTGTGACAATTTTGTTTTCTTTCGCTAGCTCAACAACCTTCATCACATCGCTTATAGTTCCAGCTTGGCTAGGTTTAACTATCATCGCATTTGATGCCTTGAGTTCCAAACCATCTTTCAACCTCTTTAGATTTGTTGCAAATAAATCATCAGCCACTATAAGCTTGTTTGGTAGCATGCTTGTTAGCACAGCAAAAGAAACAAAATCTTCTTCCATGAAGGGGTCTTCTATGTAGCTTATGGGATATTCTCTAGCCAAATCTTGCATTAACTTAAGCTGCTCAATTTTGCTTAAGATTTTGTTTGAATAGCGATAAATATAATATTCTTTACCATCCCAAAGTTGAGAAGCAGCAACATCAATACCAATCCTCAATAAATTTTCATTTGCAATTTTTTTCAAAATGTTCAGGAGTTCGATGAAGTTTAAGCTGGTGATCCAGCCAGATTCCCAATTTCTACCGTATGCAAAAGTTGGGTCAGCCAGCTTCAAAGCTTTTCCCAAATCAAGGTAAGCTTGAGAAATTTTTGAAATTGATTCAAAAAAAGAATTTTGATGAACAGGCAAAAGCAAGAATTCTTGGATGTCGCTCCTGTTCTCTTTCCAACCACCAACAACATTGCAAACAGGTTTGGGCATCTTCAACTCGGTTTTGGTAAGAGTTGCCAAATATTCGAAAACTTCTAGACCTTCATTCAAGGCAAAAGCTTTGAGGAAAGCTGAAGAAATAGCTAAAGCCAAGTTGCCACCAATTTCCTTGAACTCAGGAGTCTTGTCTATTGTTCTTAACAGTTCATCAACATCTTCTTGATTTTTGAATTCTTCATTGACGAAGCTCTTCCTAATCAAGTTGAACTTGTCTATCACCTCTTCTACTGGCAAGTAAATAACTTCATGCTTTCCCCTGCTTGTGCCGATTGGAACCGAAGCCCTTACTTTGCCTTTTTCAGTTTCAATTTCAATTTCAATTGTTTTCTTGGAGTTTGTGGCAAAAATTTGCCTCATTTCAAGCCTTCTTGCTATCATTAATTAGAATTTGTATTGAGCGATAATTAAGTTATATTTAAAACTGCTTTTTAAAGAAAATGGCAACATGGCTATAGGAAGAAGAACTTATGATTATGCTTCTATGGAAAAAAAAATGTGTATGATGAAAAAGGGTATAGCTTTCATCAAAAAGATATCATATCTTCTCATCTACCAAAAACAATCTTCCAAAGCTTCTTGCCATTTATCAGCTTAAGCTTCCCTTTCTTCACAGAAAGCTCATCAAACTTTTGCACTTCATCTCTACCTTTTCCATAAATTAGAATAGGTACTGCTCCAAACTCATGCTTCCTTGTTTTGCAAGAAGTTATATGGTCAGAAGTTATTATCAAGATGCCATTGAAATCTTTCAATCTTCCAAGATAATCGTCTATTCTCTCTATAACTTTCTGTTTTCTGAAGAAGTCACCATCGTGGGCAGGTTCATCAGGACCTTTAATGTGAGCGTAGACAAAATCATATTCTGCCAAAGCAGTTTCTATGTTGTCAAAAATGAATCTCAAGGTTTGCTCGAAATTCAGCTCAGGCACGGTTATTGCATCAAAGCCCGCAAGCATACAACTACCCTTCATCACCCCATTTTCTGCAATACAAACGGCTTTTGGAATTTTGTATTTCTTGAGAAAGCTTTTTATTGCTGGAAGCTTATTACCAGCTTCTCTTGTAACTATATAATTTGCCGGTGGCAAACCCTGTTTGATTCTTTGTTCATTTGCTGGATGAAACTCAATAACCTGCCTAGCCTTTTCTATGAAATCTTGAACAAGTTGAGCAGACCTCTCAGCTTCAGGAGAAAATGCCTCAACCTTCTTCACCTTTTCCCAGTCGAAGTAAGGGTCACTATCGCTAATTTTATCACTCAGTTTCTCTTTCAAAATTAAAACAGCCCTATGGCCATAAGTGCGCATGAATATATGGTCAACATCAAGCTTAATATGCTCGTTCATGTACCTTGCGATTTCGTCCAAACCTTGAGAATTTCTCCCAACCCTTCTGTCCAACACTTTAAATTCATTGTCCACGGTTACAAAATTACATCTTAAAGCAAGCCAGCCTTGTTGATAAGGGATGTTTGCACCAATAGCTTCTATGGGCCCCCTTCTCGTCTCTTCAGGCCTTAGATCATATCCCAAAAGGGAGAAATTGGCTAAATGGCTTGCACTTGTCCTTATAGCCTCATTCCACCATTTCTTCTCTATCGGTAATATTTCCCCACATACACCATTTTTTGCAAAAAAATCGAAGTTTGGTTTGTGAGCCGCGGCCAAGGGAGTTTTTGCTTCTGGCAAATCTGGTAAACCATCTATTACGAGAAATATTACTTTCCTTTTAACTCTAGCTACCCCAGTTTTAGCCCTTTTAACCTTCTTTTTTCTAGGCATTAATTAAAATAGGGGAATGAAAGAAAATAAGTTTTTCATTTAAGAGAAATTGTAAAAAGCTCATGAATTTTACAAGCCTTCTCCAATTTTTCCATAAATTTCATTCAGCACTTTTTCAGCATATTCGACCAATTTCTTTGAAAGTCTTGCCTTGGCCAAAAGAAGCTTTCTCTTGAAAAGTGGGTCGCCTCCTTTAATTTGTTCGGCAGCAAAAAGTGTGATGAAAGCTGAGTGAAGCTCAAGCCAGAAGAAAGCTTTCTCTAGGAATTTTTTGCTTTCATCTTTCTTCGGGGTTGAAAGAGCTAAGGCTTTCCATTTCTCATAATTTTCGACACACATTGAAATTTCTTCTTTAAAATCCATATTCCTTCAACCCCATTTTAACATATTTCTCTATCTCCTCAAGACATCTCTCATGATTTCTTAATTCTCCCTCACTAACTCTAGGTGGATAGGGTAATTTTGAGTATATGCGCTTGAGGAAGTAAAATTGGGTAAGTAAATCAGGAGGAAGGGATGAAAGCTGTTTTCCATACTCTCTTTCAATCCTGTATATCCTTTTTATTATTTCCCACACCTTCCCAATAACCCCCATTTTACTATCACCTTACAGTAGTTACTATATCCTTACTAATATTTAAGCGTTACTATCTTTCAGTAGCGAAATCTTTATATATAGGAAAGAAACTTAAAGAAAAACACCAATTGCTTTACTGAACAACAAAAGTTCTATTGTTTGCTAGAGGGGCAACAGCATCAAAACCCCTTTCTCTCAACTCATTCGCAAATTCTTCTGTGTGGTCGCCGTGGATACAAAAAACTTTCTCCGGATTAAGCTTCTCTACAAACTCAAAAAGTTCGCTTCTGCCAGCGTGTGCAGAAAAGTCCAGGCGCTTAACAAACATCTTAACTTCCAAATCCAAATCCTTTGTTATAAGTCTTCCTGTTTCAAGCAATATTCTACCAGGGGTGTCCTCAAGTTGCCATCCTGTAAGCACGAGGCTAGACCTTCTGTCAGCATAAAGTCTCTTGAGGTACCAAATAACAGGACCACCCATCAACATGCCACTAGTTGTTAAAATAACTCCAGGCTTCTTTAGAACCCTCTTTCTAGATATTTCAGATCCCACATACTCAACCTTTTCTAAAGCTTTATCCAAGCTTTCAGGCTCTTTCAAAAATTGTTTATGCTGATTGATTATTGTTGTAGCTTTCTTTGCCATACCATCAAGATAAATAGAATAATCAACTCCATATTTATCAAGTACAACTAAAATTTCTTGTAACCTTCCCACAGCAAAGCCTGCTATCAAGCAGTGACCATCCACACTTAAGGTTTCTTCAATGATTTTCACAAGTTCTTTTTCTTGCAACTTTCTCTCAGGATGTTCTCGATTAGAATAAGTGCTTTCAATTATCAGGTAATCAACCCTAGGTAAGTTTAAGTCGGCCCTTTTAAGAAGTCTTGTGTCTGTTGTTTTTAAATCTCCTGTGTAAAGAAGGTTTTTGTCTCCCAACCTCAATAAAATCATGGCACTTCCAGGAACATGGCCTGCGTCAAAGAACGTGAATTTAATTGAACGAAATTTAAATTCTTGCCTGTAAGGAATAAGGACAAAGTTTTTTATTGTTTTTTCCACATCTCTCTTCTTGAAAGGTAAACTAACACCTTCCTCGTGGCTTACTTTCAATGAGTCTAGAAGCAAAAGTTCTGTTAACGGTTTTGTAACATTTGTGGAGTAAATTGGGCAATCTTTACCATTGGCAGAAAAAATTGCAATCGCACCAGAATGGTCTAAATGGCAGTGGGAAAGCAAAATTGCGTCAGGCTTGCCTTGAATCGGGATTGGAAAAGTTGGTGGCACTTCCCTTATCCTTGTTCCATAATCAAGAAGTATTTTCTCTATTCCATTGTCAACTAAAATTCCAGAACATCCAACAGTTTGCATCGCCCCAAGGAAACTTAACTGAATCATGCTCTTTATTTTTTAACTTTTTTCTATTTATTTTTGAATTTAGCCTTTAATTCTAGCCATCTAAACCTGGCCAACAAATTTATAAACATTGAAATTTCATTCAAAAATAAGTGAGGTTGATGGGCAGCCAATATGCTTCTCTAGAGAGCATGAGCAAGAGTGGAAGCGAGTTTTGCTTAGAGCTCTCAAACTGAAGTCAAAAATTCTAATAGAATTAAATTCAATTGATTTTAGCGACTCTCCCAATTTCAAGTCAGCAAGACTTACCAAGTTAGGCAAACTTGTTATTTTAACAATATTTGAAGAAGTGGGGGAAAAATTAAGAATTAATGAAAGGTGGAAAAGTATGTTAAAACTTTTATTAAATACCTTTAATTCACAAATTAAAATATTGGGGTAGAAGAAAATGGATCTGGAAACAAGATTTCAACTTGTTAAAAATGTTGGAGAAGAAATAATAACAGAAGAAGAATTGAAAGAATTGCTTGCTAGGAAAAAACATCCGGTAGCATATGATGGCTTTGAGCCTTCTGGGTTGGCCCACATAGCTTTCGGAATTTTAAGACCACTATTAATAGAGATGTTGCTCAAAGCAGGAATTCACTTCAAACTTTACTTGGGAGACTATTTTGCTTGGATAAACAACAAGCTTGGCGGTGATTTAGAAAAAATAAGGCTTTGTGGTAAATACTTCATAGAAGTCTGGAAAGCTGCAGGCGTGGACACAAAAAAAGTTGAGTTTATTTGGGCAAGCGATTTAGCTAGTAGGAAAGAATATTGGAAGAGGGTTATATTGATAGCAAAAAACACAACAGTTAATAGGGCAAACAGAGCTTTAACTATAATGGGGAGAAAAGCTGGAGAGATGAAAGAAGTTGCTCAATATTTCTATCCCATGATGCAAGTTGCTGATATTTTTGAATTGGAAGTTGACATTTGCCAATTGGGTTTAGATCAGAGAAGAGCTAATATACTTGCCCGTGAGATAGGGCCAAAGTTAGGATGGTGGAAGCCTGTTGTGGTGAGTCATCATATGCTCATGAGTTTGGAAGGCGTAAAACAGCCAGAAGGTTACGATGAAAACAAAGCAATAGATATAGCAATAAGCTCTAAGATGAGTAAGAGCAAGCCTTCGAGCGCAATTTTTATGCATGATAGTAGAGAGGAAATTTTTGAGAAAATAAGAAATGCATTTTGTCCGGAAAGAGTTGTAGAAAACAACCCAATCCTAGATTACACGAAACACATAATTTTCAGGAAGTTCAAGAGCTTGAAAGTCGAAAGACCATTAAAATATGGTGGAACGGTAGAGTTTAACTCTTACTCTGAGGTGGAGAAGGCTTTTAAACAGGGGGAGCTTCATCCTCTTGACCTGAAAAATGCTGTTGCCGATTGTTTGGACCAAATGATAAAACCTGTGAGAGAGCATTTCGAGAAAAACTCAAAGGCCAGAGAGCTTTTGAATTTGGTCAAAAGATTTGAAATCACAAGATAGCTAAGAAATTTTCCTAAGTTTACGGATAGCAAAAAATATTGAACCAACAATCAAGATAAATAAAGCCAAAACAATAACTTCAATTTCCAAATAGCCTAGCAGAGCAAAGCAAGAAATTGTGCCAAAGAAAGCAGTGAGGGGGAATTTCCCTATATTCAAAGGAGCAACAAAACCTCTTCTTACCTTAGGCTTCATAAATCTGAGATGAATTAAGGAAAGATTTGAAGCTATGAAAGCTAGTAAAGAACTCATGCTTGTTATTTCGGCCAGTCTTCCAATATCATGTAGGAAAAGAAAAGCCATTGACAAAACCGCAACAACAACAATTGAAACATAAGGTGTTCTCCTTTTACTATGAATTTTTGACAAAATTCTGGGTATAGAATTTTCTCTTGCCATCCCATACATCACTCTAGAGGCACTCAAAATGAGACCAAGAGATGTGTCGGCTGTTGTTAAAAGTGCGGAAAGGGAAAAAATAATAAATGCTTTATCTCCAAAAACTTTTGATGCTGCAAAAGCCAAAGGTGCTTGTGATCGAGAAAGTTCTTCCCAGCCCACCAAATTCAACACTGCTATCGACACCATAACATAAATAATTGTTGTTATTATCACTGAAAGGATTAAAGCCAGTGGAACGATTTTTTCCGGCTTTTTTGTCTCTTCAGCAAGATTAACCACATCTTCAAAACCAAGGTAAGCGAAGAAAACCAAAGCAGCTGCAGAAAAAACTCCTGTCAAACTGGGGGCTTCAAAATATTTTTGGAAATTTATGGGAGCTCCAAATAGACCTAAGAATATGAGGAAGAGTAAAGTTAGCAAAACGATTGAAGATGTTGTGATGAAGAATCTTGAACTTTCTTTTATCCCTAAGAAGTTTAGGAAAGAGAGTAGAAAGATGAGTGTAATTGATATAGCTACTTTAGCTAAAGGTTGTTTGATTCCAAAAAGTTCTATGAAATATCCTGAGAAGCCTAAAGAGACTGTAGCTATCCCAGAGATAAATGCAAAAATCAAAAGCCAGCCAATCAAGAAGGCCCAGAATTCACTTCCATAAGCTTTCTTCACATAAACAAAAGCTGCTCCTGTTTTGGGATACATGGATGATAGCTCAGCATAAGTAAGGCCTGTGAAAATCGCAACAAAAGCTCCAATTAAAAAAGAAATCCAGACGGAATTACCTGCCAAGGCAGCAGCTTCACCAATTAAAGCAAAAATTCCAGCCCCAATTATCACACTTATTCCATAAAAAGTTGTTTCAAACAAACCCAACTCACGCTTAAGTTTCATATTTTATAAAAAGGATTTTAAAAGATAAGAAATTAAAATTCAAACACCTACGTAAAAAAATTGCACAATAAATTTAAATAGTTGGATATCCATTTTTCTCTTAAGGGTTAAAGATGGTGGTTAAGCCCCAATCCAAGGCAAGCTAAAAATCCTTCTCCTCAGAGTTTTCACTAAACATCAAATTCTTCTTATTAAAGAAATAGTAAATAACAATGCATCTATAACACAAATTCTCAAAAAAATTCATCTAAGAGATAAATTGCCGGAAGCTACACTTCGGTACAATGCAAGAAAATTGCAAGAGCTGGGATTGATAAAGTTCGGTAACAAGTTTAATAAAGGGGTGAATGCAGAATTAACTCCTCTTGGAAAACTCGTGTATGAAATTTTGAATAGAAAAGGGTGATGACAATGTTTGCAAAGTTAAATTTGATGAAATATTTAAAATAAAAATCGGAATAAAATTAAAGGGGAGATTATGCTGGATATAAAGCTTATCAGAGAGAACCCAAATCTTGTTAGGGAAAATTTGAGGAAAAGGCAAGATCCTGAAAAACTAAAGCTTTTGGAAGAGGTCATAAATCTAGATAAAAGTTGGAGGGAGACACAAACAGAAATAAACAAACTCAGACAAAAGAGGAATGATTTGAGCAGAAAGATATCAGCGATGAAAAAGGAAGGAAAAGATATTACAAAACTTTTGGAGGAAGCCGAGAAAATTCCCGATGAAATAAAAAAATTGGAAAAAAAGGCTGAAGAGCTCCAACAAAAAATAAGATATGGCTTGCTGAGACTTCCAAATCTTTTGGACGAGAGTGTGCCCTACGGTAAAGATGAAAATGATAATGTGGAAATAAGGAGATGGGGTTCCCCACCAAAGTTTGATTTTGATCCAAAAAGTCATTTGGAGATATTGAAGAATTTGGATTTGATAGATCAAGAAAGGGCAGCAAGAGCAGCATGTGCTGGCTTCTTCTACTTCAAAGAAGAGCTTGTTTTGTTGGATTTGGCGATTCAAAGGTTTGCGATAGACTTTCTCAGAAAAAAAGGCTTCATTTTGATTGAACCACCTTTCATGATAAACAGGCAAGCTTATGAAGGCATGATTGATCCAGGTGATTTTGAAACAATGACTTATAAAATTGAAGGCGAGCCCCTCTATTTAATAGCAACAGCTGAACATCCTTTAGGAGCAATGTTTATGAATGAAGTTTTTGACAAAAAAGATTTGCCCTTAAAACTTTGTGGAGTTTCCCCTTGTTTCAGGAAAGAGATTGGAGCACATGGAAAATTCACTAAAGGTTTGTTCAGGATGCATCAATTCAACAAGGTTGAGCAATTTATTTTTTGTTTGCCAGAGCAAAGTAAAGAGATGCATGAAGAAATACAAAGGAATTCTGAAGAACTTTATCAACAGCTTGGCTTACATTATCGTGTTGTTCTTGTCTGCACTGGTGATATGGGTACTGTAGCTGCAAAGAAGTATGATATCGAATGCTGGATGGCTGATGGAAAATTTAGAGAAACAGGGAGCAATTCAAACTGTACAGACTATCAAGCTCGCAGATTGAACATAAGATATAGGGAAGGTCCTGGAAAGCCGCCAGCTGGCTTTGTCCATACCTTGAACAACACAGCTTTAGCCACAAGCAGGACAATGATAGCTATCATTGAACAATTCCAGCAAAAAGATGGGAGTGTTATAATTCCCAAAGTTCTGAGACCTTACATGAATGGCATCGAAAGGTTAGAAAAAAAGAGTTAGCTTCCTTTTTTCTTAAGATTAAAAGGTTTTAAATTAAAAAGCAAAATTCATGAAAAGGAATAACAAGTCACCGAAAAATAAAGTGAAGACCAAAGCTAAAGGGAATGTTGGTGCAAATCTCACACCTTCTTTAATCCAAACAAATTTCTTCCCAGATTTTTTAATTTTTTCCAATTCTTTTTCGGTTATCCCTTCCCAAACTTTGCTTTCAAGCAAAACATCACCAACTTTAAGCTTCGAGATGTGGATCTTTCTTTTGAACGCTTTCTCCTCAACAGCTTTAACAAAAATCCAGAGTAAAAACAAGAGGAAAGTTAGGGCCAAGGCCAAGAGAGAATTTGAAAATATGAGATGAAAATTCACGGGTAATGCAAAGAAGTTGAAGAGCAAAATGTTTCCAAGAGAAAAGAGAAGAAATAAAGCTATTATTGAGGCTACAATAATTTTGGAGCTTGATTTCACATTTTTCAAAAACTCCTTGATAATTTTTTTGTTAAAGAGTGCGAGCACAAAAGCATAAACTAGCATGTAGGCAGCACCAACTATGAAAACATTCAAAAGGTAGCTGAAGGAAAAGGTGAAACGAAGATTTTTAGCCAAAGGTGAGATGAAGGGAGAAAAAAAGCCAATGGCAGCCAGAACTTTGGCATCACCACCTCCCCATTGCCCAAGTCTGTACATTAAAAAGCCAAAGGCGAGGAGAGAAATTCCGTGTAATAGACTTTCAATTAGGGGGACAAGGCTCAACTCAAACAAACTTTTGAAAAAAGCCAAAATCAAAGCCAATGCAATCATGGTATGGGGAATTTCGTCAGGAATTTCAGTTGGCGTTATTTTGAGGTCAAAAGCTGCTGCTAGAGAAGAACCAAAAAGAGCGATTAAAAAACCAATTAATTCCAACATATAAATTTATTTTGTAGCTTGAACTATTAAATTAGAGCTAAGAATATTTTTTGAAACCAATCTTCTTCGCCTCTTCCCTAAAACATTGCCTGCAATAAAAAAGACCGTACTTGCTTATTATTCCTCTACCAACCCTCCCACACTTCCTACAAACCCTTCTTGCCTTTCCATATTTATGAGGCATTCAACCACCAAAATCTCCAAAAATCTCAACGATGTCCACAAATCCAAAGGCTTCCATTTTAACTATATGTTCAAAAACTCTTGTGTAAACTTTTTCGAAATCCTTTTCCATTTCAGCTTTCCTCAAAATTGCTCCATTCAGCTTCACCAGAATTTCATCTTCAATTTCACACAAAATTTCTTCACTCAATTATCTCCACCCCAAAATTGTTTTTCACCCATTCCATAGCCTCTTCTCTAGTGATTTTATGTTTTGTGGGTATTTTTCTCTTCTGAATTCTTCTATATTTTATTCTGTAGCCACGCCTCTTTAAACTCACACAAACATCCAAACCAAACATACCAACTTCATGGGAATATTTCACTCCAGGTATGTCTATGTATTCCTTTATTCCAAAACTGAAATTTCCATCTTTATCAAACTGAGAAGATTTGAGTCTTTTTTCCACAGCATGTAGAGCCTTTTTTAAAAAATCTTCAGCTTCCTTCTTCCTTAGAGTTATCATAACCCCTACCGGCTTTCCTTTTGCAATTCCGAAAGTGCTTCTTTTCTTTGACTTTGTTATTGCAGGTTTCCTTCCAGTTAAAATTTCCAAGAGCTTCTTCGCCCTTTCAATTTTTTGAAGATCGCCAGCACATCCAATGTTGAGTGTGAGTTTATCTATTTCAATTCTTCTCATGGGATTCATTCAACCACCCTTATCACTGGGCTTTCTCTACCAACTAGAAAGAAATAGTCAAAAATGACTTCCAACATTTTACCTTCACTTTCACATATAACTTTCCTGGGTTCAAGCGATCTCTTGACAACTATTTCCACAACTTTAGCAAGCTTTCCAGCATTTTTCCCTTTCAGTATTAGCCCTACTGCTCCCTTTTCTAGCTTGAAGTGGTCAAGAATCTTGAGAGAGGGTAATTCTACAAGGATAGAATCCCCAACCTTGTAAACATCTTCCTCCACTAACAAATTTTTACCATCATGAAAGTTAAGTTGAGTCCTTCCTCCCTTCACAACCCTTTTATTCCTTATGTTTAAAATTTTCATGTTTGCTTCCTTTTCCGGAATTTCGATAAGCTTTAAACCCTTTTCAAAGGGGACAATTCTGTAATTTTTGTTCAACTTTGGGATTGAGATAACATCCATCAAGCCGGCAGGATAGCCTGGATCCTTTCTTGGTTTTCCATCAACCAAAATTTCCCCCATTTTAATTATCAATCTTGCCTCCCTTCCCTTCTCGACCAAACCCAAAATATCCCTCACGATAACCAAAAGTGGAATGCATTCAAATTTCTTATGTGGCCCAGGACTTGGTGAAACTACCCAAGTAGTCAGTTTCTTCGGTACTTTCCAAAATTCTGGTGCTAAAAGTCTTTTCAACTTTCCCATTTTCTCACTTCTTTATTTTTCTTTCAAGCATCTCCACCCTTTTCTTATCATCTAAATTCAAGCTTATAATCTTTAAATTTGAGGGATGAATTGGAACTTGAACTTCAGCTCCTGTTGTTTTCTTTCTCGTTACACCTTCTATATAGACTTTGTAATTTTTCAAGTCAACTTTTGAAATCTTTCCCCTTTTTCCCTTGAAAGCTCCAACCATAATTTCAACTTCATCTCCTTTTCTCACAGGTAAACTCCTTCTCTTGTATTTTTCTCTTAGCTCTTTTGACAAATGGGCTGCCATCATCTTTCTCCTTACATGTAGAGGAGCTGTAAGTAAAAACTTCCTTTGTTTCCTCGCCTTTTTGGATTTTGGTCTTTTCATTCAAACCACCATGCTTGCAATTTTTCCTATTGATGAAAATCTCTCTACAGCTTCCTTTGCCACGGGCCCTTTTATTTCTGTCCCTTTTGGTTCAAAATTCTCATCAACTATAACTGCAGCATTATCTTCAAAACTCACCCTGAGCCCAGAGGGTCTTCTGTATTCAGCCTTTTGCCTTATTATAACAGCATTAACAACCTGTTTCCTCATCTTTACTTCACCTTTTTTAACAGAGCATTTAACAACATCACCAACACCAGCTCTCGGTTGTCTCCTTCTCACTCCCTTGTAACCAAAAACAGAAATTATTTGCAAAACTTTAGCTCCAGTATTATCCGCACAATTCAAATAACTTCCGACATTCAAAGCTTTTGTCACACTCGCCTTAACAGCTTTCATTTCCCTCTCCTCTCTACCACTTCAACCACGACAAAAGCTTTAGTCTTGCTCAAAGCTCTACACTCGGCTATTTTAACTATATCACCCTCCTTCGCATCTATGCATTCTGGATTATAAGCAGCAATTCTCGAATGTCTTCTTTCATATCTTTCATACTTTGGAACATAGTGTAAATAATTTCTTTCTATTATTGCAGTTTTTTGTGCTTTTGTTGAAACAACTTTACCTTGAAGTATTTTTCCACGAATTTTCAAGTGACCATGAAAAGGACACTTCCTATCCTTACAAACTGATTTGGGTGGGTTAACATCTATACCAATATCCCTTGTTGTTTTTTCTTTCAATTTCTCACCTTCGGGCTTAAATTTTATTTTCATCCAATATTTTAATCTTTTGGATTTTGAACTTTTAATTCTTTAAAAATATAGGATAAAAGTTTATAGGATTTTGGATGAGTCACCATCTCATAAACTTCTTTTTAATCCTATCTTCAGGTCTTGCCACCAAGATTTTACCTTCTACTTCAACTTTTTCACCAGAAGGTAAAGTGAAAATGAAAACAGAGTTTGCCTTCGGTATTATTTTTTCTCTCCCTTCTTCCGTTTCTATCTTGAAGGTTTTATAGGTTTCATCTATGATTTTACCTTTCAAACCTTTTTGTGTGGGGTCGGTAGATTTAGCTATTTTAACCTCTAAACCAATTAGCTCATGTCTAACCAAGTTTTTTGGTGTTATTGGCATAAGATAAATTTTAATTGAATTTAACTTATCTCTATCTGTTCAGCTTGATAGCCAAGTTTGATGAGCAAGTCTTTAAGTTTGTTCCTGTGGTCACCTTGAAGTTCTATGTGGTTGTTTTTAAAAGTTCCTCCACAAGCCAATTTTGATTTTAAATGAGAAGCAATTTCTTTAGCATTTTCCTTTATACCCTCAATTATTGTTATTGGTTTGCCAAACTTCCTCTTTTCTATGTAAATCTTTATCTTCTCTTCTTCCCTTTCTAAAGCTCTGCAAGTACAAAGCTCTGTAGGTAAACCACACTTTGAACAAATTCCAAGAGATGCAGGAGCTCCACAAGTTGGGCAAACCTCTGTCATCTCTACTTCTTTCCCTCTCTTCTTTCTTTTTTTATTGTAAGGATTCTAGCAATGGTCTTTCTTATTTGTCTTATTCTTCCAGGATTTTTTATAGGCCTCCCCAATTTTATGTTTCCCCGTTCTTTAAGAAGTTCTAATTTTAGTTCAGAAAGCTTTTTATCCAATTCTTCTTCTTTGAGTTCTCTCAGCTGTTTAATCGCCTTCAACAACCTTTTCCTCCTTTCTTTCTTTTTCTTTTTCAACTATAAATTCTTTTTCTTCCCCACCTTTCTCAAATACAAATTCCTTTGGCATCTTTTTCATTATCTTCACTTCTATCCCAACTATTCCAGGTTTAATTTTGGCCTGTGCATAGCTAGTTTCAACAAGTGTTTCAGCATAATCACCAGAAAAAGCCACAAACCCTTTTTTAAATTTCTGAAATCTTGATCTTTCTTTACCAGCAAGCTTTCCTCCAATCTTAATTTGAACTCCTATAGCACCGGCCTTCATCACCTCATCTAAATAGTAATTTGCAACTTTCTTGTAGTTTATTCCCCTTTCAATTGCATTCGCAACCCTTCTTGCAACTATGTGCGCATCCAGGAAAGGATTTGCAACTTCCTTTACATCGATAAGCGGATTTTCAAAATTAAACTTCTTTTTTATTTCTTCAGTTATCTCTTCAACTTTCTTTCCAGACCTTCCAACCACAAGACCAGGTTTATGAGCAAAAATTATGAGCCTTGTTCCCAAGGGTGTTCTCTGGATTTCTGTATGACTGTACCCAGCCTTCTCAAATTTCTTTGCCAAATAAGCTTCAACCTCGGATTCTTTTATTCCTTCCTTAACAAAAATCTTCTCGGTTGCCATCATCTTTCCTCCAGCTCTACAGTTAAATTAACGGCTTTCCTCCTTTGCCTTCGAAGATGCCATAAACTTCTCGGCCTGTAGAATCTTAAGCCTTTATCTGCTTTTATTTCTTTGAGAAAAAGCCTACCAGGATTCAACCCCTTTTGTCTTGCGTTGGCTTCAGCTGTTTTCAGGAGTTCCAAGAACTTGTTTGCGGCTTTTGTGTAGTACTTTCCTTTTATGTTTATTTTCTTGGAGAGCAAATCTTCCAAAAATTTTTTTGCTTTCTCAAGTTTTTTTCTTTTCAAACTTTTACAAAGGACTAGAGAGTGCTTCAAAGAGATTCTTGCATTTGAGATTTTTGCTGTTGCTGTTTTCATGTTATCACTATGTTGGCTTGGCCGCATAGAACTTGCTTCCTCTGGTAGCACCTATTCCTGGGGCAGAATGCTTCACCCTTTTTATTGGAATGGAAAATTCACCAAGTCTGTGACCAACCATTTCTGGAGTGATGTAAACACTCACCCACTCTTTACCATTGTAAACACCAAGCTTGGCACCAATCATCTGAGGCAAAATTATCATATCCCTCAGATGGGTCTTGTGGAAACCATCTGGATTTTTCTTTATTTCTTCCAAAAGCTTTTTTTGATTTTCTTGCAAACCCCTTTTAAGGGTTCTTCTTTCTTTTGCAGTTAGCAACTTGGCAAATTCTTCTATACTCATCTGTTTGAGTTCTTCTAAAGTTTTGCCCCTGAAAGTGAAAACCTTTGCCATCCTAACCACCCTTTTTCCTTCCCATCCTCTTTGGACTGATTGAACCAACCTTTGCTCCTGGTGGTGTTGAACGCTTCACAGCTTTTGAAGGTCTCGGCCTCTTACTCTTCCCACCATAAGGATGATCTGTTGGAGTCATGGCAACTCCCGCAGTTCTTGGGTAAAGTTTACCTCTTGCCATCATAGCATGCAACTTCTTACCAGCTTTAATCCAAGGCTTCTCAACCCTCCCACTCCCTGCAGGCACGCCAATGGTTGCTCTGCATTCACCAGGTAGTTCAACAATCTTTCCAGATGGGAATTGAATTTTAACCTTACCTCCAACTTTACCAATAACAAGTGCAAAAGTCCCACTAGCTCTACAAAGCTTTGGTCCAGATCCGGGATAAGTTTCCACACAAAAAATTTTTGTTCCTTCAGGAATTTGAGATAGGGGTAAAACATTTCCAACCAAAGGCTCGCCACCATAGGTTATAACATCGCCTGCTTTCAAACCTTCTGGTGCCACATGCAGCACTTCTTTTCCATCTTCAAATTTTACTATTGCCACGGGGGCACTTCTCCCAGGGTCATGAACTATATCTTCAACTTTACCACTTATTCCCATAATAGGCAAATACTCAACTCTACCTAAATACCTGTGGCTTGGTGCTCTATACCTTGGACCACCTTTTCCTCTAGCTCTTGGAATTATTCTTTTCCCCATTTCGACACCGGTATTAATTAATTATGATTTGAATAAAATGAATTTTTAATATTTTTAAAGATTTGTGCCAACTGAAATTAAAAACAAGATTAAACAATTCCAAGTTTTGTTGCCACATCCCTAGCCTTAAATTCTGGTTTAAGTTTGATGTAGGCCTTTTTCTCACCTTTGAAAGTTATTTCTGTGTTCACCTTTTCAACTTTCACCTCAAACAATTTCTCGAAGGCTTCTTTTATTTGTTTTTTATTCGCTTTCCTATCAACAATAAAAACTATTTTATTCTCCTTATCAATCATTCCCACAGACTTTTCTGTTGTATAAGGATACTTCAAAATCTTGTAAGGATCCATCTACCTTTCCCCCAATTTTTCTATTGCAGATTTTGACCAGATTGTGAGCCTTCCAGGCACACCACCAGGAGCAAGGATTTCTACATTCAAATTTTGAACCAAACAAACATCCAGTCTCAAGTTCTTTGCAGCCTTGGTTATACCTTTGTCCTCACTCACGATTATAAGAGGACCAACCTTTTTCTTATATCTTTTACCTTTTATCTTCTTTTCTTTTATTCTCTTCAATTCTTCTTCAAGCCCGACTTCCTTCAAGAATTTCAGCAATTCTTTACTTTTCTTTACTTCTTGAATTTTATCTTCAACAACTAAAGGCAACTCTTTTAATTTCTCAATCTTGTGTCCTCTTTTCAGAACAATTTCTTTCATCGCAGTTGCTGCTATAGCAGATTTTATCGCCTTCTTCCTCTCCTTTTCATTTATTTTTTGTTCCCAAATCTTCTCAACTTTTGGTGGGTGTGCTTCTCTTCCTTTAACAGCTTGAGGCACAAATCTAGCTCTAAACATTTGTTGCAAAGGAATTTTCCCATGTAAGCGAGGCATTCTTGCCATTTCTCTTGACATCATCGTCCAGCGATGTCTTCTGTACCCATGGTAATGAGCAGATGTTCTTTTTCCAGCCATGACATCAGTACCATAAGCTTGACGCTTGTTGGCTTGTATGGCTAAGAAAGCTCTTCTTATCAAATCTTCTCTCAAAGGCTCTTGAAAAACTTTTGGCAACTCCACTTCACCCACCATTTTTCCTTGTAAGTCAAACAAGCCAGCTTTCATTTCCAATCACTTCAATATTTCTTTTATTTCTGGTATAAGAAATCTTGCTTTTGGAGGCCTTATTCCTGCTCTCAATCTTATGAGCCTCTTATTTGGTCCAGGGACGGAGCCTTCCAAGAGCAAGTAATTGCTCTTGATAACACCATAATTTTTAAAACCGCCTTTAGGGTTGACTTCTTCTCCATTTTCACCAATCTTCAAAATCCTTTTATTGAATTCTGTTCTTGTTTGAAAACCGAGCTGGCCAGCCATTGGGACTGTATACCTAACTTTTCCAGGCTGTTCTTGACCCAAAGTTCCAACATGTCTTCTCTTTTCTTTCGCATGTCTAGATTGGATAAAAACACCAAACCTTTTAACAGGGCCAGCAGTTCCTTTTCCTTTAGTTACTGCTATAACATCAACATACTCACCTTGTCTAAAAACATCAGAAACTTTTAACTCCTTTCCTAAAATTTGCTTGGCAAACTCAAATTTTTCTCTAATTTCTTTACCACCAACTTCAATTTCAAAAACTTCAGGCTTTTTCTTACCAAGACCGGAAGTTTTGGGTTGGGTGGCAACAATAAGTCTAATCTTGGAAATCTTATCTAAGTTTTTTTCTATTTCATTGAGATTTTCTTCATTTGGCCTAACTTTGGTTTTTCTCTCTATTTCTTTTGGCAAATTTTTCATCCAAGCTTCTGTCAACACTTGAAGGCCCTTTCTTGTGAGTTTGTAAGCTCTTATTCCAACTACTTTTAAAGGCGGACATTCCAACACAGTTGCTGGGACTGCAATTTCTTGACCAAAGGTGGGAGAACTTTTAACATTGTCTATCAAAATCACGGTAGTCATCCCAGCCTTATAACCAGCAAAATCTAAGAGCTTTGGTTTTTCTGTTTCCGGATAGGTAGAAACAGTTGGATAAATCCTCTTAGCTCTCTTCCTAGGATAAAATTGAAGCGAGCCTTTTCTTGGTCTTTTTACAGCCGGCATTTTTCATTCCCTGAAATAATGATTAGAAATGGAATAAATAAAAAGGTTTAAGGATTGGGTCAGAATAAATAATTATGGAAGAAAAGCCTTGTGTTTTTTGCCAGATTGTTGCTAAGCAAATTCCTGCAAGAATTGTTTATGAAGATGAGGATTTTATGGCATTTTTAGATATAAGGCCGCTAAACCCTGGGCACACTTTACTGATTCCAAAGAAACACTATCGTTGGGTTTACAATGTTGAAAAATTTGAAGAAATGTGGAAAGCTGTGAAGAAAGTAACTTCTGCAATCATTTCGGCTTTAAATCCGCTTTCAGTTTCTTACGCAACTTTGGGTTTTGAAGTTCCACATGCCCACATCTGGATCATACCAAGGTTTGAAAATGATGGACATGGTGGAGCAATAGATTGGAGTGCTGTGAAAGAAATTCCCCCACAACAAATGGATGAGATTGCTAAAAAAATAAGGGAAAAAATTCCAGAGGAACCGAAGAAAGTGGAAGAGAAAGTGGAAGAGAAAAAAGAAGAAAAAGAGAGAAGCGAAGAAGAAATATGGTTGATAAGGAGGGAACTGGAAATTACTTGATTTCAAATCGAAGCAGAAGCTAAATATAAATCATTTTCAAAACACATTTGGCGTCAATTTCATTTGAAACATGAAGACAATAAATAATTTAAAAAGCATTTTGAATATTAATGCGCCAGTGGTCCAGCCTGGTCTAAGACCCGAGCCTTCCAAGCTCGAGACGGGGGTTCAAAAGGTAAACCTGAAATTCCCCCCTGGCGCATGTTTTTGTTGATATCCTTAAATAGAGAAATTAAAAAGGGTTGATTTTTAATTTTTTTAATCTTCTTGCCACATGAGGATAAATTATGAGAGTTTCAAATTCAATTTTCTTTGGCAAACTTTCATCTATTTCTTTCAATTTTCTCTTGAGAAAGTCAATGTTTTTCTTATCCACAAGATCAATTAAAACAGCTGGATGGCAAGGAATTTGATGGGTAATACAATATTCCAGAGCCTTAAGCTGAAGGTTGAAAGCTTCAGGCTTTGCTCCAGTTAGCTTTGAAAATTCCTCTTCATCACAACCTTTTAAAGAAATCCTGACATACAAATTTTCAAATTTCTTAAGCTCTTTCACATAACCCTCATCACTTCCAAGCAAAATACCATTCGTCTCAAGAATGAAAGTTAAGTTTTTTGGAATTTTCTCCAACACAGAAATTAAATGCTCTCTTGAGATTGTTGGCTCATTCCCTGTTATCCTCACTTGTTTAAACCCAAATTTTCTAGCAATTTCAACAAGCTTTGAGGCAACTTCTTCTGGAGAATAGAATTTTCCAATTTTCCCCTCCCTTACCAAATCATTGCTCCAGCAATAAACACAACGCAAATTACAACCACAAACATCAGCACTGCTACACCCCAAATAAAAACGTGCTGGTCTAAACCGGTAATATTTTCTATAAACTTTTCCCCCTCTCCTCCTTGCTACTTTCCTTTCAACATTTTTTGATAACTCAAGTGGATTGTACACGAAATAATCTTAAAAAGGAGAAAATTTAATCTTTTTAAATCAAATATTCTTTAAACTATTGTATAAGGTGGTAACTTGAACAAAGACAATTTGGCGGACGCTTTAGTGGCAATAAAGAATGCTGAGAGGGTTGGGAAAAAGGAATGTGTTATACCTGCCTCTAAACTTATAAAAGCTGTTTTGAACATTTTGCGGGAAAAGAATTACATAGGCTCTTTTGAGTTCATAGATGATGGGAAATCAGGGAAATTCAGGGTAGAGCTCAAAGGTAAAATAATAGATTGTAACGCAATTAAACCAAGATTTTCTGTAAGGGTAGACGAGTTTGAAAAATTTGAGAAAAGATTTTTACCTGCGAGAGACATGGGCATGTTGATAGTCTCAACTCCAAAAGGAGTAGTTGACCACAAAAAGGCAAAAGAGATGAGGAGTGGTGGAAAACTTCTGGCTTATTGCTATTAGTGATTTTTATGATTTCGGTTGAGGTGAAAATCCCGGAAAACGTGAAAGTTGAAGTTGAAGGGTCGAAAGTGAAAGTTTCTGGGGAGAAAGGAGAGCTTGAAAGAAGTTTCCCTGAGAAAGGAATAAGAATTGAATTGGTTGAGGGGAAAATAGTTGTTTCTTCAGAATCGGATAGAAAGCGCTTCAGGGCTTTGGTTGGGACAATCTCCGCTCACATAAGGAATATGATAGAAGGGGTTACAAAAGGCTTCACTTACAAGCTCAGAGTTGTTTATTCTCATTTTCCAATAACAGTTAAAGTTGAGGGTGAAAAAGTTTTAATTCACAATTTTTTGGGTGAGCGTGTACCAAGAGTTGCAAAAATTGTTGGTAAAACTCAAGTTAAAGTGGAAGGTCAAGAAATTACAGTCTCGGGAATAAATTTGGAGGAGGTTGGCCAAACCGCAGCCAACATAGAGCAAGCTACAAGAATCGTGGGTTATGATAGAAGAAGGTTTATGGATGGTATTTTTTTAGTGAGTCGTGAATAAAATCTTCATCAAAATGTGTTTATGAGCCAGTTATAAGCGAAAGGGACTAATTTAATTTAATTTTTAACTCTAATTTTTTACTTAGTGATGGATTGAGGGCAAGGTTCCCTACAGTTGACATAATAATTGAAAAAGGTAGTAAGATTGTTTTGATTAAGAGAAAGAAAGAACCTTTTAAAGACAAGTGGGTCTTACCTGGTGGCCATGTTGAAGAAAATGAAACTGTAGAAGAGGCTGCAATTAGGGAAGCTAAAGAAGAAACTTCTCTTGATGTTAAGCTAAAGGGAATTCTTGGTGTTTATTCTGATCCTAAGAGAGACCCGAGATATCTGACCATCTCAACTGTTTTTATAGTTAAGCCATTGAGTAAAAAAATTAAAGCTGGCTCTGATGCTGCAAAAGTGGAGTGGATTGATGTGAGGAAAATTGATTGGAATAATCTTGGTTTTGATCACTTAAAAATTTTAAAGGATTACTTAAAATATAAGTATAGGAAAGGGACTTATTGGTCTAAAAAGTGGGATCATGAACCCAAGAAAAAAACCTGAATTCAAGAGATGGATGAGTGAAAGTTTGAAAAGGCTTAAGCCAAGCTGGAGAAGACCAAGAGGAATGCACAGCAAGATAAGGATAAGAAAAAAAGGAAAGCCCAAGATGCCAAGCATTGGCTATGGTGCACCAAAAAGTTTAAGATTTCTCCATCCTTCAGGCTTTCAAGAGGTTTTGGTTTCAAACTTGAAAGATTTGGAAAAAGTTAATCCTAGCAAGCAAGCCATAAGAATTGCTCATACGGTTGGGAGGAAAAAAAGACAAGAAATCCTGAAGAAGGCTGAAGAGCTGAAGATAAAAGTTTTGAATCCCTAATTTTTTCTTTTGAATCATAAAGAATAGATAAGGCCAGGATTGCTTTAAAGTGATTATTTAAAAATAACTTTTTAAACAACTTACAATTTCAAATTGTTTGATTCCCATGGAAATATTGGAAATTTACTTCCCAAAAAAAGGATACAAGAAGACACTAAATTTTCTTTGAAGAAGAATTGAAAAGGAATGAGAAAAATGATGAGAAGTGGAGTAGCAGAATTACCTCTTCACTGGGGGAAAGCTCCTAAATGGCTCTTTAATAGGATGGTCAAGCTAGGTAGAACCATTAGTGAAGTAGTTATCCTTGAATATGGAAGGGATGAATTTTTAAGAAGAATTTCAGACCCATTTTGGTTTCAAGCTTTGGGTTGTGTGATGGGTTGGGATTGGCACAGCTCAGGCCTGACCACAACTGTCACAGGAGCTTTAAAAGAAGCCAACTTGAAAGAATTTGGAATTGCTGTTCTTGGTGGAAAAGGCAAAGCCAGCAGGAAAACTCCTTCTGAGATTGAAGTTGTGGGAGAGGAATTTTCTCTCAGTGATAAAAAAATTGAAGAATTGAAGAAAGCTAGCAAGTTGGTTGCAAAAGTTGATAATGTTGCCTTACAAGATGGTTTCCAGCTTTACCATCATGCTTTTCTTGTGACTGAAGAAGGAAAATGGGCAGTGATTCAACAAGGCATGAATCCTGAGAGCAGATATGCAAGGCGTTACCATTGGCTTTCAGAAAAAGTTAAATCTTTTGTTAGTGAGCCTCATTTAGCAATTTGTTGTGACATTAAAACCCAAGCTCTAAATATGGTTGCCAAAGAGAGTGAAGAAGCCAGAAAATGCTCTGTAGATTTAGTTAAAGATAATCCCATACATTTGAGAAAATACCTTGTCCCAAACAGAGAGCAAAAGACGATATTCAAATATTTACAAATGCCCCTAAAGCATGAGATTGAACTCAACAACTACAAAGCTTTACAAGAAGCTTTTGAACAGCAGCCAAAAGATTATGAGGAACTCTTACAAATCAAAGGAATCGGGCCGAAGACTGTGAGAGCTTTGGCTTTGATAAGTAGTTTGATTTTTGGAGCAGAATTAAGTTGGCGCGATCCTGTTAAATATTCTTTTGCGCATGGGGGTAAAGATGGGCATCCTTACCCTCTAGACAGAAAGACTTACGATGAATCTATTCAATTGCTTCAAAATGCTATTCAACAAGCAAAACTTAACCAAATGGAGAAAATTGAAGCGATAAAAAGATTAAATGTTTTTTATTGAAATTTTTGAAATATCTTGGTAAAACACATTCAGCTCCCATTTCTTCATACACAATGGAAGAACCACCGATGACTTTCATAAGTTGGTTTAAGATTAAAGAATAAAAATTTAACTTTTCAAAAGAAGGCTTAAAATAATTTAATTATTCAGCTCACTAATATAGTTGTATAGTTGGTAGATGACATGTCAAACTTGCAGAAAAAGCTTGCAGCCCAGATATTGAAAGTTGGTGAGAGTAGAGTATGGTTAGACCCGAGTAAGCAGAAAGAGATAGAGGCTGCCATAACAAAAGCCGATGTCAGAAAGCTGATACAAAAAGGCTACATCAAAGCCTTGCCAGAAAAAATTCACAAACCAAAAGAAGAAGGAAGGAAGAAAAGGGGACCTGGAAGCAGGAAAGGAGCTAGTGGAGCGATAATGCCGAGAAAAAGGAGGTGGATCTCAACTGTAAGACCCTTGAGAGAAATGCTTAAAGAGTTGAGAGATGAAGGTAAGATTGATAGAGCAACTTATCATATGCTTTACAAGTTGGTAAAGGGAGGAATGTTCAGGAGCAGAAGCCACCTGAAAATTTATTTAGAGCAGCATGATTTGATAAAAAGGTGATGCTGTGAAACTTAGCCCAACCTACAAAATGCCTTTTAAGAGGAGAAGGCTTGGCAAAACTGATTACAGAAGAAGGTTAAAGCTTCTGTTGAGTAAAAAACCAAGGCTTGTTGTGAGGAGAAGCTTGAAATACATACTTGCTCAAATAGTTGAATTCTCCCCAAAGGGGGATAAAACTTTGGTATCAGCAAGCTCAAAGGAACTGAAAAAACTTGGATGGAACTTTGCTTGCGATAATTTACCAGCAGCCTATTTAACAGGCTTGTTGATAGGTAAGAGGTCCTTGGCAAAGGGAATAAAAAATGCTGTTTTAGATTCTGGTCTTTATTCTTCAACAAAAGGCAACAGAATTTTTGCTGTTGTGAAAGGGGCGAGAGACGCTGGTCTTGAAGTTCCTGTTAGTGAAGAGGTTCTCCCAAGTGAAGAAAGGATAAAGGGTTTGCATATAGCAAGCTATTTGGAGAGATTCAAATCCATGCCAGAAAAATTTGAAGAGATAAAAAATAAGATTGGTGGTTGAATGGCAGAAGAGGAGAAGAATGAAGAAATAGTGAAAGAGGAAGAGGCACCGAAAGAAGAGGAGAGAAAGATAGAAAAAATACCAACAGAAGAGGAAGTTCCTACAGGAGAAGAAGTTAAGCTTGTTGTACCAACTCCCCTTGAAAAATGGGTACCAAGAACAAGCTTAGGAAAAGAAGTTTTTGAGGGCAAGATCACAAATATAGAAGAAATTTTTAAGGCGGGCAAGATTATAAGAGAACCAGAAATTATAGATAAACTTCTACCCAATCTTAAGAGTGAGATAATCTTGATAGGCAGGAGGACAGGAAAGGGAGGGGGAGCTCAAAGAATCCCTATCAGGATAACAGCAACGATGCATAAATCTGGAAGAAGGTTTAAGGCTTCTGCTTTTTCTGTTGTCGGGAATGAAGATGGTATTGTTGGTGTGGGAAAGGGGGCGGCACCAGAACCCAGAGATGCAATAGCAAAGGCTATTCAGAGAGCCAAACTGAATTTAATAAAAATTAAGCGTGGATGTGGAAGTTGGGAATGTGGTTGTGGAGAAGAGCATTCTATCCCCTTCAAAGTTGAGGGGAAAAGTGGTTCTGTTAGAGTTGTGCTCATGCCTGCACCAAAGGGTGTTGGTATTGTTGCCGATGATGAATCCAAAAAGATTTTAAGGCTTGCTGGTATAAAGGATGTGTGGGTTAAGACTTTTGGGAATACAAGCATGAGAATAAATCTTATAACTGCAATTTACAATGCCCTTAAGAATCTTTACATCTACGAGAGGTGAAGCAAGTGTTTGCTGTCATCAGGATAAGGGGGGAGGCAGGATTGAGAAAAGAGGTTAGAGATACTTTGCAAATGCTTCGTTTAAAAGCTCCAAACAATTGTGTTCTCATACCAGAAACAGAAAGTTATAAGGGTATGTTGCAAAAGTGCAAAGACGTGTGCACGTGGGGAGAAATAGAAAAGAGTACTTTAATAAAACTCTTGCAGAAAAGGTTGAGAGCAGAAGGGGATAAAAGGGTTGATGAAAAGCTGCTTAAAGAAATCACAAACTTCAACTCTTTTGAGGAATTTGCTGATGCTTTGCTTTCAGGTAGAGTAAAATTGAAAGATTTCAAGCTTAAACCTGTCTTCAGGCTTACACCACCTAGCAAAGGCTTCAAGTCTGTGAAAGATGCTTGGCCAAAGGGTGATTTAGGCTATAGGGGGAAAGAAATAAATGAGTTGATAGAGAGGATGATTTGAACATGAATTGGATTGTTTTATCTTTACTAGCTTTGGTTTTGTATGGAGTCTGGGGATTTTTCATAAAACTTTCTACACTCCATCTTAATTGGAAACAATGTATAATAATTTCCTCCTTGGGAATACTTACCATCAACATTCTAATTTACTCCTTCTATAGACCAGAAATAAATTGGAGGTTGAGAGGCTCAAAATATGCTTTAGTTGCTGGTATCATTGTTGCCATTTCTTCAATTTTCTTTTTCCTAGCTATAGA
This sequence comes from Candidatus Aenigmatarchaeota archaeon, assembly GCA_038999725.1. Lineage (GTDB taxonomy): Archaea > Aenigmatarchaeota > Aenigmatarchaeia > CG10238-14 > SCSR01 > JAVZGQ01. The sequence goes on from JAWBWS010000003.1 coordinate 92,459, forward strand.
ATCAGGAAAAGCTTCTATTGTAATAGCTTTAACTGGGCTTTATCCAATCGTGACACTAGTTCTTGCATATTTATTTTTACATGAGCAACTCTCACTAGTTCAAACCATTGGAATTATTTTAGCTCTGATAGCTATAGTTTTAATGTCTGTGTGATTTGAATGGTTGTAAGAAAAGAGAAGAAGCATAGGAAATTTAGAGGAAGAAGAACTTATCATGGTAGCCATAAGAAAGCAAGAGGAGGAGGCTCGAGAGGGGGAAGAGGTAAGGCAGGCATGCACAAGCACAAGTGGAGTTATACTGTGAAATATGAGCCAGATCATTTTGGGAAAATTGGATTTAAGCCTGTAAAGAGAAGAGAAGTGAAGGTAATAAACTTAGAAGAATTGGATAAAATTGCAAGAGAAAAAAATTTGGAAAAAATCAATGTGGTAGAACTTGGATTTGAAAAGGTCTTGGGTAAAGGTAAACTCTCAAAGCCGCTAACAGTAGAAGCAATAGAATTCTCGAAAAAAGCTGTGAAAAAAATAGAGGAAGTTGGAGGGAAAGTTGTTAAATTGGAAAGTGAAGGAAAATGAATGAAGAAAAACAGGATTTGGAAAAAAAGATAGCAAGATTTTTGCCAAGCGTGAAAAGACCAACCTATCAACTTCCCTTCAACACAAAACTGAAATGGACTGCTCTTGCTTTGCTCATGTACTTAACTTTATCTTACATCACAATCTATGGTGTTGAAAAAGCTTCTTATGAGCACTTTAGGTTTTATGAGATTGTTTTGGGTTCTAAATTTGGAAGTGTGATGACTTTAGGTATAGGACCAATAGTCACAGGTGGAATAATCTTACAACTTTTGGTTGGAGCCAAAATCATAAATTGGGACATGACGAAAGAAGAAGGAAGAAGTAAATTTCAGACATGGAGCAAATTCTTAGCTTTGGTCTTCTGTGTGGTTGAGGCAGTCGGATTGGTAATAGCAGGGGCTTTGCCAATAACAGGTGGGTTTTTAATAACAATTCTTGTAATAGCTCAGCTGGCTGCAGGTGGAGCAATTGCTCTGCTTTTGGATGAACTTGTGAGTAAGTGGGGGTTTGGTTCTGGGATAAGTTTATTCATAGCAACTGGAGTTGCAAACCAAATTTTTATAAGAGTTTTCTCCCCCTTATCCATAACTTGTATTCCAGGTAATTTCGATTCCTGCCTACCTTCCTCAGAGAAGTTACCCTCTGGCCTTATCTGGCAAACTTTCATAAATCTGTTTTCGGGGAAATTGGCAGAAAGTTTAACCTTCGCCTTCCCCATGCTCTCAACCCTTGCAATTTTTCTCTTAGTGGTTTACATTCAAGACATAGGCATAGAAATTCCTCTTTCTTTTTCAGCCATAAGGGGGTTTGGAAGAACTTGGTCCCTTAAACTCCTTTACACCAGCAACATTCCAGTTATTTTGGCGGCAGCCTTGATAGCAAATCTTCAGCTTTTGGCAAGGGTTGGTGTACAGCCTGTAAGTGCTGAAGTTAGTTGCAGTATGTTGGCTTGCTACAACAAGGAGAATCAAATTGTTGGTGGTATAGCTTACTACTTAACTTCTCCAAGCAATATTTTGGTACATGTTGTTCAAGGCACCTTAACTTTAAATGAAATCATAAGAGCTTTCACCTATCTCATTTTCTTGAGCATTTTAGCCATGATTTTTTCTGTTTTTTGGGTCTCAACTTCAGGGATGGATGCAGCATCTGTTGCAGAGCAGCTTGAAAGCATAGGCATGCAAATCCCGGGCTACAGAAGTGATAAGAAGTCTATGGAAGCTGTCCTAAATCGCTATATTCCCTATCTTGCAGTTTTAGGTGGTCTTTTGGTTGGTGCTTTGGCTGCAATAGCAGATTTTCTGGGAGTGATAGGAAGTGGAACAGGAATACTTTTAACTGTTATGATACTTTATAATTACTATGAGCAACTCTCGGTAGAAAATCTTGAGGGGGCGCACCCACTTGTGAAGAGAATTCTAGGTGGATGAAATGCTTGAAGTCCTTGCAAAATTGATGAACTTCATCTTTTGGCCACTTGCAAGTTTGCCTCCAACCTTATCAGTCTTTCTTGCAGCCCTTATCCTCACTGTCTTGATGATTCTGATAAATAGAATTTTCATCAATAAAAATGTTGTGAATGAGCTCAAAGACAGGATGAATGCCTTAAGAGAGGAATTGATTGAGTTGCAAAAACAAGGAAATTTGGAAAGGGCAAAGGTGGTTTTGGAGGAGATAACAAAATACAACTTAAGCTATATGAAGCATGTTTTAAAATCTTTGCTTGTATCTTTTGTGGCGATAATCTTGATTTTACCATGGATTCAATACACTTACAAGGATGTACCAGTGGCAAAACTTCCCTTAACTTTACCTTACATTGGCTCAAGCTTGAATTGGCTCATTTGGTATTTCTTAGCTTCACTCACAATTGGCTGGATAATAAGAAAGCTCATGGGAGTGGATTATGGCTAGTGTAGCCAAAGTTAAAGTTAAGTTACCTTCAGGAAAAGTTGTGATTAGGGAGAAATGGAGAAAGGCTTCCCCTGCTAAATGTGCTGTTTGTGGTAAACCTTTGCAAGGGATTCCAAGGTTAAGACAACAAGAGATGAGAAAATTGAAGAGAAGTGAGAGAAGGCCTGAAAGACCTTACGGGGGTTATCTTTGTTCTGAGTGCATGAGAGAGGTTTTTAGGGAAAAGGCGAGAAGAATTTTGAGTTCAGAGAATCAAGGCTAAAATTCCAAGGAACATTGGTATGGGCAAACCTGGCAAAGGAGTTTTTTTCTTCCTGAGAAGGTAGATTGTCAACAAAACTCCAAGGTTGGTTGCAATCAAGGTGAAGACCATTTTCTCCAAACTGTATAGCATGAGCCCAACAGCAGGAAGCATGGAGTAAAAGATTATATCACCAAGACCAATTTTCACAAAATTGAAATCCACTATAAGCAGGGGGAGAAAATCTAATCTGATTTTCAATTTCCTTCTTCCAACAGGTCCGCCCAGGATTTTCTTCAAGGGCCCTGCAAACACAGCATAGATATCATAGATAGCAAGCAATATAGGAAAAACAAAAATTGTTGGTGGTTGTAGAATTGTGGCAAAGTAACCAGCAACCTCTGCTCCTATGAGAAGAGAAAGGAATTTGGAGAGTGGGTAAAAACTTTTGAAGTAGGCTGTGAGGAAGATTAAGAAGGCAAGGAAAATGGAGAGCGTCCAAGGTAGAATTGGATCAAGAAAAATCGTGGAAAAAAGGATTAGGTTTATGGAAAAGATAGAGCTGATTAAAAAACTTGTGATAAGAGCTTTGACAAGGTTAAACTTTCTCCACTTAACCAGAAAAGCTAAGAAAAAACCAAAGATAAAAATTGAGGCTACAAGCGGTAGAGAATTTGCTATTGCTCCTTCGATTGTATTGCCAAAAGGTTCATAAACTTCTTCTACTATTGGTGAGATGTAAAAAATTTTTGTGAAGAAAATGGCTAGAAATTGAGCAGCTAAAGTAAAGGTTAAAACATTTACAGACATCAGTTTGAATTGTTTTTCCATAAGCTATTTCACATTCTTCTTTGCTATTTCACCAACTAGAGGAAGCTCGAATTGCTCACCTTGGTAGGCTTTTATCATGCACACTATCCACACCACAATTGTCAACAAAAACACAATTCCTGATAAAAAGGCTCCAATTATTGGAATTATAGCAACAATTGCGCTTGTTGCATTAAGTGCTAAAAAAGCAAGCGTAGACTGTAAAGCATGAAACTTAACAAACCTGCTCTTTTTTTCTAGCAGGTAGAATGCGATGCCCGTAGGCCAACCAAGCGAGTAAGCTAATAAGGCTTCCAGGTTTTCATTCCAGCCTAAGGATGTCTTCCCGCTCACTCTCTTTTTTCTTTTTCTCTCCATTCCAATCTTTTTAATTTTTGGTTTGAGAGTTTATAAGCTTTTTATTTAATTAATCTCAACCAAAATTATTTTTGGCATTTCCTCTTCTCCATCATTCCTTTTTAAACCTTTTGTTAGCGAGATGGGATGGTGTTAGCTTAAAAAAGTTAAGAAATAAATTTATAGGATATAAATTAAGGTAGTGGGGTTAATCATGACCTCCTTGGAAGTCGGAAGAGTTGTGATGAAAGTTAGTGGAAGAGAAGCAGGAAAGTATGCTGTTGTTATTAAAGCTGGGGGAAAAGAAAAAGATGATAAAAATTTTGTGACAATAACTGGACCAAAGTTTTTAACAGGAGTGAAGAGGAGGAAGTGCAACATCAATCATTTAGAGCCCCTACCCTATATTCTTGAAATCAAAGAAGATGCAAGTGATGAAGAAGTTTTAACTGCTTTTGAAAAAGCTAACTTGATAAGTAAGCTGGGTTTAAAGAAGCCGTCTGCTGCTGAGCTTAAAGCCGAGAAAGCTAAACCTAAAGAAGAGGCCAAGCAAGAGAAGAAAGAGGAAAATAAAACTAAGAAAGAAAAGAAAAAATAATTATGTTGATAAGATCTGAAGAAGAAACCGACCCAAACTATGGAAAAAAACCTGAAGAAAGGACAATAGAAGAATTGATAAAATCTTCTGTGATTATAGTTGACAAACATGCGGGCCCAACTTCTCATCAAGTTACTGCTTGGGTGAAAGAAATTTTTGGTGTCAAGAAAGCAGGGCATGCTGGTACCTTAGATCCTGCTGTAACTGGTGTGCTGCCTGTAGCTTTAGAAAATGCAACAAAAGCGATGACTGTTCTCATGGGCCTGGAAAAAGAGTATGTTGGAATCATGCATTTACACAAGGAAGTGGATGAAAGCTTGTTGAGGAAAACTATCTTGGATTTTATTGGGAAAATAGTTCAAGTTCCTCCTGTAAGATCAGCAGTGGCCAGAAGGCCAAGGGAAAGGGAGATAAAATTTTTTGATGTCTTGGAAATTGAAGGAAGAGATGTTTTGTTTAAAGTTGGGTGTGAAGCTGGGACTTATGTAAGAAAAATTGTGCATGATTTGGGTCAAAAGCTTAGTGTTGGTGCTCACATGACAGAACTTAGAAGAACAAGAGCTGGTAGTTTCACAGAAGACCAATCTCATTCTTTAGTGGAAATAAAAGACGCTTATGAATTTTGGAAGGAAGGAGACGAAAAGCCTTTGAGGGAAATTTTGATTCCTGTGGAGCATGCCATCTTACATGTGAAAAAAGTTTTTGTTAAAGATTCTGCTATTGATTCAATTTGCCATGGGTCGCCAATATTTGTTTCTGGCTTGAGTAGGATTCAAGAAGGTATAGTTAGAGGAGAAACTGTTGCTGTTTATAGTTTGAAGAATGAGCTTGTGGCTTTGGGAATAGCCAAGATGGATAGTAGAGAAATGTACGAAAAAAAGAAAGGTTTGGCAATAAGGACTGATAGAGTTTTCATGAAAACCGGAACTTATCCTTCAAGAAGAGCTGAGTAAAAATTTGTTTGTTAGCTTGATGTAAATTGCAACCAAAAGTTGCAAAAATCTGGAAATTCTGAATTTTTTGCCATAGCCTTTTAAGAATTCTTTTTTTGCTTCTTCACTTTTCAAAGTTGAAATAAAAGAAAGGATATCACAAAAAACCAAAAATTTTTTCGATTTTGCAGATTTCCTGAAAAGCTCTAAATCCGTTCTGATTATTTCACCATCAAACATCCAGTTGCTTGTTCTGTTGTCTATGAAGTAAAAATTTTTGTCATTAAGCTTCCTTGTGATTTCTCCTATTTTTCTTACAAACTTCAAAGTTTTTTTAGGACTTTCGAGCTCGAGGTCATTTATTGTTGAAGCTTTTACATTAAACTCCTCTTCCACAAATCTTTCTGAAAAAGAGAAGGAGTTTATTTTTGTGGTCTTGATTCCCATTGAAGCCAAAATTTTTCTTCCTTCAAGCTCGTTGAAAATTTTCCTTTTTGGTGAAATTGGTGCTATCAAGCGAAAGAAGAAAGCAGAAAAAGCGAGAAGGGCTAAATCGTGGAGAATATAGCCGTAAATCGAAGGGTAGAATTTAACAACTTTCATTTTTCTCAGAAAAACTTTTCTGCTTGAAGCATGTTTGAGCTTTTCTCCATCCTTCATATAAAAAATTTAGTTTTTTGCAAAAATAATCAAAACTTTATTTTGTTCTTTATCAATTAAAAATTATGAAATGGTATGGGCTTTTTGGTCTTTCTACTATGATATTCGCTGAAGCTGCCCTATATTTTAGAATTCCGCCCTTCACTTCTTTTTTCTGTCCGCTCATATGGCTCGGTTATATTGTTTTTGTTGACAACATTGTATTTTATTTAAAAAAAGATTCTCTGCTAACAAAACATCCTAAAAAAACAGTTTCTTTATTCATACTTTCCGTAATTTTTTGGCTGATTTTTGAAGTTTACAATCATTTTATTCAAGGTTGGAGGTATTTGAATATAAGTGAGCTTGAGGTTGTTGCCGGTGTAGTTGCTTTTGCCACGATAATTCCTGCAGTTTTTGAGACTGCAGAGTTAATCAAAAGTTTACATCTTTTTGACAAAATTAAAACACCAAAATTAGAAATAATTGCCAACAAAAAAATACTGCAGTTTTTCGTAGTAATTGGTGTTTTGTTTTTGATTTTACCATTTTTCTTCTCAAGATATTGGTGGGCTTGGACAATGGTTTGGACTGGATTTTTCTTCCTTCTCGACCCAATCAATTATTTGAACGGGGAGCCTTCGATAATTAAGGATATTAAGAACAGAAAATGGAAAATTCCACTATCCTTTGCCTTAGCGGGTCTTGTTTGTGGCTTTATTTGGGAATGGTGGAATTGGAGAGCTGTTGCTAGATGGGAATATGTTTTGCCCGGTTTGCCACTAGGTGAAATAAAAATTTTTGAGATGCCAATTCTGGGTTATTTGGGTTATCCTCTCTTTGCTTGGGAATTGTATGCCATGTGTCATTTTGCCTTTTCTGTTCTTAAAAAGAGGGAAGGAAAAGGTTAAATCTTAATGCAAACTAAATTTAAAGGTGAAATCATGAAGATAAGAGACATAAAAGTTGGGATGAGCAACATAAGCGTGGAAGGTAAAATAACAGAAATTTCAGAAACTCGTGATGTTCAAACAAAGTATGGGAGGAGAAGTGTTGCAGACGCTACTCTTGAAGATGAAACAGGAAGCATAAACTTAAGCCTTTGGGGTGATCAAATAGATTCGGTTTCTGTTGGCGACCGTGTTTTAATTTCGGGGGCCTTTGTCACAGAATTCAGGGAAAAGCTTCAGTTAAGCGTACCGCGCTCTGGCAAGATAGAAATTTTAAAAAGTTAATTTATCTAAACGAAAAAAATAAATTTATGAGGAAGTGGGTTTTGCTATTGATTTTCATTCTCTTATCTTTTTTTTCTGTTTCTTCCTCCTCAGCTTCAATCTACACTTGTGACTTGTTGGGGAATGAGAAAACAAGCTTCTACACAAATGACACAGTTTATATAACAAGTAGCCAAAACATCACGAATGAATCAAAAACAATTAAATTTTATGTCTCGCCCCATAGAATTTGGTCTTCAGGTACCAATTTGGCACGAGTTTCAATTTTCTCCAAGAGCATAAATACAAATTCTTCAGGCCATGTACCTGTAACAGTTTTGTGGAACCAAGGCCTAACAGTTGGTAGGTATGATGTTGTGGCTGATATCAATGGCAACGGTATTTTTGATTCTCAAGATCTACTTTACAATGCAGGTGGCAACGGTTTCTCTTTGGTTGAGCAACCACTACCAAGGTTAACGATTTCCAAGGGTGCGAAATCACCGAAGGATCATAGTATTCGGGAAACCGAATTAAATTTACCGAACGAAATGCTTCAAATCAAGCTTCAAGCAGGAAGCTATGAAGGCATAGTTGTTAAATCTTTCCTCCTTTCAGCATCTGGAAATGGGGATGATAGAAATGTAAAGTATGTTGCCGTTTGTGTGGATAAGGATGAAAATGGAACTTGTGGGTTTGGTGAAAACCTTGTTGGTGTTGGGCAATATACAAGAGATGATGGAATTCTTCAGATTTATTTGAAAGATTTAATACTGCGTGAAAATTCGAGTTTAAGCTTGGTTTTTTATTATTCCATGAAAAACGGCTCTGGAAGTTATGGGGGAAAAACCTACAGCTTTGAATTAGCTATGGTAGAAGCTTTCGGCTCTGTTACAGGTGATAGGGCTATAGTGAGTGGCCTTCCAATAAAGTCAGCAGTTAAAACTGTTTATTCTCAACCTGCTCCAACCACAACAACCACTTCAACAACAACCATAATTACAACAACCACTTCAACAACAACTTCAACAACAACTTCAACAACAATTTTAAGAGAAGGAGAAGAAAGGGTGGATTTGTTTATTGGTTTGGGTGTAGCGATTTTCATTGCTGTTGCAATCATAACAATATTTTATTTTTTCTTCTTGAAACCTCCCCAACAAACTTACACTTTCAAACCATAGAGTTTAAAAATAAATTTACTGAAATTTAATATTGACTGAAATCTGGCTCAAGGTCTGATAAAAGATGATGAAAAGCCGAGGTCGCATAACCTGGTAGTGCACCAGCCTTGAGCCTTCGCTTGAAAGCTGGCGCCCCTCTGGGGCATGTGGGTTCAAATCCCACCCTCGGCGCAATCAAATCTTTATATGCTTTTCGCTTTTTCTCCTTCTGATATCTTTTGGGATAAAGTTCAAAAAATAAGGAAGTTTTGTGAAAAGGAAAAATGAAGGAAAGTTTAAGCTCCGTATAGTTTTTGTAGCCCTGTTATGTCTGGTTGTGCTAGATCTCTCTTCTGGATCTCTCCGTACCAACTGTAGCCATACATTGTCACATAGCTGCATGCATCTTCATAGACGTCTCCTAAACCTATGCCGTGACCTGTTTCATGCGTTGCTATGTTAGGAAGATCGGAAGAAAATTTTAGAAATCGCTGATTATATTATTCCTGGGTATGGTAAGATGTTTAGGGTTAAGAAATGAATAAAAAAAGATTAATCTCTGGTATAAAATCTTGCTGCTTGTTGTTCTGAACTAAGCATGCTCCGCGTTTTCATTTCTGTCATTTAGAAGCAGAAATTGCAAGAACAGTTTTAGAAAAATCTGTGATTGTGGAAGAGCAACCCTATTTTTGTTGGATTTGTATACACTGACCACACCAATATCTAAACTTCTGTACACAATCCCCTAAAAAGCTTGCGCAAACTTTTTTTATATAAGTTAGAATTAATTATTAGGAAAGGGGGTGTTATAGTGGCGACTACATTTAACAGATATGATGGACCATCTTTAAACTTACCAGAAGTATTGGCTTGTATAGTCTATCTACAAGAGAAGAATGGGATAGGGCCGACTGAAGAAGAAATAGTTGAGGAAATTCATAAGAGCGATTATGCAGGGTGTGAAAAAGATTGGGTAAAAAATGGTGTTAAGCGTGCATTAGAAATTGGTTTGAGAAAGGGATATATTCAGCATAAGGACGAGGACGGTACAATACGATATTATGGAAAGAAAATCTGGGAGAAAAGTTGAAATCAAAACTAGCGTAAGCCAAAGATGTGTGTAATAGCAAATGAAAGATTACACCAAAAATAAAGATAAAGAGCAATAACATTTGGAATGAGAAAAATGTTAAATATATGAAATTAAACATGAGAACAACTTACCGAAGAAGTTTTAGGTTTTCTAAATAAGATTGGCAAAACCATTGAAAGAATATGTGACTGGCATAGCTACATTTTTCCCACTTTTAATAATGGCAAAACAAACCGCAAACTTTTCCCACACACTTTACAAATTGTCGCTGAGAAAATTGATTTTTAAAACATACAACTAGTTCAAAAAAGGTGTTTTACCAAGCTTCCCAATTTTTTGCTTTTAATTCTTTTTTCAAACCTTTTCTCTATCTCAAAACTTTTGATCAAATCCACAATTCTTTTATCTACATGTTTTTCCCATCCATTTTCTCCATTAATGAGCATTCTCCTTATCTCTCTGCCCCTTATACCTAACCTTCTTTCATACTTCACATTTAACCTAAAGAGAGGAAACAAAATACTGAAGAGAATGTATTCATCTAAATCTCCAGTAACATAGGTTGTCCCTTGAGGCACATATTTTCTTATAATTTTCAAGCTTTTGATGATGTTTTTGTCAAGGTACAAAATGTCCGCATTTGGATGACAAACCTTTATCATCTCCCCCACTTCTTCATGTGTGAAGGGGTTGTAAATACTTGACTTCTTACATTTTATCACACCAACATAAACCTTTCCTTTCTCTACCAAACTTCTCAGAAGGGCTTCATGGCCAAGATGGTAGGGCTGAAACCTCCCGATTACCAAATAGCTCATACTTCAAGTTTCAAACTAAAAATTTAAGAAATTAACCTTTGTTAAACCCAACTTTTTTGATGATTCCACCCTGATATAAAGCTTAAATAGTTATCCAAAGAATTAACATTTAACAGGGAGGAAGGTAGAGGAATAAACTCTACTTCTGACTCATGAGGTGAAATAAAATAAAGTAAAGGAGGTTTTGTAAATGCCTTTTAAGAGAGGTGGATTTAGAAAATTTGGCCCTAGAGTAGACATTCCAAAACCAGTAAAAGTTGGTGAGGAATATGATGTGAATATAAATGAAGTTGGTTCGAAGGGAGACGGGATAGCAAGGATAAAAAATTTTGTTGTCTTCGTCTCTGGAACCAAACAGGGGGAAAAAACAAGGATAAAAATAAAAGAAGTGAGAAACAGGTTTGCAATCGGGGAGAAAGTTTCTGGTGAGGTAAGAGAAGAAACTAGAGAGGCGCCAGAAGAAGAAGTTGAAACAGAAGAAGTAGGAGAGGGATGAAAAATCCTTTCTCCTATTTTTATTTTATTAAATTCATGAATTCCAAAGCATTCTTATACATCATACTATTGTTAAACATAACCCATATTTCTTCACACTCTTTCTCAAATTGCTTTATTTTTTCCTTCAATTCCTCAAGTTCTTTCTTGCTGAAGTTGTAATTATACATACTGAGCAAACCAAAGCCGTGTAAGCGAAAGTAGGCTATCTTCTCTTTTCCAAAGTAAAGGGGTTCATTTCTGAAAGGGTCAACACATTCAATCAATTCAAACTTCTTGCAAATTTTCTTTATCAAATCTGGTTTTTCATACCATTCTCCTCTTGGCTCCCAAGTTAAGGTCAATTTTTCTCTTTTTATTGATTTGAAGAATTCTTCCATCCTTTTTACATTTTCCTTGCTTGGTTTAAAGCTCGCTGGTGACTGAAACAGCAAAATTCTCGCTCTCAAAGCTTTGCAGATTTCTTTCATCATGTTGAACAAATTTACAGAAGCTTTGGAGAATTTTATCTGATGTGTTATTAACTGGCTACACTTCACGCTGAATTCAAAATCTTTGTTAATTTCATCAACTTCATTTCTCCATTTTTCTGCTGTAGCAACTTTAGGAATTCTATAAAAGGTTGAGTTAACTTCAACACAGGGGAAAAGAGAAGAATAGGCTTGCAGAATAGACTTAAATTTATTGGCTTTGCTTCCAAAGAAGTCTCTTGGTCTAAAGAAACTCCAGCCACAACAACCTACTTTTATCATTTCACCTTGATACAAATTTGTTGTTTTTAATAAAAAATCTCAATGGTTTAGCCAAATCTTTTGTAACACCGACCCTATGCGAGCAAGTAATTTCAAATTTTTTCCCTCCAACATCAAGAAAATTTATTGGACTTTCTTTCCTTGTGGAATCAATTCCATTGAGACTTTTATCTATTACCAAAGCTTTGGAAAGCTTTCCCGGCCCTTTTGTCAAGTCGAAAACATCTCTCGTCTTTCTATTTTTCTTCATTTCTTCCACTCCTTCTATTGGTTCAACAGCTCTTATCAAAACAGCTCCTGTTTTTCCCCTCTCATGAGCAACCACATTCAGCAGCCAGTTGTTATGAACATTATAAACCAAAATTTTTCCTGGCTCATCTTTCATAAGCTTGACACAATACTTAGGTCTTCCCAAATAAGCTCTAGAAGCAGGATCTTTCTCTCCAAAGTAAGCTTCAACTTCAACAATTCTTCCAGACAAAATTTTATTTCCAAACTTTCTCACCAAAATTTTCCCCAGTAACTCTTTAGCCACTTTTTCCGTATTTCTTTCAAAAAATTTTTTCTTCAACAGCATTTTATCAGCTTCTTAAGCTTAAGAAAATCTTCTTCCATTAGCTTTCTAATTTTTGGAAATCTCATCCCAGCAGCAGGATGGAAAGTGAAGAAATAAATCCTTCCATCTTTCTTCAAGAATTTACCATGAATTTTTGAAATTTTTTCTTTGAAACCAAGAGCTTCACATGCAACCTCTCCAAGCAAAACTACAATCTTCGGTTTTATGGCTTCAAGTTGCTTAAGGGTGTAAAGTTTACAGACTTCAATTTCATTCTTAGTTGGTTTTCTATTTTTTGGAGTTCGACACTTCACTACTCCCGTGATGAAAATTTCTTCTCTTCTTAATTTTATTAATTTCAAAAGTTTGTTCAAAAACTTCCCAGCCAAACCTATAAAGGGCTTACCTTCGATGTTTTCCATCCTACCCGGGTTTTGCCCCAAAAAAACAATTCTTGCATTTGATGGACCTTCTCCAGGTACTGCTCTTTTTCTAATTCTCCAAAGCTCACATTTTTTACAATTTCTTATTTGTTCTGCAATTTCCTCTAGTTTCATATTCTCTATTGTAAGCATCGAAAAGCTTATGCTTTTAGATTTTCATATAATATGCGATTTCTATGATACGCTACGTCAACATAAAAAAACCAAAGCGAGATGAGGAAGTTTTAGCTTTGCTCAGACCTTATGTTAGGGAGTGGTTTAAAAGAAATTTCAAGGAACTTATAATTCATCAAAAATTTGCGGTAGAATTGATTCACAAAGGTGAAAACACTTTAATCACAGCACCCACAGGTTCTGGTAAAACCCTCAGTTCTTTTTTATCAATTCTTGATGATTTATTCAGACTAGCAGAAGATGGAAGGCTTGAAGATATTGTCTATTGTATCTACATCTCCCCACTTAAAGCTTTAGATAATGACATTCGAAGGAATTTGCTCATCCCCCTTAAAGAAATAAGGGAAATTGCGAAGGAGATGGGATTAGATTTACCTGAAGTGAGAATTGCTGTGAGAACTGGGGATACCTCAGCAAATGAAAAACAAAAACAGCTCAAAAAGCCTCCTCACATCCTTGTTACAACACCAGAAACTATTGCAATAGTTTTGAGCACTAGAAAGTTTAGAGAAAAATTCAGAAATGTCAAATGGGTAGTTGTGGATGAAATTCATGAGTTGGCAAATTCTAAACGTGGTGTGCACTTAAGTTTAAGCTTGGAAAGATTGCAAGAGTTCGTGGGCAAACCTTTTGTAAGAATAGGGCTAGGTGCGACTTTAGAACCTTTGGAAGAAGTAGCAAAGTTTTTGGTTGGTTATGAGAATGGAAAAGAAAGAGATTGTACAATAGTTGATGCACGTTTCGTAAAACCAATGGACATAAAAGTTTTGTCTCCTGTTAAAGATATAGTTTACACTTCAGCTGAAGAAATAACAAACTCAATGTATAAAATTTTACACAAGCTGATAACTACACACAAAACCACTTTAATTTTTACCAACACAAGAAGCGGAACTGAAAGGGTTGTTCACCATTTAAAGCAAATGTTTCCTGAAGTTTACGGGGATGAAGATATAGGAGCACACCATTCTTCAGTGTCAAGAGAAATAAGACTTGAGCTTGAAGAAAGACTAAAAAAAGGCTTACTTAAGGCCATAATTTCAAGCACGAGTCTAGAATTGGGAATAGATATAGGTTACATTGATCTTGTTGTTCAACTTGGTTCACCGAAAAGTATTGCAAGAGGATTGCAAAGAATTGGGAGAGCAGGACATAAGCTGCATGAAACTTCTGTTGGAAGGATAATTTGTATGGATAGGGATGATTTAGTTGAGACTGCTGTTATGTTCAAAAAAGCCTATGAATACTTTTTGGATAAAACACAAATTCCACAAAACTGTTTGGATGTTTTGGCTCAACACATCATGGGAATAAGTTTGGAAAGAAAATGGAATGTGAAAGAAGCTTTTAATTTGGTAAGAAGATCTTATTGCTACCGCAATTTAGAGTGGAAAGATTTCATTTCAGTTTTAGAATACCTATCAGGCTCTTATCACACTTTAGAAGATAAGAAAGTTTATGGAAAAATTTGGGTTGATTTCAAAGATATGGTTTTCGGGAGAAGAGGTAAGTATGCTAGAGTCATTTATTCTTTAAACATAGGAACAATTCCTGATGAAGTAAAGATAAAAGTCAAAAGCTTGGATGGAAGGTACATAGGAAGCATAGAAGAGGAATTTTTGCAGAGGCTTGTCCCTGGAGATGTGTTTGTTTTAGCCGGGAAAACATATCAATTTGTTAAGGCTAGGCAAGCTAACGCTTTTGTTTTGCCAGTTAAAGAAAAAAGGCCTACTGTACCAAGTTGGTTCTCCGAGCAACTTCCCTTGAGTTTTGAGTTAGCTATAGAAGTTGGAAAATTTAGGGAGAAAATGTTCAGCTTGATGAAAGAAAAATCAAGGAAAGAAGTAGTTAAATGGCTCTTAGATAATTATCCCATTAACGAGTGGGCGGCCAAGGCTATAGTTGAATATTTCCATTACCAAAAAAAATTTTTGGAAAAAATGAAAGTTAAGAGATTCCCGTCCCACAAAAACATTTTGATTGAAAATTACATTGATGAAAGAGGGAATCAAAACATAATTTTTCATTCACTATACGGGAGACGTGTTAATGATGCATTGTCAAGAGCTTTTGCTTATGCTTTGACCAAAAAACTCGGAAAATCTATAGCTGTGACGATAAGTGATAATGGCTTTATGCTTTCATTGCCACCAGAAACTTTGGAGCAAGGGTGGCTTTTCATCAAGAAAGTGAAAGAAATTAAGCCAGGGAGAATTGAACCAAGAGGAATTGTTAAACTCGTCAATTCAAGAAATTTGGAAGAAATCTTGAAAAAAGCTTTAAGGCAAACAGAACTTTTGAGGAGAAAGTTTAGGCATTGTGCGGTTAGAGCTTTTATGGTCTTGAGGAATTACAAAGGTTATGAGATAAGGGTTGCAAAACAGCAAATGAATGCCGATAGGCTTATAAGGATTTGTGAAAAAATTGAAGATTTTCCTGTACTGAAAGAAACTTATCGTGAAATTTTACAAGATTACATGGACATAGAGCATGCCAAGGAGATTTTGAAAAAAATTGAGGAAGGAGAAATTAAATTTGAGTTTCTTCCAAAGAGTGATTTGCCGAGCCCATTTTCTCATTCACTGATTGTTTTGGGAGAAAGTGATGTTGTTTTGATGGAAGATAGGAAAAAATTATTATTAGAACTCCACAAAAAAGTTTTGGAAAAGGTGGGAAAGTGAAAGAGCTCATTGGAAAAAGAGTTAGGCTTATGGTCATTATGGGTGATACCACATTACCTTTTGAGGGAATTTTGAAAGAAGTGGACACATGGGTTGTTTTAGAAGAAAGGGGGAAGAAAAAAGTAATAAATAAAGATGCTGTGATTTATGTTGAAGAAAAATGAGATTGAAATTTTCCCAGGAATCAAGATAATTGATAGCTATCGTGCTATTTACCTGGAGAGATTGAGGCTACTCGCCATTTCTGACCTACAGCTTGGGGAAGAGCTTTATTTGGCAGAGCAAGGGATTCTTGTTCCACAAGTTCAACTGAAAGAAATCTTGAAATCTTTTAAAGGAATTTTCAGGATGGTTAAGCCTAAAGGTGTTGTGATAAATGGCGATGTCAAGCATGAGTTTGGTGAAGCCTCTTCTCAAGAGTGGAGAGAGGTGAAAGAGCTAACAAACTATTTGAGAAAAAAAGTTGAGGAGGTAATTTTGGTCAGAGGGAATCATGACAACTATTTGCTTACAATTGCAAACCAGCTTGGACTCAAAGTTCACGACCCTTATTATTTGGTTGATGGAATTCTTTTCACTCATGGCCACAAAAAAATTGAGTTGCCAAAAGAAGCCAAAACTGTGGTAATCGGGCATGAGCAGCCGGCAATCCTCTTGGTTCAAGGTTATGATAGGATTAAAGTGCCTTGCTTGCTTTATGGGAAGATGAAAGATGGAAGGAATTTCATTTGTTTACCAGCTTTCTCACCATTGGCTTCAGGGGTGGCAATCAATTTGGTTGGAAATGAAGAATTGCTTTCTCCTATTTTGAGGGAAGAGGTTGATAAAGAGGATTTAATTCCCATAGCTTTGGATGAAGAAACTGGAGCATTAAAATTCCCGAAGATAAAGTTCCTTAAGCAAGAAATTTAACCCAAATACAAATAATAATTATGGTCAAATACAAGACTTCAAGAATATCTTTCTTCTACAACTATACCTTCGCCCTTTTCCTCATCCTATTTTTGTTTTTCATTCATTCACTCGAGCTAAGCGATTCCTTCCGCTCAGTTGCATTAGTTGTTTGCATTCCCTTGATTGCTATAGTTTTGGCTGAACCAGAGTTTGTTAGAATTTACACCCATTATTTGGTGGAAGAAGATAGCATCACAATGGTTGAAGGACTCCTATCAAAGAAAAAGGTTTCCATACCCCTCAATCAAATAGCAGGAATAACTTTACATAAAACCCTGCTTGGGAGGATGCTGAAATTCGGTAATATAAAAGTTTCTGGTTTTAGAAGTGAAGTGTTGATGAGGGGGATAAAAGATCCTGATAGCCTATACAAATATCTTCAGGAAAGGCTGAGAGCTATAAAAAAGAAAAAGTAGGTGAAATGTCAAAAGCCTATCTTGAAGTTTATGGTTGCTCATCTAACTTGGCAGATTTTGAGATAGCTTCAGGTCTTCTTAAGCAAGCAGGGTTTGAAATGGTTAATGCAGAAGAATTCGATTTGGTTGTAATTTTTACTTGTGTGGTGAAACAACCGACTTTTAATAAGATGGTCCACAGGATTAGAGAACTTTCAAAATTTGGGAAGCCGTTGATTGTTGCAGGCTGCATGACAAAAACAGATGCCAGTTTGATAGAAAAAATAAATCCAAGAGCTTCTTTGCTTTCCCCAGATAATATTGAAAAAATAGTTGAAGTTGCAAATGCTGCAATGAAGGGGGAGAGAATTGTTCTTACAGGAGACTTGAAGAAGCCTAAACTGGGATTTCCAAGATGCAGGAAAAATCCACTTGTGGCAATAGTCCAGATAGCTAGAGGATGTACTTCAAACTGTAGCTACTGCTATGAGCCATACAGAGGCAAACTTTTCAGTTATCCTCCAAAAGAAATAGTGAAAGAAGTTAAGAGGGCTTTAAATGATGGTTGCAAGGAAATCTGGCTTACAAGCTTGGATTGTGGTTGTTATGGCCTTGACATAGGAACAAACTTGGCTGAGCTTTTGAGGGAAATTTGTAAGATAGAAGGAAAGTTTTTTGTAAGGGTGGGGATGGCAAATCCTTTGCATGTAAAGAAAATTTTGGGCAAACTCATAAAAGTCTATCAAGATGAAAGGATTTTCAAGTTCTTGCACTTGCCTTTGCAGTCAGGAAGTGATAGGATCTTAAAGCTCATGAAAAGGGGCTACAACACAAAAGACTTTTTGGAAATTGTGGAAAAATTCAGAAAAGCTTTCCCACAACTCACTCTTAGCACAGATATCATAGTGGGATTTCCCGGAGAAACTGAAGAAGATTTTTCAGCCACGGTAAAGATTTTGAGGGAAGTTAAACCAGATGTTGTGAATTTATCGAAGTTTGGTGCAAGAAAAGGGACGGAAGCTTCCAGGATGAAGCAATTGGAACCAAAAATCTTGAATGAAAGAAGCTTGAAGTTGAGCAAGATCATCAAAGAGATTTCCCTAGAGAAAAACAAGAGTTGGGTAGGTTGGAGGGGAGAAGCTCTGGTTGATGAAATTGGCAAGAAAGAAAGCTTTGTTGCCAGAAATTTCGCTTACAAGCCGATAGTTTTGAAAACAAGAGAAAAAATTTTTGGAAAATTTGTTGAAGTTGAAGTTGAAGAAGCGAGAGAAAATTTTCTAATCACAAAGATCCAATCTCTGATATGAATTGAAAACAAAAGTATTTTCAATGCTTTATCGTTTGCTTTTTATAAACATTTTGTTTCTAATTTTGGATGCTGTCCACATAACTCACCTTAACTCCCTATACCAGTATGCAAACATTTTCATGAACAACTCTATATTCTTGATATCACCGTTGACATTGTTATAGAATACTTTTTATCCTCTCCTGAGCGGAGGATGCTTCTACTGATAAGATTGAGGATGACATCAATTGGTTATATGGCAAAATTGGGCTGGGAAGACCTTAAATAGATGTTTCTGACAACATTCTTGCGCAAAGAATGAAGAAATTGAAGAGAAAGGAATGGGGAGCAGGTGGATAACCAAGTGATGGGACAAGTGGAGGGTAAGTTTTCTTATGGATAGTATCATCTGGTAAAACAAAAAAAAATCTTTAACTATTCTTTTATTTTTTCATGTTAAATGAAGGGAAAAAAATACGAAATTGTTGGAGAAGTGAAAGTAGCTTGGTATAGTCAACCTTTGAAGAGAATAAGGGCTCTACGCGATATTCCTTCTTATTCAATTAGAGAAGGAGAGCTTGGTGGCTTAATAGAAAGTGAAGATAATCTTTCTCAAGATGGGAATGCATGGGTGTGTGGGGATGCATGTGTGTATGGTAGGGCAAGAGTGTCTGAGGATGCACGTGTTTTGGAGAATGCACGGGTGTCTGGGGATGCATCTGTGTTTGAGAATGCAGAAGTGTCGGGAATGCACGTGTTTTGGGGGATGCATGGGTGTTTGATAAGACAAGTGTGAGTGGTAATGTAAAGGTGAGTGGTACTACTCATATAGGGTTGCCCCTCCATATTAAAGGAGATTTTGAATTAGTGAACGAAAAACTCTACTTTCCAGAAATTCCTATTTCTACCAAAGAGGATTTAGAAAATTTTAAAAAAATGATGTTAAAAATAGCTCCTCCAAAAATTTAAGTTTTTAAGTAAGGAAAATAATTTTTCAAAAAAATTTAAATAGAAGAAGCGCAAATTATTATTATCACACTTTCAAGAGGTTATAGAAAAAGATGTTTGGCCCCCATTTAACTTTAGACTTATATCATTGCAATAAGAAAAAACTTTCTGACAAAAAATTCATACTCGCTTTTCTTGAAGAATTGGCAGATGTAATTGGAATGAGGAAAATTGCCCCTCCCCAAGCAATAGAATATGAAGGAAATCCAAATTCTTTTGATGCCGGTGGCATCTCAGCCTTTCTTCTGATTGCAGAAAGCCATATAAGCATTCACACTTTTGTGAAACAAGCTTTTGCTTCGCTCGATATCTTCTCTTGCAAAGATTTTGATTTGAAAAAAACTGAGGATTTTGTGGTTAAAAAGCTTGAGCCTAAAAAAGTTGAGAGGCATTTCATCCTGAGAGGGAAAGAGTTTCCGAAAGAAGTGGAGAAAGCAAAGAAGATTGTGGCAAAAGAGAGGGAAAAAATCATTTTTTCATAAGCTTCTTCACAACTTTCATAACAATTTGGGCTTCTATTCTTCCCCTCACCTGGCTCATCACAATACCAACAGCCTTCTCATAACTCAACCCAGGTTGAGAGGCAACTTCTTCAACAACTTTCTTGAGCTCTTCTAAACTCATTGGCCTTAAGTTTAACTCTTTTATCACATTTTGTACGCTCTCGCCAGGATAGTTTGCAATGTATTTCAAGATTTCTGGTATTGCCTCTTTTACAATTTCTCTTTTGCTTAAAGCTTCAAAAAGATCGAAAAAATGTTGTTTGGAAATCCTTTCCACATCTACCCTTTCCCTTCTTTGTAAATCCTTGAGCGTGTTGACAAAGGTGTTTGCAACAATAGAAGGAACAATTTTATATTTTTTCACCACCTCTTCAAAAAGTTCAAAATAGTTTGATTCCAAAAGTGGCTTAGCAAGCTCATCTGAAAGCTTGTATTGCTTCTTAAATCTTTCATATTTCTTCATCCATGGTTCAGGAAGCTCTTTTTTCATCTTACTCAAAAATTCTTTTTCGAGCAACACAGGTTTGACATCAGTTTCTGGGTAAAGCCTGGCAGCACTTGGTAATGGTCTTGTGAATTTTGTGATTCCTTGCTCATCTGCAGCTCTGGTTTCTTTTTCAGGACCAACTTCTAGAATTCTGTTAATCTTCTCCAAAATCTCTTCCGAGACCCTTCCTTCGGTTTTGGACTCACCTACAAGAATTATCGCATCTTGCTCTTTAGCTTTTAAAAATTCTCTTATCTTCTTGAAATCAGCTTCCACTTTGTATTTAGACAAATCTTCATCCGAATGAATTATTCCTTCCAAACCAAAAATTTGTACAAACTCGGCCAGCTCTTTCCCAAGGGTCTTGCCTGGGAAAATTTCTCTTTTCAGATAGCCAGCAAAACCTGGAAGCCTTAAAGCAAAAACTTTTCCTCCAGTTTCAACTATAGCCCGCAATATCCTACAACTACTATCTTTTAGGAAGTTGCTGACATCAACTGGCTTGAAATTTATCTTCTTCACACCCTTTTTTCTGAGCTCGTTTTTCATGGCAAGCAAAGAAAGTTGCCTTTTGACCTCATTTTCTATAACTTTTGAGAGCAAGCCAAGCTCTTGCACTCCTTTGATTTCGCTTCTCTCGCAACCCTTGATTGAAATGTTCAGATCTTGCCTTATTGCTCCGATTCCTCGCTTGGTTTTTCCGGTTGAGCGGCAAATCATTCCAATCTGGTAAGCTATGTCTTCTATTTCTTCCGGGCTGAAGCCTTGAATTATCCCTGTGGAAATTTCCACAAGCGGAATGCCGAGCCTGTTGAGGCGGTAAGTTACTTTGCCTTTTTCTTCTGAAACAATAGCAGCAGCATCTTCTTCCAAACTTACAGTTTTGATCTCAATTTTTCTCCCCCTGTACTTCAAGAAGCCATTCAAACCAATCACCATAGTTCTTTGAAAGCCTGAAGGGTTGCTTCCGTCTATCACAGTTTTCCTCATAACTTCAATTTCTTCGGGAATTTGGCAATTCAGCAACAAAGCAATTTGTAGAGCAATTTGCAAAGCTTCTGGGTTGATTTCATGAGGAGGCTCTTCGTCTAGCTCAACCAAGCAACTTTCGTTCTTGAAAACTTGGTAGTAAAAAGTTCTGTCTCTCAAGTACTCGTGCTGAGCTGCAATGTCTATTTCACCAAGCTCGCTTGCAACTGGATGCTGCTTTCTCATGATTATTGCTGTTGGTTCTTTCTCTTGCATTGTTGTTGAGCATGAGCAGAAAAGTTTTTCTTTAGTGTTAAGCTGCTGGTGAATCTCAAGCCCAACCTTCAAGCCAATTTTTTTGTAATTTATCTTTTCACTCATTTTTCACCCCTCTTTGAAATTTCGCCAGCATAATTTGTGAGCATCATTTCTTTGACTTTCTTCAAATCTTTTGTATGACCCAAAACCCAAGCAAGCTTAACAAAAGCAACTTCGGGAAGCCAGTCGCAGCCATTTCCTATAACTCCAGCCTCTTCCAAAAGTCTTCCTGTTGAATAAACTTTGAGGTTGATCCTGCCGAAGATTGTTTGTGGAGCAATGACAACAGGAATTCCTGAAGAAATTAAGCTTTTGATGGTGGGAAGCAGACTTCTAGCAAACTTATCATTGTTTGGATTGGTTGGAACATGGCCCAAGCCTGTACCTGCTAAGACTATACCTTCAAATTGCTTACCCAAGCTTTCGATGAACTCTGGCTTTATGCCTGGATAAACTTGGATTAAGCCAACATTCGGGTTGATTTTGTCATCAATCTTCAAGTTCCTCTTTCCCCTTTTCTTGAAATCATTTCTCAGGTACTCTATTTTCTTTTCTTGATACCAGACTTTTGCAAAAGGCAATACATTGACAGACTGGAAAGCATCTCTCCTGCTTGTATGCAGCTTCCTTACTTTGGTGCCTTGGTGTAAGAAACAAAAATCGTCATTCATGCTCGCGTGCATGCAAACAGAAACCTCAGCCACCTCACTTTTGGCTGCAGCCAAGACTGAGCAAAACAAATTCATCGCATTGTCGCTGCTTCCTCTGTCGCTGCTTCTTTGGGCTCCAACCAAAACAACAGGAACTGGCAAATCTTGGAGCATAAAACTTAGGGCTGCTGAAGTATAGTGCATGGTATCTGTGCCGTGCATGAGAACAACCCCATCAGAACCAGCTTTAACCTCTTTTTCAACTTCCCTAGCTATGAGTTGCCAATGGCTTGGTGTCATGTCTTCTGAAAACAAGTCGAAGAGTTTTCTGGCTTTTATGTTCGCTATTTCACCAATCTCGGGAAAAGCAAGAAGCAAGTCGGCAGGAGAAAAAGCAGGAAAAACAGCCCCTGTTGTGTATTCCACCCTTGAAGCTATGGTGCCCCCACAACCCAAAATCGAGACTGTTGGTTTAGCCTTATCCATTCTTGGCTTGAACTTGGCTGGCTTGAACCTTATGGGCTTTCCCTTCTTCAGGAGCTTGAGTTGCACACCCTTCTCAAACCTTATCCCTATATTATAACCGTTGTCGAGTTTGATCACAAGAATATTTGGGTCGCCCAAGGCTATCCTTGGCATGAGCAGACCTTCGTAGCTTGTTTTACCTTTGGCAATTCTTATCCTATCTCCAACAGAAATTCTTTTACTTTTTAGTAGTGACAAGATTTCCTGGGAGTACAAATTTTCACACTCCATTAATTAATTGGAAGGAAGGGTATTAATTTGTTTAGGGTTTAATTTTGTTCAAAACTCCTCAATAAATTTTTTACATCAGATACAAGCTTTTGGAAAAGTGTTTGAATCAATTAAAGATATAAGCTTTTAATTTTAGGTGTAAAATGAAGTCCTAAGTGCAAAAATTTGCTTGTAATAACATGGGATTATGAGGGTGAGCTAAAAGTTAAGAATGAGAGAATTGTTTTCAAGCCTTTGTGGAAGTGGCTTTTGGAAGAGAAATAACTTTGCTCAAGAAATTAACATTTTATTCAACAATTCATAATTATGCCTGCTAACTTGCCTGCTGAATGGTTTGCGATTGAAAAAGAATATTTGGAAGAGAAAAACTTGGAAAAGAAAATAGAGCTCTTGAAAAAGCTCATTTCAGCAACACCAAAACACAAAGGTACAGAGAACCTTTTAGCAGATTTAAGGAAAAGGCTTTCAAGGCTTGAAGACCAGCTTGAGAAGAAAGCTAGGAAGCCAGGTAAAAAACAAGCTTCTATCAAGAAATCTGGCGACTTGCTCGTTGCTATCTTGGGCTTGACCAAAAGCGGTAAAAGCTCTTTGCTCAATGCTTTAACAAATGCTAAAGCTGAAGTTAGCTCTTTACCATACACAACAAAAGAGCCTGTAACTGGAATTTGCTTTTTTGAAGGTGTAGCTATTCAGTTTGTTGAGATTCCTTCTTTCTTCTTGCCTAAGCACATGAGCTTAGCTCATGCTTCTGACTTGCTTTTGATTTTGGCTAACAGCGAGGGAGAAAAAGCTGAAGTTGAGAGAATTCTTTCTGAGCAAAAAATAGAGAAAAAGAAAGTTTTTTGGTCAATTGATAGAAAAGATTACGAGCAACTGCTTAAGAAGATAATAGAGGAAGCTGAAATTGTGAGGGTTTTCACTAAACCAATAGGAAAGCCTAAGGAAGAAAAGGCTTTGGTTTTGAAGAAAGGGAGTAGCTTGAAAGATTTGATTGAAAAGATAAACAAGAACTGGATAAAAAGCTTCAAGTTTGCAAGAATTTTTGATGAAACTGAATTTTCTGGTAGAAGAGTGGGGCTGAATTATTTGCTTAAGGATAGAGATGTGGTTGAGTTGCATGTGTGAAATTTTCTTAAACTTCTTTCAAGAATTGAAATGTATATCTTGTCGCCACTGAAAGTGGTAGCTTAATTTTATATGCTGCTCTTGAAAATTAATAACTGAAAGGTGATAACAATGATAGATTTAGTTTCGATAGCAAGCTTCATGTTCTACTCAGGCTTGGGAGCAATCACAGGAACTTTATTCGGAATTTACAA
>JAWBWS010000004.1:0-74295 GCA_038999725.1 Candidatus Aenigmatarchaeota archaeon
GATGTTAACCAAGCCAACAGAAAATTCGATTTCCCCCTCAACTTCAACTTCACCAGGATTAGGGCTTACATAATTCAACTTAACTTTCAACTTGTACAATCCAGGTCTAAACTCTCTTTCTGCATCTAGTTCAACATAATACTTTCCTTTTTCAATTTCATCTTCAATAAAATTAACTTCAGTAACATTTCCTTCCGGATCTACAACAAAAACTTTTAAGCTTGCATTTGGATAAAGCTCGTTAGTATCTTCGTCTACAACAGAAATTTCAAACCTTATTTTTTCTCCTAGCTCGTAATTAAACTTTTCTTGCTTTATCTTTGGTTTAAGTTTCAAGTGTTTTAAAATTTCGAAACTTAAAATTTTGCCTGTATTGCCAAATTCTGTTTCAGCAAAAATTTCTGCTGTATAGGTTCCAGAATGTTTTGGTAAGAACTCAAAACTGAACAAAAAGTTTCCATCAGTTGACTTTTTATCTTGAAAAACAATTTTCCCTTTTGAATCTTTTATCACAACAGAAACATTTGAGTTTATAATGCTTTCATTTAAACTAACATTTCCATAAACCTTGACAAATTTCCAAGTTTTGTTTCCTCTTGTAACATTTTCTACAGAAACAAAAGCGTTTATAGCCAAAAGATTTTGTTGCTCAAGCTTTTCTTCACATTCAACTAAAACATCAAAACTTTTGAAATCTTTACTTTCATTTGTTTCTGCAGTAATGTTTAAAGTGTAGTTTCCACATTCGCTTGATTTTAATAGCCAAGATATCATCGAGCTTTCATTCTCTCCAATCTCGGCTAAAGTTTTCTGCAGGCCTTCGGCTGCAAATTCTTGTGGGGCTTGCAAGCTAACAAAAACATCAGAAGAGTTTCCATTCATCGAAGTGATAAAAGCTTTAACTTCAAATTCTTCGGAAACATTAACAGAAGAAGGAACTTCTATTTTTTCTATCTTAATTTCAGGTTTTAGCTGAACATTTTCTTCTGAAATTTCAGACAAAACTTCCAAGCTTCCCTCTTCTGTTTCAACCCAATTTCCAGCCAAATCAGAAGCATAGAACTTGAAAGATACAATTCCAGCTGAGTTAACAGTTTTTGTTACATTGCTCCATGCCTCCAAAACATTAAGGTTTGAAGACCAAACAGCCTTTCCAAACCTCTTGACCAAAATCACATGGCTAGGGACAGTTAAATCATAAATCATACCCTTATAACTTTCTAGATTTATTTGCTTGACATAAATCGGCTTGAGATTTTCATCAAGAAAAGTTATACCATAGCCAGCTTTGGCAAGCTCATAAGCTTTTTCTACTTCAATGAACTTAAATTCACTTAAATCCACACCAAATAAAAAGTCTTTAATTCTTCTAACAAAATCCAAGGGATAATCTATTCTTGCAAAGACTTTGTGGTTTGGCGTCACATGAATGTCAATTTCTCCGTTTATCTTGTAAATCCCGTCATCATAAGGAAGAGCAACTATTCTCAAGGGCTTCTCCCATCTTATTTCACCAGCAGAAAGAACTGCAATTTCATCCTCATAGCTCAAATCTTTGAAATACTTCCACCCATGCCTAGTAAAAACTTTAGTTTCCCCATCATAACTTGAAATGAAAGTATAACTTTCATTTTCCCAAGAACCAGAAGAATTCCAGCTGAAGATCCACCTATCCAAACCGAAATCATCTTGCCAAAAAGCAAAGAACTCTACTTCTTCCCCAACTTTTGCTTTTTCTCTGCTTGCCCCAAAGAAAGAATAAGAAGGGGCTTTTGAATCTTCCTGAGAGGTTGAGTTGTCGATTTCGACTGTATTATTCCACCCTTCAACTAGAGGCATGCTAGTTGTTGTTGATGTGGTTGTTACAGGTTCGACAATTTCCTCTTCAGAAAGCAGAGAAGTAGTTGTTGTCGAAATAGGTGTGCTTTCGTCAGTTTCTAAGCTTGAACTTTCATTGTTTTCCCCTTCTACCATCACAAACTGGCCTGAAATGTCTTGTGGATTGCTTACATTGGGAATATTTAGAAAGCCGGAGAAATTCTGGGCCACTATACCTGCTTGTAAAAGAAGGAGAAAGGCTATTGTGAGAATTACTGCAATCTTTAAACCTTTTTCTCCCTTTTTTGAAGGACAATCTCCTTCCTCTTGATTCGACACTTTCCTCAAATAGCAAAGCTTTGCCGATCCAATCCTTCTTTCAAAAACTACTTTTTTTCTAATCAATTCCTTGACATACTTTGCAGAAGTATGTCTATGCAAACCAGAGAGCTTTGCTATAGAACCAATAGTAAGGCCTTCTGGATGCTTCCTAAGCGTTTCTATAATCTTCTCTCTAGGATCTTCAGCCATCATCCCATGTACACCGGTGTACAACATAGAAAATGTTTGTCGAACCCCATATTTCCTTAAAGAATCTTTAAAGACATCTTTTTCGACACTTCTTTTTCTTAACTCCAAAAAAGAAGTTAAATCTTTTATATTGTCGAAACTAAAAATTATATGTGGACCTATTAATTCTCAAAAGAAAAAACAACAATGAAGCACAATTGGAAGAGCTTTTAAGGCAAATGGATACCCAAAGGGCTCAAATGGCAATTGAAATTGAAAAATTAAAGAATTTGGGGGAGAAAATCAAAGAAATCGACACTAGATTGAAAGAAATAGAGAAAGTAATTTCTGTAGGTGGCTTTAGGCTTAGAACAAATTCAGTGAGTTCAAAAACAAAAGAGGCAATAAAAATGATTCTTCAGAAGTACGGTGAACTGACACCCTCCCAACTCAGCAGACTCATCAAACTGTCGAGAACCAGATGTAACGAATATCTTAAAGAAATGGAGCACGAAGGTATAACAACCTCAAGAATAGAGAGTCGAAAAAAATACTATAGACTTCGACAATAACCAAATTCCGTTTCGACTTCTGTCTGTTTTCATCTCGACTAAATAACCTTTCCCAACAAAATCAAAGATAAAATTCCAATTAAGTTAAGAAAATAAGAGAAATACAAGAATCTTTTTGTTTCAAATTCACTCAACCCAAATAGAGCAGAACCAATCTCATCTGGTAAGGGAGAAGCTATGATAAAACCGGCTATAACAGGAACTATTTTTCTAAACTTTCCGGATAGCCTAATTTCTTTCAGTTTTATTCCACCTTTGCTCATAAGGTCGTCTATTTCTTTCACTAAATTAAATTTAACAAACCTGAATATGAGATAGTCACCAAGGACTGCTCCAAAAGCCCCTAAAATTGAAGCCACAAAAGGATTGACAGTTTTAGAGAGAAGGATGAAAACACTTGCCGCCACAGGTGCAGTTAAACCATAGGTGAAAAAAATTCCAGCAACAAAAGTTCCAAAATAACCTAAACTACTTAAATAGCTTGTGAGCATTTCCCTAGCAAAAACATTCCTCAAACTAAAAACAGCTATGAAAGTACTCAAGCCTAAGAAAAACAGATTTTTATACTTGTATCTTATTCTTCTCCTCATTTTTACTTAATTTATTTTTTATTATTTTTATTGTTCCAATCCTTTTTAGTTTCGCACTTTGGATCTAAACACATCCTAAAAGGTCTTTTCCCCTTTCTAAAAACTTGTATAATTGGGGTTCCACACTTCTCACAAATTTTTCCTGTTGCTTGAATACTTGCACTATGAGGTAATGGATAGCCTGTCTCACACTTGGGATAATTGCTGCACCCAACAAAGAAAAAGCCACTTTTCTTAGACCTCAAAATCCTTAGCTCTCCTGTTTTACAGTTTGGACAATTACCAAGCTTTCTCTCGTCTTCTCTCTTTTCAATCAAAGCTTCCAAGAGCTTTTTACCAATCTTCTTTTCATTTGCTTTGAATTCTTCCAAAATTTCTTCCAAAGTTTTCTTTGCTTCTTCAACCACTTTTTCCCTTTTCTTCTTGCCTTGATAAACAAGCTCCATCTCCTCTTCAAATTTTCTAGTAAGCTCTTCAGACAAAATTTTTGGACAAAATTCTTTCAAAGCTTTGACAACAGCTTCTCCAAGCTTTGTAACTTGAATGCTTTTTCCGCTTATGTAGCCTCTGTCGTAAAGAGTTTGCAAAATTTCCGACCTGGTCGCCCTAGTTCCCAGATTTCTAGCCTCCATCTCTTTTATTATACTTCCTTGAGAATAGCGAGCAGGAGGTTGAGTTTCTTTTGCTAGCTCTTCTAGCTTTATGACTTTAATAATCTGGCCAACCTTAAGTTCAGGCAAAATCACCTCTTCCCTCTTCAAGTAAGGCTCATAAATTTTAGTCCATCCTGGCTCTAAAGTTCTTTTGCCAACAAGCAAGAAAGTATGGCCAGCAACATCTAAGCTAACAGTGTTAGTTTCTCTTAAAGCCTCATCTCCAAAAGCAGCTAGAGTGCGCCTTGCTATCAAATCATAAATTTTTCTTTGTTGTGGTGTAAGTTTAGATAAATCAGGAACTTCGTGAGTAGCATACAATGCTGGATGCGCAACATCTTCCTTTTTTCCTTCCACAGGCACGAGTTTCTCTTTCTTCAAAAGCTCTTCAGCAAATTTCTTGTATTGCGGCAAAGAAGCTAAAGCTTTCAAAATTTTCTCATAATTTATACTCGGAGGCAATTTTTGGCTTGCTGTCCTGGGGTAGCTCACAAACCCCTGTTGATACAAGCTTTCAGCTATATTCATGGTTTGTTGAGGGGAGAATTTAAACTGCTGGTAAGCTTCAGCTTGCAAGTCTGTAGTGTTGAATGGAACAGGTGGCGCCTGTTTGTACTTTTTCTTTTTTATATCTTTTACTTTTGCATCTTTACCCTTGCATTCTTGCAATATCTTGTCAGCATCTTCCTTCTTCCAAATCCTTCCTTTTTCATAGCTAGCAACAGCTTCAGTCCCGTTTATCTTGACGTGAAGCTCAAGCTCCCAGAAAGGCTTAGGCTTGAATTTCCTGATTTCAAGTTCTCTTTCAAACAGAATTGCTAAAGTTGGCGACTGTACTCTTCCAGAAGACAAAATTGCAAATCCTTTTTCAGCTGCACTCTTTAAGGCAAGAGTTAAGGCTCTTGTGGTATTAATACCCCAGAGCCAATCAAGTTCATGCCTAGTCAAGCCAGCTTCAAGCTGACCGAAATCTATATGGGGCAAAATCTTTTCATAAGCTTCTATCAATTCATCTTTAGTTAAGGTTGAGAACTTCATCCTTTTTGCATCATTTCTGTTAGCTAAAAATCTTAGCACATTATATCCAATCAATTCACCTTCAGTATCATAATCTGTTGCAACTATGAAATCAGAACCTCTCGATACTATTTTTTTCATAACATCGAAATATTTCTTGGAAAAGGCAGATTCTTTGCTCACTTCAAAACTTGGCTTCCAAACATAACTAAAAACAGGATACTTCCACGCTT
This sequence comes from Candidatus Aenigmatarchaeota archaeon, assembly GCA_038999725.1. Lineage (GTDB taxonomy): Archaea > Aenigmatarchaeota > Aenigmatarchaeia > CG10238-14 > SCSR01 > JAVZGQ01. Next base: position 5,394 of record JAWBWS010000004.1, read on the forward strand.
TTTCAACAGGAGCAAGGCTGAACAAATGTCCGACAGCACATGCCACTATATATTTTTTCCCTTCTCTTTCAAACTCATAATAAGTTACCTTATTCTCGTCTGTATAGGGCTTGAGACTCTTGTTTTCTGCTAAAGCTTCTGCTATCCTTCTGGCAGCATCCGGTTTTTCAGCTATTATTACTACAGGCATTAAATCAAATTCTACTTGAAAATTTAAAAACCTACTTCATCAGAATATTTCTTCTGTCTTCTTCAAGTGATATAAGTTTACTTTCCAAATCAGATATCTTTTTAATCAATTTTTCTATCTCAACATTAATCTCAGAGCTCTTTAAATCTCGGAAGGTTTCTTTAGGTTCAGGTAACTTAGAAAAGCTCTCTCTAATACTGGCAAAAATTTCATTTGGCATGGCTTCCACCTTCTTTTCCAATTTTTCCAATTTCTCCTCAACTGAAGAAGATAATTCAGACCTGCTTGCCAATTCTTCCATCCTTTCAGCTAATTTAGCCAGAGCCTTTTGAAGGCTCTCCATTCTTAAATCAAATTCGGCTTTTCTATTCAAAAGATAGTCTACACTTTCTTTCAAAGAGTTGAGCCTAGAAGAGAGGAATTTTATATCTATTTCCGATTTGGTCGATATAATTCCACTAATCTTATCTTTTATTTCTTTTATTTCTTTGCTTGTTTCTGTTCTTAGCTCAGATACCTCAGAAACAACCCTTTGAATAATTTGGGTTTCAAGTGGTTTTATTCTTTCTTCCAGTCTTTTGATTTCATTTTCTAGACTACCTATCTTTTCTGACTTCACATCAAAATTGGTAATTTCATCCTTAAGTTTAGAGACTTCTTCTACAAGAGTTAAAACTTGCTCTGATAGCAATGGCAACACAGATATTTTTTCATCAACTTTTTTCATCATAGAGGCTTCAATCAATCTTGCTTTTTCTTTCGTTTCATAAATCTTTTCCTCAAGAGAACTTAGACTCTTTTTTATCTCTTCTATAGATTTTGACCTTTCTTCAGAAAATTCTACCATTGAAGATAGCTCTTCGATTTTCAAGGCAAGCTGAGATAATTTTTCTTTCATAGCATGAAATTCTTCCTCAATTTCCCCTATTTTCTCGGTTTGTAAAGAACTCTCAAGAAACTTGAGCCTCTCTCTCATCTTGATTATCTCAGTTTTAATTGGGCTCATGTCTTCTCTAGCTCTTTCGATAAGTTTGAATTTTTCTTCCAGAGCCAAAATTCTATCGCCGAGTTCAATTATCTGTTCGGTTGGCATCAAAATTGAAGATATTTTTTCATTTATTTTTTCAATACTTTTCTCAAGTCTATTGACGTCGTCTTTCAAAGCAGATTGAAGACTTTTATCTTTCAATTCAGAAATTTCCTCCTCAATTTTCTTGATGACAGAGCTTTCTATGGGCTCAATTTTACTTGCTAAGGCTTTTATTTCATCTTCTAGTTTTTTTATCCCCTCTATTTTTGGTACAAAATTCTCAAAATTTTTCATTTTTTCTGAGATGGCTATAACTTGTTGTGAATTTTCCGTTGCTTTTGAGTTAAGATCTTCCAGGAGTTTTTTGAGTTCAAACCCACCCAAATTTTCAACCATTATCAAATCTTCTAACTCATCCAACCTTTCTTTAATTGAGTTGACCGTTTCAACATCAATTGTTTGAAGCAGTTTGAGTTTCTCGTTTATTTCTCCTATGGCTACTTCTAAGTTAACAAGTCTCTTATCGACTTGAAGAAGAGCAAATTTAAATTTCTCTTCAACTTCTTTTTCCCCCTTTTCTATCCCTTCTGTAGAATCCAATGTATCTCACCTATTTATAATTTTAATTTTTCAAGTTATATTCTTTTTTCATACTTGAGCCAAAGAATCCAAGAAGCTAAGATTGCAAAGATTAGGCCAAACTTCCATAAAAAATCATGGATAAACTCAAAAAGGCTAGATTCAACTAAATAAATATAAGCAGTTAGAGCAATCCTTACTATGTTAAAAAAGAAAATTGAAGGTAGAGCTACAAGAAGAAAAAATAACTTTTTCTTGAGTTTAATAAAAGGAGTTGCCATTGTTAGAGAAAAAAGAGCATAAAGTGATTTCCAGCCTGTACAATCCATGTCTATCTCAACAAAAAATATGGTGAAGTTATTCACTACTTTTAAACTTGAGCCATCTAGGCTTGCTTTTGTTCCAAGAGCCAACAAAAGTTTGTAAGAAAGAAAAGCCACAAGATTCTGCAAAGGTTTATAGGAGAAATTCAAGTACAGTAAGAGGTAGAGTGGTATTGCAAGCAAATTGAATTTGACCAAAAACCAAAAAACTTGTAAAAGTTGTTTTCTAGTTTTCCTTCTCATTTTTTCTTCCTCATTATCGCCTTCACAGCATCAACTATACTTTCGCTCTTTCTTTCAAAAACCCTTTTTACAACATCTTCAAATATTTCCTCCCTTCCAAATTTTCTTAAAACTTCTTCAACCTTTATGAAGATGTTATGGTAATTTCTGAAAGCCCTCAATGCTGCAGCCAATGCATCTTTTTGGTGAGAATCTTTTACCAACCGTTTGAAATCATTTAAAAGCTTGGCTTTTTCCTTATAACTCATAGATACCTGAGGATAAAAGGTATCACACCCCAAAACACTTGCAAGCTTCTCCACACCTTTTGGCAAAGGGTTTACATCAGTAGCTATTACCAAAACTTCACCAAATTTCAAAATATGCTTGATGATTTCTGCACGAGTTGCTTCTTTCTTGCTTGAAAGGTCTAGGATGTTACCTTTCGTGTCCAAAATGGCTATCCCCACAGTTGTACCTAAGTCAATCCCAACTATTAAATTCCTCTTCAGGATTTCACCTCATATTTTTCAGTTAAAATCTTCCTAATTTTTTTGGCAAGCTTTTCTCCAATTCCTTTCACAGACCTTAACTCATCTTCACCAGCAGAAAAAACTTTTTCCACAGAGCCAAATTTCTCCAGTAGCCTTTTTGACAGAACTGTAGAAATGCCTGGAATGCTTGAAACAATAAATTCTTTAATCTTCTCTTTGTCTTCAGGTTTTTTCCCAACTTTAAATGCTAAAGCAAATTTTTTTTCTTCTTGCTCTTTCTTTGCTATCCAGTATATTATCTTTGCTGTATCTAGCTCATTCCTCGTGCTTATCAAGCTAATCCCAAAATCTATTACTAAGCTTGCTATTGCTGCCTTCAAAGAATTTTCATTTATTTTTCTTGTCGAATAACCTTCCATTAAGATTATTGGCTTTTCAAAATTTTTCTTAAGCTCACTAGCTTGCTCGAAAATTCTACCATCAATTATGGAAGAAATGAAATCATCATAAGATTTTCTTTCAATTACAACTCTCTTGCTACAAACAAAATCGCCACACTCGAGGTCCATTTCATTCACTGTAGCTCCAATTTTCTTCAGGATTTCACCAACCTCACTTTCCCTGTAATCACAAATAACCATAACTTTATCTCTTGAGCTCAAAACCATTTGTTTTTCACCCACATCATCACTTTCTTCAAATTTCGAATTATTAATTTATAACTCCTAAAGTGGTTAAATTCATGTCAACCAATCTTTTAAACTCACTTTCTTTTTGCTCCTTTTCTTCATATCATACAAAATTCCCTTCATCTTCTTTTCTTTCTGGAAAGCAGCCCAGTAATATGATTCATCTCTTGTGTCCTTTGTCAAGAGAAAAATTACTTTCCCCTCACTTTGTCTTCCAACTCTTCCTTTTCTTTGTATATTTCTAATTTCACTTGGCACACTCTCGTAAAAAATGGCATAATCAGTAGCGACTATATCCAAACCTTCCTCTCCTATGCTTGTTGTGACCAAAACATTAAATTCACCATCTCTAAACCTTCTTAAGACTTCAATTTGTTCTTGCTGCGTCATCCCTTTCTCTTCTTTGTTTGCCTGTCCTATTAATATCTCGGATTTTATTCCCTCCTTCTTCAGAGTTTCATTTATTTTTTCCACAGTAGCTCTGTAATTTGCGAAAACTATAATTTTCGCCTTGGAATTTTCCCTCAATAAATCATTAATCAAAAATCTGAGTTTTGTAAGTTTAGGATGTTCTACTCCATTTTTTCTTATTTTTTCTATAAGTCTCAAAACCTCTTTCATTCTCACATCATTTGCAATCTTCTTGTCAACCCTTTTTTTACTTTTCATAAACTTTTGTAGGTAATCATAAAGAGATGAAATTTCCTGTGTTTCAAGAAGTTCCATAGCATGCTCAATTTTTATCGCTTCAGCTAGCTTCATCATCGCCCAAGCAAGCGTGTAATTTTTCGAGCCTTGCATGTATTTAGCCGCAATAACATTCTGTAAATTGAGCAAGAGCTTTTTTGGTGGCCTGCTCGTGTTGAGGAAGCCGTGATCTTTAAGCCAAGCTATTGGCTCTTTCAGCATTTGCTCAAGCAAACCTTTAATCATTTTCATCTCTTCTGGCAAATCAACATAAATCCAGTCTTTGAATATAGGTTTCACATACACCTTAACATCTTCATCAGCTTCTGTTCTTATTTCAACAGCTTCTATGAAAAGATTTTCTTTTATTTCTTCAATTCTTTCAAAGCTACCGCCAGGAGAGGCTGTCAAGCCAAGAATTAAAGGGCGCTTTGCCTGTTCTTTATATTTCTTTGCAACAAAAGTGTAAGAATACTCTTTCACACAACGGTGGCATTCGTCGAAAACTGCCAAAGAAAAATTTTCCAAATTAATTCTTCCAGCCTCCAAATCATTCTCAATTGTTTGTGGTGTTGCAATTATCACCTTGCTTTTTTGGTAAATTTCACTCCTCTTTTCAGGTTTTATTTTTCCTGTAACGAGGGCAATTTCCTCTTCTTTCAAATCTGTAAACTTTTCAAAGCTTTTTTTATGTTGAGCATTTAAAGGTCTAGTTGGTGCCATCACCAATACCTTGCTTTCAGGAAAATCGTTAAGCCTTTTTATTGCAACAATCATAGCTATTAGAGTTTTCCCCATCCCAGTTGGTAACACAACTAAAGTGTTTTTCTTACTTGCAGTTTCTGCTATATTTTTTTGATATTCTCTTGGTTCGATATCCTTTAAGCTTGTCATACTATTCTCCAATTACAGTTACAGAAACTTCTCTTTCTCTCGCTTCAAACATTTCAACAAAAAAAATGTTTTGCCAAGTGCCGAGCAAAAGCTTCCCATCTTTTAATGGAATGGTTAAGAAAGTTTTTAATAAATTTGATTTAATGTGAGCGGTTGCATTTATATTGCCTTCATAATCGTGAAAATACTTCTCTCTCAAAGGTAATATTTTCTCTAAAAATTTTATCAAGTCTTTTTGGATGGATTTATCATGCTCTTGAATTATAAGCGCTGCTGTATTGTGTAAAGCGTTGAGAAAAACCATACCATTTTTAATTTTCGATTCCTTAACCGCTTTTTCAACTTCATCTGTTATCTTCACGAACTCATTTGTCCCTCTAGTTTTGATCTTTATATTCTTTTGGAAAATTTTCATAGTTAAATTTTAATTAGATTTAAATATAAGCAGTTACCATGAGAGTTGCTGTGTTGTTCAGTGGAGGGAAAGACTCAACTTATGCTACTTACCTTGCTAAAAAACAGGGCTATGAAATCAAGTATTTGGTCACAATAATTCCTCAAAGAGAAGACTCTTGGATGTTTCATTATCCTTGCATAAATTTAACAAAATTGCAAGCCAAGGCCCTTGGTATTAGGCAAATAACACAAAAAACAAAGGGTGAAAGGGGAAAAGAGCTTGAAGATTTAAAGAGAATTTTGGAAAAAATAAAAAATGATATTGATGCTGTAATCTCTGGTGCTATTGCTAGCAACTATCAAAAATCAAGAATCGATGAAGTTTGCAAGGAGTTGGACATTAAGCATTTAACTCCACTTTGGCAGAAAGATCAAGAAGAAGTTTTGAAGGAAGAGTTGAATGCCGGTTTTGAAATTATGATAACAGGAGTTTTCTCAGAAGGTTTTGACGAAAGTTGGTTGGGAAGAAGAATTGATGAAGAAGTAGTAAAAGAGCTCTTGAAGCTCAAGAGGAGATTTGGAATTTATGTTAGTGGCGAGGGCGGTGAATATGAGACTATTGTTTTAAATTGCCCTTTGTTCAAGAAGAGAATTGAAATTTCTAGCTTCAAGAAAATTTGGGACGAGAAGACAAAAAGTGGATACATTGTTGTTAAAAGGGTTAAACTTAAGAGTTGATTCAACTTTTTATTCTTCTTCACCATATCTTTATTTGATGGTTAAACTCGTTTTTTATGGTGGGGTTAATGAAATAGGCGGAAACAAAATTTTGATTGAAGATGAAGAAACGAGAATATTTCTCGATTTTGGCATGAGTTTTGCTCAATCTTCCAAATATTTTTCAGAATTTTTACAACCTAGAGTTTGTTCTGGCTTGAGCGACTTGATAGAACTTGGGATAATTCCAGACTTGAAAGGAATTTACAGGAATGATTTACTTGCTCACGAAGGCAAACCTTTGACAGAAAAGCCAATGATAGATGCGGTTTTTCTCTCACACGCTCATGCTGATCATAGCTGGAATATATCTTTACTTCATCCAGAAATTCCAATTTTTTGCGGCGAAACCACAAAGCTCATGCTCAAAGCAGCTCAAGAAACTTCTCGAGGTTTATATTATGAAGATTTTTACATTTATCGGGAATGTTTTGTGGATAGAAGGAAAAAACCTGAAAAAGAGAGAAATTTCAAGACTTTTAGAACTGGAGACAAGATAAAAATTAAAGACATAGAAGTTGAGCCTATTCATGTCGATCACAGCATTCCTGGAGCTTACGGGTTTTTAGTCCACACATCATCTGGAACAATAGCTTATTCTGGTGACATAAGAATGCATGGCCCAAAGAAAGAGATGAGTGAAGATTTCATACAAGCAGCAAGAAAAGAAAGATCAGAAGCCCTCATCTTGGAAGGCACAAACATAGATAATCGAATGGTAAGTTTAACCGAGAATCAAGTCTTTAAAACTGTTACCAAACTAATTTCACAAACTAAGAAGCTTGTGCTTTGTGATTTTCCAATAAGGGATGTAGATAGACTCAAAACTTTTTTTGAAGCTGGAAGGAAAAATGGTAGAAAATTTGTTACAAACATGAAGCAAGCTTATTTGATAGAGCTTCTGAATAAAGAAGATAAAAAACTAGAGCTTCCTAGTTTGGATGAATTCCAAATATTCCTTCATAAGAGCAGTTGGGGAAATTACGAAAAGCAAGACTACTACAAATGGCAGCAAAAATTTTTAGATTACCCAAATGTGATAAAAGCCGAAGATTTAGCAAAACAACAGGAAAAATTTGTCCTCTACATGGAGTTTTTTGATTTGACCGAACTTCTGGATATAAAACCATCAAATGGAAGCTTGTTTATTCATTCTTTAACAGAGCCTTTCAATGAAGAAATGGCTTTAGATTTCAATAAGATGTTGAACTGGTTGAACAAGTTTAAAATCCCATTTAAACACGTCCACGCTTCCGGACATGCGGACATATCTCAACTCAAAAAAATTGCTGAAGGAATATCTCCAAAGAAAATTTTTCCAATTCACACGGAGAGGCCAGATCTTTTCATCAACCTCACTAAAAAGGCTAAGGTTATTATACCAGAAGTTGGAAGGGGTATTGAGGTTTTTTAATGTCAAAAGGAGTTTATTCTTTGTTAATAGAACTCGAGAAAGATCAAGAAATAAGAATAGGTAAGCTTGGCAAGTTCAAATTTCCAAAAGGCTTTTACATCTATACAGGCTCGGCTTTAAACAACCTAGAATCAAGATTGAATAGGCATTTCAGAAAACAAAAGAAAAAATTTTGGCACATTGATTATTTCCTTGCAAACAAATATGCTAAGATAGTAAGTGTATTAAAAATTAAAACAGGCTTAAGGCTGGAGTGTAAGCTCAACCAAACAATACAAAAGAATTTGAAAGCTTCAATTCTTGTGAAAAAATTTGGCTCTTCTGATTGTGATTGTGAAAGCCATTTTCTTTACTTACAGAATAATTATTCAAAAAGCTAAATTTTTGTTATGGGGTTGATCAAAAATTTGGTAGGTTTTGGTTTAATTTTCTTGGCATGGTTTAATCCATTTGAGTTATTTTTCCCATTCAGGTTAACTTTTTTCATCATTGGCTTTGATTTAACTAGCTGGCAGGCAAAGCTCATCTTATTCCTAATTAATTTTTTCTTCCCCTTATTTGGTGAAGAAGGTTTGTTTTTGGTTTGGGTTCTTCTCTTCTTGCTGATTGTGGAATTCATTTTTTCTCACTTCAAAATTTTAAAAATTTTGATCATAATTTCCAAGCCATTGATAATTTTCTTCTCCCTTTTATCGGCTTTGAGCGATTTTCAGCTAGCTTTGATAATAGCTGGAATAGATTTAATTTTAAATTTGAAACACTAGCTTTTAATTAAGCCGAGGTCGCCTAACTGGTAGGGCACCGGTCTCGAAAACCGGCGGGCGCAAAATTTTGCGTAAGCCCATGTGGGTTCAAATCCCACCCTCGGCGCAATCAAATCTTTATATGCTTTTCGCTTTTTCTCCTTCTGACACCTTTTGGGATAAAGTTCAAAAAATAAGGAAGTTTTGTGAAAAGGAAAAATTGAATCAATACTGGCAAAAACTGAATGAAATTGCAGAAAAAGATAGGTTTTGTTGTTGATACAGCTAAAAACATCTTTGAACCCCAGAGATCTTACCATTTAATTTGTTGCCACAGCTTCTATTTCTACACCAGATTTAGTGGGATATGCAAAATCAAAGATAGAAGCATTGTATCAAATTAGTAAACGAAGCAATTCAAACTACTTTCATCGCTTTATATAACATCTTTTCTAATTTCATTAAATTTTTTTGGTAAGGAGTGGTAGCAAGGTTGATGCTACTTTCTAGAACTTCTCTTGGAGTACAAGGTATGAGGTTAAATAAATCAGTACTCACAAAAAATAGATCTTTGTTAAACTCTTCCCCATATCCCAAATTAAGCAATATTCTATCTGAGATGGACTTAACCTTTTCCCATCTCTTATCCCTTTTAACTTCTTCTTCATTTCTAGGATCGTCTGCCGACAAGCATTCTATTCGATACTCTTCTCCCAAAATTTTTCTAGCATCATAACTTAACCTTGGAATGTGCCAATAGTTTGAAATAGGATATACTTTATCTATGTGTTCTAGACGATTAAGAAGAGAAAGTAACATCTTGCAATAATATAAGTTAGATAATGTACTATAAGAAAATGGCTCTACCATAATTTTTTTTCTATCGACGCCTTTATTTGATATGTAAGAAGTAATTGGATCCGCCTCATTTTTTCCACAAACTATGAGCATATCTACTGTAGAATTGTCATATGCTTTAATTGCTATGTCAGCTCTTGCCTTTGTATGAAGTTGTAAACTCCCGTCTGGATTAACACCAGCTCCATGAACTATTCCTACTTTCATGATATTGTATAAAATCATAAAAGATTTAAATCTTTCATCTACATTTCCAGTACACAATCACAAAGAAAAAGATTATAACGATAAAGGAAAATAATATTATCCAAACAGAAAATTCTGTAACCGCTACTTGATATCCTGTGCTTGATGGCTGTGAAATCCAGATGAATTTACCTTGTAAAGAAGAAAAAAATATTAAAACAATAACTGATAATATGACTAAGATTGAAACTATTGTACTTCTCTTATGAAACTTCCATACTTCTTTTAATATCTCTTCCATTTAAACCATCTTAAATCTATATCACATATTTGGTGTGCTAATAGATTAATTCCAACGATTAAAGAATATTGAGGAAAAAGATTTAAAGTTAACGAATACAATAGAAGTGAGATTATAGCATGGAAAATTGTTCTACTTCGAGATGGATAATGTAATTTCCCTCCTTCATAAAATTCGGCGAATAATTTGCTGGGCATATATTTTTCTCTTAAAATGATTTTCATTGCACTTTTCCCCTTTACCATAACAGAATATAAAAGATGATCCAAGTCTATTAAAGTACCGAAAATCACACCCAAAAAAATCCAAAACATACCAGTTTGGATATCTAAACCAAGATATGCAACTACTACGTAAGAAATTACTAAACTTACGGCAGCATGTTGCCAAAGATACATTATTAGAAATTGAGAGTTATAGAATAAAATTTTTTAACTGTTGAATTTTTCGCTAGAATTTTTGTTATTTTGTGTGCTTTCTTATATTTTGCTTAGATTTTTTATTAAGGCTTTGTGGATGATTTCTGTTATTCAGCTCAAAAGATCTAGAAGGTTTAGAAGAAGTAGCTGCTAAGAAAATGAATATATCTCAACCAACCTTTAACAGGCTAGTTACTTCCGCAAGAAAAAAATTGCTGATGCTATAGTTAATGGAAAAGCAATTAAAATTGAAGGGGGAATTTTGTAGTAGCTAGGAGATTTAGAAGATGTGGAAAATGATGTAAAAAAGATAAAAGTTTGGATAAATATTTTAAGCGGAACACCAAGAGGAACATAAATAACATAAGCAACAAAGACACATAACATTCAATAAAATGTCAGGAAATGCTAATTCCAACAAAACAGTTCAAACTAGAGTTCATTCCCTATCCTAGGCGTCCTTGTGGCCAGAAAAAGATTTAAAACTCTAGCATCAGAGTTTAAAAAGTAGAAGTTATTCTAAATTTTTTTTAAAATATTCTTTTCTCGATTATAAATTTCTTCTAATTCTTCATCTGTCAAAACTTTTATACTTTCCCTTTTTAGCAGGGCTGTTGTTACACCATCGCCAGATATATATTTCTTGTAGTATTGGTTGCCACCAAGGGTTTTTCCACGACCACAAGAAGGGCTGTATTGATTTAGATAAGCCATTTTTATGTTATGTTTCTTAGCTATTTCCAAGACCTTATAGGCACCTTTAATAAAATTTTCTGTGACATCTTTTCCTTCTTCGTCTATAACTATAGTTTTTCCATCAAGGACAGCATTTCCATCAAATTCTTCATCTTTAGACAGAATTCTCGCCGCACTTCTGGGTGTTGGAAGACCACCCAAAACTTCTGGGCATATAGGATAGGCAATACCTTTCTTAACTAATTCCAATATTTTTTGATTAGTTCTGCTCCTTCCTCTATAATTACATTTGATGCCAGTCAAGCAGGCACTCACCAAAATCATCTCACACCAACTTTTCTCATAAATACTTTAAATCCAGGGTATAAAAATCCCGAAGAAAGCTTTGGTAAATTCCACAATAATTATAAATTTAGTTAAAGGCTGAATTATTTTTTATGAAGCCTGTGATAGAATTAAGACAAGTTAGTAAAGTTTACAAAATGGACGAAGTTGAAGTAATAGCCTTAAAAGAAATAAATCTCAAAATAATGGAAAAAGAATTTGTAGCTATAATTGGGCCTTCTGGTTCTGGAAAATCCACACTTTTACATTTGATGGGCTTGCTTGATAAGCCAACAACAGGAAAAATTTTTTTGGATGGCATAGATGTTTCAAAACTAAATGACAAACAGCTTGCAAAGTTAAGAGGAGAAAAAATAGGTTTTGTATTTCAATTTTTTAACCTATATCCAACTTTAACTGCCTTGGAAAATGTTAAGCTACCAATGACGATCGCTAAAAAAGATAAGAAGGAAAGTGAGAAACGTGCAATCGAGCTTTTGAAAAAAGTTGGTTTGGAAAAGAGAGCCAATCACCTACCTTCTCAATTGTCGGGAGGGGAAAGGCAAAGGGTAGCAATAGCAAGAGCTTTGGCAAATAACCCTTCTCTAATTTTAGCCGACGAACCTACAGGAAACCTTGATTCAAAAACTGGGGAAGAGATAATGAAAATATTCGATAAGCTACAGGAAGAGGGTAAAACTGTTGTGGTGGTAACACATGAAATTAATATAGCAAAATATGCTGAAAGACTAATTTATTTAAAAGATGGGAGAATAATTAAAGAGGGATGAAAATGAAAAAGAAAATTTTCCTTATATTTTTGGTTTTAATTTGTATAATAAGCTTTGACAATGCTCAAGCTGATCCAATAATTCAGGCTACTTTTTCAGTTTACCCCCTTACCATTTATCCAGGAAGTGATGGCTACATTCAAATGGTTTTGAAGAACACTGGAAATGCCATTGCCACCCAAGTTAAAATTTCAAGAGTTTCTTCTGATGCACCAATAAAAATTTCTGGAGATTGGATCTCTGGGTTAGGTGGTTTAGGCATAGGTGATACCGCCACACTACTTTTTAAATTTTCAGTTTTGAACACGGCTTCTCCAGGTTTGTACAATGTGAAATTTGATATAGATTACTGCCAAGATTCTGGTTGTAAAACAATAACACCAAATGCTATAATTAACATTCAATCTCCACCAAATGTTCAATTAGTTTCCATCTCACCATCTTATCTTAAACCCAGAGAAAGAACAAATATAACTTTCACCATAGCAAACAAGGGTAATGTACCAATAAACAATTTGATTTTCAGTTGGTCTGCATCCAGCTATATATTGCCAATTGGTTATGACAATAGGGTAATAATTCCATATTTGCCGCCAAATTCCATTCATGAGATTGAAAGAGAGGTTGCCGTCAGCTCAAGTGCAACTCCTGGTGTTTATCCTGTAACTATAATCTTCCAATACACAGACAAGTCTGGAACAAATCAAACAATAACTTCAATAGCAGGGATTGAAATAACTGGTGAAACTGATTTTGAAGTAAGTGTTCAAGAAGCTTCTTCTTCATCTTTAACTTTAACTATAGCAAACACGGGAATGAACCCAGCCTATTCAGTCCTCGTGAGAATTCCTAAACAAGAAAGTCTTTTCGTCATTGGTAGTTCTTCAAATATTATCGGCAATTTAAATCCAGGCGATTACACTTTCACAACTTTTCAGCTTATTAGCTTACCAAATGCTACAGATAAAAGGCATCTTTTGATTGAAATTCATTACACTGATGTTTTGGGTTTAAGAAGAATCCTGGAAAAAGAAATAAATACTTTCGAGCTAAGAACATTTTCCAATAGAACCATTCCAACCATCTCAAGATCTAGAACCATGAGCTCCCCTTTAACAAGCAACAGCACATTTTACATAATAATTGGAGTTGTGGGGATAATCCTAATCATAATTGTACTGAATTTTTTTGTTTTCAAAAGATTCAAAACTTTTAAAAGGAAATGAGGATGAGGATAAGTGACGCCATAAGCCTTTCTCTGAGAAATCTTTCTCAAAGAGGTTTGAGGAGTTGGCTCACTATTTTAGGGATAGTTATAGGAATAGCTGCAGTTGTAAGCATACTTTCTGTTGGTGAGGGCATGAAGGAAAGCATCTCTTCTCAACTCAGTAGTTTGGGTGGAGATTTGGTAACAATTTCACCTGGTGCAACAAGGGCAAGAGGAGAATTTGCTGATGTGAGAACATTTTTTCAAGCAAGATTTGGAAGGGTTGATGTGAAGCTTAATGATAAAGATATTCAAGTAATCAAATCAATCCCTGAAGTGAAATATGTTTCTGGAGTAGTTTCTGGAAGAGCTGAATTGAGCTACTTGGGAGAAAAAGTTTATGTTATGGTTCAGGCTGTGGATGAAAAAGTTTGGAAAGATATGATTAATCTTGAGGTTGAAGATGGAAGAAATTTGATGTCAGGGGATGTTGATGTTGTTGTGATTGGAAATTATGTTGCCAATAGAATGTTTAAAAATCCAATTTCACTAAACTCTCAAATAAATGTTGCAGGAAAATCTTTCAGAGTTGTTGGAATTTTGAAAGCTTCTAGTGGTGTTGGTGGGATGATAGGAATCGATAATTCAATTTACATACCTTTGGCTTCAGCAAAAACTGTTTTAAATGTAACCTCAAGTGAGTACAATTCAATTCTTGTTAAGGTCAGTAATGTTGAAATTGTGGATGAAATTGTAGAAAGAATTGACAAGCTTTTAATGCTTTCAAGGAAAGTCACAGAAGATACAAAAGATTACACCATAACTTCAGTTAAAAGCATCCAAGAAAGAGTCTTGAGTGTGACAGGAACTTTGAATTTCTTCCTAGCTGGAATAGCGGCAATTTCCTTGATAGTTGGGGCTGTTGGTATTGCTAACACGATGTTTATGTCAGTGATGGAGAGAACAAGGCAAATTGGTACTCTAAAAGCTTTGGGGGCAACAGATTATGAAGTTATGTTACTATTCTTGATAGAATCAGGATTTATAGGCTTGGTTGGGGGTTTGATAGGAATTTCTTCAGGCTTCATAGTTTCTGGAATAATTTCTGAAATTGGAATTAGGATGCTGGGGATGGGTGGCATGGCTCAAACAGTTGTTTATATTTCACCTCAACTTATCCTCTTCACAATCAGCTTCTCAGTTTTGATAGGGGTTATTTCTGGTTTGTTGCCTGCAAGAAGGGCAGCAAAGCTACAGCCAGTTGAAGCTTTGAGATATGAGTAAAATTATTCTTATCTTATGAGAAAAATTAATTATGGCGTTTGAAGGTATTTTTGAAGCAATTTCCAGACTACCTTACTATTCTCAAATTTCTTCAATAATTGGAGAACCATTTTTTAAAATTTTCACATTCACCTTTATTCTTTTCATTTTTGGTATGATAATGTGGGAATTTTATTCCACGCTAGGTGAAAGAGACTTGTTCAAGATAAAAATAGAGCCTCAAGCAGGCAAGTGGAAAAAGATTAAAGAAATCCTATTCTTCATCTTCAAATACACTATTGCCTTCCCATTTTACACCTTCTTCTGGTTTATTATATTTTCCATCTTCCTCATATTTCTCGCCAAATCAGTGAACGTGCAAGAAATTTTCTTAATTTCAATTGCCATGATATCCTTTGTTAGAATAACAGCTTATTACAAAGAAGAGCTTGCCGTATTTGTGGCCCAAGTGATACCTGCTACCTTTCTTGTTATTTTCTTGACAGATCCTACATTCTTTTCAATCGACCTTATACTTGCTAGATGGGAAGAGTTTCTCTCTTCCTTCCCAGGATTTTTGTACTATCTTCTTTTCACAATATGCCTTGAATGGTTGTTGAGAATTTTTTATTTGCTCAAACTTGCAATTCTTAAAAAAATAAGGGAAAATTGGTAAAGGAAAATGATTTAACCACATCAGTGGCAATTTGTTATTCTGTTGGTGTGAATTAGCTACAAGAACCATAGATTAAAATTTAACCTTTCTCCAAGAGCTTTCTTTCCATTTCCACAAATTCTTTATGCTTGCCTTCAATTTCACTTAAAGTTTTCTTAATCCTCTCATGCTCTTTTTTCAGCTCTTCAGGAATTGGCAACTTCTTTTTTAAGTAATAGTTATAGAGAGCTTCATGCAAAGCATCTATAGCTAGAATTGAGCAATGAATCTTGAAGGGTGGTAAAGGTTTGCCAAGTTTTTTTATCAAATCTTCTTTTTTGATTTTCATCACTTCTTCTAAAGTTTTTCCCTTCACCATTGTTGTAAGCATGCTACTGTTGGCAATGGCAACAATGCATCCAAAAGTCTCAAATTTTATATCTTTGATTATTTTTTTCCCTCTTTTTTCTTCAATTTTCAAATAGAGTCTCATCACATCCCCACAAACAAGATTCCCAGCCTCACCAATTGCATCAGGATTTTTAATTTTACCCATGTTTCTTGGTTCTTTGAAATGTCGGATTATTTGCTTAGAGTAGGGGAAAAACTGTTTCACATCACCACTTTTTCTTGTAGGGGGAAATTTCCCTTAACTTTGCCACAATTCCTGGTAGAACTTTTAAAACATAATCAACTTCCCTTTCACTAGACCATCTTCCCAAACTAAGCCTTAGGCTTCCATGGGCTTCATGAGGCTTCAATCCAATGGCAAGCAATACATGACTTGGTTCAAGAGATTCGGAAGAACAAGCAGAACCTGTTGAAGCTGCTATCCCTTTCATGTCCAAATAAGTTACTAAACTTTCACCTTCTATGAAATCAAATCTAAAGTTAGCATTGTTTGGTAATCTTTTTTTCGGGTGACCGTTCAAGTAAGATTTTTCTATTTTTAATACCCCTTTTATCAACTTATCCCTAAGCTTGGTAAGCCTCTTGGCTTCAGACTTCATCTCTTTCCTTGCAATTTCGGCCGCAACACCAAAACCAACTATACCAGCAACATTAACTGTGCTGGAGCGCAACCCAAACTCATGGCCCCCACCATGAAGCAGTGGCTCAATTTTTACCCCATCGTTAAGATACAATGCCCCAACACCTTTCGGCCCATACATCTTGTGAGCACTAACTGTTAACAAATCGACTTTCATCTTCTCTACATCAACTGGAATTTTTCCATAGCTTTGGGCAGCATCTGTGTGGAAGTAAACCCCTTTTCTTCTGCAAATTTTTCCTATTTCTTCTATTGGCTCTATCGTTCCAATTTCATTGTTTGCATGCATGATTGAAACCAAAATTGTGTCTTTCCTTATAGCATTTTCCACATCTTCAGGATTCACAAGACCATATTTATCCACAGGTAGATAAGTGACTTGAAAACCCTGAGTTTCAAGCCAACGAGCAGCTTCTAGTATACAGTGATGCTCTATTGCTGAAACTATTATGTGGTTTCCCTTGTCACGATTGGCAAAAGCTATTCCCTTCAAAGCAAAGTTGTTTGCTTCGGTTGCACTGCTGGTAAAAACTACTTTACCGTTTTTAGCATTCATCAACTTCGCAACTTTTTCTCTGGAATCTTCTAAAGCTCTCTTGGCTTCTTGGCCGAAAGAGTGTAAACTCATGCTATTTCCAAATTTCTTTGAAAAGTATGGTAGCATAGCCTTCAAAACTCTTGGATCTACAGGCGTGGTTGCTGCATAGTCCATATAAACTCTCATTTTCACAACCTCAAAACACTTTTTCTCCTAAAACCTTTCTTGTAAATTCTTTTATACCTCTTCTTTTTTTCAGGGAATTCTATTTTATCAACATCAAAGCCCATCAAATCATCCTTTCCTACAATATTCACAAACTATTTTCTGAAAGCTTGATCTCTTGAAAGTTTTGCTCTCAATTGCTTTAACGATTTCTTCAGAAATTTTTCTTGCAGCCTTACTTTTTTCCAGCTTTTTTATTTCCTTCGTGTATTTTCCAGACAAATACTTGCTTATTGCTGCTTGAGTTAAGCCAAGCTTTTTTGCTATTTCTTCCTGCTTTAGGCCTTTAGCATAGAGTAACTTTGCTGTTCTCACTCTAACAGCTGGAATTATTTGTCTTACCATGACTTCACAAAGCACAGACATGATAATTTTTTACAACTTGGTTATATTTATGCTTTAAAGTCAGCTTTAAATCTTCTAGAAAAAAGATTTTTAAATGAAGTATTTAAGATTAATTTAAGGAGTTTGAAAGTGTGCGCCAGTAGTCTAGTCTGGTAGGACACGAGAAGTTTTTCGTGAACTTCCCAAGTTTGGAGAGAGCTTGGGACCCGGGTTCAAATTTGAGTGAGGATATGTTTAAAGTTTTGATAAGAATAGGTTTAAAATACAAATAGGTTTTACATCTTGAGAAAATGCTAAAATTGCTGTCCTCACTCAATGAAAATCCCGGCTGGCGCACTTAATCCATGCTTCAATTCTCTTTTTCCTAAGACTAAGTCAAACCAAAAACTCTTCCCATAAATTCTCAAATTTTCTAAACATTTTATCTCTAAGTTTTTCGAATTCAGACTTAAACTACTTGATTCTGTTGAAAGACTCTATCTTTAGAAAATGGAAGATTAGAATAAATAAAATTAAGTTGAGTATAATAATAATTATGAAAAAGAAGGAGGTTGACAAAATTGAAATTTTGTCCAAATTCCTGAAAAAGAGTTGAAAAGAGAGTTAAGAAAACTGATTAAAAATATGAAATGGAGATATGCTAGTTTTTTCCATAGATATACTGTATTGCTTAGAAAAAAAGGCTTGAAGATAGATTTAAGGCACGAGTATGTTGCAAAAGACAATCCTGAAAAATTCCATGCTACAAAAAGAGATTTGTCTAGACTTTACGATTTGATGAAGGAGTACATTAGGAGGCATGGTAAAGTAGAACTTTTCAGCCAACAATTAAAGTTGACTCCATATGCTATTCTGGATGGATATAAATATTGGTTTCATCCAAGCAGCGGTACAGAATGTGACGACATATCTCCAGTTTTAAACAGAAAACCATTGAAGGGATATGGAAAAATCACAATTCGCAAGTCAAAAAAAGTTTAAAAACTATTAACCAAAAAATTAAGAGAGTGGTGAAATGAAGCCAACAGGACCAACAAACCCTTACTTGAAGCAGCTTGTAGAAGAGTTGAAGCAGAAATCTAGAGAGTTAAAAGCTCCAATTTGGAAAGCTGTGGCCAAAAATCTAGAGAGGCCTAGAAGAAGAAAGGTCGAAGTAAATGTTTACAAGATAGAGAGAAATGCAAAAGAAAATGAAACTGTAATTGTGCCAGGAGTAGTTTTAGGTAGTGGTGAGATAAAAAAACCAGTTAGAGTGGCAGCTTGGAGATTCTCACCGCAGGCAGAAGAAAAGATAAGAAAAGCTGGTGGCACCGTGATGAAAATTGAAGATGTTTTGAAAGAAAATCCTAAAGGTAGTAATGTGAAAATTTTGGTGTGAGTCATGATAATCTATGATGCAGAGAATCAGATTCTGGGAAGAATTTGCTCAAAGATAGCAAAAGATTTGCTGAATGGAGAGAAGGTTTTTGTTGTGAATTGTGAAAAAGCTGTTGTTTCTGGAAACCCAAAGCACATTCAAAAAAGATACTTGGAGAAGATTTGGCGAGGAGATGTGAAGCATGGCCCCTTCTTTCCGAGAACTCCAGATGGAATTTTCAGGAGAACAGTTCGGGGCATGTTGCCATGGCATAAAGCCAAAGGCAGGAAAGCTTACAAGAACCTAAAGGTTTTTATTGGTCTTCCGGAAGAATTTAAGGGCAAGGAGCTGAAGAAAGTGAAAGAAGCGGATGCCTCCAAGCTTAAGACTAAATTCATGAGTTTGGGAGAGATATCCTTAGCTATAGGTGCGAAAAAGAGATGGTAAAAAGTTTTTCTTAGTATTTCTCAAAATAGAATTATGAAGCTACCCTTGATTCTAATAAATTTCAAGTGTTATGTTTCTGGTAGGAAAGCTTACAGGCTTGCAAAAATTTGTGAAGAGGTAGTTGAAAAATTTGATGTTAACATAGCAGTTGCTCCCCAGTTCACGGACATAGCGACAATAACAAAAAATTTGAAAATAAGTGTTTTCGCTCAACACATGGATGCAATAGAGGAAGGAGCTTTCACAGGCCACATAAGCGGGAAAGCTTTGAAGGAAGCTAAGGTAAATGGGGTTATCCTAAACCATTCTGAGAAAAAAATGGGCTTGGATGAAATTGAGAAATGTGTGAAAATTGCAAAAAGGTTAAGACTAATCACAGTTTGTTGCGCTAGCAACTTAGAAGAAGGAAAAGAAATAGCAAATTTTAAGCCAGATTTCTTGGCTTATGAAGATCCTTTTTTGATTGGGACAGGAAGAGCAATTTCTAGAGTCAAGCCGGATAGTGTGAGAGAATTTGTTGAGGTTATGGGGAAAATTGAACCTGAAGTAAAGGTTTTGTGTGGAGCTGGAATTTCTTCTGGTGAAGATGTAAAAAAAGCTTTAGAGCTTGGTACTGTAGGCGTGCTTGTTTCTTCAGCTGTGGTTAAATCAAAAAACCCTAGAAAAGTGTTGGAAGAATTTTGTAAAATTTATAGAATAGAAAATAAAATCTAATAATTATGAAGCTGAAAGACAAAGTTGCTGTTGTAACTGGTGCTGGTCAGGGTATAGGAAGAGAAATTGCTCTAGCTTTTGCTAGGGAAGGGGCAAAAGTTGTTGTCACAGATATAAGTGGAAAGGAAGAAGAAGTGGCAAGAGAAATAGAAAGTCTGGGAAGGGAGGCTTTAGCTCTAAAGCTTGATGTTTCCAGCAATGAAGATGCAAAAAAAATGGCAGAAGAAGTCTTGAAGAAATTTGGAAGAATTGACATTCTTGTGAACAATGCTGGAATATTCCCATTCAAGCCTTTTCTCGAGATGGAGGAAAAAGATTGGGAAAAGGTTTTAAATGTAAACTTGAAGGGGACTTACAATTGCACTAAAGCTGTTGTTGGTGCAATGATTCAGCAAAGGTATGGTAAGATAATCAACATTTCTTCAATAGCTGGTTCTGTTGTTGGCTTTCAGCATCTTGTCCACTATTCGGCAAGCAAAGCTGGCATAGTAGGTTTCACAAGAGCTTTGGCTTTAGAGCTAGCTCCCTTTGGAATAAACGTGAATGCCATAGCTCCTGGTCCAATAGAGACTCCCGGAACAAAAGCTTTAGGTACAGAGATGTACGAGCAGATAAAGAAAGCTATACCAATAGGAAGATGGGGGAAACCTGAGGATATAGCAAACTTAGCAGTTTTTCTTGCAAGCGATGAATCAAGCCTCATAACAGGGCAGTGTATAGTTGCAGATGGTGGCTACACACTTCAGTGATATTTTATAAGAAACTTGCGCTGAAGGTATTCGTAAGCTGAAAGAACAGCTTTGGCTCCTTCGCCAGCCACAATTATCTACTTCCATTTCACATCAGTCACATCACCAGCAGCAAACAAACCAGCTATGTTGGTCTTACAGTTTTGGTCTATATCTATTTCTCCCTTTTTGCTTAGCTTGGCTTAAGACAGATCATGATTATAACACCTTCTACATTCAATTTCAAAACTTCTTTTGTTTCAAATTCTAGGGTTGTTGAAGATTTTAACAAAACTAAGTTTTTTCACACTATCCCTTAAGATTTCCTCACTCTTAGGTCTTGGACCAATATGTTTTTCTTTTTGTTGAGATCTTGAAAAGTTCCTTCTCTTTACTCACTTCTTTCAACATCTGTAGACAAACTGACTTGGCCACCAACATCGAGAGTTACAAGCAGTTATTCCAGCAAGGCTAGCACCAACTATGATGCAATCATAAGGCACGATGCTTTTTTTCCATAAAATATATTTAGCCAATTAAACAAAATAATTAAGGATACTATGCCGATAAAAGTTGTTGTCAATGGTGTTGGCACAATTGGAAAAAGAGTTGCCCAAGCAATTAAGCTTCAGGATGATATGAAGCTTGTTGGCATATCAGATGTTGCACCCACAAGCTGGCTGAGAACTGTACTTGAACCAAAAGGCCCTTTGTACAAAACTGACCTCTACGCTTCCAATCAAGATGGAATGAAGGCTTTGACTGAAGGTGGAATGTATGTCAAAGGTTTTCTCGAAGACTTGCTAGCCTCTGGTGAAGTTGATGTTGTATGTGATTGCACACCTGCAAAGATTGGAGAGAAGAACAAACCCTTGTACCAAAAATACAAGGTGAAAATGGTCTTCCAAGGTGGGGAAAAACCTGAGGTTGCTGATTTAAGTTTTGTGGCAATAGCAAATTACGAGAAGGCTTTGAACAAAGATTCTGTTAGGGTTGTAAGTTGCAACACAACCTCACTTGTAAGGACAATCTTCACCATAGATCAAAAATTTGGAGTAGAAGAGGTTTTTGCTGCTTTGGTGAGAAGGGCAACAGACCCTTGGGATGAAAGGTCTGGCCCAATAAATGCAATTGTTCCCGAGACTCACGTTCCCTCCCATCAAGGTCCTGATTTACAAACAGTGTTGCCTCATATAAACATAAAAACTATGGCAGTGAAAGTTCCTTCAACTTTGGCTCATTTACACATGGTCATAGGCAAAATCAAGAAGCAAGCAAGCAAGGAAGAGTTCAAAAAAGCTTTTGAAGAGGGTTCAAGGATGATATTGCTCAAGGCTTCTCACGGCTATACTGCAACTTCTGAAATAATAGAGAGATATAGAGATCTTTGCAGGCCAAGGTATGACATGTATGAAGTTGCGATTTGGGACGAATCTGTAACAGTAGAAAAAAATAGATTCTACTGGATGCACGCCGTACATTCAGAAGCCATAGTTATCCCTGAAACTATAGATGCGATAAGAGCAATAACAGGAATTGAAACCGATAAGTTTAAGTCGATAGAAAAAACAAACAAGAGCTTGGGAATTGAGAAGTGAACTCATGAAAGAATATTTTACCTTAGAAGATTTTGAGTTAGAGGGAAAAACTGTTCTGTTGAGAGCAGATTTGAATGCACCTTACAACAAAAAAGAGAAAAGAATAGAAGATTGTGATAGGATAAGGGAGCATGCAAAGACCATAAAATTTTTAATTGAGAAAGGAGCAAAAGTTGTTGTTATTGCTCACCAAGGAAGGAAAGGGGAGGAGGATTTCACAAGCTTAGAGCAACATGCGAAACTTTTGAGCAAACATTTGGGAAGAGAAGTAAAATTTGTTAATGATGTTATTGGAGAAAAAGCTTTAAATGAAATAAAGAATTTAAAAGAGGGTGAAGTCCTGCTTCTGGAGAATGTAAGGTTTTTGGAAGAGGAAACTCAAGAGAAAAGTCCTGAGGAACATTCTAAGAGCAAGCTTGTACAAACTTTAGCTCCACTTGCTGATCTTTTCGTTCAAGATGCTTTTTCTGCATCTCACAGGTCTCATGCTTCTATTGTTGGTTTTGCACCCCTTTTGCCAACAGTTGCTGGTAAAATCATGGAAAAAGAAATAAGCTCAGTGGAAAAGGTTTTGCAGCCTGAAGCAAATGTTTTCATCCTAGGGGGAGCAAAACCTGATGATTGCTTGAATATAATGGAGCACTTTCTTGAGAAAAAGCTGGAATGTGTGGAAAAAGTTTTGACTTGTGGCACTGTTGGTGAAGTCTTCTTGATGGCAAGGGGCTACAAGTTAGGTAAAGCTACAGAAAAATTTTTTGAAGAAAAAGGATTTTTAGACTTAATACCTCAGGCAAAAAGGCTTTTGGATGAACATCAAGAAAAAATAGAAATTCCGAAAGATGTTGCTGTGGAAGAGGGAGGGAGAAGAAAAGAGGTTGATATAGAAGAACTACCTTCAAGTTCAATGATTCTTGACATAGGAAGGAAAACCATTGAAAATTACGTTAAAATCATAAATAGGGCTAAAACAATAGTTGTGAAAGGTCCAGCAGGAGTTTATGAAAAAGAGGGGTTTGAAGTTGGAACCAGGGAAATTCTTGAAGCTATAGCCAATTCAAAAGCTTTCAGTTTGATTGGTGGTGGAGATACCGGGCTAGCAATAGAAAAGCTTGGTATAGGGGGAGAAAAATTCTCTTACATAAGCTTGGGTGGCGGAGCCTTGATAACCTACCTTTCAGGAAAGCCTATGCCTGGAATAGAAGCCTTGAAACTATCTTACCAGAAATTTAAGGAAAAATAAAAAGGAAGAACTTCAAATAATTATTATGTTTGATGTCGTTTGTATTGGCCATGTTCTTTATGATACAAGGTCTTTTGTTGAAGAATTCCCGAAGCCTGACAAAATGACATTCGTCAAGGGCACAATCACCCATAGCATAGGCGGTTCTGCCACAAATGTTGCTTGTAATCTTTCCAAGCTTGGGATGAAAACTGCCCTGATTGGGAAAATAGGATATGATGATCATGGCCAATACTTGCTCAGTCAATTGAAATTCTATGGCGTTGAATCAAAATACATTAAAATAACAACTGAAAAACCTACAGGAGTTTCGATGATAGTTATAGATAAAAGTGGAGAGCCTCTCTTATTTGAGATGGTTGGTGCAAATGAACCCCTACACAAAAGTGATATATCAAAGGAGGCTATAGAAAATTCTTCTCATGTACACATGAGTGGTACAACCCTGGAAGCTTTGGCTCACGCTGCTAAACTTGCAAAAAAATTGAATAAAACTGTTTCTTTTGACCCAGGGAGAAGCAAATCTCAAGAAGGATTCAAGAAGCTTTACAAGATTTTAAAAAATGTAGACATTTTGATAACAACCAAAGTTGAAGCAATAAGGATTGTTGGCAACCCAAGTTACGACTTTCAAAAAGCCGTAGAATTTTTGAGGGAGAAAATGAAAGGAAAGATGATTATAGTTAAGAGTGGGAAGGATAAGACCCTTGTCTATTTAGATAAGAAGGCTTTTTCAGTTTCTACCATTCCAGTAAAAGTTGTGGACACCATAGGAGCTGGTGATGCTTTTACTGCTGGCTTCTTGCATAAGTTTTTGCAAAAAGAAAAAATTGAAGAGTGTGTAAAGTTTGCAAATGCTTGTGGTGCTTTGAAAGTTACAAAAGAGGGGGCTGTTGGCTTGCCTTTCAAGGATGAAGTTTATGCTTTTTATAAAAAGGTTGAGAAAAAAATTGAAGTAGAGGGAATTTGATTGAGTTTGGAGAAAATTTCTTCCAAAGGTTTTTTCCACATCGTCGCTTTAGATCACAGACAATCTCTCAAAAAAATGATAAACCCAAGAAATCCTGAGTCTGTATCAAGAAAAATTTTGGAACAAGTGAAGCTTAAACTCTCTAAAGCTTTTTCTCCCCAAGCTTCTGGAATTTTGCTAGACCCTATATACGGGATGACAGCTATTAAAGCGATAAGAGATAAGTGTGGCTTGATAGTCTCTCTTGAAGAGTCTGGCTACAAAGAAACTAGGGAAGGAAGAACAACATCTTTAATCAAAAATTTTGGGCCAGAAAAAGTTAAGAGGATTGGTGGGGATGCCGCCAAGCTTTTGATATATTTCAACCCAAAGGCAAAAAAAGCCAAACAGCAAAAAAAGCTTGTAGAATATGTTGCTACAAGATGTAAAGAAATAGAATTACCATTTGTTTGTGAGTTTCTCATTTACCCATACAAGGAAAGGGACTTTGAAAGGGAGAGGAGCAAACTGATAATTCAATCTGTAAAAGAGATTTCAAGGCTTGGCATAGATTTACTTAAAACAGAATTTCCGGGCAAGCTTGATGAAAAAGCAGAAGTTAACTGTAAAAAACTTGCAAAAGCTAGCAAAGTCCCTTGGGTCTTGTTGAGCAAAGGAATAAGCTTTGAAGAATTCAAGGAACAATTGAAATTTTCCATGAAATTTGGATGCTCAGGTTTTGCTGTTGGTAGAGCATTGTGGCAAGAGTATTTTCAAGTAAAAAATAAAGAAGAATTTTTGAGAGAAGTTTGTTTGAAGAGATTGAAAGAATTGAAAGAAATAGTAAGCGAAAAATTCATTTGATTTTATCTTGAGAAAACAGGGAAGTGAATATCTTAGTCTTCAAATCGGCCACAATTCTCATGAAATTTGCAAAACTTTCCTCTGGGCTTGAGAAGCAGCTGAAATATTTGTGGACATCACCATCAGCCCACATCTTGTTACACATGTAGTAATAATGATCGCTTGTTAGCAAGTACTTCCAAACCTTTTTCATCTCCCCATCGTTTACTTCCCTCAAAAGCTTTCCCAAATTCTTTACTTCTTCAAAACAAGTTTGTTGCATCTTATTGCCTAGCCAAGCAGAAACATCCCTCTCCATGTCGGCCCAGGAGACTGTTGAAAACTCAAAAACATCTATTTCACCTATGGGCTTAATTTTTTCCACAATTTCACTTGGTGTTGCAAACTCCAAATTCTCATATTTCAAAACTTCATAGGGCAAAGCTTTCAAGAACCAGAAAATTCCAGATTCTGCCCATTGATGCTCACCGAAAGTTTCAAAATCCATGAAAATATTTATGCATTCACCCGGAGTTGCATTAAGCCAGGCTGCAAATTTATCAGCGGTTAAAGGCCACTGGTCCCAATTCATTGCTGAAAATCTATAACCAATGTCGTCGCTAAGCCTATAATTCCTTAAGAGAATTCTTATCCTTTTATCCCAATCTCTATCATCCGGAAAGCAAAACTTCCTCACATAAATGTAATTTGGTGATCTCCATCCAAGAATTCTTTCAGCACCTTCTGTGAAAATTGCCTTGAATCCCAAATCTTCAACTATTCTACCAATAACATTGTTATATATCATTTCAGTATTCACGAAGACCCTCGGCTTAACACCGAATAAATCTTTCATTGTTTGGGAGTGAAGATTTACCTCTTCCACAAATTCTTCTTTTGTATCAAAAAGGCTTGACAAAGAATGATGATAAGTTTCACCAATTATTTCAACCTTCTTTGTTTTCACAAGTTGTTTGAAATTCTCGAGAACATCTTTGCCATATTTTTCACAAAGTTCGAGAAAAACCCCACTGATTGCAAAATTCACCTTGAACTGCTTCTTTTCATGCTTAAACTTATCTATCAGCTCAAGCAAGATGTTTGTTGTTGGTAGATAGCACCTATCTCTGACTTTTTCAAAGATCATTTTATTCAAGCCTGAATTGAAATAGCTATTCATATCTTTAGAAATTCCATCTGTTTGAAAATTGGCCAATCTTATGGGCTGATGTACTTGGAAGCTTAAGGTAATCAGAACCATAGTTATAATTATTTCTTATACCCCTTATAAATTTAACATTAGGGCAACATGAAAATTGAGGAAGTTAAGAACAAATGCTATTTGCTTTCCGGCAAAAAGGCTTTCTTCCACAGGTTTTGTGACTCAGGCTTTAAAACAAAATGGACAGGTTTTTGGTCTGAGTCAAGGAAATTTTTTGATTATTTTGCCTTTAGGGTGAATGAAAGTTGGTTGTCTCCAGAGAATTGTGTCGAGGTTGTTTTTGATGACTCAAGTTTCACACACATCTATTCTCTAGATGGAATAAAAGTAGTGGAAAAGCTATTTGTGCCGGAAGAAAGGAGGGCATTAGTTTGCAATCTGAGGATTGAAAGCAAAGAAATAAGGAGACTGAAAGTTTTCATGGAAGTTGGTGTAAACATAAGAGATAGGGAAGAAAATTGGCATGATAGAAAATATGTCGTGAAGAGGGAAGCTAACATGCTTATGGTGAATTCAGAGAAAGGTTGCCTTGCCATTGGATTTTCCAAACCTTTCGAAATTTCAGGAAAAGAAATTTACAAAGATCATTTCCCAGGTGAACTTGAAAGATGTTTCATTCCAGGTGCAATTTCATTTGAAATTGAATGTGGAGATTCAAAAGAAGAGATCTCGATAATTTTTTCTTCTGGGAAAAACGAGACTGAAGCTATGGTTAATTTAGTTTCAACTAAAAATTCTTTAGGCGAGGTTGAAATAGAAGAGTCAAAACCTTTCTTGGCTCTGGAATTTAAAACTGGTATTAAAGAACTAGACGATCTTTTCAGAAAGAGTGTTATTGGTTTAGAAAAACTTAAGGTGGAAGCCGAAGCCGGTTTTGGCTACATCGCAGGCTATCCCTGGTTCACACAATTTTGGGGGAGAGATTTGGGTTGGATGATCCCAGCTATTGTGGATTATGGGAATTTTGAAGATGCTAAAAAAGCTTTGATGACTTTGATGAAATTTCAGTCAAGGGAGGGGGAAATCCCAAACTTCATTTATTTGGATGGAAAACCTATTTATGGTTCAATAGATGCTACCCCACTTTGGATTATTGCCCTAAATCACTACATCCAAAACTCTGGAGATTTGGAATTTTTGAAAGAAAGTAAGAAAAACATCATTAGAGCTTTTGGTTGGTGCATTAGCAAGAGTGATGACAAGCTAATGGAAGCTGAAAAAAGAGCAACATGGATGGATAGTTTGGATAGAGATGGTAAACCGATTGAAGTTCAAGCAATTTGGTACGAATGTTTGCTTTCTCTCAAAAAACTTTCTGAGATTTTGGGAGAAAATTTGGTAGATTTTTCTTATGTGAAAGAGGTGGAGAGAAAAATAGAAGAAGATTTTTGGAATCCCTCCTCAAATTTTTACTTTGATAGGATTAAGTGGAAGTTTAAAGATGAAAAGAAAACCATAAACTCAATTTTCCCCCTTCTTTTTAAAATTTCAAAAAATCCGGTAGAAATTTTAAGAAGAATCGAGAGTGAAGAATTCACCTCGCCTTTTGGTGTGAGGAGCGTCTCGAAGAATGATCCAACATTCAATCCAATTGGTTATCATACCGGAAGCGTTTGGAGTTGGATAACGGGTTTAGTGGCTTGTGTGGAATTTGGAGAAGATAGGGCAGAAAAAGGTCTTGAATACTTGAAGATATTATGGAAAATGTTTGACAGGAACTGTCTGGGATCTTTAGATGAAGCTTGGAATTCGGAAAATGGTGATGCTGTGTTGCTGAAAGAAATTGGGTATGAACCTTCAGGCTTCTTCCAAGGTTGGGGGTTTGCCTCTGTGGTAAGGTGTTTAGATGAATTTATGCTTGGTCTTAAAGTTGATGCTCTCAACAAAACAATATTTGCTTCTCCTTCTCTAATAGATGGGATGAAAGTTTTGAGGGAAAAAAGGATTGGAAATGATATCGTCAAGATTTCAATGGAAAGAATAGGAGATGAATTAAAAGTGGTTCTTAAAAGTGGGAGAAAAAAAGGATACAGGCTCATTAAAGTACCAAAGGCTTAATCAAACTCGTGGAAAATTTCGTCAAAAACTTCAGACTCTTTCCACGAGCTCAATATTTCTTTCAATTTTTCAGGTTCTTTTTTAGCAAGTTTTAAAACATCAAACTTTTTGATGTTTTTTATGAAAACA
Source organism: Candidatus Aenigmatarchaeota archaeon (assembly GCA_038999725.1). Taxonomy (GTDB): domain Archaea; phylum Aenigmatarchaeota; class Aenigmatarchaeia; order CG10238-14; family SCSR01; genus JAVZGQ01. The sequence goes on from JAWBWS010000004.1 coordinate 33,976, forward strand.
AGACCCACCTCTGGATATTTCTTGTTTTCTCTAAATTCTAGATTTTTATTTTTATCGTAAAAAATGTGGAAGGGAAACCCTTTATTCTTCACCACGCTATAATCATGGCCAGCTATTTCATGAACAAAATTCAAGACCACACAATCTTTTTTTCCTGAAATGAGCCTGTGTATGAAAAATGGGGGAATGAAAAAAGAATAACCTTCCTTAATTTCAATTAAGTAGCTGTTGAAGGTTTTTCTGTGGGAAAGAAGAAGATAGCAACCATTCTTCAGAGCCACATAAACTTCACCTAAATTCTCTTTATGGATATGACCATAAGTACAGAAGGCTTCACCTTCCTTTTTTAAAGAAAAAATTCCTTGCCTAAGTAGAGTTATGTCAACCATGACTCCAAAATTTTCGAGAAAATCTCTTGCAACATCTTGAAATTTCCATAAATTGTAAACTTCATAAATTGTTAAATCTCCTTTTCTTTCCAAAAGTTCTTTTGCACTTTCCAAATCAAGTATAACCCTATCTTTCAAAAGTTCGGAAAGGTATCTTTTCCGACACTCAACTTTCTTCCCGAAGTTCAAGCTCAATTTTTTTCCTTGTTTTTTTATTGAAAATCCAAAATCCATCAAAATAAATTTACCTTCTCAAATTAAAATTATGGATGTTTGCTATATTCCTTGGCTTCATATGCATCAACCCCTCGTTTGGTTGAACAGCAAGATAGTCTCAAATTTGGAAAAAATGCTGAATTCAAAAAATGATAGGGAAAGTTGGGATGGTAAGTTGATTTTGAGAGCTTACAAGAATCCCGCCAAGTATGTGACAATGCTTGCCGAGGAAGGTTTTAAACCTAAAATAATGCTAGATTTTTCAGGAGTTCTTTTAGAGTCTCTTTTGGATTTGGATGAGAGGAAAATTTCTTCAGAAATTGAGGTTCATGGAGAGAAAATAGGCCCAATTTTAACCGCTTACAAAAAAGTTTTGAGGAAATTTCCAGAAAGCTTGGAATTTGTGGGCACAGCTTATTCCCACTGCTACTTCCCAGCAACTCCGGAAGAAGATTGGAAATTGCAAATAGAGAAATGGAGAGAAATTTTCAAAAAAATTTTCGGTTCAAGTGAATTGAAAAGGGTCGAAGGGTTTTGGCTCCCTGAGATGGGTGTACCAGGAAGAGAAGAAGTTTTAAGCAAGCTGATAAAATGTATGAGAGAATATTACGAGTGGATGATATTGCCTGTGCAGAGCATTCAAGGATATGAGAACTTGAGTTATGAAAAAATTGTGGAAATTTTTTGCAAACCTCATTTGTTGCAAGCTGGGAATGAGGAGATTGTAGTAGTATTTAGGGTACCTACTTACTTCATCGACCAACAAGCCGGATGTTCGCCAGATTTTTTGTACTCAAAGTGTTTAGAAGCTGAAAGGATATTTTCTAGGCTTAGCGGTAAGCCCGCATTACTTATTACTGCAAGTGATGGTGAGAATGGAAATGTGATGATGAATGAATTTTTCCCCCAAACCTTTGTTCCATTTTTTAGAGAGAAAATTGGAAAAAATGTTTTTTCCCTAACTGTGAGTGAATTTTTGGAAAAATTTTATGAAGAGGGAATAAAGGAGAAGATAAAGCTAAAAGATGTAGGTGCTTCGTGGGTAAATGGCCATGAAGCATGGATTGGAGGTGGGAGAAGAATTGAAGCGATTAAAAGAATATTTCAATTAAGCAAAAAATTTCATGAACTTAAACCAGAACAAAAATCAAAGGTGGAAAAGTTGCTTTTGATTGCAGAGACAAGTTGCTATGTCTATTGGGGGATTGATTATTGGTTTGAACAAGGAAGAAAGTTTGCCTCTTATGCTGAAAGCATGATTAAAAGGTTAAAACCTGTCTAAATTTATGTAGAAAAATTTTTTCTAAAGAATGATAAATTTATAAACAAGCGCCACAAACAATTTAATAAGTGTTGGTGTAGTTATGAGGATAGGCTTCTTTTGTTGGGAATCTCTCCACTCGATACCAGTAGGTGGGATGGGTGTTGCTGTAACCGAGCTTGCTGCTGCTCTTGAAAGAAAAGGAAATGAAGTTCATGTTTTCACAAGAATAGGACAAAATCAAAAGGTTTATGAAGTTGTCGATGGAGTACATTATCACAGATGTCCATTTAACTTTTCTCCAAATTTTTTTTATGAGATGACAAATAACATGTGCAAGTCCATGGCTTACCATTTCTTTGAAACAGAAAATGTCTCTGGGGCCTTTGATATAATTCATGGACACGACTGGCATGTTGTGAATGCTCTGGATGAAATAAAAAAAGCAAGAAACAAAAGGGTTGTTTTCACTCTCCACTCAACCCAATTTGGGAGGGATGGAAATCATTTTCACGATGGTGTGGCAAAGGATATAACAAATCTTGAATGGTATGGAGCTTACATAGCTGAAAGAGTTGTAGTCTGTTCAAATACGATGAAGGAAGAAGTGCAAAGAATTTACAGAGTGCCTGAAGATAAAATTAGAATTGTACCAAATGGAGTATGGGCAAGAAATTTTGATGGTTTTGTTGATGCATGGAAAGACGTGAAATCACATCTTGGAATTGGTGTTTATGATCCAATGATAACTTTTGTTGGAAGGATGACTATTCAGAAGGGTCCAGACTTGCTCGTTGAAGCCATTCCAGATGTTTTGAAAGATTTTCCAAATGTTAAGTTTGTTTTTGTTGGTGATGGTTACATGAAACCTCAATTAGAAAGGAGGGTAAAAGAACTTGGCGTACAGCATGCTGTGAGATTTACAGGTTATGTTCCAGATGAATGGAAAACTAAAATAATGAAGGCCTCTGAGTGTATAGTTGTGCCAAGCAGGAATGAACCTTTTGGAATAGTTGTTCTGGAAGCTTGGTCATGCTACAAACCAGTGTTAGCCACCCATGGCACAGGATCTGGAGAACTTGTTTGGCATGATGTCACAGGTTACAGAGTTTACCAAGCTCCAAACTCTATAGCCTGGGGAATAAAAGAAATTTTGAGAAATCCTGAGCATGCGAGATGGATGGGAAAGAATGGAAGGTATGCTGCTGAAAACACCTTCACTTGGGACAAAGCTGCTGAAAAGCTTTTGTCTATTTATCAAGAAATAGTGAGGTGAGAAGATGAAGTGTTGGTTTTGTGAAAAGGAGGCTCGGGGCGTTTGCATAGTTTGCGGGAGAGCAGTTTGTCATGAGCATGCAGACAAACTCGATCAATTCACCCATGCAAAATCAGATACTTGCAGCGGTTTCGCAAGTTATGAAAAGGGATTTAATGTGTTGAAATGTAGAGAATGTAAGCTTGAGTGGGAGAGCTGGGAGCAGGGGAAGAGAGTAATCAGGTGATCTTGAGTAGTTTTTCAATTTCTTCCTTTTTTACAAATCTCTCTCTTCCAATTCTTGTTGTGTATAGAGCTCCACACGCGTTTGCAAATTCAGCACACTTTTTCAGACTTAGATTTAGCAAAAAAGCTTTGATGAAGCCTGCATCAAAAGCGTCTCCCGCTCCCGTTGTTTGGATAGGATCAACTTTAAACCCTTTCACATGAATTACCTCCCCACCTTCTCCAACATAGCTTCCATTTTCCCCATGTTTGAGGGCAACAATCTTTGGCCCAAATTCAAGGAGCCTCTCAACAATCCTTTCTGGATCTTCAATCTTTGTTATAGCCTTACCCTCTTCATAATCGGGAAAGAAAAAATCTGTTGTTTTCAAGATTTTAAGCAAGTCCCTTAGTCTTTTGTTTGTCCAACCTTTTGGATCCCAGTTTGGGTCTAAGCTAGTTTTCATTCCCTTCCTTCTAGCATAATTGAAAATCTCATAAACATCTTTTCTCAAACTATCGAGCAGATTAAAACCACCCACATGTAAAATTTTACCTTCTATCTCTTTCAAAGAAAAATCTTTTTTGGATAAATTGGAATTGCTTCCTCTGAAGGATACCATAGCCCTTTTCATGTCTTCAAAAGTTAGAGAAATTGTTATTCCTGCTGTTTCTCCTTTAACTCTCCTTATTTTGGTCTTTACCCCAGCTTTTTGAATTTCTTCTATTAAAAAATCAGAAATGAAATCAAAGCCTAAGCGCCCTATGAATTTTGTTTTAAGACCGAGAGAAGAACAGAAAGAAGCAAATATTGCAGAAGATCCACCAAGCTGAACTATAAATTTCGGCAAAATTGTTTGCCTATCTTTTTCAGGATAGTTTTTCAATGGCGAAGAAATTAAGTCAAGATTTATGTCACCTACCACACTTACATCCATATAATTTAATAGGGAATCAAAACTAAATTTAGTTTTATGAATGAAGTTTTAAAGCCGAATGTTTTAATGGTTTCAGCTGAGCTTAAAAGTTTTAAATCAAGAGCTGGCGGTCTTGGTCCTGCTGTTGAAGAGCTTGCCTATTCTTTGGCAAAGCTAGGTTGCAAGGTTAGTGTGGTTAGCTTGCTATACAAGTACGGAAGAGACGAGAAAGATGAAATTAAAGAAATAGATTACAGTGATATAAAGCTTGAAGATTTTGCAGTTGTAAGCTTCTGGATTGCAAATGAAAAAGTAAGTGCCCAAATTAAAAAAGTTGAAAAAAATGGTGTAACATTTTATTTTTTAGAAAATGAAAAATTTGCAAATCTTTTGTACGAAGGTGATGGTCTTCAAAGAGCAATTTTTTTGGCTAGAGGAACTTTAGAGTTGGCTAAGCTTTTGGACAAAGTTGATATAATCCACTTGAATGATGCTCACACAGGCTTGATACCACTTTTCTTTAAAGCAGAATACAAATACCATAGCGATACAAAACTCAAAAACTTAAAATTTGCTTACACTATTCACAATGCAGGAAAAGCTTACCAACAGATATTTGAAGGAGAAAGATTTTGGGAGCTTAGCATAGGAGAAGAATGGAGAGAAAAGGTTATATGGGAAGGTAAAATCAATCTAACTTATACTGCCACAATTCTTTCTGATATTTGTAACACAGTTAGCCCAGATTACGCGAAAACCTTAGAGGAAAATGGTGAAGGCTTGAGAGAAATTTTCAGGATAAAAAAAATTTTTGGAATTACCAATGGTATAGATATTGATTATTGGAGAATGCCTGAACTTAAAAGTGTGAAATCTGTAAAGGATTTGAAAGAAAAAAAGAAGATGGCAAAGATCGAGCTCTTGAAAGAAATAGAAAAGATAAAGGGGGACAAGCTTTCCGAAGAAAGGCTAACGATAGTAATTCCTAGGAGATTTGCAGATCAAAAGGGTTTTGAAATCTTCTTACCTCACTCTGGAATAATAGTGAAGAGTAGGGAAGAAGGTGGTTTGGGTGCACAAATCATCATCCTTGGAAGAGCCGCCCTTGGAGATCCTGTTGGAAGGAAGTGGATAGAAATGTGTAAAAGGCTTGATGAAGAATTGGGGAACTACTTTGTTTTCATTCAAGGGTTTAATGAAGAACTTGCAAAGAAAATGTATTGGGGAGGAGATTTGCTCCTCTATCCTTCTCTACCAGGAAAAGAACCCTGTGGTACAGGCTACATGATGGCTGCAGTTAATGGTACTGTAACCTTGGGAACAGATACAGGAGGGATGAGTGATAAAATAATCGACTTCAAGAATGGATTTAAAATCAAAAAAGAGGAATATGGGTGGGAGGCCTTTTTAGAAAAATTAAAAATCATCTCAAACCTTTTCTATGAGGAAAGAGAGAAGTGGGATGAAATAATGTGGAATGCCTTCAAAATGAAAGTTGACATGGATGAAACAGCAAAAGAATACCTAACAAAATTATACTTTCCAATCCTAAAAAAATAATATGAAGATTGCTTTCATCTCTTGGGAGTATACTCCTTTCTTGGTAGGTGGTCTTGGGATTTATTCTTTGAACATGACAAGAAAGTTTGTTGAGAAGGGAAATGAAGTTTCAGTTTTCACCATGAATCCAAAAAATTCAAAGGAGTTTGAGGAAAAAAATGGGATAAAAATTTACAGGTTCTCTTTTCTTGACAGCTCAAAGACAATTTCAATTTTTGCAAATAGTGATATTTTAAGTTGGGGGAAAGGTCTAAAGCTTTTTTCTGACATTTTTAATTACAATTTCCTCTTGACAAAAAAGTTTACTGAGCTACAAAAAAGGGAAAAGTTTGATATCATAGCCGTTCATGATTGGATTTCTGCTTTTTCTGGTTTGATGCTCAAGCAAACAAAAGTTCCAATAGTTTTTCACTTACATTCTGTTGAAGAAATTAGAAATTTCCCAGGATCGGAGACTTTGAAAAGATTGGAGAGAGAAATGGCAAAAGAAGCTAATAAAGTGATAACGGTCTCCGAATCCATGAGAGATTTTGTTGGATCAATAGGTTATGATAAAGAAAAAATTTCTGTATGCTGGAATGGAACAGATCCTGAAGCTTTTGATCCCAAAAAAGTTGATCTTGAACTTGTGGAAAAATTGAAAGAAAGATATAAAATAAGAGAAGAGAAAATTGTTTTTTTCATTGGCAGGCTTGTGTGGTTCAAGGGAATTTACAATTTGGTTAAAGCCATGAGTTTTGTTTTAAAAGAATTTCCAAACACGAAGCTTATTATGGTGGGGATTGGTGAAAGTGAAAATCTTATGCAAGAGGTAAAAGCCTTAGGTTTAGAAAAAAATATCGTTTTGGTAAATAAGTGGTTAAGTGATGAAGAAAAGCTTGCCCACTTTTATTTGGCTGATGTTTGTGTTTTCCCAAGCATAAACGAGCCCTTTGGTATAGTTGCTTCTGAAGCTATGGCAATGGAAAAGCCTGTTGTTGTTGGTGCTTCCGGTGTTTCTGGCTTTAAAGAACAGGTTGTTCCTTCTGGTGAAAAAAGGACAGGAGTTCATGTGGATGGAAATAGCCCTCAAGATGTAGCCTGGGGAATAAAAGAGGTTTTGGGGAATTTAGAAGAAGCTAAGAAATGGGGGAAAAATGGGAGGGAGCTTGTGCTTGAAAAATTCAACTTTGAGTTAACTGCAACTAAGACATTATCAATTTATGAAAGCTTGCTGAAATAATTAATTGATGGTAAGGATAATAGGAATAGTTTCTGGTAAAGGGGGTGTGGGTAAAACAACAGTCACAGCTAATCTTGCTCTTGCTTTGGCTAAACTTGGAAAAGAGGTTAGGGTTATTGATTGTAACATCACAACTTCCCATTTAGGCTTTCTCTTTGATTTTCATTTTTACCCTAAGAGCTTGAATGATGTGTTAGCTGGAAGAACTTCAATAGAGGAAGTCACTTTCTTCAAAGAGGGAATAGGGATAATTCCCGCAAGCCTAAAAGTTGAAGATTTGGCTGGAGTTAATATTGAGAATCTGAAAGAGGTGATCAAAGGGATAGAAGCTGATTTTGTTTTACTCGATTCTGCCCCTGGTCTTGGTAAAGAAGCTTTAAGCGTTTTAACAGCAGCACGAGAAGTTCTTTTTGTCACTGTTCCTTATTTAAACTCTGTTATTGATGTTGTTAAATGTGAAAAGGTGGCAAAAAGTCTTGGCTTAGCTCCTTTGGGAATAGTTTTGAACATGGTTAAGGGCTATCCTCATGAGATGAGCAAAAAAGAAATAGAAGAAATCACAAATCTTCCAACCTTAGCAGAAATTCCATATGACGAGAACGTTAGCATAGCACTATCTTTTGGTAAGTCCGTCCTCCATTTCAACCCATACTCACCAGCAAGCTTAGAATTTAAAAAGCTTGCTGGCAAAATTTCAGGGATTGAAGTCGAGGAGAAAAAACCCAATGTTTTTTCTAGGCTTGTGTTGAACTTAAGGAACAAGCTTTTGCTAAGGAGACCCCTCAAGCCTGAGCTTCTGATAGAAAAGATTTAAAAATGGAAAAGACAAATTGAGATTCTGAGAAGATGAAAAGAGAAAAGGCAAAAGTTGTGTTCACCGTGGGAAAAAGAAAGAGGGCAATAGCTAGAGCAAAAGTTGTCCCTGGTACAGGAAGAGTTATAATTAACTCTAAACCTTTGGAAATTTGGGGGAATGAATACATGAGGCTTCGTGTCAAAGAACCTTTGCTTTTATCAGAAGATTTGGGTGGAAAGCTTGATTTTTATGTGAATGTTAAAGGTGGTGGTACAACAGGTCAGACAGAGGCTATAAGAACAGCTATTGCAAGAGGTTTGGTAGAGTTTTCAAAAGACAAGAAGCTTGAAGAAAAGCTCTTGAATTATGATAGGAATCTGCTCGTCTTTGACTTCAGAAGAACAGAGCCTCACCATGGTAGCGGAAGGGGAGCAAGCAAGCGTGGCTCAAGACGTCATAAACAGAGGAGTAAGAGATAAAAGTTAGCTTTTAAGATAGAGTTCTAGCAATCTTTTTATGTCAGATATTGGAAGTTTTATTTCAGATTTGGGTAAGAAGAAAGTTAAGTATTTGTTCTCATCTATTTTTGTCAGGTTATCGATTGGGATTTTTTCTATTTTATAAATCAGTTTTAGCTCATCTTTGGTCAGAATATGTAAATCAACAAAAAGGTAAGAAGATTTGCTAGATGGGAAAATCGTGACACAAAATTTCTCATACTCTAAATAAGGTAAAATGGCATCTCTCTTTAACATTTTCTCAATTTTCCCTTAAACTTTAATCTATTTAATTCTTTCTATTTCTCATGAAAACTGTAAAAAAGTAATATATTAATGTGCAAATTTTTCCTTTTAAACTATCAATCTTTTAGTTAAAATTCCAAATAATTTATTTTAGATGGGATCTAAAAACAGTGAAAACATCTTCAGGCCAAATGACATCAGAGGTATATATGGTAGAGATTTAACGGAAGATGTAGCAGAAAAAATTGGCAAAGCTTTTGGAACTCTTTTGGGAGAGGGGAAAGTTGTGGCTGTGGGGAGAGATGTAAGACTAAGCAGTAAGAGCTTAAGAGATTCTCTAGTCAAGGGTTTAATTTCTACAGGCTGCAATGTTGTAGATATCGGTGTAGTAACCACACCCGCCTTTTACTTTTCCCTTTTTTTCTACAAGTTCGATGGTGGTATAATGATAACAGCTTCACACAATCCTCCAGAATGGAATGGTTTTCACATATACAGAGGAATAAACTCTTTGATTGTCGAAGAAGAAATCAACAAACTGAAAGAAATTATAGAGAAAGAAGAATTCAGAAAAGCCAAAAAGAAAGGTAAGGTTAGAAAGCATTATATTCTAAAAGATTACATAAGCTTCCTTTCTTCAAAAGTAAAGATTAAGAAAAAATTGAAGGTAGTTGTGGATTGCTCGAATGGTTGTGCAGCTTTGGTTATACCAAAGCTTCTCAAGAAGCTTGACCAAGAAGTTGTTGTGCTTAATGCTAAAATGGATGGTAAATTTCCTGCTCATGGACCAGATGTAAAGGAAGAAAACTTGAAAGAATTGAAAAAAATGGTTAAAGAAATTAAAGCAGATTTAGGGGTTTGTTATGATGGGGATGCTGATAGAGCAGCTTTTGTTGATGAAAGGGGTAGAGTTATACAAGGTGATAAGGCAGCTTTGATTATTTTGGAAGATGTGTTCAGGAGAAAGAAATCTCCAAGAATTTTAGATGATGTGAGTTGCTCTTCTGCTATAGAAGAATATATAAGAAGTAAAGGTGGTATCCTAAAAACAAGCAGGAGGGGTCACGCTTTTCTTCAACAAATAATGAGAAAAGAAAAAATTGATTTTGGTTTTGAAAAAAGTTCTCATTTTTATTTTTCAGAGCTAAGAGGTTTTGACGACGCTGCTCTAGCAACTCTGAAAGTAGCCGAAGTCCTCTCAAGAAGCAAAAGAAGTTTTTCTCAAATCGTTAATTCTATTAACTGGCCTCCAAGCAAAGAAGAAACTTTGTATTGTGATGATGAAATTAAGCTTAAGGTCATTCAAAATGTGAAAAAAGAAATTCGCATACTTGGATTTAAAACTATTGAGCTAGATGGGGTAAAAGCCTTCATGCAAGAAGGATGGTTTTTAGTAAGAGCTTCGATAACAGAGCCTGCCATAAGAATTACTGTTGAGGCAAAAGAAGAAAAAGCATTAAAGGAAATTTTAAGCTTCACAAAGAAGCTTGTGAAGAAAGAAATAAATATATGTTCAGCTAAGGTAAAATGAAGGGAAGTTTATGATAATCCCTGTTAGGTGCTTTACCTGTGGCAAGCCTATTGGACACTTATGGGAAGAATATAAAAAAAGGGTAGGGATGGGAGAGGATTCAGGAAAAGTATTGGATAGCCTAGGGTTAAAGCGTTACTGCTGCAGGCAGGTATTTTTGGGTACAGTAGAGCTACTTAGAGAGGTGGAGGAATTCAAACCATAATATTTTTAACACTAAATTCAAAAAATATTTACATACTGGTGGTAAAAAATTTTGAAAGATGATGGGATGATATGGCCTGCTGACAGGTTGACGAGATTCGAGTTTGCAAGGATACTTGGCGCCAGAGCTTTGCAAATTTCTCTAGGTGCACCAATTTTGGTTAAAACTGATGCAACTGATCCAATTGAAATAGCAAAAATAGAATTTAAAGAAAAAATGATTCCAATAACTGTGAAAAGAAGGTTGCCCAATGGGGAAGAAATGGTAATAAACATCAAAAAAGCAATGGAAAACTGGATTGCGGAGCATGGGGAAGAAGATTTAATTTAGATACATCTTGTAAATTTTTTCTACCTGATTGTCTGAAATGAAAAAAGAAAAATCTTGTGAAAGGTTTGGGTCTTTTTTGCTAATATGAAGGAGAAGTACAATCTCCTTCTTCAAATCTTCTGACATTTTCTCAAATTTCTCTCTTTCTACAGGAGGTACAACCTCAGAGTAAATGTGGGGATACTTTTCAGCATGAATTGAGGCAAAATCTGGATCACACCATTTTTTGTAATTATCGTATTTCTTAAAGTAAGGGCTCAAGCCCCTAACAGAAGGTCTCATATATGATGAACCTGAAGATGCGTGTAAGCTCAATGGACAACCAACAGCACATTTTTTGGAACTTAAAACATCAACCAATATTTTGTAATTCCTTCCCCACTCATTTTCTCTTTCAATTGAGAACCTTTTCCTAATTTTTTCTTCCATTTCTCTTACAACATGCACAACTATAGCTTTTCCCAATATTCTGAGATTTCCATAAGCATTTATTAGCTTTTCATCTTCTATATCCATCGAATTCAAGATTTTTTCATAAGTTTCTGTTGGCTTTTTTAAACCACCTGTCCATATGTGAAGGCTTCTGTTTCCAGAAAAATGAACATAACCTTTTATCCCATAGCTATTTAAGAAATTTAAAATTTGAGAAATTACTTCAAAAGAAAGAGCATATGCCTTTTGTAGGTCTATTATTTTTAACATATCTCCAATATCAGTCTCTATAACAAAAATTGAAGGAAAATCGTCTTCCTTCTTGTCAACTGAAGTATAAATTTGTATCATGTTATATTCTCTCACATATTTTTCAAAATCTTCAGGGCTTTCTGGCGGTGGCAAAAGTTCCTTTCTATATTTAAGCCACATCCTCATTTTTGGCTTTTCACATCCTTTGGCCCATTTTATCCTCACATATCTATCCCTACAAAAATTTTTTATGACTTCTTGGACTATGGGCTTAGAGTAATATTTCAATAACTTTTCTTTGTCGACCCTCATGTCAAAAGCTGAAAATCTTTCAGTTTCTGGTAGTGGTGAATCGTAAACCACTTTTCTTGTACCATCTGTATCAAAAACAATTCTCAATCTATTCTCAACATTCCAGCCCCAGTCTTCTGGAAGTAAAATAGCGAAAATTTCAGTCATTATGTTTTTCTTGAATCTATCTAAACCTCCTCTGTAAGAACTTGTGAAAGAAACTGGTAAAAATGAATAGTTCTCATCTGCTTCGAATGAAACTTTCAGTGGAATCTCTTGTCTTCCAGGCTTGTTTTTTCTACCAAAGAAATAAGGTATAAAAATTTTATACAAGCTCTCCCTTATTTTGTTCATATTCTCTATATTTTTTCTCTCAAAAGCTGCACAAAATTCAATCGTGTAATTAACTTTATTCCTGAATTTTTTCTCCTGCCAAAACTCGTCAATTTTGTTGTAGAGGAGAGAAGTTAATTCTTGTAAGTTAAAACATTTTCCAGGCTCTTTTTTAAACCTTGGTCTCAACCTTGTCTTCCCCTTTATTTTTGCATGTATTTAGTCAGTTTGTTATCTTTGGATGAATACTCTAACCTTAAGAGAGGTGAGAGAGGTTTAAGCCTCTCCATCAAATATTCTATGTAAACGTTTATATCAATTTTACCTTTAGGTTTTTCTGAGAAATCTATTCCACTGGTAGTTACAAAAAATTCAATGAAATTGCCTGGCTTCTTACCCGATTCCTCATATGCCCTTCTCAACAAATCTAGTCTGAAACTTCTTTTTTCATACTTATCTAAACTTTTGCTCAACCTTCCCACTATTTTGTAGTCCTCCAGGTTTTCTAAACTTTCTATTCTTTTTAGCTGTTTTTGTAACTCTCTTCTTGCTTCATTCAAACCATATTTCACAAACTTTTCTACAATTTCATTTACCGCCTCTCTTACAATTTTTGGATCCATCCTGCTTGTTCCTCTCCATCCTATTTTAACTATTTTTCCACTTTCTGTTGCTATAGCTTGTTTTTTATTCAAAGGAATGAAAACATCTTCGTGCTTATTATAATCTGTTATTAAGAAAGGATATTCCCTCTTTAACTTTTCAATAGCATTTATTGTTTTTTCAGCTTCACCTGAAATAAAACCCCTACATCTTAATGGAGACAAATAAACAATTTCACATTCTCCCAGCTTCTTTGTTTCAGTAAGCCTCTTGTAAATTTCAGAAAATTTTTTATAAATTTTTTCTGAAATTTCTTCATTTGTGAAAATTTTTCTCCCAAAAAGTAAGTGTGAGCTTATAGAGTTTATCGCAAAAGAATAAACATCAAAAACTCTGTTCCTACCTTTTTCATCAACACCAAAAGCATCTGGGCCTCCCTTTATCCTAAAAATTTTTTCAAATAAATTTAAGTAAGGTCTAAACTCTTCTTCATCCTCTACTATCTGTGGTACAAAAGCAAAAGAAGGATAAATCCACCTTCCTTTAATTCTTTGGCCATATTTTTCTGTTAAAATTCTATCATACTTATCAACAATTCTCTCTTTCTTTCTTGCTAATTTTGTGGACTCATTTCTCATTTTTGGAAAAATTTTACCTTGAACAAATTCTGAAGTTAAAATAGCTTCACCTATTTCTTCCATAGTTTTTTTGAAAACAGTCTCAATATCGATTGAAAAAAACATGGGTAAAACCAATAGTTCTTGGTCAAACAATAGAAACTCGGCAAGCTTCAAATGAGCGACAGCATCTTGAAAATTATGAGTTACTGTTTCTTCTACTTCTTTTTTGAGTTTATACAAATCTTCTGCATTTTTTATCTTGAGATAAATTTTAAACTTCCTGTAGTCAGTTTTCTTAAGTGTCTCTTTATCATTAAGAAAATGCCCTAAGAAATCTTCAAGACTTCTTATCGTGGGGCGCTCATGTTTAGAGATGTATAAAGAATCGGTAGAAGGTGTTATGCCTTCTGATGTTACAACTTGAATTGCTTGAACTGGTTTAAAATAAATTGGAATGTCAAATTTGTCCTCAGGCCTTTCTTTTGTTGAAGGAAACTCTTCATAATCTTTCTGTTTTTCAAGAAGAGAAGAGCCATGAACCATTTCTATATCTGCTCCTCTCCTGTACTCGTAAATTTTTTTTATCAAACTTTTTTCATCTGGCACAAGTTCAATCTCATATCCCCCCAAGATTTTCTTGAACTCTTCTAGAAGCCCAGAATTTTCGTTAACTATCAAGACTTTTGAGAGCCCATCACTCCTCATTAAAGTAGCTAAAACTATTTGGTCGCCATAAGTTTCGTAATCAACTGTAAATAAAACCAATTTCTTTCTCAATTTTTCAATTTGGTTTGTTGCTTCTTTTCTGGTTTTTGGTTTCTCTTGTTGAATAATTAATTTTCCTTCTTCCCCAACAAGCACTCTTGTGTCCAAAAAATATCCAAACTCTGTAGAAAAGTTACTCTCTTCCAATTTAGAAAGCCAATACTCTTGTTTCCTTGAATTTGAAATATTTTCTTCAACCCCAATAACACCGTCTATTACTTTAAGCTTTAATTTTATCTCTTCATTTTCAGAAGGTAGAGAAATGAGGGAAGCTTTATAAACCTTGTCTCCAATGTATGTAACATCGTCTACAATATTAAATTGATTAACACCAAGCTTCCTTATTTCCTTCAGCACTTTCTCCTTTTTTTCAGGTCTTATAAAAACTCTTGTTCTTTTTTTCAGTTTTTCTTCTACCAAAACATCTTGCCCGTTTTTGTAATATTGGTAAACATTTCCCCCTCTTATTACAAGGCCAACCGGTCCAACAAGTTCTGAAATTTTCATAAATTTATGAAAAAAGCTTAAATATTTAAGTTCTATCTGATTCTTTATGTTTGTTCATAACTTCTTATCAAGCACAAGAGTTGTAAGAACACTTCAAGAAATAGACCCAGAGTATGTGGAAATTATTCCATATGAAATTTTTAAAGAAGGTTATGAAAGAGAGTTAAGTTTAAGAATTTTAAGTTTTCTGAAAGAAAATCTTCAAGTGAGAAGCACAAAAGCCAATTTTCTTCGTAATTTAAGAGAAAATATGGTTGAATTTAAAGACGATGGTTCGAAATATTTTTTGTATGTGGAAAACTCTTTTCCTCAATCTTTATATTACGAAGAAATTAATGGTAGAGTTCAACCCAGAAAAAATATAGCTGGGTTTATCCCTAAAACAAATAGGGATTTTGGCTCCTCTATTAACCCCGCCTTGAGTATTTTCCCAAAAATTCTGAATTCTTATAATGTGAATTGTTTATTGATTTCTGTTACCCCTCTCGGTCTAATACCATATGAAATTAAAACCTTAGAACCACTTGTAAAAGTAGAGCCTTTTTCCATACCAAATATATTTGATTACTCAGAAGTGGAAAGAAGCCTAAGGTATTCGAAACTCCGTGCAGAATTAATGGGTAAAACTCCACCTAAAGATTTTAACTTAGATGCCTTAGCCTTTTCTTTTCATTATAATAAAAAACTGAAACCAATATACTGGAGGGACATCGAGAAAAAATGTAGCAAAATTATGTTAAAAGATTTCACATATATTTCAAATGAATTTATAAAGAATAACACAAACCACAAAGCAATACTTTGTTTGTCACAAAAACCTCACTTGAAAAACTTGAGAGAAATTCTCAAACGATTTGGGTTGTATGATGAAGAATTTGACTTGACAAAAAAACTCTTGGAAAGAAAGCCTGGTGATGAAGAGTATATGATGTGGGGGATATCATCACCTTATTTTACAGGCCAATATTCTCTGGACATCAACAATGTAAGAAGGTACCACATGGGAATGTTAGAAAGAATAATCAGGAAAAAAATAAACAGCGAGAAAATTGAAGTGGTTTATGGTACCACATTAACAGGTGAGAGGTTAAAAGACAAAAAGCTACTCAAATTCTTCGAAAATTGGCTTGACACGGATATAGACTCTATAACTACAGTTTATGCTACTCCAGTCCCATGTAAAAAAGGTAGCATCGTTCGAGAATATAATGACGAAGAGTTTTGCAGCAAGGAAGAATATATTAAATGGAGAGAAAGACAGAAAGAATCGGATATTTGGAGATTAGAAGAATATGTGGATGAAAGTGGAATACAGCCTTGGACTGGTATAATTCAATTAATTCAATCGAAAATTGAAGAAGAACTCTATCCACCCAAATTGATGATAAGAGAAATAAATTTAGAAAGTTCGGATTATCATTTTAGCTATTTAACCAGAACCCCCGTGGAAAATATTTTAAAAGATGATATAGATGAAGAAATAAAAAATAAGAGAATAATCACAAAATCTGGAAAGGGGGGAACAATAGAAGAGTTTGGAAAAATTGGCAGCCTTATTCACGATTGTAGAAGATATTGTTCCATAAGCTGTCATGATTTTACAAAATTCACCGAAGTTCCTCTGGAGTTAAATGTCTCCTATGGGGGGTATAAATACAAAATTTCTGGAATAAGTGACATAATCCTGGAGACAGGAAAAGGCAAACTCCATGTATGTAACACAAAGTTAGAGGCAAGCTATTTCCCACCACGAGGCCAAAGAATGCAAGTTCTTGCAGAAGCTCTTGCCGCTATGCAATTGTTTAAAAAAGAGTTAGATAGTGTAAGTTTGTACTATCACACAAGTGTTTTAAGGGAGGGCATTCTTTTTGTGTTTTTCCCAACCCAAGAACAACAGCAAAAAATTCTCAATGAAATTGGAAAAGAGGTGTACGATTACTTTCAGATGAAGGAAAATCCCAAACTGATACCAGAATATTTTTCAAAATATAAAAGATGGATGAAAGATCCTGAGCTTGTTAAAAAAATTATAGAAAAAAGATTAAATATAACCTTTTAATCACATTTTTTCCAAAGCTTTTATTCCAAGAAGTTCAAGGACCTTATTCAAAACAATTTTTGTTGCCTTCACAAGAGTAAGCCTGAAGTTCCTCTTCTCTTTCGTCTCAGCCTTGAGAACAGGATTTGTCTCATAAAATCTTCCAAAAATCGTGGCAAGTTCGTAAGCGTAGTTGCAAATGTAGTGTGGTTTTAAATCTCTTCCAGCTTCTTCCACAACCTTCTTAAATCTTGCTAATGTTCTTATCAGTTCTTTTTCTCCTTCTGTTAGTTCTTTTGTTTTGAACAGTAACTTAAACTTTCCAGCTCTTCTCAATATTCCCACACATCTTGTATGAGCATATTGCAAGTATGGTCCTGTATCGCCTTCTAGCCTAAGCATTTGGTTCCAATCAAAAGTTATGGTCTTTTCAGGCTCAATTCTTACAATAGCATACTTCAAAGCTCCTATTCCCACAGCCTCGGCAATTTCCTTCTTTTCTTTTTCGGAGAGGTTGGTCCTCCTCTTCTCAATTTCCTTCAAGGCGGTTTCCACAAGCTTGTCTACAACTTCATCAAGCATTAAAGCTTTACCCTCTCTGGATGACATTTTTCCTTCAGGTAAGTGAACAAGCTCAAAAGCAAAATGTTTGCAACCACTAACCCACTTGTAGCCAAATAACTCCAAGAGCTTGAAAAGTTGTTTAAAATGAAGGTTTTGCTCGGTTGCAACAACCCATATGTGACTGTCAAGCTTGTACTTTTCAAACCTTTTAACAGTCATACCCAAATCACTTGTTATGTACAAGCCGGTGCCATCCGACCTTAACAAAACTGTATCAGGTAAGCCAAACTTCTCTAGCCTAGACAAGACTGCACCATCTTCCATTTTAGTCATAATTCCTCTCTTCAACCCTTCTTCAATTAGTTTCTTTCCAAGCTCTCTGAACTCACTCTCATAAAAATAAACGTCAAAGTTTATTCCCAACCGATGATAGGTTTCTTCAAACCCCTTAACACACCACCCAACTATTTTCTTCCATATTCTTCTTATCTTTTTGTCTTTTTCCAATTCAAACTTCCTCAAAATTTCTCTTGCCTTTTCTTCTAGACTGGGATTAGTTTTGGCTTCTTCATGAAACTTAACATAAAGTTTCCAAAGCCAAGCATCAGGCTTTCCTTCTGGTTCCTTTCCTTCTGCCCAAAGCAAGTAGGCTGTGACGAGTTTAGCAACTTGAAGGCCAATATCATTCATCAAGTTAGCTCTTATCACTTTATACCCCAAAAACTCCAAAATCCTTGCAAGTGAATCACCAAGGAAAGTGCCTCTTGCATGCCCTATGTGCATGGAATGCACAGGATTTGGCTGAGAAAACTCAATCATCACTTTCTTCCTTTTCCTTGAAATTCCTTTTTTCATCACTTCCTTCAAGACAAGTTCTGAAACTTTCTGGTAATCCAGAAAGAAATTTAAGTAGCCCGATCTTGCCTCAACCTTTGAAATTAAAGACCCTTTTGGGATTTTTATCTTTTTTACCAGATTTTCAGCTATTTCATTTGGGTTTCTTTTTTCTTTTTTAGCTAGATCGAAACAAGGAAAAGCTATATCACCGAATTCTTTTACCTTTGGGACTTCCAGTTTTAATTCTTCTATTCCTGCTTTTTTCAAAATTGCTTCTATTTCTCTTTCAATCATATAATCAAATTGTTCAAATAAAAATAAAATTCTTCAAAAGGTTTAAAGCTCTGTCATTCTGATATTTTACCCTGGTTTTATAAATCCGGTTTTTGTGCAAAAAAATATTTTTTAATGGTTAAGCCAATTCTCGCCATATTTTTTTCTTTCCTTTTTTACCAATAAAGTAGCTTTTTTAGATGGGCTTTTTAGGAGATTGTAAGAAAAATTTAAAAGAGAAGAAATGAACAATTGCAGTAAAACAGGAGTCAAAGTATGTGTGGTATAATAGGCTACATAGGAAGAGAAAATGCACCACCAGCGATTTTAGATGGACTAAGACATTTGGAGTACAGAGGGTACGACTCTGTTGGAGTTGCTTTTGTTTCTCCCAAAGAAGTCATCATAAAAAAAGATAAAGGTATGGTGGAAGAAGTTCATAAGAAACTAAATTTTTTGGATCCAGCTGTAAATTTGGCTGTTGCACATACAAGATGGGCTACACATGGAAAAATTTCAAAAGAAAATGCTCACCCTCACACAGATTGCAAATCAAACATAGCAATAGTTCACAATGGCATAATAGAGAATTATAAAGAGTTGAGAGAAAGATTGATACTTTCTGGTCATGTCTTCAAGAGTGAAACTGATAGTGAAGTTATAGCCCATTTAATAGAGGAAGAATTGAAAAATCGTGAAAATTTTGAAGAGGCTTGTTGTGCTGCATTCAACAAATTAGAAGGAAGCTTTGCGGTTTTAGTTGTTAAAAAAGGGGAGAATAAAATTGTTGCTATTAAGAAAGGTTCACCTTTAGTTATTGGAATTGCTGATCATGGTTATTTTGCTGCAAGTGATATACCAGCTTTTATCGAACACACTAACCAAGTTGTTTATCTTTCAGATTGGGATATGGCTGTTCTAGATTCTACTCCAATTTTCTTTAACATCAAAGATGGGATGCTAACAAGAGTTGAAAAACCCATACATATAATTGACTGGAATGCAGAGAAAACCAAAAAAGGTGGGTTTGAGCATTTCATGCTTAAAGAAATTTGTGAGCAAGCTGAAACTATAGAAAGAGTTGTTGCTCAAGAGAAAGAGGTTGTTAAAAAAATTGTGGATGAAATTGAAAAAGCATATGGTGTATTTTTTATTGGGTGTGGCTCAAGTTATCATGCTTGTCTGGTAGCAAGTTATATATTCTCAAAAATTGCTAAAAAGCATGTGAATGTAGTTCTTGCATCAGAATTTCCAAATTATGAGCATTTTTTAACAAAAGATACTCTTGTCATTGCAGTTTCCCAATCTGGCGAAACTTACGATGTTCTAGAAGCTGTTAGAGCTGCTAAAAGGAAGGGAAGTAAAATAATTTCAATAGTTAATGTGATGGGATCGAGTTTGACAAGGGAGTCTGACTCCTTCTTACTCATGCATGCTGGTCCTGAGATTGGTGTTGCGTCAACGAAAACTTATACTTCAGAAATAGCACTTTTAACACTTCTAGCTTACTCTTTGATTGGAAAATTTGAAGAAGGTAAGGAAAGGGTGAAAAGTCTTAGGAATGTTATCTCTTATTTCACTTCAGAAACTTCAAGAAATAAAATAAAAGAGTTAGCAGAAAAATTGAAAGATAAAGAACATATCTTTTGTATCGGGAGGGGAACACAATATGCCACTGCTTTGGAAGCTGCATTGAAAATAAAGGAAGTTTCTTATATTCATGCTGAGGCCTTGGCCGGTGGAGAGTTGAAGCATGGAACTATTGCCCTAATTGAAAATAATACTCCATGTATAGTTTTTATTTCGGAAGAAAATGAAAAAGAGATTCTTTCAAATGCTATGGAAATAAAGTCTAGGGGTGGGTATATAATTGGCGTGTCTCCAAAAAATAATGAAATATTCGATTATTGGATAAAAGTTCCTGAAGCAAATACAGAAAATCCGATTGTTCAAATCATCCCAATGCAAATTTTGGCTTATTACTTGGCTGTTTTGAGAGGACACAACCCAGACCGTCCTAGAAATCTTGCGAAAAGTGTGACAGTAAAATGAAGATTAATTCTTTTTCAATCTCCCTGCGAAATTAATAAGTTAATTTGAGGTGAGTGAGTTGAAGGAAATTTTGATAAAGCGAATGAAAGAGAAGCAAATAGAAGAAGTAGCAAAAGTTGCCTCAAAATGTTTTAGTGGCCTAAAAGACATAAAAAAAGCGAGAAGGTGGATAAAGTGCAATTTTAACGCTTTTCCAAGGATGCAATATTTTGTGGCTCAAAAAGGAAAAAAAGTTTTGGGATACATACTTTGGGTGGAAAAAGGGGGATTTAGAGAAGAAGCCGTGTTCGAATTAGAGCAAATTGGAGTTCACCCAAACTACAGAGGAATGGGGATTGGCACAAGACTTATTAAAGAGTCTTTGAGAGAATTAAAAAATTCTCTCAAAAAACGTGGCTCAAGGTTAAAGCTTGTTGAAGTCACAACTGGAGTGAGCAATGAAGCACAAAAATTGTACAAAAAAACTCTAGGTGCAAAGCCAGAGTGTGTGATAAAAGATTTGTTTAGAGAAGATGAAGTGATAATGATTGCAAGATTCAACAAAAAGTGAAATCATTCAAGGAATTCCACATCGTCTATTATTCCATCAGCATCTCTATCTATGCCTTTAACAACTCTCGCGAACCCTCCATTGAACTTATTCCCTTCTGCAACTTTTTTTGGATATTTCACAAGAGCAACTATAGCTGCCCTTGTTCCCTTAAACCTTTTTCCTGACAAAACTAAAATTTCCTTCCCTCTTGCAAATGGGTTTGAAGTTTTAACCACTATACCAATCTCATCTTCCACATAAACAGTTTTTGATAAAGATGAGACTATGTTGAAATCATGCTTGGTGTCAAAATAGATGGGAAGCCTATCATTTATCTTATCTATCAAAATATTTGCTTTTGGCCCTCCTATCAAGATTAGATTTTTCTGGAGATCTTCTTCTCTAATTTGAGTGTCGAGTTTGTAATTTAAATTTGAGGATTCGAGGAATGTGCCTAAGAAAAGGGCCAAATCAATTGCAGCACTTCCATCAGAAGCCTGTGCCCCATATCTTCCATGTGGATCTGGAGAACCAACAACAATAATAGCATTTAGTTTACCTTTTTGAATGAAGGAACCCAAAAACTCCGATTCTTTAATTCTTGCCTTTATCTCGAGAGGTTTGGCATCAAAAAGTTTAACTGCAATGTAAGGAGAAGATACAGAATAAATTTTAGCCACGGCTCCGACCCTCTCAACCTTTTTCTCCAGTCTAATTATTCCTGCTTCTTCCAACCTTCTCAAGTGGTAATAGATTTTTTGCTCATGCTGCTTGAGCTTTCTGGCTATGTCCATGGCACAGCTTGGCTGCTTTGAAAGTTCTTCCAAAATTCTCAAGGAAAGCTCACTGCTCAAGACTTTCAAATTCCTTGGTTCAATCACCAAACACTTAAAAGCTTTTTCTTCTCCATCTTCCACAAAATATGGCATAATTTTTAGAATAATTTTTGGATGTTATAAAGTTTTTTATAATGGTGAAGAAAAGAAGATTTTTCTTTTCTCTTTTGCAACCTAAACCTTCAATCAAACATTTTAGGTTTATTTTTTATACATTTGTTTTCAATTAATTTTTATGGCATTTAATGAAAAAGGGATACAGGAAATTTTTAAAAAATACGATATAAGAGGTTTGGTCCCCCGAGAAATCAACTCGAGAATTGCTTTCAAGCTTGGGGAAGCTTTCGGTATTTTTCTTGGAGGTGGAAAAAGAATTGTTGTTGGTAGAGATAACAGGAAGAGTAGCACATCACTGAAAAATTCTCTTGTTCGTGGCTTAATTTCAAGTGGTTGTGATGTTATGGATGTGGGTTTCTCAACATCAGACATGGTCGCTTGGGCTGTAAAATATTTGAATATGGATGCTGGAGTTATGGTGACAGCTTCTCACTTGCCGGCAGAATGGAATGGAATCAAATTCTTTAACCGAGAGGGAAGAATTTACGGAATTGAGGAGCTAAAAAAGGCGCTACTCCCTCTTATTGATAAAAAATGTGAAAGTGGGAAGGAAGGTAAAATTGAAAGAATTGAAATCTTGGAAGAGTATATTAAAGCTGTGATTTCAAGTGCTAAAAAAATTACAAGGAATGATTCTTTAGAAAACATGAAAATAGTGTTTGACGGTATGAATGGTATGGCTTCTTTGGTTTTGCCAAAAATCTTGAAAGAGTTAAATGCCAACTTGATTGAAATAAACACGAACTTTGAAGAGGGTTTTAAAAAACCTCCTGAACCAACAGAAGAAACAGTAAAAGAGCTTTGTCAAAAAGTCTTGGAAACTAAAGCTGATTTGGGGATAATTTGCGATGGAGATGCTGACAGAGTTTTGTTTGTTGATGACAGAGGGAATTTTGTTCCTGGTGACGAGTCTTTAATTCTCATAGCTATGGAATATTCTAAACCAGAAGAGCCAATTGTATTCTCTTTGGATACCTCCCAAATCCTCATCGACCATCTTAAGAATCAAAAGAAGTGTAAAGTGGTCTATTCAAAAATTGGAGACTTTTTTGTTACTGAAAAAATAATTGAGCATAAGGCAAATTTTGGTGGTCAGCCAAATGGACACATGAAAGATCCTTCTTTCATTCTCTATGATTCTGGCCCATTCTTCGCCACACTTTTTTCTTCCCTGTTGGCAAAAAATGGAAAAAACTTAAGCTCTACAAGGGAGGAATTACCAATCTATCACAAAATTAACATTTCTATTCCTCATGAAAATCCATCAAATTTGATCCAAAACTTGATCAAGCAAATTGAAAAAAAAGAATGCGATATAATTTCTGATTTGGATGGTCTAAAATTCTCTTACAAAAATTCAGTTGTTCTTGTGAGACCATCTGGTTCAGAAAAAAAGCTGAGAATAAATGTTGAAAGTAACAATAAAACTGAAGCTTTGGCTTCTTTAGAAGAGGTGAAAATGTGGTTGAAATTATAGATACTGCAATCATTCTTGCTGCTGGGGAAGGCAAGAGAATGGCACCCCTCAGCAGGAAAATTCCAAAAGAGATGCTACCTGTTCTTGATAGACCCTTCATAAACTACAACTTAAACTATCTGGAAGAAGCTGGGATTAAAAATGTCGGGTTTGTGATTTCACCAAAAAAAGAAATCATCAAAAGATTTTATGGAAGGAGGTATGGAAGCATGAGGCTCCTTTACTTTATCCAAAAAGAGCAACTTGGCCCAGCACATGCCATCCTCTCGGCAGAAAATTTGGTAAAGAAGAAAAATTTTTTCTTGGTGCAATATGGTGACAGCCTAACTGAAATCAACCTAGCAAGAGAAACTATAAGCAGATTTATGAGAGAAAAAGAGGTAGACGCTTTTCTGTCTCTTAGACCAGTTGAAGACCCTTCTAGGTATGGTGTTGTTAAGTTTGATGCAAAGGGGAAGATAGTTGATATAGTTGAGAAGCCAAGACCAGAAGAAGCTCCAAGTAAGATTGCAACTGTCGGCACATTCATTTTGAGAACAGAAGCCTATTTTGATTCTGTGAAAGAAGTTGATTTTAGTAAAGGGGAAGAATTTCCCGCCCGCTATGTTTTGAAGAATGGAACGGTAAAAGGCTGGGTTTTTCATGGTGAAAGAGTTGACCTTGGGTTTCCCAAAGATTTGATACAAGCTTCCAAACTTATAGTGAATTCTCATGGCGGTATTTTAATAAAAGAGAGTGCAATAATTGATAAAAGTGTAAAAATAAGACCACCAATATATGTAGGTGAAATGTGTAGGATAGAAAGAAACTGTGTGATTGGGCCAAATGCTTTCATAGGAAGAAACAGTTTTGTTGGCGAGGATTCCGAAATTCAAGAAAGTTATTTGATGAAAAATTGCAAGGTTGGGAAAGCGTGCTCAATAAATAGTTCTGTGATTGGAGAAAAATGCAAGATCCCAAATTTTAGCAGAGTTAGGGATGAAGTTTTAACAAGATGGTGAACATGATAAAGTGTTTGCTGTTTGATGCCGATAACACTTTGTATGAAAGTAGTAGTGCAGCAAAAGCTTCTGATCTTGAAGCAATGAAATTCCTCTCCAAGCTTTGTGGAAAGGATCCAGAAGAACTTTTGGAAGAATGGAAATCTATAGTTAATAAACTGAAAGAAAGTAGGGAACCTAAGCTTAGACATAGAAAGTACTCTTACTCCCTGCTCTTGAAGCAAAACGGATTTGAAGAAAAACTTGCGGAAAAAATCTATGAAATTTTCTTGGAAAATTTTTTAAATAAAATAAAACTTTTTGATGGTGTGAGAGAAACTCTAGAAGAACTAAAGGAAATGGGGATAAAACTTGTAATTGTGAGCGAGGATTTCAAAGAACAACTTGAAAAAAAGATCGAGAAATTAAACTTGAAAAAGTTTTTTGATTTCATCCTTACTTGTGATGATGTTGGTGTTATGAAACCAGAAAGAAAATATTATGAAATTGTGAAAGAGAAGTTGGGAATCCCTTATGAAGAGATGATGGCAATTGGTGACTCCTTTGAAAAAGACTTAGAAATTCCAAAACTTTTGGGAATGAAATGTGTATTGGTTTATGGTGAAGATGGAAGAGCAAATTTTTCTACAAATGATTTTCGAGAGATTTTAAATCTATTAAAATCGCTCAATAGAAAAAATAATTAAGTGGTGCAAATGAGGATTGTGAAAGATTTTTCACTTGATGAAAAATCTTCAGCAAATGAATTGATTAAACAAATGGGGAGTGCCGGTGGCTTTACTGCTAAAAATCTTGCAATTTCTGTTGAAATATTGGAAGAAATGATAAAAGAAAAAAAATGCCTAAAATTTCTCTCCTTTCCTGCTTGTATAGTAGCAACTGGCACAAGAGGTATAATAAGAGATTTTGTTAAGAGGAAATGGTTTGATGTTATAATAACAACTTGTGGGACTTTGGATCACGATTTGGCGAGAAGTTTCAAAAACTATTACCATGGGACTTTTTTTGTTGATGATGCAGAACTCCATAAAAGAGGAGTTCATAGACTTGGGAACGTCTTTGTTCCTAAAGAATCTTATGGGATGATAATTGAAAAAAAGATGAAAGAATTCTTAAGAGAAATTTATTCCGAGAAAAAAGAACTCTCAACTCATGAACTGGTTTGGGAATTAGGTAAAAGGGTGAAAAATAAGGATTCTATTCTTTTCTGGTCCTGGAAAAACAGAATACCCATGATCGTGCCAGGAATAACAGATGGTGCAGTCGGCTATCAAATATGGCAATTTTGGCAAGACCACAAAGATTTAAAGATAAATGAACTCCAAGATGAACAACTTCTAAGCGATTTGGTTTGGAAGGCAGAAAAATCAGGGGCTTTGATTATCGGTGGAGGCGTCTCAAAGCATCATGTGATTTGGTGGAATCAATTCAAAGAAGGTTTGGATTATGCTGTTTACATAACAACAGCAGTTGAGTGGGACGGGAGCTTAAGTGGAGCAAGAACAAGAGAAGCGATTTCTTGGGGGAAAATCAAGGAAAAAGCCAGACATGTTACTGTGGATGGAGATGCAACAGTTTATTTGCCTTTGATTTATTCTGCCCTTTTGGAAAGAATAAAATGAAGAAAAAATCTTCTAATAATTTTCTCAGGAACTTAGATTGTTTCAAACTTCAAGAGTGATTCTTATATTTCTCCATTGAAGCATCTTAAATACAAAACAATCAAAGAAGACTCAACTTTTTCAAACCATCAACAATACTCTCCACAACTTTTTCAGGCGGCTTGTTCATCCAAACTTCAATGAAGGGAGTTTTCTTCTCTCTATAAAACTGAATCAAAGGCATGGTTTGTTTTTTATAAATTTCAATCCTTTCTCTAACAATTTCAGGTTTGTCGTCAACCCTTTGAATTAAAGGTGAACCACATTTGTCACATATCATGTCTTTTTTCGGAAGAAGTGGTGGAAGCTCATACTCTATTCCTTCTATCACTCTTTTTATCTCGGCTATGTTATAATTTCCATCACATTTTGGATTAGAACAAATCCTTCTTGCACAAACTTTCTCGATTAAAATTACATCATGGGCCTTTACCAATATTATAGCATCAATTTTAGCAATTTCCTCCAAAGCTTTAGCTTGTTCTATTGTTCTTGGAAAACCATCAAGGATGAAATTCTCTTTTCCTTTCAATTCTTGTCTCACAACTTCTATCACAATATTGTCAGGAACCAATTCTCCTTTAGAGATATAACCTTCAACCATTTTCCCCAATAAATTTCCCTCTTTCACAGCAGCTCTGAAAATATCACCAGTAGCTATTTTTTCGATTCCCAAAATTTCTTTGAGTCTAGAAGAGTAAGTTCCTTTGCCTGAGCCAGGAGGGCCAAAAATTATTAGCTTCATTTCATCATCTCTATTAATTTAATTATTTCTTCAGCCCCTCTTTTAGCTTGCTCAAAAGGTTCCTTTTCCCCGAACCTTAAATTTATTATTTTAACTGGGCACTCAAATTCACTTGCAACATCAATAGCCACTTGTCTATTCACAGTTTGATGCTCTTCAATTTCCTCCAAACTTTCTATATCTCTTTTCCTCGTTTTATCATCAATTCTTCTTTTCAAAACATCTTCGGGGTTAAACTCCAAAAGAACAATCAAGTCAGGCTTCATTATTCTCATCGTTTTTTCAGAAAGAGCATGAAAATAGCCATATGGTGTTTTGATTGTAACATGAGTGTTAATGAGCAAAATTTTATCCTTCATGTTTGAAATCTTTTTTGCCACAATTTCTTGAATCTCTCTTTGTTGTTTAAGGGTCAATTTTTTTCTCAATTCATCTCTGTCTTCAATTCCATATTTTTCTGAAGCAATTTCAAGGAATAAATCTCCCACTGTCACAACTTTGGCTTCGGGTAATTTTTCTTTCACAAATTGTAAAACTGTACTTTTCCCCCCACCAGGAACAGAAACCACAAGAATTTTCATTTTCTCTTAAATATTTATTAAATAGGTTTAAATTAAAATTCAAGCTGGTGTAGATTAGTGGTTAAATCGCGGCGCTCATAGCATCTGTGAGCTTTGATAGAAAGATGAAAGAAACGCCGAGATCGCGGGTTCAAATCCCGCCACCAGCATTTTTGAATTATTCCTAAAAGAATTATGAAAATGGCCTTTCACCTTTAGGATTTAAAAGTTTTAAAACAAAAATAAATTAAACCGGTGTTGATATGGAATTGACGCCAGAAGAAGCAAAGGTTGTTGAGGCAATGAAATCTTTAAAAGCAGTGTCAGAAGATAAGATAAAAGATGCTGACCAAATCGCGAAAGCTGCCATGATGCCAAAGGGTAAAGTGGCTAACCTTCTATTAAGTTTGATGAACAAGAAAGTTGTGAAAAGGGTTGCCAGAGAAAAAGCCGCAGGCTACTATTTACTCCAAGCTTAACAGAACCTGATTTTCAATTGAATTTTGTTTACTGCTATTTATAACCAACTTTTAAAAGTTGAATAAAGTTAATTTTACTCTTTCCCTTCCTTAACCCAATAGCTTTCCAACTTATATCCTCAACTTTTGATTTTTTTCCCATTCCTCAACTCTTCTTCTGTATTCGCCCAACTCTTTTTCATAAATTTCTTGAGCGCGTTTTTCTTCTTCACCCAACCTTTTCTTCTCAACCTCCCAGTCTTTTATACTATACACACCAATTTTTTTTACAACATCCTCAAAAGGTCTACCTAAAACTGCGGCTATGTGCTTCAAAGTTAGATCAATTTTTTCACCTTTTCTAGGAAGATAAATGGGATAGCTAGAGGTCATCTTTTGGATTCTCCAGTATATTACACACTCGTCTTCATTTGTTAGATTGTATTTCTTCTTAATATTTAACCAACTTTCATAATCTAAACAACCCTTGGCGATAGCAACAACAAAAAGCTCTTTTACAGGTTCCCTACACCCAGGCTTGTCAGAAAATACATTCTCAACCCTATTCTTTATCGCTACCGTAATTTCTTCCTTGATTGAATCCAAACTTTCTATTTTTTCTTTCATTTCCTTTTTCACTCTCTCTTTAATTTCTTCAAAAGATGGTGGTGTGAATGGAGGTGGTAAAGGACTTTCAACATCTATCTCATCCTCTTTTTTGATTTCTTGTAACAAATCTTCAATTTTTAAATTCAACTTTTTTGCCAATTTAACTGCAGGATCAATCACCTTATCTTTCAAGTAGGATTTTATCACCCATTTTTCTATAGGAAAACTTCTATCTTCGACTTTTTCTCCAATTAAAACATAAAATTTCTTCCTTCTTTTATCTTCTTCAAACTTAACAACCTGGCTTCTCCTCTGGATAAAATAGCCCATGCTCCCCAAAAATTGCTCGATTTCTTTCACATCTTTCCCCCTTGATTCCGGTTCCACCACCACAATTTTACCACCAACCTTTAAGCTGTAATCTAAACCAAGAAGGGTAGCGCCCTTTGCTTGTCGATGAAGGTTATGAAGAGTTAAGTTACAAAATATGTAGTCAAAAGCCTCCTTTCTCCATGGAATCGAGTAAGGGTAAACGCATACAACAAAATCGGTATTGTAAGTTTTCTTGGCCAATGAGCGAGCTTTAGCATAAGAATCTGTTGTGAGAACATGGGAAGAAATTTGCCTATCTTCAATCATCTCCAAGAGAGCAGAACACTCTTCACATCCAACTTCCAATAACTTTTTTTCTTCCAATTCCATCTCTTCTATCAAGTTTGCCAATATCTGATGGGAAGCCACTTGAGAGGAAGAGCTCATAGTAGAAAAAGTTAACTTCCAACTTTTTAAACTTTTCTTCTCCTAAAATTAACATTTTTACAGAAGTGTAGAATGAATAAAATTAAAGAAAACTTATCACCATACATTAGAGTATGAAAAGAGACAATATGGCCTAGCTGGCGTAGCCTGGTTAGCGCACAGGCCAAGTGAATTCCTGAATGTGGACTAACCGGGCAGCAAGCCTGAAAGTGTGAAAACACTGGGTAAGGGCGGGGTTCGAATCCCCGGCTAGGCCATCAATAGGATTTTATCTCAACATTTTCCAATACCTCTTCTATCATTTTCTCGATGTTTAATCTCTTCTCAAAACTTCTCACCAATTCTAAATTTCCGGCAGCACTTGCATGCTTTGGTGTGAAGAGTGTGCAACAATCTTCTTGCGGCTTTATCGAAATTTCAAAAGTTCCAATTTTTTTCGCCAGTTCAATTATCTCTTGCTTATCTAAACCCACTAAAGGCCTCAGGATTGGTAATTTGGTTACTTCTTCTATTATTCTCAAATTTTTCAAAGTTTGTGAGCTAACTTGAGCTAAACTTTCCCCTGTAACAATTCCATCACAACCTTCTTTTTCTGCAACTTTTTCAGCAATTCTAAGCATCATTCTTCTGTACAACAATATTCTGTACCTTGGCTCAACACAAGCTTTAATCTTCATTTGAATTTTGTGAAAGGGGATGAAATAGACTTTGAGCTTTGGTTGATACCTTAAGAAAACTTGAGCAAGTTCTTTGACTTTTTGTATACTTGAATTTGAAACTAAGGGGAAGCTGTGAAAATGAACCCAAACATTTTCACTACCACGCTTAGCAATCAAGTAGCTTGCAACTGGTGAATCAATTCCACCAGAGATTAAGGCCAGTGCTTTGCCCCCACTTCCAACAGGCAAGCCCCCCTTACCTTCCTTTTTCTTGAAATAAATAAACCATCCATCTTTCCTTGCCTCTAAAAACAATTCAACATTTGGTTTTTCTAAATCAACCTTTCTTTCTATTTTACTTGCAACTTTCCTTATTATTTCTTCACTACTTTCTTTCAAGTTACCTTTCTTGAGCCTTATGGCAAAAGTTTGCCTTTTCTTCACCCACTTTTCATGATTTTCTTCTATAAACTTCAAAAGCTCTTCTAGATTACCTTCTAAAAAAATGACATCAGCAAACCAGGAAATTCCAAAAACATTTTTTATGATTTTCTCTGCTTTTTTTATTTCACCCGTTTCAATAAAAATTCTCTCTCTTGATGGGAATATTTTAAAGTTCACTCCAGCCTTTTTGAGAAAAACGGAAATATTACTGGTGAGTTTTTGTAAAAAAAGATTTCTAACTCTCTCAGACTTAAGAAAGAGTTCACCAAAAGCTATCAAAATACCTCTCTTGATTTTCTCCATATTTTCACTTTAAAAAACAAAAACACTTAAATATACTTATTTCCATTAATTTATTTGACTCATGAGCTTGGCGTTTAGGCTTTGATAACGTCAAGAGACAAAAGATGAAATGTCCTATTCTGGCTCATGAGAAATTGTCCTGAAGTGAAAGAGCTTCAGGTAGGTTGATTGGTGAAACCTAGAGGTAGGGCCCGCCAATTCTGGTTGATCCCGCCAGAGGCCACTGCTATCCGGCTTCTACTAAGCCATGCGAGTCGAGAGGGGAAAGCCCTCGGCGCACTGCTCCGTAATATGCAGTCAACCTACCCTTAGCTGGGGGATAATCTCGGGAAACTGAGGCTAATACCCCATAGGTGCTTGGTACTGGAAGGTCCTAGCACCCAAAGCTTCGGCGGCTAAGGATGGGACTGCAGCCTATCAGCTTGTTGTGGAGGTAAAGGCTCCACAAGGCGATAACGGGTACGGGCTATGGAAGTAGGAGCCCGGAGATGGACTCTGAGACATGAGTCCAGGTCTTACGAGACGCAGCAGGCGAGAAACCTTTTCAATTCGCTCACGCGAGAAAAGGGAAGCCGGAGTGCCCTTGCTCTGCAAGGGCTTTTGCGGTCTGAAAACGGGACCGCGAATAAGGAGTGGGTAAGACGGGTGCCAGCCGCCGCGGTAATACCCGCACTCCAAGTGGTGGCCACGATTATTGGGCCTAAAGCGTCCGTAGCCGGTTTGGTAAGTCCTCAGTGAAATCCTCTAGCAAACTAGAGGGCTTGCTGGGGATACTGCCAGACTTGAGACTGGGAGGGGGCAGGGGTACTCCCAGGGTAGGGGTGAAATCCTGTAATCCTGGGGGGACCACCTGTGGCGAAGGCGCCTGCCTGGAACAGGTCTGACGGTGAGGGACGAAAGCTAGGGGAGCGATCGGGATTAGATACCCCGGTACACGAGATTGGGTATCTTCTGATTCAAGATGAAGAAAAATCCCAAAATTCCAAGCTAGGATTTCCTAACTCGTGCGGGAAAGTCCTAGCCGTAAACGATGCCCTCTTGGTGTTGCAAGCTTCTCGGGAGCTTGCAGTGCCGGAGCGTAGGTGTTAAGAGGGCCGCCTGGGGAGTACGCCCGCAAGGGTGAAACTTAAGGGAATTGGCGGGGGAGCACACAAGGGGTGGGCGTTGCGGTTCAATTGGATTCAACGCCGGGAAAGGATAACATCAGTTAAGCTTAAATATCAGATATAGTAAAATTTACTAGTGGCGATATTATGGGTGTTTACGATGAAGTTTTGAATAATAAAACACTGGCTGCAAAAATATTACTTCCGTTGATAGAGTTTGAGTTTGGTTTAATGGGA
Organism: Candidatus Aenigmatarchaeota archaeon; assembly: GCA_038999725.1. Lineage (GTDB taxonomy): Archaea > Aenigmatarchaeota > Aenigmatarchaeia > CG10238-14 > SCSR01 > JAVZGQ01. The sequence goes on from JAWBWS010000004.1 coordinate 65,697, forward strand.
GAAGATTCTCCAACATTAGTTCAAACACCCTCCAACCAAAAACAACTAGAAGTCATATTTAGTATATGCAAAAAATACGAGTGGACCACTTCCAAAAATCTCAGAAAAAAGGGCGATAACTTGTATTTCAGACTTAAAAGGAGTGGTTTCAAAGAAATTTATCAGTTGGCCGGACCATTTGCAGATAAGGCAAAAGATGCTTGGGCCAAATTACTTATAGAACGAATTGGAAAAATTGGAGGATATAGAAAAAAAGAAAAACAAACACAAGAAAAAATATTGGGTATGTTAAATATGAAAAAGAACAAATGGTGGAAAATTGAAGAAATTTGTTTAAATTTAAGAATACTTCCAAGTACAATTAGAGAAAGTTTAAGAGATTTACAAAAAAGAAGATTAGTGAAAAGCAAAAAAATCGGAAAGGCTACTTATTGGAAAATTATCTGATGTTATCCCCCGAATCTTACCAGGGCCGACGGCAGGATGAAGGTCAGTCTGAAGGGCTTACCAGACAAGCCGAGAGGTGGTGCATGGCCATCGTCAGCTCGTACCGTGAGGCGTGCGCTTAAGTGCGTTAACGAGCGAGACCCACATCCCATGTTGCTACTGCTTTCTCCGGAAAGCAGGCACTCATGGGAGACCGCTGGCGATAAGCCAGAGGAAGGAGTGGGCGACGGTAGACAGGTAAAAGGCTCATAACCGGTTCATGTGAAAAAAGATGAACATGAACAGCGCCCAGAGCCTTACATGTCTTTTACCTGACCGAAGTCCGTATGCCCCGAATGCCCTGGGCCACACGCGACGCACAATGCGCGCCACAAAGGGATGCAACCCCGAAAGGGGAAGCGAATCCCCTAAAAGCGCGCCCAGTTCGGATCGAGGGCTGTAACTCGTCCTCGTGAAGCTGGAATCCCTAGTAAGCGAACGTCATCATCGTTCGCTGAATACGTCCCTGCTCCTTGCACACACTGCCCGTCAAGCCAATCGAGCGGAACTTCCTCGAGGCTTGTGATGAGCAAGTCGAGTGGAAGTTCTGTGAGAGGGGCTAATCTCGGGAGTCCGAAAAATTAAAGCTAAGATGAAAAAATTGGCTTGACCCTGAAAATTGATGATGAGTCGGAGGTGAATTGATTTGGCTAGATGGACTCCCTAGAGCCTAAAGTCGCCACAAGGTAGCCGTACGGGAACGTGCGGCTGGATCACCTCCTTAAGATCCATTGCAACCCTACCTCAGGCACTAGAAAACAACCTACCTGAGAAAAAATTTTTAGTGTTTCAAAAATAGCGTAACCTATAGAGTTTTACCACTATGGATTTTATTAGTCTATTACTTTTAGAGGATAGTTTTTTAATAAAACGTCAATTCCTTTGGAGTTTTATAAAGTCTTGCTATCAATGCTCCACGTATATGGATTAATACACAATTTGAATCAAGGCTATATCCATCACTATCTTCTCTATCTTCTCGCGGGGCTTTGAAATTACAATATAAAAACAAAGACTCTTTATGTTTTTCATAAAACTCACTGTTCTTCATAGACATACGTTTAGCTATATCTTCATAATATTTTTCTGGAGCATGAACGGGTAACTCGAGGATTTCTACATCATTTGTGGAATTTTTTGCAGTATAGATTTTTATAGAACCATCTTCTTTATATTTGATAACCACTGAACCATATTTACCTTCAGCAGGATTAAAGCGTGAAACGAGTAAACTACCAATGTCCATCGGTATTAAATTCCCTGCTGTTTCATCAAGAATGTATAACACAATGTCCTTTCTACCGGTTCTGTAAGTTTTACCCTTTTCTAAATTAAACACCCTTTCTTCTTCCCCTATAAACCATCTCAAGCTCATGTTAATTACTTATCAGTAGTAAATAATTTTTTTTCCGGTAGTGAAAGATATATTTTAAAGTATATAATTCCGAAAAGAGAGCTTATTTAAAGAATTAAGGAAACAGGTTATATGTGAGTATTAATGAAGAAAAAACTGAAGCGGTTAAAGACATAACTGTTATCATTGTATTTAAACTTGGTCCTGCAGTATCTTTAAAAGGATCCCCAACCGTGTCACCAACTACGGCAGCCTTATGGGCTTCTGAGCCTTTACCACCAAATGCCCCTTCTTCTATTAGCTTCTTTGCATTATCCCATGTTCCTCCTGAATTTGCCATGAATAACGCAAAAATTATTCCCGTCAATATACTAGCAGCAAGGAAGCCTGCCAAAGCTTCTTTACCTAAAAGAAAACCGACAAGCAAAGGAGCAATTATTGCTAGCAAGCATGGAAACATGAGCTCCTTCAAGGCACCTTTTGTAGCTATATCAACACATTTAGCATAGTCTGGTTTTGCTTTTCCTTCTATTAATCCAGGTATTTCCCTGAATTGCCTTCTTATTTCTTCAATCATCCTGAAGGCATTTCTCCCCACTGCTAAAATCAACAAAGCCGAAATCACTGGTGGGATGATGCCACCAATAAAAATCCCAACTATCACTTTAGGCTCCATTAAGTTTATGGAGAATAGGCCACTTAAAGGATCTTTCCTTATCTCAACAACTTCAGCATAAGCTCCGAGTAAAGCTAAAACAGTTAGAGCAGCTGCACCAATTGCGAAACCTTTTGTTATGGCTTTTGTTGTGTTGCCTAGAGCATCAAGCCTATCAGTAATTTTTAAAGCTTTTTTTCCAACACCAGCTTGTTCTCCGATTCCCTTAGCATTATCAACTATAGGACCATAAGCGTCAGAAGAGATTATCATCCCTACTATTGAAAGCATGCCAACGGCTGAAATTGCTATCCCATAGAAGTTGTTAACATCAAAAGCTCCTGCAAGATGCCAGGCAGCAAGCATTGCTATACAAATTCCTATTATCGATGGTACAATACTCAATATACCATAAGAAAAGCCAGATAGGATGTTTGTGGCCGCTCCTGTTTTTGCTGCTTCTGCCGTTTTTTTTACTGGAGCTTTATCAATTGAAGTGTAATAGTCTGTGGTTATTCCTATGACCACACCTGCAATCAAACCTGCTAGAGTTGGTAAAAACACACCATAGCCTTGAACTCCAAGGTTAAGAAGCTGAATGATTAAAAAAGTTAAAATTGCAAAAATAAAGCAAGTTGAAAAAGTTCCGAGATTTAAAGCCATGTTGGGATTTTTCCTTTTCGTAAAATTGACAAAAATTACGCCAAGTATGGAAGCAAAAATTCCCACAGCTGCTATAAGCAAAGGTAAGAAAACAAAGGTTGGAGAAATGACCTTCCCTATTATCATAGCAGCTATTATACTTGCTATGTAAGAGTCTATTAAATCAGCACCCATACCGGCAACATCACCAACATTATCACCAACATTATCAGCAATAACAGCAGGATTTCTTGGATCATCTTCAGGAATTCCCATCTCAACTTTTCCAACCAAATCAGCACCTATGTCTGCTGTTTTCGTGTAGATGCCACCTCCAGCTTTTGCAAATAAAGCCAGAGCACTTGCACCAAAGCTGAAGCCCAAAACAATCTCAGGGTCTTGGTAAATGTGGAATAAAATGGCAATTCCAATCAAGGCTATACCAACTATCATCAAGCCCATAATAGCTCCACCACAAAAACCGATTGAAAAAGCTTGAGCTAAGCTTTTCTTTGCAGCGTTGGTTACCCTAACATTTGTTTTGACCGCGGCAAGCATCCCAAAATAGCTTGCTACTGCTGTTGAGATGGAACCGAGCAAGTAAGCTAGAGCTATATGTGGGTTTAAAAAGAGGAAAATTAGAAAAGTCATGATGGCGACAAAAATTGCTAGGTATAAGTTTTGTCTTTTCAAGTAAGCTTTTGCCCCAATTTTTATCGCTTCAGAAATTTCTTCCATTTTCCTTGTTCCAGGGCTTTGTTTGCTCACGTGAAGATATAAGTAGAAAGCTGTGAAGATTGAAAGCAAACCAGCAATTATTGGAATTATTTCAAACATCAAGTCACTAATTAAAAATTATTAGAGGAGGATAATTTAAAGGTTATAAGGCTCAAATACTAATAGTGGGCCGGTAGATCAATGGTAGATCGCCTCGCTTGCAACGAGGAGGCTCCGGGTTCGAATCCCGGCCGGTCCACATGAAGAAAAAGAGAGCGACAATATAGTAGATTAAACAAGGAGATTGTTTATGTATGAATCAGAGGAGGGGCAAATGGCTAATGAGATTAAACGACGCGCTCAAAAAACAAATAATGAGAAGGAGGAATTTATGGACCCGGAAAAATGTGAGAACATTAATTCTCTTAGGGAGAATGCGTGAATGGGGAAGTTTTTATGCTGTCAAGATTGTCCTCGGCATCCCCTTCGAGGTAATCCTGTATTTGCTGAAGGTTGCTCACTACATCAAACAGAATCTCCTCTAATCCTTTTTGTTTCTCAAGACCCCGCAAGTCCCAAAAGGAGTGGTATTATTGGTTGCTCGGCAGATGGAAGAGTTTGTCCATGGTGCCACACGGATTTTAGTGCAAATAATTTTCGTGAAAAACTTTTCCCTTTAATAAAAAAGAGACTTCCTGGGATAGAGTGGATGGGTGTTATCGGATTTATTGTATCAATGCTGTTTTACATGGCCCGAGATAATATGCCACCTCCAACTAGAGCTGTCTGCTAGACTTATATTCTAAAAGCATATGTTCGTTTACTTAAGCCTAAGATTGTAATGGGGCTTGGAATAAAAGCAAGATACTCCCTAGCGCTTGCTTTTGGTATTCAAAACTTTGAAAAAGCATCTTATCCAGTAATTCGTGAAGGTATAGCGTTTTGGTGGACTTACCATCAAGCTCAAAGGAGCTTTCTCAAAAAACATTATGAAATTGAGACAAGATTTAAAATAATTGCGGAGTTTTTAAAAGACCAACTAGAGGGGTGTGAAAGGGTAAAGAGGGAATACAAACTCAGAAAATTGGAATTTGAGCCAGAAATTCTAATTGTGAGAGAATATTACGACTTAAGATTGCCGAAAATTTGGTACTTCATAAATCGATTTTTCTTCTTCTTTGTCATAAATATGGGGAAACTTCATTTACATCTTTCTCCAAAGCCCTAGCAATTCTCTTTGCCAAATTATTCGGTTTTCTCTCTTGAGCTTCTCTATAATCAGTTGATTATCCCTCTTATTGATTCTGACGTCTCTCCTGTTTTGAAAGTTTTTTTATTTGAGAATTGTTTCTATCTCATCAATTTTTTTAATTCGGAAATTTGGCTTACATTCCCTACGCCATGCCAATTTAAGTAGTCCATCAAACTCAACTTTCACGGTTGTTATACTCTCACATAATTTATTTCATTAATCTGCGAAGGTTTATCGTTTATGAATATTATTTCTTCCGGGAAGCCGTGTATTTTTTCATAATCAATTTTATACCTTCTAATCGATCCTTTACATCTTCGCCAGTAATAAAAATATCATCAAAATAATCAAGAAATCCATTTTTCTTGATTCTATATCTTTTCATGCTTGGAATTCCATCATTTCCTGAGATTATTATTAAAATTAGTCCCTTCTTTCTTAACGACTCTAGAATACTTTTTGAGTTAATACTATAGATTGTTGTATCCTCAAGAAAATCTTAAGCATCTCATCTAATCTTTCCTCGGTTACGGATATCCCAAATTCTCCAATCATAATTTCCTAGCGCGTCTTGTTCGTCTTCATAGGCCAACGCCTTTTGAATAAACTTGTCCTTCACATCATTTTTCAACCCAAGATGATGAGCAATGAAGTCATACAGGGAAGGTAAACAAGCGTAACTATCCACTAAAACACCATCAAAATCAAAAATACAAATTCTATATTTATTTTTCTTAAGACTCATTTTTACACCCTTTATTTACCCTTAAATGAAAATACACTTTTATCTGGTTGTAAGAAAACAAGGGATTAACAAACCTCCTATAATAAGTTGCGAAAGAGATGCTATGCCTAGAGTCATTATAAAGAAAGACGTGAGCATCAAACCGAAATCTAATAAATCTAATAATAGCATAAATATCCTTTATTTATTGATAGTTTAAAAGATAGTTTAAAATATTCTTCTGTTTTTCTTTTGACTAACTTAATAATTCGAAATCTTTATAAATACAAAATACAACTTATTTATTTGCCGGTGTCTGTATGTTTGCTTAGCTTAAGCATCGGCCTTCTTTATTTAGCGATGAGCTTGTTTTTCTTCTGATAAAAGATGAAGACGTGGACACCTTGCGAGCAATTCAACAGAATGCAACTCCTTATTAAAGAATAAGGGGTGAAGAGTGGAGGTTGATGATAACATTTATTCGCCTGAAAAAAGATGAAGAGCGAACTGTCTATTTGAAACCATAAGATGACACTACCACAGGATCAAGGAGGTCACTAAGGCCTAACAATGCTAACCCACTTGGTGGATAGCTTGGCTTCGGAGCCGAGGAAGTTCGTGGCAAGCTGCGATAAGCCTGGGGGAGCCGCATGCAGGCGTAGATCCCAGGATTAATGAATGGGAATCCTTGGCTTCGGCCAACTCCGAAAGGAGAGGGAACGCGCTGAATTGAAGCATCTTAGTAGGCGCAGGAAGAGAAATCAAATCGAGATGCCGTTAGTAGGGGCGACCGAAAGCGGCGAAGGGCAAACCGAACTGGTTGGCGAAGAGCCAAACAGGATGTGGAGTTGTAGGACCTGTGTCCTTCCTAACCAGCTGACCTGAAGTCTGCTGGAAAGCAGCGCCGTAGAGGGTGATAGCCCCGTAAGGGAAGGCTGGAAGGGAGATGGCAGGTATCCTGAGTACCATTTCCTGGATGGGAAGTGGGAATCTGGGTGAATTAACATCCAACTCTAAATACTCCTGAAGTCCGATAGCGAACTAGTATGGTGACAGAAAGCTGAAAAGCACCGCGAAAGCGGGGTGAAAAGAGCTTGAAACCAAGTGGGGATAGTCAGACACGGCCTGAAAGGTGCTTCTCCGAATGAAATCCGAAAGGAGAGTAAGAGGAGAAGCTTACAGGGTCGTGTCGTCCGTGCGGAAACACGGGGCAGGGAGTTTGTCTCAGTGGTGAGGTTAACTTGCTTTCGCAAGGTAGCCAAAGCGAAAGCGACAAGCTCGCAGCTCGTAAGAGCGAGGAGCGAGGTATGAAAGTGCCTGAAATCACTGGGACAAGACCCGAAGCCAGGTGATCTAACCCTGGGTAAGGCGAAGTCCCTCGAAAGGGGGATGGAAGCCTGCTACCGGTGCTGAGTTACAAATCGCTCGGGTGACCTGGGGTTAGTGGTGAAAAGCCTAACGAACCTGGCGATAGCTGGTTCCTCCCCAAATGCATCTCAGTGCAGCCTGGTCTGAGGCAGGTAATAGGGTAGAGCTACTGATTGGTTGGCCAAGGGCCGAAAGGTCCAGCCTTCCTGTCAAACTCCGAATCTATTACCGCCGTAGAAGACCGGAGTGAGGGTGTTGGGGTAAGCTCGGCACTCGAAAGGGGAACAACCCAACCTAGGGTTAAGGTCCCTAAATGCTAGCTAAACGAAGAAGGGTGTCCGAACTCCCAGACAGTAGGGCTGTAGGCTTAGAAGCAGCCATCAGATAATAAGTGCGTAACAGCTTACCTACCGAGAGTTCGGGCCCCGAAAATGGAAGGGACTAAGCTAGCTACCGATACCCTAGACTGCGAAAGCAGTGGTAGGGAGGCGTCCTGCATGGGTAGAAGCCTCTGTGTAAACAGGGGTGGACCGTGTAGGATTGAAGATCCTGCCGAAAGTAACAGCAAAGTTAGGCGAGAATCCTAACCACCTGAAGCCTAAGGGTTTGCCAGCAATGTTGGTCAGCTGGCGGTTAGCCGGTCCTAAGGGTGCTCTTAACCGAAGCACTCGAAAGGGAAAGCCGTTAATATTCGGCTGCCATGAGGGTACGTGCGGCGACGCAAGCCAGTTTCCTGACGCTTCGGGATAGGTGGACGCAAGCTAACTGCTGAAGTGAGTTGAGTCTCTTAATGAGGAGAAGCTCATGAAGGCAGGAATGGCTTCCCGTATGGGAAGTTCCGCTGATTCCTGGAGCCCGTGAAAAGGGAAACTGGAAGGATCCCTCATGACCGTACCGAGAACCGACACAGGTAGGCTTGCCGAGAAGGCAAAGGTGTGTTGGGAGAACCCAGCCTAGGGAAATCGGCAAGTTGGCCCCGTATCTTCGGTAGAAGGGGTGCCTGTTCTCTCACAAGGGAGAGCAGGTCGCAGTGACAAGGGGGAAGCGACTGTTTAACAAAAACGCTGGAGACCGCAAGTCCGAAAGGATGTGTACGGTCTCTGATGCCTGCCCAGTACCGGTGTGTGAAAGCCCGTTTCAACGGGAAGAAGCCCCGGTAAACGGCGGCGGTAACTCTGACCGTCGTAACCTAAGGCGGTCATTTGATTAAATGATATCGCTGCCTTGGGCGGCATAAGTAGCGTAATCCCTTGCCGTTTAAATGACGGCCCGTCTGAATGGCTTAACGACTTCCCCACTGTCCTGGGCTGGGACCCAGTGAACTCGCCTTTCCGGTGAATAGGCCGGAGACCTCCTGTGGGAAACGAAGACCCCGTAGAGCTTTACTGCAGTCTGGTGTTG
>JAWBWS010000005.1:0-33295 GCA_038999725.1 Candidatus Aenigmatarchaeota archaeon
TCTTCAAATATTCCTTCAGCTCCTCCAATTTTCCTATCTCACAAAAATGCTCCACAATCTTTTCAGCAACTTCCTCTTCCTTATCCTGATCAAACAAGCTTTTGAACCAGTTTACAATCCCAACTTTACCCAAAACGTAACTTAAATCTTCCCACATATTTTTTGTTTCATTTTCCTTCCACAATTTTTCAACATAACTAAAAAGAGAAGAGTGAAGAAGTTTGTCTGCAAGCTCGTCAGGCAATTCTTTTTCATTTTGAAGAAGGCAGCGTCTTAGATTATAAACATTACCGTTTTCATCAACAAGGTAAACCTCCCCTCCCATTTCTTCCAAAATTTTTACAACTTTTTCAATCCCCTTTTCCTCAAGGTCAGAAGGAGTTAATATTATCGAAGGGGTTTGTTCTATTCCTTGCTTAAACTCCCTTTCAAAAAATCCCATCCTTTGGGTTAGGGGAGGTAAAATTGCACTCAAGTTTGTATATTTACTCTCAAGTGTGTTAATTTCAAACATGGGTCGAGCCAACTGTTGGGAATCAAACTTCTCCATAATTAACAGTTGGTAGAAAAAGATTTAAATCATGCTTTCATCACATTTTTCAACCGAAGGGAAAATAAACTTTGAATGAATTTAAATTTAAGTCTCTAGTTTTTAAAAAAAATGAAAAAGGTATAATAAAATAAAAAATAAATTGAATATAACAAAGGGCCTATAGCTCAGCATGGTAGAGCAGCGGGCTTTTAGCTTAAAGCTAAAAGCTTTGATTTAAAAGATGAAAGAAACCCGTTGGTCCCGGGTTCAAATCCCGGTAGGCCCATTCTTCTAAATTAAATAATGAAGGGAGAAATGTTAATTAAGTCCCTTTTGATCTGTTTAATCCCTCCAAGAATTCTTTTATTTTTTGGTAACATTCAACCTCATCCTCCAAACCAGCAACTAACTTTTCAAATGGGCAAACATCATCCTTTCTCTTATTCATGATTGTTGGTACCATCTTCTCAAATTCAAAATATATCTTACCCTTCTTCAAAGCTTCCACTCCCCTTTCACTAATAGTTGAAGCAAAAACTGCTGAAACTTTAGCATATCGGCAAAGCATTGCCACCGCTTTACCAACAACCGAATCAGCAATAGAAGACCCTTTTAATTCTTCACCATATTTTTCAATAGCATATAGAAAATCACTGATTCCCTCACTTTTAGATTCAAAAATTATTTTTCCTGAGTTTGAAATAACCAAACTCAAATTTTTTTCTTTAAGTTCTCTTCTTGCAAGCTCCAAATCCGAAATCATATTAGTTTATTGTTAACTTTTTCAGAAATCTTTTTGCTTCCCAGAGCAAGCTTCAAAAATTATGTGACTATCCATCTTTCTACAAATCTTTTTTTGTTCTGTATCGCCACAACTCTTGATTCTTCTTGCTCATCCATGTATTCAAATTCATGTAAAAACTTAAGCAATTTTTCACTCCAAGCTTTCACCTCATCCTGTTCAAGCATGTGTTGAGCTGAAAGCCTTGTTATGGAGCTCCCCACATGCATATAAGATTTGACTTCAATAAAGTTGGGGTTTGCCTTTTTGATGAGATTCACAAATTCCGGAATTTCTCCCTCCGAATCATTCAACCCTCTAATCAAAGTTATCCTTATCACAGTTCTAGCTTTAGTTTCACTCAATAATTTCAAACTCTGGTTAAACCTTTCCCAAGCATCTTTCAGCAAAGGACAATTAACCTTCAGAAAAGTTTCTTTATTGCCTGCATTCATGCTCAAGTAAATTTGAGTTGGTAGGGCATCTTCCTTCTCAAGTCTCTCAAGCATCCTTGGCTCTTGACCATTCGTCACAAGAAAAATCGATTTTGTTTGAGGTAGAGATTTGAGATATTTTATCATCCTGGGCAACTTTGGATACATTGTTGGTTCACCACTCAAAGAAATTGCAAAATGTGTTGGTTCATAAGCTTCTTTCAGCCTCTCCTTTCTTACTTTTTTGTTGCTACCAAAACCTGTCAAGAGCTTCCTCCTCTCCTTCATCAAGGCTTGAACTATCTGCTCGGGCTCGTCCACCTGTTCTTCTTTCATCTCAAGGAGCTTGTAAAATTCTGTTGGACGCCAACAATAAATGCATCTATTCTGACAAAACATTCCAGCAGGAGAGAATTCCATGCAACGGTGTGTTTCTATGCCGTAGAATTTGTTTTTGTAACAATTACCTTCACCACGCAAGGACCTTTTGGTCCAGTTACAAATCTCCACTGTTGAATGACCAAAAATCCCATACTTTGCATTTCTCAATTTTTTCCTTGTAGCTTCATCCATTCTCAATTTCTCCATAGTTTTCATCTCAACTTTATTTTGTTAAGACTGAAACATAAATTATTTAAAAATTTTAAGTTAAGAAAGAAAAGTGAATAAGTTAAAATGTTAGGAAACAGAATATTAATCAATCAAACTGGGCCCGTAGCTCAGCATGGTAGAGCAGCTGGCTCTTAACCAGTTGGTCGAGGGTTCAAATCCCTCCGGGCCCACTTGATTCTAAAAGCCATTTAATCTTGAGTGTAAAGCTTATGTTTAACATAAAATTGTTCAAGAAAGATAAAAACTAGAATCTCGAACAATTTCCTCTTATTTACAAGCTTATATAAAAACTTTTAAAGTTTAATCTTTAAAAAAGAAGTATGAGCTTCATCAGCTTGAGGTTCTCAGATATAAATGGCACCCTCAAAGAAGTTATTGTTTCTGAGAGAAAATTCAAAGAATCAAAAGAAAGGGGAATATGGTTTGATGGTTCTTCCATTCTTGGTTTGGTAAGAAGATTTGAAAGTGATATGAGACTTAAGCCAGATGAAAATTCAAAGTTCAAGCTCAATGATTTAGAGGTTTATTTTTGTGATGTTTATTCAGGAAATAAACCTTATGAAGGTGATCCCAGATTTATCCTCAAGAAAGTTTTGGCTGAAGCTGAAGCTTTAGGGTTTAAAGTTTTTGTTGCTGGTGAATTGGAATTTTACCTATTGAAAGAGGGTGAAAAACTTGATAAAGGAAGCTATTTTGATGTCTCCCCAAAAGACAAAGCTCATGAAGTCAAACTCAAAATAATAGAAATATTAACAAAAGCTGGGATAGAGTGGGACACAGGACATCATGAAGTTGGACCTGGACAAAATGAAATTGACATAAAGTATGATAATCCTGTTTCTTCAGCCGATAAAATTCTGTTTGCTAAAAATGTGATAAAGCTAGTGGCAGAGTCTGTTGGTTTGAAAGCTACTTTCATGCCAAAACCTTTCTTTGGCTTACCTGGCAATGGTATGCATCTCCATATAAGCCTTTGGAATAAGGAGAAAAATCTGTTTTATGATGAGAAAGATGTTTATAAAATTTCTCATATGGCAAAATCTTTCATCGCAGGCATTTTCAAACATGTCAAAGCTATAACATCCATAACAAACCCAACCGTGAACTCTTACAAAAGGCTTGGTGAGTTTGAAGCTCCAAAATACATTTACTGGGGGAGCAAGAATAGAGACGCTTTGGTCAGAATCCCCGAAGTTATTAGCCAAAGTTCGTCAAGAATAGAGTTTAGGGCTTGTGACCCAAGTGCAAACCCATACTTAGCTTTTGCAGTTCTCATCAAGGCTGGATTGGATGGAATAAAGAACAATCTTGAGTTGGGAGAAGCTTTGGAAGAAGACATTTATGAAAGTGGTAGATACAAAGATTTGGAAAGTTTGCCATCCACACTTGGAGAAGCTTTAGAAGAATTGAAAAAGGATGAGTTGATAAGGGGATTGTTAGGCCCTAGTTTAGGGAAATTTGTTGAGCTGAAGGAAGCTGAATTTGAAGAGTACAATAAGAGAAAAATTACTGACTGGGAAATAGAGAAATATTTTGACGTCTGAAGCTATATATAAAAAAAATATAATATTTATATATGGGAAATTCGAAGAACAAGACCAAAATAATCCCTATAAAATTTGATGGTGCCTTGCTAGAAATTCTTGATAGTTTGGTTGAAAGTGGTCTTTATTCTTCAAAAGCAGAAGCTGTGAGAGCTGGCTTAAGGCTTTTGATAGAGAAGCATGAAATTGGGGTGAAGAAAAAATGAAAACTTATATAACCAGAATTGTTTTGCAGGGGTTTAAAAGCTTTAACAAGAAAGTTGCAATTCCTTTCTTACCAGGCTTCAATGTAATATGTGGCCCTAATGGTGTGGGAAAATCGAATATTTTGGATGCAATAGCTTTTGTCATAGGTAGCACTTCCATTAAATCTCTTAGAGCCCACAAGCTTCATGAGCTTATTTTTCATGGTGGTAATGGAAAGCCTCCTGCTGAAGTTGCTTCAGTCACTATGTATTTAGATAACACTAACAAGCTCTTTCCTTTTGAAGATGAAGAAATTTCCGTGACAAGGAAAGTAAACAGAAAAGGAGTTTCTGTCTACAAACTTAACGGCAAGAATACAACAAGAGAAAAAATACTTGAAGTGTTGGCAACAGCCAGGATTTATCCAGACGGTCATAACATAGTGCTTCAGGGTGATGTGACAAATGTTATAGAGATGAACCCGATAGAAAGAAGATCTATAATTGATGAAATTTCTGGAATAGCTGAATACAATGAGAAAAAAGAAAAGGCTATGAAAGATTTGGCCGAAGTTGATGCAAAACTAAAAGAAGCTGAAATAGTGATAAGTGAAAGGTATGATATTTTCAAAAGGTTGGAAGAAGAGAGGAATGCTGCCTTAAGGTATCAAGAGTTACAAGCACAACTACAACTTTTGAAAGCATCTCTTGCTCATAGAAAAATTCAAGAGTTTAGCAAAACGATAGAAGAGTTGAATAAAGAGATTGAAAAGAAGGAGAGAGAAAATGAATTGCTTAAAAAAGAGATTGAGGTTATAGAGGCTGAACTTGAGAGAAGGGAAAAGAGTATAAGAGAGATAGCAACAAAGCTTGTAGCCATATCGAAAAAGGTTGAAGTTGAGAGGGAAATTTCTTATTTGAGGACAAAAATTCTCATCAACAAGGATAAAATAGACTCAAATAAAAAGGAGATCGAAAGAATAGACTCTTTGATTCAAAGGTTAAAGGAAATTGAAGCAAAGAGTGAAGTTATACCAAAGGCTGTTAAAGCGATAATTGATCAAAATATAAAGGGGGTTTTTGGTGTTGTTTCAAGTTTGATAAAGGTTCCGGAAAAATATCAAGTTGCTATTGAAGTTGCTGCCGGCCCACACTTGAATGACATAATTGTTGATTCTGATGAAACTGCAAAGAATTGCATAGAATTTTTGAAGAAGGAGAAGATAGGGAGGGCCACTTTCTTACCCTTGAACAAAATAAAGCCGGTAGAATTTGAAGCAAAAGAATTGTTGAAAGAGAAAGATGTTATTGGGGTGGCAAGCAAGCTTATAGAATTTGACAAGAAATTTTCCCCAGCTATTGAATTTGTTTTTGGAAACACGGTTGTAGTTGAAGATTTGGAGGCGATGAGGAGAATTGGAATTGGAAGAGCTAGAATGGTAAGCCTGGATGGTGATTTGGCCGAAAGAAGTGGAGTGATGATAGGTGGCTATTACTTCAGAGCATCAAAAATTGTGCCGGTGAAGATTGAAATAGAGGAATATCAAAAGGTGAAGGAAAAACTGAAAGAAGAAATTAAGACTTTCGAAAAAGAAATTCAAGAGTGTGAGGCGAGGCTAAAAGAGCTTTCCAAATCTGAAGAAATGAAAGAGTTTATTGATTTGGAGAAATTAAAAATCGATACCGAGCAAGAGCTTGACTCTTTAAGACAAAAGAGAAAAATAGCTTATGAACAAAGGCTAGCAATTCAAACTGAACTCAATAAGCTTTACATTCAAAAGGCGAGGATAGAGGCTGAACTGGAAACAGTGAAAGTTGAAGCACAACAATATGGTGAGGTGAAGCCGATAGAGAAAAGTGTTAGAAGTTTGGAAATTATGATAAGACAAGTTCAAAATGAGCTCGCAAGCTTGGGTGCTGTTAACTTCAAAGCCATAGAGCAATTTGAAAAGTTTAAGAGTGAGTTTGATGAATATAAACAGAAATATGAGAAGATATTGGCTGAAAAGAAGGCTGTCCTTGAAATGATTGAAGAAATAGAGCAAAAAAGAAGAGAAGTTTTCTTCAAGACTTTGCGAGAGGTAAGTGATAAGTTCAATGAAATGTTTAACAAAATGACTGGAGGGACTGCAAGCCTAGAGCTAGAAGATCCGAACAATCTTGAGAGTGGACTGTTAATCCAAGCAAATCCTGGGGGGAAAATGCTTTTGAATATAGATGCCATGTCTGGTGGAGAAAAAAGCTTGACTGCTTTAGCTTTCTTGTTTGCCGTTCAAGAATATAGGCCTGCTCCATTTTACATATTGGATGAAGTTGACGCTGCTTTGGATAAAGAAAACAGTAAGAAAGTCGCTGAATTGCTTAAAGCTCTTTCAAAGGAAGCTCAGTTTATTGTTATAACACATAACGACACCACAATAACCTATGGGGATATGGTTTACGGTTGCACGATGGATCGTGGAGAAACAAAGATTTTGGGAGTCAAGTTGCCAAAAGAAGCTTAATTTCATGAAAGTCAAATAATAATTATGGCAGAGGAAGAAAACATTCTTCAACTCATACTGGAAAAGGAAAATTGGGAAGAGATAATTTATCATATAGTTAGCATAGAAAAACTCGATCCTTGGAATATTGATTTGATTAAGCTTACAGACAGCTTCTTAAATTACTTGAAGAGAATTCAGGAACTTGATTTCAGAATCCCTGCCCGAGTTGTATTTGTAGCCGCTGTTTTGCTTAGGCTTAAAGCAGATTACCTTTCAATTTTTGAAGAAGAAGAAACAATAGAGCAAATTGTTCAACAACAACAAATTGATTTGGGAATAGATCCAAACTTGGTTCAACTAGGTGTTCCTTTGAGAAGAATTCCAAAGAGGCAAATAACTTTAGATGAGTTGATTTTGGCTTTAAGGAAAGCTATAGCTGTGAGGGAGAGGAGGATAGAAAGAAAAAGAAAGTGGAGAGAGAGAATTGAACTGCAAATAAAAGAGGAGGATATAACAAAAAGAATAGAAGAGATGATGAAAGAAATAGATGAATTGATGAAAAAATTAAACAGTGATAAAGTTGGATTTAGTCAAATAGTGAAGAAGTGGGAGAGGAAGAGAATTGTGGATAAATTTGTGCCATTATTACATCTGGAGAATAATGGAAAAATTGAAACCGAACAAGAAGACTTCTTCAAGGAAATTTGGATTTCAAGAATAAAAACTTAATAGTCGGACAAGCCGTTGTAAGGACAAAACATCAACTTCTAAAAACTTTATCAAATATCTCACTTTTACTGAATTTTCATAGACTTTCTTTTCTAAGATAATCCAACACATCTTGGTTCTTAGTGAATAGGCTAATTGTTATTATGGGTTTGTTTCCAGGGTTAATTTCTTCTACAAGTTGTCTTTCGTTAAATACTCTACAATTAGGATATACCTCATAATATTCTTTGCGTCCAAGTGTAAGAAGTTTAATTATCAATGAAGTTGAAACTGGTACAATGCTTACAGAAAGTAAGTAATAATGACGTATTTTCTCAATTACATCTTCAGGAGGCATTTTTGTTATATCAGCCTCATGTGTATTATAAAAGGTATATATGAGTTCCCGTGGAAAGATAAATTCTACATCCATTTTTTTCCGCACAAAATCATGGACCAAATAAATGAATTGATCTAAGTGACAAGCACCAAAATGCCCACCAGCTAAGATTACCCTATTTATTTTTCTTTTTATTAACTCATCTCCCAATAGTTTAGGGTTTTTATGGGAAGTAGTATAGTCTACTGTAGGCTTTCTTCCCACATTTAATGGTGGATAAGAAAGATTATACCATGGTATATCAAGTTCTTTTATCAAATACTCAAAACTCTCCTTAATAAGGGATGATGCGCATTTTGTAATAATTGCAACATTTGAAATTTTTAACATAGTTATTAACTTGTAAAATAATTTTTAAAATTATGTTGGATTCCCAAGAATTAGTTTTGAAAGAAAAGAAAATTTGAAATTTTTGAAGTTATGGTTTAATGTACTTTCTTTGACCATTGTTAAACCATCTCTAAACTTTAAAGACATCATACGTCTCTTTCAACAAATCAAGCAATTCATTTAAACCTCCCTGCCAATTTCCACCGGCTTTTATAAATGCTTTACAAATGCTCTTTTCTGTTTTAAAAGTGGAGGGCTCAGTGCACATTTTCTCACGCCAACATCTGGGACCAATTTCTTTCCTCAATTCTACATGTTTTGCTAGCTCTTCTGTTATGGGAATTCCCACCTTATTTCTTATTTCCCATTGTGCGGTCCCTTCTGACCGTGTTCTTGATGCCTCAACTACACTCACACCTTTCCCATAAATTTTTCCTTTTGCCAATTGCCCAAGTAGAAGAAAATAAGCAAAGTTTGGGTCTTTTTTCTCTATCAATTCAATTTGTTTCTCTTTTGCCTTCTCTGCTATCTCTCTATACTCTTTCCTTACCGTCTCTGTAAATGTTGGGGGGACAACAAAAACTCCTCTTTCGGCAATTTCCTCCATTGGTGCAAGTAGACAAAGAAATCCCCGCTCCCTTACTAACTGTGCATACATAGCCAAGCTTCCTTCAACAAACATATCTAAGGAGATTGAATAAACATCTCCATTACAAGTGAAGAAAGTCCTCTCATCAATTTTCTCCTTGCCAAAAAATTTCCATTCTGAAGCAGGGTATTCTTCTGGTATTTCCAATCCAAATTTTTCTTCTACCACTTTTTTAATTTTCTCAGAAATTTCATTAAGCTCTTGTAGGGGTGCTCTTTTTAAAGAATTTGCTATTTTTGCATAATATCTGGGTGGGGCGGAAAATATCATCCTTGTTAGCGTTCCCTCTGGTAGAAGATATCTTGCATCCTCTTCTGGAATACCTTGGGCGATTGCCTTCTCATATGTTTCGAAAGCCAGTTCCCCAAAGCCAGAAACTATTTCATGATATCTAGCTGGTTTAAGCACACGAAGTGAGGCTTCAATCCCAGCACCATAAACCAAATTACCCGAACTGACATTCCGCCAAATGTAAATTGTTGCAAGTCGTGAAATTTCATCAAGAACTATAGCATGATCTGAAAAGTCGCCAAAAATAAGATGTCTATACTTTTTCATTATTCTGTTGACAAGTTTTTTTGATTTTTCAATATCTCTCTCACATTCTTCATAAAGCTCTTGAATGTTCTTCTCGAATGGGCTACGTGAAATCTTTGCAGCTAAGGCAGCAAGCATAACAGGCTCATTTTCCCAAAAATAGAATTTCATCATTTTTCTTTAAAAAATAAAAGTATTTAAACTTTGGTAGTGTGGAAAAATTTTTTGTAAATCACCAGTTTTTAAGTGGAATCATCTTGAGCTAGTTTTATCACTTGTTAAAATGTTAGCTATAAAGCTAAGAATAAAGTTAGAACTCCAATCAACCAACAATAGTAGGCAAATTTATAAAAACCACCTTCTATAACAGATTTGGCTATTAGCTTGAGAGTAAAATAGCCAACAAGAGCCGAAACTAAAACTCCGACTAAAACAATCTCAATTGGCTCTTGATGAAAATCAATCTCCCCAAACTTAAGAAAACTTGTCCCAAAAATTGCAACAATAGAAAGCAAGAAAGAAAACTTGTAAGCCTCTTTTTTATCAACCTTTCTCATCAAAGCAAGAGAAATTGTTATCCCACTCCTTGAAATACCAGGAATCAAAGAAAAAACTTGAGCCAAACCTATCATAATAGCATCAGAAAGCTTAACTCTTCTCTTTGGTTTAGAGAATTTTGTCAAATATAAAATTATTCCATTTATAAGCAAAGCAAAACTAACAACAAACAAACTTGAAAAAAGTTGCTCAAAAAAGCTTTTGAAGAGAAGACCAAAAATAGCTATTGGCAAACTTCCCACTATAATATAAGCAGCCAATTGCCTGCTTTTCTCATCAAATTTCAAAAGCTTGACTATATCCTTCCTTAAGAAGTAAATCACACTAAATAAAGTGCCAAAGTGAAGCATGACATCAAAGGCAATAGAAGCTCTTATACCAAAAAGTTGTTGGAGGATTACTAAATGGCCTGAGCTTGAGATTGGAAACCATTCCGTTAAACCTTGGATTATCGCTAAACTTAAGGCTTCGAACAGATTTAACATAATTATCTTGTGATATTACAAGTTTTTAAGTGCTTGCAAATATTTCTCTATGTCCAAAATTCCATGGAAGAAAATCTTAGACTTTTTATCAATCAAGAACTTACACTCGCCATAACCAGGTATGAGTTTTAAAATACCAAATTTTTCCATGAATTCTTCCAAAATTTCAACTGGTCTCATCTTTGCAATATTAAGACCGTCTAAAAGTCGTGGGAAAATTTTGTAAGCGGTTGAAAACCTTACAATCTTATCTTCCATCTCAAAGATTATGAGGATGTAAAATTTTCCAAAATTTTTTATTGAAATGCATTTGTTTATTACAAAATCTGTGGCATCTGGTTTGTTAAAAGTTTCTAGAATAAGTTCTTTTGGTGTCCCGAGGAGTTCGTGAAATCTCTCTATAAGCTCACTGAAGATGAATTGCATTAAATTTTTTTAGTTATAGAAAAATAAAAACTTACAGTTTTACCAACTCTCCTTTCCTAAAAGGAATTATCTTCTCTATTTCTTTAAGCTCTATGGCCTCGGTTGCCTTAGAAATTTCAGGACAAACTTTTAGCAACAATTCTTTTTTTATTTCTTCAGCCAAAGCTTTAGCTTGAGTATCGCCTGGAACAAGAGTTACTAAATAAGGAGTATAAGCTTTAACTGCAGTTGGTGGCCCATATATAAGCTTAGCATTAAAAACTTTTTCCTGCTTTACCCCTATAGAAAGCCTTGGTTCAATTTTCTCCAAATATTTCCTTTCCCCAATAATCTCAAAAACTCCTTTGCATCCTTCCTTTGGTTTTTTTATTTGCTCAGGTTTAACATAGAAAACACTAACTTGCTCTTTATCCAGCTTTTTATCCCAAGCCTCTGAGTAGCAAGTAAGGAAAACAGCAGCTTCATAAATTGTTTCTGCGGGCAAAGGTTGAGCAGCATCATTCCTTATAACTGCAAATCGTGAAGCTAAATCCGAATGTAAAACTAAATCTTGCTCTCGGGTAAACCTTTTCAAAATCGTTTCATCATTCCTTGCATTTTTGCCCAATATTACCAGAATGTTGTTGCTTGAAAAAAACCAATAGTAACGCTCATACCATTTTTTACCCATGATAATAAGATGACTTGAGTAAAATTAATTTTTAAATCAAATGATGGAGAATTCCAACCTCATCTATTTGGCTGGCTCTAAAGCCTTTGAAACAACCATACCCTGCTATCGCCCTTTCTACAGAAGTTTTTATTCCATATCCTCTCAACCTGTTGCTCCTGTAGAATTGGTAATATATAGCTTGCTGCTTTTTCAAAACATCTGATGCCCCTTCTTTAGCGTACATGAATAAAAACAAAGTTGCTAAGGGGTGTGTTAATATCAAACAAAATCTTTTCAGCTCTTTTAACATGATTTTGTTTAAAAAGAAGAAAAATTTAAGTTTTTCTCTCAGCTTCAGTCAAAATTTTCTTTATTTCTTCACTACTCTTTCCAAAATATTTTTCAAACTCTAGAGTAGTTGAAAGAAGCTTTGTTCTTCCAAATTTTTCACTTTTTATCAATCCTTTCTCTTCCAAGCCAGCGATATAGCCGTAGGCTTTATTTCCTTGGATTTTCACTATCAACGATTGTTTTATGGGCTGCTTAGCTGCAACTATTGCAAGTGTACGCATCATCCCATCACTCAAATCAGCAAAAGGTGCAAGTTTTGCAACCCTTTCCCTGTAATCTTGCTTCACTCTAAACTCAAACCCTTCTTTTGTCTCAACAAGCTCTATCCCATGAGTCTCTTGCTGCAATTCAGTTTGAATTTTTAACAAAAGCTTCTTCACTTCTTCTTGATTTATTTCAAGAATTTTTGAGAGTTTTTCTACACTTAATGGTTTATCAGAGACGAAAAGAGCAGCTTCAAGCAAAGCTCTTGTGTTCATAAAAATAAATTTACTTTTCGTATAAATGAAGTTTATTTAAAAATTTATTAACATCTTATTTTTATGAAGATAAAGATAGGTCGAAGTGTTATAAAAACTTTATACCATACTGATATAGGCCTTAAAAGAAGTGAAAAAATGAAGTTGATTAATTTAATCAAACAAATTAAAAATAATGGATATGAAATTAAAATTTTGGAAGAGATAGAAAAAATTATTAATGGTTATGGTTATTCTATAAGAATTTATCAAATAGGAGACAAACTCACACTTGCATTCTTAAAAGAATCTAAAAAGGAAGAATACATAAGCATGTCTCCTCCAAAACGAATATATTAAAAATTTCTTTTATTAAATAAAAATTCTTAAAAGAGTTAAATGATCTTCGTAACAAAGTTTGACGGAAGAAGACAACCTTTCGATAAAAGCAAAATAATAACCACTTGCCTAAGGCTTAAAGCTAATTTAAAACAAGCTCAAAATATTGCCAACCAAATTGAAAAAGAAGCTTATGATGGTATACCAACTAGTAAAATTCTCGAGCTCATCTTCTCTTATTTGAAAGAGGTCAAACCTGAAATTAAGTATAGAATAGATTTGAGGGAAGCAATAAGCAGACTCAGACCAAAACCGGACTTTGAACTTTTTGTTGCCATGCTTTTAAAAGAATATGGTTATTCCGTTCAAGTCAACCAAATTGTCGAAGGTAAATGTGTGAGTCATGAAATAGATGCAATTGCTGTGAAAAATGGGGAAACGATTTTTGTTGAGGTTAAGCACCATTTACAACCCCACACTTACACAGGTGTTGATGTTATGCTTGAAACACAAGCAAGACTTGAAGATTTAAAAGAAGGTTTCAAGCTTCATAGACATGGTTTCGATTTTTCAAAGGCTTTGGTAATTTGTAACACAAAATTCTCAGACCATGCCTTGCAATATGCTGAATGCAAGGGAATAAGCTACATAGGATGGAAGGCTCCTCCCAATGCTGGGTTGGAAAAGCTTATAGAAGAGAAGAAGCTTTATCCCATAACTCTTCTCAAAAGCTTGGACTTTGAAACCGAACAAAAGCTTGGTGATGTTGGAATAGTGACATTAAATCAGTTGTTACAACATGACATTGAATTATTACATGAAAGAACAAAAATCCCAAAGAATAAATTGAGGCTCTTGTTCACGGCAGCAAGAAAGATACTTGCTTAATCATTTCAAAATCTGGTTGGCTTTCGGATGCTCCACAATTTCTTCAGGTTTCTTCCTCACTTTTCTCATCTTCACTTGCTTAACAATTTGCCAAACATTCCAGAAGATTATTATCAATAAGATTGTTGCTATTAGTGTTACCAGAGGATTTGCCTTAACAAAATCTTTCAAAGCCACAAAAGCGGTAGGCATCCCCACCTTTTCCATAATTTCTTCTTTAGCAGGAATTATGAAAGGTCCAGCTTTAGTTAAATTCAAGATTTCTTTTTTGTAAGAATATTCCATTAAAATTGAGATGTTACCACTTGTGTTTGTTGGTGTTAAAGTAAACACAACATTTTGAGAGCCACTTTCATTAATAACAAAACTTTGAACTTCAGGCTCAACTTTCCAATCTTCTGGAGCAATCACTTTCAAAGAGACTGGCCAATTGCCCAGGCCTTCGTTCTTAACTTCAAAGCTTATGTTGAAGGGTTTGAATTCAAAAACTTCTTCTGGAACTTCTATATCAGAAACTGAAATTTTTGGTGGTGTATGAACTCTCAAAACAAATAAAGTTGAATTTTCAACTTTCTTCCAGCTTCTCCATTCTTTCCCTGTCACATTGACAAGAAAAGCACCGATTTTTCCCTCTGGGGCTTTTATTTCAATCCAGAACTTTTCTGGAACACGATAAACCCCTTGTTGGGGATTCCACTCCCTTCGAATTCTCAACTCTTCAAATCTCTCTGGAATAACTTTAACTTGAAAGTCTTCTGGCAATCCATCAACAGAAATGTTGAAATCACGAAGCCACCATAAACCGATGTTTAAAATTGTTCCATTTATTGTCACCTTTTCTCCTGGTGAGACATCAACTTCTCCTGGCAAAGTGATGATGAACCCTCTGAAAGGTCTAGGGGCCTGGACAAACTGAACAAAATTTGTGAAAATTATCAAGCCCAAAATAGCTACAATCAACCAAAGCTTTGGGTTCATTTTCATACCTATTAGTAATAAAACCTTTAAAGATTTAAGGGTATATGGACAAGATATAATAATTTTCTTCCTACTTTGTAGAAAAAAATGGGAAAAGATTTAAATATTTTATCTAAAAAACCATCTCAAGTCTTGGAATTGTTGGTGGC
Organism: Candidatus Aenigmatarchaeota archaeon; assembly: GCA_038999725.1. GTDB lineage: Archaea > Aenigmatarchaeota > Aenigmatarchaeia > CG10238-14 > SCSR01 > JAVZGQ01. The sequence continues at coordinate 14,483 of JAWBWS010000005.1, forward strand.
ACATTTTCGATTGAGCTCAAGCTTTCAACAAGCTTCTTTCCTTTAAGTGTCACAACATACATCTTACCGCGCTTTGCTATATAGCGATGTTTGAGCAAAACATCTAAATGTTTATATATCTCGCTACTCCCAATCTTCACTTCATTCTTTTTAAAATTTTTCTCTATTTGAGTGTAGCTCATTGGTTGGTTGTTCAGGAAAAAGAGTAGCAAAGTTCTCTTTGGGGAAGCCAAAACCTCACTAATCTCGATTATGTTTACATTGTTCATAGTAATTACTTAACAGTAACTAAAGGATTTAAACTTTACTATTCTCCTCAACATCAAGAATTTTAATTAAAGTTTTGATGCTTTTGAGCTCAGATAAGTTTTCCCATCTTTAAAGCAGAATAGAAAAGTTAAATCTTTTTGTCATTGTTGTTGTTTTTCCTGATTTTTCTGTTTTCCCTTTCCATGAGAAGAAGAGCAACTTTTTCTTCAAGTTTGTCAAGGTCTTCTTCTATATCTTTAATTCTGTCAAGCAAGCGAGCAAACATTTCAGCTAGCAAGGCATAATTCTTTTCAAGTTCGATCAAGCTCATGCTTTTTGGTACAGCATTGCCAGTTATTATGTCCTTGACAATTTTGTTTTCATCTTTCATTTTACCTATGAAAATATTTTGGAAGAGGGTATTATAAATTAATTACTTTTCACTAGCGCCAAGTTATTACTCAAATGGTAAACCTAATTTGACCCAAAACCAAAAGTTAATCATGAAAGATTGTGCATTGGAAGCGGTAAAAGAAATGATTGATAAAATGAGAAAAGAAATAGCAGAGACTCAAAGAATTCCTTATCCCGAACAGATTGTTGTTGCAGAAATCTATAATGTTGTTTCAAGAGTTTTGTGTGAAGCTTGTAAAAGACAAGGAAGTAAGAAAGAAAACTGTAAACCAGAAGAAATGAAGAAGGGAGATAAATTAACTCTAGATGCTTACATTCTATTGAAACAACTGAAGGATGATAATCTTATCTCAGAAGAATATTATGAGAAATTGTTTGAAGGTTTGATAAAAATCAAACCAGAGCTTGAAGAACAGGTTAGAAAAGATAAAGCGAGGGGGTTAATTTAACTTAATGTTAGTTCACTTTTCCAACCAATGAGAAATTTTTGGAAAGAGAAGAATTAGCTCACAATACCGGTGTCGATTTTTTCTTCAGTTTATTCCAATTTTGAGGGAGGGTTTCAATTAATAGTAAACCTCCTTTCTCATTGGCAAGAAATGCTGAAAATAAGAGCAATTTTTTGGTCATCCTTTGGAAGAAAAAGAAGGAATCATCCCAAACTAACCCTTTGGTGTACAATTATTATTAATAAAAAGCCTTACTGGTGTATTGTACAACCACAAGGGTAGGGACTGCATACTCTTCTATACCTTTATTGGCAAAACTTGTTTAAATATTTTTCTGTCAGCAAACTATAACAAACATAAAGCTATTACTTACTTTCCTTGCTTTCAAAAACAGATGGCAAGTGAATGAAGTAAACTTTCCCCTTTTCCAAAATTATCAAGGGCTTCTTCTGCATTAAAGCATCCAAATTAATTTCGTAAACTCCTTCTCTTGGTATTCTCACGGTCTCGATTCCAAATTCAATCTTCTTTTCTCTCTTCCTCCCCACCTTTTTCTTTTTCTCAACAACAAACTCTTCCCTCCTTTCCACTATCTTCTTAGAAATCTCTTTCTCCAATGTTGTGTTTTTGGCTTCAAGTTCTTTCTCTATTTCACTTGCTTGGACAAAATCTTGCTGATCTCTCAAATAAAGAAAGAAAATAGATCCACAGTTTGCACAACCCCTAAGTATAGAAGAATCGTCATCCTGATAAATCGCACCACATCTCACACATTTGTGCATTATTTAACCTCTGCTAAAACCGAGAAAGAATTTGGATTTTTCTTCACCTGTCTTATGTATTTTGCTGGTCCTATCAAGGTTAAGCCTGTTTTTAAGCTTCTGGAAGCTTTGTCCCCTCTCAAGCTGGCGAAGAAAATCTTTATTTTATCTTTCTGCTCGGAAAATTTTTCTATGACTTTCGCCATCCCACTCACAGGTTTTTTTAAACTTGCAACTTCTATACCTGGAAATCCATCATCAACCCTTCTCATCGTCTCTTTTACCAATTCCATCTCTTCTTCAGGGCTCATCACACCATCTGTGACTAAAATTGTTCCATCTTTAACTTTGTTTAGAATGAAGTCTATTCTCTTCTTCATTGGCTTTCCCTCTAAAATTGCAGAGGAGACAAAATCAAACTTTAGCTTCATCATCCTCCCCTCACATATTTTGCTATAGCTTCATAAAGAGAATCCATATTCTTTCCCTTAAGAGCCGAAATCTCAACAACAGGGTAAGTTGGAAAAGCTTCCCTTATCAATTTCGGGTTTGCTCCCTTCTTGTCAATCTTGTTTGCAACTATTATCACGGGTATGTTTCTTGCTTCCAAATTTCCAAGTAGGGTGATATTGACTTGAGTCAAGGGGTCGCGAGTAGCATCCATAACAGCTAGCACTGCATCTACATTGCTCAGCCACTTGATTGCCTCTATTACACCATCAGTTGCTTCCCTTGCTCTCTTTCTTGCTTCCTTCTTCGAGAGCCCATATTTCAAGAAGCTTCTGTAATCAACTTTTGTTGACAAGCCTGGCATATCTAAGATGCTTAGCAAAATTTTCTTCTTGTTAACCTTTATTTCAATTTTCTCTTTTTTCTGCACACTTCTAGTTTCATGGGGTATACCTGTAACCTTACCAATCTCTTCACCGGTCCAATCCAAAGAGATCCTATTAGCTAAAGTTGTTTTCCCCACTCCAGTTTCACCATAAATCCCTATTTTAAGATTTCTCCTCAATCCCAAAATTCTATAAACCCAATCTAAAAATCCTTTAAACACCATCTTCTCTTTTTATAATTTTGTTTTCTGAAATTTAAATCCCTAAGAGGAGGTGAAATTTTTCATCACACTAACTATCCTTCCATTTAGAATTTCCACCCTTCCTATTACTTTCCACTCCCCACTATTTTTGTTAGTTGATTTAACAAACTCCCCTGTTTGAGAAATTTTAAAATCTCTTACAAGGGAGAAAAGCAAGAGAAAAAGAAGAAAAAGAAAAATCAAAAGCAAGGTCTTCATAGCACCACTAGTATTTTGCGATAATATCGTATGTACCATTGTAGGCCAAAATACAGAAAGTTCCATTTGGTAAGATTGTTGCCAAAGACTTGAAAGCAAAACCATAGGTTGAGTTGTAATAAACGCTTGTTTTACATGTGGTGTAGGTTATATTTTCTGGAATTTCAAGGTAAGTGCCACTTGATTTGAATTGACTTGGTTCCGTCCCAACCGGCACAAGCCAAATTTCATCAGCAGGCCATGTGTAGTCTCCAAGCTTGAAGATTATACTTCCTACTAGCATGCCAAAGTTTGTCAAGAATTGTTGGGGCTCAAGTTGTGAGACTGCCCCTTCTATCACACTCACGCTTAAGGCTCTACCTGAACAAGCCAAGAAAGTTACTGCAACGAATCCAACTAAAATTTTCTTCAGTTTCATGAAAAGCTCTTGAAGAAAGGCTCTGTATAAAGATTTTTAACTCCTCAAGTTGTAACTAACATTTAAGGCCGAAGATGAAAAAGAGAAAAGATAATGAGATATCCAAAGTTATTGGTTTTCATGTTTGACTTACCTTAGTTTTAATTTCTCAATTTTTGCTTTGAGAAAACAGTTTTGAAGAAGTTGAACTAAACCTCAATTTTCCTGAATTTAAAGTCACGGTTCATGAAAATTTCTGGTAAGACCAAAAGACCTAGAGAACTCATGACAAAAACCACGAACATTTCTTTCAAACCAATTGGAGCTGTTTCAAAAATCTGGTTGAAGGGTTGGAAATAAACTGTCATGAGTTGTAAGATGAATGAGATGATAACAGCAGCCAAAAGTTTTTTGTTGTCCAACAAGCCTTTCTTGAAAACCGATTCACTTTCTGAGCGACAATTGAAAACAAAAAAGAGTTCGAAGAAGACTGCAACACAAAATACCATAGTTCTAACTTCTTGTATGGTATAACCTGAATTCATTCCCCAGAAGAAAATTGTAATTGTGGAAAGAAAGTTGATTAAAGATGCAAAAAGTATGAAAGGAAGCATACCGTGTAAAATTCCTTGGTTTGGATTTCTTGGCTTCTTTTTCATCAAACCTCTTTCATAGGGATCTGCACTCAAGGCTAAAGCTGGTAAACCATCTGTAACTAAATTGAGCCAAAGAATTTGTAAAGGTAATAAAGGCAAAGGCAATCGAAAGATGATTGCAGTTGTTATCAAAGCTATCTCATCAAAATTCAAGCAAAGCAAAAATCTTACAAATTTTCTTATATTATCATAAATTCCTCTACCCTCTTCCACAGCATTGACTATCGTTGCAAAATTGTCATCAAGCAAAATCATATCACTCGCTTCCTTAGCAACATCAGTTCCTTTAATTCCCATTGCAACCCCAATGTCAGATTTCTTCAAGGCAGGGGCGTCGTTTATACCATCACCTGTCACAGCAACCACATGGCCTTTTTTCTTCAGGGCTTTAACTATTCTTGATTTATGTTGGGGAGAAACCCTTGCATAAATCACAACTCTTTCAACTTTTTCTTCTAACTCTTCTTCACTCATTTTTTCAAGCTCTTCTCCAGTCAAAACTTCTTCCTCACCTTCAACCAAACCAATTTCTTTTGCTATTGCTATTGCCGTAAGTTTATGATCTCCTGTTATCATCACAACCCTTATCCCAGCTTGCCTACAAGTCTCTATTGCATTTTTAACCTCTGGTCTAGGTGGATCAATCATCCCAACAAATCCCAAGAAGATTAAATTCTTTTCAAGCTCTTCTTCTTCAATTTTTTTCTCTTTCTTGTAAGCTAGAGCCAAAACTCTAAACCCTTGTTTTGCCATTTCTTCCATCTCTAACCTTATTTTTTCCCTATCCTCTTCACTCAACTTTTTCACTCCACCTTTGGTTAGAAAGTGGGAAGAAAGTTGAAGAACTTTTTCTGGGGCACCTTTTGTGAAAGAAATGAGTTCCTCTCCTTGCTTGTAAACTTTTGTCATAAGCTTTCTTTCAGAAGAGAATGGGATCTCAAACTCAGACTCTTCTTGCCTTACTAAACCAGCTTTTGAAGCCAAAACAAGAAGAGCTGCTTCTGTTGGGTCACCGATAACATGCCATTTTCCTTCCTTCAATTCCATTGTTGAATTGTTGCAGAGCAAGCCGGCTTTTATCAAAAGCATAAGATTATCGTCCTCCCTTGGTTCCATGTTTTTTCCTTCCGAGAAAAATTCTCCTTTTGGTTCAAAACCTGTACCGGAAACTTCAAACATTCTACCAGAACACCAAATCTTTCTCACACACATCTCATTGACAGTCATAGTCCCAGTTTTATCTGCCGCTATCACTGTTGTGCAACCAAGCGTCTCCACAGCTGAGAGTTTTCTCACCAAAGCATTCCTTTTTGCCATTCTGCTAACACCCAAAGCCAAAGCTACAGTAACAACAGCTGGTAAGCCCTCGGGAACTGCTGATACAGCTAAAGCCACAGCAATGAAGAAATCATCAACTATATTCAAATCTTCCAAGTAGCCTAAAACAAAAACAAAAAAACAAATTATTAAAACTACTGCGCCAATCCATTTCCCAAATTCATCAAACTTCCTTTGTAAAGGTGTTTGCTCTTTTGCTTCTTCTATTTCTCTTGCTATTTTTCCCATTTCTGTGTTCATCCCAGTTTGAACCACAATAGCTTTTCCTCTCCCTCGAGAAACATAAGTTCCCATGAAGACCATGTTGCTCCTTTCGGCTATTGGTAAATCTTGAATTGGTTTGACTTGCTTTTCAACAGGTGTTGATTCTCCTGTCAAAGCTGACTCGTCTATGGCCAAATCGAAAGCTTCTATTAGCCTGGCATCGGCTGGAATTCCCTCACCTTCTTCCAAAATTATTATATCACCAGGAACAAGCTCTTTTGAAGAAATTTCTGTTTGTTTTCCTTCTCTTATTACTTTAACTTTCTGAACAATAATCTTCTTGAGAGCTTCCATCGTTTTCTCTGCCTTATACTCTTGGTAAAATCCAAGCAAAGCATTCATAATTAAAATTACAGAAATTGCCGAAGCGTCTAAAAATTCTTTGAGGAAAAAGGAAACTATTGCTGCTGTGAGGAGGATAGCTATCAAAAAACTTTTGAATTGTCTCAAGAAAATTTTCAAGGGGGAAATTTTCTTCTTTCTCTCAATTTCGTTCAATCCAAATTTCTCGAGCCTTCGCTTGGCTTCTTGCTCGCTCAAACCCTCTTTACCACTTTGAAGGATTTTGAAAACTTCTTCTATTTCAATCAAATGCCACTTATCTTGTTCCATAAACTTAATTTGATTTCTCCCCCAAATATTGTTTTGATAGGTTTAAAGACATCCTCTTCGCAACTTCTGAAAATCCGTACTTCTTGTAAGCAGAAATTGCAATCTCATTTCTAGAATCGACCAAAACTTCAACCAACCTTATTTTTCTTTTTTCAAACCATTTCATCAACTTTTCAAACAGCATTTTACCTATTCCCTTCCTTCTGAATTTTTCTTCAACAAAAGCCAAATGGAGCTCACCCATTCTTTTCTCACGCAAATAGTTGGGAGATTTATAAATTGTGCCAAAGAAACAGCCAATTGGTTTCCCATCCTTCACAGCAACTAAAAATTTCTTGTTCTTTCTATTTTTAGCAAAAAATTCTTTCAAAAATTTCTTAAGTTTTTCTTCTCTTTCTCTTCCTGACAAATATCTTTTGTTGTCAATTTTGTAATGATAGTCTGTGTTCTTTTTCCAAAGGTTAAGGATATACTTAAAATCTTCTTTTTTTGCCTCTCTTACCTCAACCTTCATAAAATTTATTTTTGTCTTTAAAATATTTCAAACCAAATTCACAGAAATTGGAAAAGGAGCAAACATGACATTTGGGATTTCTCGTCAAGCAAATCTCTTGTCCAAATCTTACCAAACCCAAATTAACAAGATACCTTTCTCTTTCTGGGGTAAGCTTCTCTAAGCTTTTTCTGATCTCCATGTAGCTGGCTTTTTTATCAACCAAACCAAGTCTTTTACTACAAACTTCCACATGAACATCTACTGCTATAATGGGAAGACCAAAACCATAAGACAAAACAATATCAGCAGTCTTGTTACCAACTCCAGGCAGCTTAAGTAAATCCTCCCTTGAGCTTGGGATTTCCCCATTGAACTCTTCAATCAAGATTTTGCAAAGCTTTTTAATGTTTTTTGCTTTCTGCTTGTACATTCCAGAAGATTTTATGAGTTTTTGAAGTTTTTTGTCTGAAAGTTTCAGAATTTCTTCTGGTGTGGAAGCTAGAGAAAACAAATTTTCTGTAGCTTTCCTTGTGTTTTCGTCTCTTGTTCTTTGGGAAAGAATTGTGGTGATTAAGAGCTTAAAAATGTTTTTCTTGAACTTGAGGAATTCTTCTATCTCCCTCCCATATCTTTTTTTCAAGAATTTTATAATTTCTTGCATCTTTTCTTTCTTCTTCACAAAAAATATTTAAGTAATAAGAGATAATAGAGTATAGCATTTCATTTATGTGGATAAGGTATTTAATATATATTCCACTTCTTCTTAGTGGTATCCATGGTCTTTGAACTTCTTAATCCAAAGCTTCAAAAGCTTGTGAAGAAAAGGTTTACAAGACCTACTTTGGTCCAAGAGCTAGCTTTTAAACCAATTCTTGAGGGAAAGAATGTTTTAATAATTGCACCAACAGGTCTAGGTAAAACAGAAAGTTGCATGCTCCCTCTTTTTCATCTCACAATGGAAGAAAATCCTGAACCGATAGCAATTCTCTACATAACCCCCCTCCGTGCACTCAACAGAGACCTTTTGAACAGATTGTTGTGGTGGTGTGGTGAAATTGATGTAGAAGCCTCTGTTAGACATGGTGATACATCAGCTTATGAGAGAAAACAACAAGCAGAATTCCCTCCTCACCTTCTAATAACCACACCAGAAAGTTTACAAGCAATTCTTCCAGGAAAAATAATGAGGGAGCATTTGAAAAATGTGAAGCATGTTGTAATAGATGAAATTCATGAGCTTGTTGATAGTAAAAGGGGTGTTCAACTTTCTCTAGCCCTTGAAAGATTAAGAGAAATTGCTCAACATGATTTTCAAATTATTGGTTTATCTGCAACTATAGGATCGCCTGAAAAAGTCGTGAAATTCCTTTGCCCGAAGGGAAACATAGAAATCATCAAAGCAATCCAACCAAAAGCGATGGAAATAAAAGTCATCAGCCCAAAGCCTGTGTTAGAGGATGAAAAAATAGCTAAAAAGCTTTTTATCTCAAAAGAAACTGCAGCGAGGCTTAGAACAATAATGCAACTGATTAAGCAACACAAAGCTACTTTAACTTTCACAAACACAAGAGAATTTGCAGAAATCTTAGCATCAAGAATTAAGGCCTTGGACAAAGATTTCCCTATAGCTGTCCACCACTCGAGCTTGAGCAAAGAAGTTAGAATAAAGGCGGAGAAAGAGTTTAAAGAAGAAAAAATTAAAAGCATAATTTCCACTTCTTCTCTTCAATTAGGAATCGATATTGGTAGCGTGGATTTTGTGTTACAATATATGTCTCCTCGTACAGTCACACAAGCCATTCAAAGGATAGGGAGAAGTGGACATGGTGTTGAGAGAGTTAGCAAAGGGATAATTATAGCTACAGATGAAGATGATATTTTTGAAGCTGCTGTTATAGCAAGAAAAGCTTTGAAAGAAGAAATTGAACCGCTGAAGTTGCATGAAAATTCTTACGACATTCTTGCCCATCAACTTGTTGGTCTGACTCTTGATAGCTGGAAGGTTGATCTTCGGAAGGCTTATGAGCTTGTGAGGAGAGCTTACCCTTACCAAAAGCTAAGCTTTACTGAATTTTTGGAAGTTTGTAAGCAGCTTCAGCAACTTGGACTGATTTTCTTGAATGGTAACATCAAGAAGAAAAGGAGAGGTTTTGAGTATTATTTTACCCAGCTCTCCACAATTCCTGATACAAAACAATTTAAAGTTTTAAACAGTCTAGACAATTCCTTTGTTGGTGTTTTAGATGAAGAGTTTGTAGCTCTTAATGCTGAACAAGGAGTCACCTTCATTCTAAAGGGAGAGCCCTATAAGATAATTTCAATAGAAGAAGATAAAATTTTTGTTGAACCTGTTGAAGATATTGAAGCAGCAATACCGGGGTGGGAAGGTGAACTTATTCCTGTTTCTTTTGAAGTTGCACAAGAAGTTGGAAAGTTGAGAAAAATTATATCAGAAGATTTGGAAGAAAAAAGTGAAAGTGAAATAATAGATTGGTTTTTATCTTCTTATCCGATAGACGAAAATTGCGCAAAAGAAATGATTAAAACAATAAAAAGGCAGAAGAAATATGGAGTTGTACCGGATGACAAAACAATATTGATAGAGGACTATGAAAATTGTGTGATAATTCATGCTTGCTTTGGATCTCTCGTGAATGAAACTTTAGGCAGATTTTTATCTTCCCTCCTTACGGCAAGAATCGGCTCTGTTGGTTTGAGGACAGATCCTTACAGAATAATCCTACATTTTCAAATTAAGGCTTTAGAGCTTTTGAAAGAAATTCTCTTCAAGACAAACCCAGAATATTTGAAGAATTATATTGAGATGTACTTGAGCAAAAGCAACTTGTTTGAGTGGAAGTTTGTACATGTTGCAAAAAGGTTTGGAGCTATATCAAAAGATGCCGATTACACCAAAGTAAAACTTGGAAAAATTATCGAAAGTTTTGTTGGTAGCCCAATCTTCAAAGAAACTTTGAAAGAATTGGAAACTGAAAAGCTGGACATAGAAAAGGCTGAAGAAATTTTGAAGAAAATTCAAAACAAGGAAATCGAAGTCGTATTTAAACCAGGTCTATCGCCACTTGGAAAAATTGGTTTGAGGCATGAGTTTGCGGAGCTTGTCGGACCTTCGAGACCAGAACTTGAAATTTTCGAACTCTTCAAGAAGAGACTTTTAAACACAAGTGTTAAGCTTGTTTGTGTAAATTGTGGAGCATGGCAGCAAAGCCTTATAGTAAAAGAAATCTCTGACAAGGTGAGGTGTAAGAAGTGTGAGGCAAAATTTTTGGCAGTCGTTCATCCAGGAAATATGGAAGCGATTAAACTTGTCAAGAAAAAATTGAGGGGAATCTTGAGTGAAAGTGAGAAGAAGAAATTTGAAAGGATAGAGCGAGCTGCCGATCTCTTCCTTGTCTATGGTAAAAAAGCAGCCATGGCATTGGCGGCAAGGGGAATTGGCCCTGAAACTGCAAAGAGGATATTGGGTAGATTTCATAAGGATGAAGATGATTTCTTGAGAGATATCCTAGAAGAGGAAAGAAGGTTTGTGAGAACAAGGAAGTATTGGAGCACTTGAAATTATCTTAAGCAATCCTCTCTTTCCATACAACTCTTACCTGAAAACTCCCCACAAAAAGAATTACAAATGTGCTCTTGAAGCTGAGAATTGAATTCACATTCGCATTCTGATTTTCCTTCACCTAGTAAAAAGTTTATGAAGGTTGATAAGGATTCTCCTTTTTTGAAACCCTTTGGGTTTATCAAATCTGCCAAGAGCAAAACTGTTATGAAGCTTAAGATTATTATTGCAAATAATATTGCTCCTGTTCTTGCTATCATAAATTTTCATTTCTTTCCAGAATATAAAAAGCTAAGATTTTTGCTTTGGGAAGAGGAGCATACCCAAGAATCCTCCCAGAAGACCTCCTAGATGACCTATGTGGGAAGATGAAATAGGTAGACCTAAAATCAAGAAAATAATCCAAGAAAGTATGAAGAGAATTGTGGCAAAAGACAGAGGTAAATGACTTGGTAGGAGAAGAAGCCCAAAAATGAAAAAAGATAGGAAAAAAAGTAAAACTGATGAACCCACTTGACTTTGGAAGAGCATCAGTGGAATCGTGAAGAGAAGTTGGACTAGTGGTAAAAAAGAAAGTAGAACCAAAAAAGTTGGTACTTTCTCAAGAGGTTTAGTTAGACTTGCTATGGCAACTAGACCAAAAATGGCACCGGAAGCTCCTACAAACGGGATGTGCATAGAAATTCCAAGCAAAGCTCTGTTGATTATGTCAAAAATTGCTGCAGTACAACCAGAAGAAATATAAACCGCGAGAAAAGGAATTTTGCCTATATGTTTTTCTAATATAAGCCCCACTATTGTTAACATTACTAAATTTCCAAAGAGATGGAAAAAATTAACATGAATGAAAGTATAGGTTAGAAGTGAATAAATTTTTGGCCTTGCCGGCACGAAGCCAAGCAAATTTTCATAATACTCTAGGGGGGTTTTGGCTTCAGGATTTAAGATTTTATCGGCTAAACCTGAAGTTATAAGAAAAGAGGAGAACAAAAGGAGGGAAAGGGTAATTGTTACTATGGGAAATTTTTCTTCCATAAATAATTATTATTCAAATGAAAAATAGAATTGTTATTCCGATTAGAGTTAAAACTAAAAATACCCTACCCAAATCAAAAGCCATCTTTTTCGTGCCAAACCATAATGCTAAAAGCCATTTGGATAGAGTGTTGGAAATAGCAGCTATTATTATACCCTTTACCGAAACTGAAGGAGAAATTGATGTAAATGCTAAAGATGATAAGGAAATTGCAATCGCATCAACATCAACCAAACCTGTTAAGAAAGCTATTGGATAAACAATCCTTTCACTAAAATAATTTCTGGTTATGTTTATCAAAACCGTTGCTAGGGTGAAAAACAAACCAAACTTCAGAGCAGCTTTTAAATCAAGAGGTGATCTTAAAATTAGGCTAGTTTTTTCCTTTCTTATATTTTCTATAAAACCGAAAGCAAGAAAATAGCCTAAAATACTCAATGCCACAAGTGGTAGAAGCATTGGCACTAGAGTGTAGTTGAATATAATTGAGAGGAAAAACATCCTCAAGAACATTGTTGAAGATGCCAAAATTATCGAAAATAGTGCAGAGTGATAAATCTTTTTGTTTTTCTTAGCATCAGTTGCCATTGAGATCGTTACCGCAACAGAAGAAACTATTCCGCCTAAAATTCCAGAAAGAATTATACCCTTCTTTGGACCAAAAATTTTCATCAGGATGTAAGCGAAAAAGCTTAAAGAAAGAACTATCACAACACTCAACCAAATCAAAAATGGATTTATTGAATTGAATGGATCTATTGGACGATTTGGAAGAATTGGCAACACAACAAAAGAAAGCAGTGCAAAGAAGATGGCATTCCAAACTTCCTCTTTTTTCAAGTGTCTTGAAAAAGTGTGAAGAATTTCTTTTGAAGCCAGGATGAAAGTCAGTAGGATTGCAAGAGAGATGGGAAGGTAGAATGGAAACTTGTCAAAGACAAGCAAAGCTCCAAGGAGAAAAGTTATGAGAAAAGCGAAGCTTGTGGTCTGGCCTACATCCTCTCTCTCCCTTCTGAAATAAGCCAATGTAGTTAAAATACCAGTAAAGATGAAGGCTATATAGAATGGGAGGAAAGATTGGAAAAAGAAGGAAAATTGCATGGAAAGAAAGCCTAGAAGGGAAGAGAGCATGAAAGTCCTTATCCCATGGGCAACTTCACCTTTAGCTCTTTGTTCCCTTTCTATTCCAATCAAAGCTCCTATTCCAAGAGAAAGAATTGTTTTCAAAAAAATCTCTTCAACCATAAAATTAATTTGAATTTCAGAATAAAATCTTTTTTACCTCATTTAGTATAGCTTCAAAAACTTCATCTTTTGTTTTACTGCCATCTACAACCACAATTTTCTCGTCTTTCAAGATTTTCCTCAAGTTTAAAAAATTTTTCCTCACTTTTTTCAAGAACTCAACTTTCTCAAACTTCTTTCTTTCTTTAGGCTTTCTCCCCTTATCTTTTTCTATTCTCTCTACAGCAAGTCTGGGATCAAGATCAATTATTATGGTTAAATCAGGCTTGATGAATTTTTTATTCAACTCAAGAAGAAATTCCAACTCAAGACCTTGAGCTTGTTGGTAAGCTAGAGTTGAGTGATAGTAACGATCTGAAATCACAATTTTACCTTGCTCCAAAGCTGGAATAACAACTTTCTTCAAGTGCTCTTCCCTATCAGCAGCGAAGAGAAAAGCATCAACCAAAGGTAAATCAACTTCTTTAAGGTATTTCTTCGTGAGCAAGCTGCCAATATCACCATCTGTTGGCTCGTGAGTTAGAATTGAATCAATTTTGTTTTTCTGGAGAAAATCGAAGAGAAGCTTTGATTGCAAGCTTTTGCCTGAGCCATCTATGCCTTCGAGAACTATGAAAACTCCTTTTGGCATAAAGATTTTTTTGTTTGTTTTGTAATAAAAAGTTTCCGGCAAAAATCAAAAGCCCTGGACGGGATTTGAACCCGTGACCCCGTTTGTAAGTTTTCTGCTTACCATGCACGTGCTCTACCAACTGAGCTACCAGGGCTTCTATCTTAATTTAAACACCAAGAAATAAATTCATGAGTGGGTCCGAGGAGAATTGAACTCCTTCCTTCACCGTGTCAGGGTGACGTCCTACCGTTAGACTACGGACCCTTTAATAAAAATTAAATTTTATATAAATAAGAATAAAAGTGCCCTGTTTTTATTCTTTTCACTTCTTTCAAACCAGGGAAAATATGAGATGCAGAAACTATTCTTGTTCCCTTCTTCAGTTCTTTTTTCAACTTTGGAACAAGCTTTTCGTTTTGCTTTTTTGAAAGGTAAGCTGTTATCACAGTAGCCTTGCTTAAATTTACATCAAAATAATTTTTCTCCATAATCTTGATTTTATCTTGTAAGCCTGCTCTTTTTATTCTCCACCTGCAAATTGCAGCAAGCAAAGCACTTCTTTCTATGCCAACAGCTTTACAGCCAAATTCTTTCGCTGCTATTATCACAACTCTTCCATCTCCTGCTCCTAAATCATAGAGCAAATCCTTTTTGCTGACTTTAGCAAGTTTTAGCATTTTCCTTATTGTTGATTTTGGTAAGGGAATGTAAATTGCTTCATCCAGAATTAGTTTTATCCAAAAGTAAAGGAGAAATGGAAGAAGTAAAAGCAAGAAATTCATCTTACCCCACTTTAAACCAATTGACTTAATATTCATTTTTATTTTGAAACTAAAAAATGTCTCCACTTGTAGTAGTGCTCTCGGTGAGAACATGTTTTTTTCTCAATTCCCACAGGCTAATATTGTTTTTCAGGAACTTAAAAAAGAGTTTAAAATGAAGATTTCAACTAGAACTATGTGTTAATTTCTCTATCAATTTTCTAGGTATTTTTAATAAATACACCATACTCGTTGCAAATCCTGATATCACACTTGCCCCAAAGAGAGAAAGCATTGAGAATGGATATATTTTCCTTATTATAGCATCAGAGAGTATTTCTTTAGTGTAGGGAGTTGTGGAGACCACAGTTTCATATCCCCTTGGTATGGGGATAGTATAATTACCAGGATGTGTTTTGATATACTCACCAACTGTTATATTTTCTCCACCAGTAGGAATCATTACATTTGCTGGTTGGTTCATAATTACTGTCTGGACCGAAACATATGGTGCTGTAATATCGAATTTCACCAACTTTTTCAACTGATAGAGCTTCATTGCTAGAAGTTCTCTGAATAAAAGTCCTAAACCATATACCCCACCCGCTACTGCTGTATATAAAACAATTGATCCCACAATGCTCTACGCCATTGAGGAATAGTAAAACCACCTTCATCGAATAAAACTTCAATTTTAATACATTTTGTTTTCTTTACAAAAGAAGATTATTTAAAAATTCCTAAGTTACATGCATTTACATTTTCTAAGTTTAATGAATACCTTTATGGCCCATTTGCACCTCAGGAAATAAGAAACATTGAAAAAATAAATTTAAACGACATTTTAAACGAAATGGAAGGTATCAATTCATCTCTTGATATGATAAAGAATCTAAGGCTACCATATTTAGAATATGAAGTTAGTGGTAAAGAGTGTGTATTGAGGCCCAAAATAGAGTCTATATCCAATAAAGAAATGCTTGAAATCATTTATCATTCTATCAAATGGAGTATTACTAACATTCTTTATGCCTTTGATTATAATGATTTAACTAATTTTAACATAAAGGACTCATATGAGTTACTAAAGCAGGAATTAAGAAAAAAAGGTATTTCAGAATTCGAGCTGAATAATTTTAATACTTTCCTCAAAGATTTGGAAAATATATATAAAGATTATAGAGAAAAAGGAATATCAATTGAAAGGGACGAAATCGAGAAAGAGAGAAAAATTCAATTGATTTTTTAACATTATTAAGAAAAATACTCTATAACCTCTCCAGGCAAGTTTTCAATTAAACTTTTTTCAAGAAATTTTAGCACTTCATTTTTTTCTCACCCATTTAGTTTCTTCTATTTCTTCGCTTTTTTTAATTTTACTATTTATGGGCGAACATAAAAACCAAAAGAAATTTAAAACAAGATTTTCATTAACACTCTTTCTTACAATACTTATTATTTTTTTATTTTTATTTCCAACCCCAATTCTTCTCTAATTTCTCTCATTAAAGCTTCCTCTTTTGTTTCATTATTTTTCATCTTCCCTCCAGGTATGTGCCAATTTCCTTCTATACCCATGGGGTGTTTTTTCTTTAGGGATTTTTTTGCCAGTAGAATTTTATTGTTTTGCTCTATTATACCACACACAACATTGATTTCTTTCATACAAATACCATAAGCAACTAAAAATATAAAGTTTCTATTAATTTCATGAAAGATTCTTTGTCCATTTGTCTTCATAACCGCAAAACAAAGCCAAATTTCCAGTTTGCTTCAAAACTCTTTTGAACTCTTTAGCAAGGAATATCTTTTCTTTGTGGCTCAAGCCTTGCATGTATGCTGTGTTGTCATAAGGAGAATCTGTTAGAATAAGGTCTATGCTTTCGCTAGGTATTAATTTTATCTGCTCGAATGCATCCCCACAAATCAACCATACGTTAGATTCTTCCAGACCCATGCTTCCCAACTTCCTTCAGGAGGAAGCATGGGTCATTCCGCTTCATTCCTTGATTTTTCCGCTGGACATTCCGCTTAAGTTTCAAGAAATGGCAGAAAGCGAAAAGCATATAAAGATTAGCAAGGACGCCTAGGGTGGGATTTGAACCCACACGGTCTTTCGACCACCAGCTTAGCAGATTCGCCTAAAATTCTGGCGCCTTAACCAGATTCGGCCACCTAGGCACTAAAAATATTTTATAAACAAAAGCTTATTTAATATTTAAACATAATTTTATTAAGGAGGAATGAAAAATGCCGATTAATGTAAAAAATGTGGCAGATTTGTTTGGTAAAGATGTTTTTACTGCAAAAGGCTTTTACTGCGGCAAAGTTTCTGATGTGGAGCTCGACTTGTCAAGATTCAAGATAAGAAGCTTAGTGGTAGAAGCTGCGAGGGAGGGTTTCTTGGGCAAAACTTTGGGAGGCAAAAAGGGAGTGATAGTTCCATATCCCATGGTTCAAGCTGTTGGAGACATAGTTATAATTAAACACATATCTCTACCAGAGATGCAGGAAGAAGCTAAAGAATTTACAGAAGAAATGATAGAGGAAGTTTAAGGTCTTTTGCAGTTTGAGGTACGAGATTATTTTTCCCAACTATCTGTAGGTCTTGTAAATCTCAAACAGCTTACCATGTGTTAAATATTTAAAATCTCAAGACGAAAAATATAAGGGTGAAAAATTGAGAGGCGGTCGTCAAAATAATAGTTGATGAAGCTTGTTCTGAGATTTGGCCGGCCTCCACTAGATTAAAAAAATTGAAAATAGTTCTTTTTAGCTTAAGGTATGGTTTGGATACATCATTCCTACAGCATTTTATCTTAAGAAAATAAATAGGTGATTGTATGGATATAGCTGAAATATTGAAAGGAAGGGGAGGAGAAGTTGAGATTAAAGGCTGGGTTCACAACAAGCGTAGCTCGGGTGGAATTCTCTTCCTTATAGTAAGGGATGGTACAGGTTTCATCCAATGCACTTTAAGAAAAGACCAGATAAGTGAAAAAACCTTTGAAGAAATTGAAAAGTTGCCTCTAGAATCAGCGATAGAAATTTTTGGTAAAGCAAAAAAAGATGAAAGGGCACCTTATGGATATGAAATAGTAATAGAAAAAATAAATGTGATTAGTAAGCCTATAGAAAAATTCCCAATAGGAAAGAAATATCATGGCCCAGAATTTCTTTTAGATAATAGACATCTTTGGATAAGAAGTAAGAAGATGAATAGGATAATGAAAGTTAGAGCTAAAGTCTTGGAAGCTGCAAGAGAATGGTTTAAAGAACATGGCTACTTGGAAGTTCAAGTGCCAACAATAGTTGGTGCTGCTTGTGAAGGAGGCTCTACTTTATTTGAGATAAAATACTTTGACACCAAGGCCTACTTAACTCAATCTTGGCAATTGTATGGAGAAGCTATGATATTTGGTTGTGGAAGATGCTATACAATAGCTCCATCATTTAGGGCAGAAAAATCTAAAACAAGGAGACATTTAACAGAATTTTGGCATCTTGAAGCTGAGATGCCTTTTTGTGGTTTTGAAGAATTGATGAAAATTGAAGAAGAATTAGTAACTTATATTCTTCAAAAAGTTGCTAGGGAGTGTGAAGTTGAATTGAAGGAGTTGGGAAGAAATCCTGAAGATTTGTTAAAGATGAAGCCTCCCTTCCCAAGGATAAGATATGAGGAAGCTATAAAGATTTTGAAGGAGAAAGGAGTAAAAATAGAGTATGGAGATGATTTAGGAGCTGATGAAGAAAGAATTTTAGCTCTCCAATTTCAAACCCCATTTTTTGTAACACATTTCCCAAAAGGAATAAAAGCTTTCTATCATAAACCAGACCCACAAAATCCAGATGTAACTTTAAGTGTTGATATGCTCGCACCAGAAGGGTATGGTGAGATAATTGGGTCTGGAGAAAGAATTGAAAGTTTTGAGGAATTAATGAAAAGGATAGAAGAGGAAAAGCTTGATATCTCCGCCTACAAATGGTATCTAGATTTGAGGAAATATGGCTCTGTACAACATTCAGGTTTTGGTTTGGGAATTGAAAGAATTGTGATGTGGATTTGTAAACTTAAGCACATAAGAGATGCCACCGCTTTCCCAAGATTGATAAATAGGATATATCCATAAAAATGTTAAACTATGCCCTCGTAGCTCAGTGGTAGAGCACCCGGCTGTTAACCGGTAGGTCGTGGGTTCAAATCCCACCGAGGGCGTGCTTATTTCTTCAATTCCCATTTGGCATTTATAAGCAAGCAGAATAAGGCTAAAAGCATGGAAGATTTGTATAATCGTGAGAGAAAGATAAAATCGAACCTAGAAGCTATAAAGAAAATGGATTCAAAAACTTATGAAAAAGTTTTAGAATTCATCACAAAGCTTGAAGCAAACAACTATTCAAAAGGCAGGATAGAAAAGTATGCATGTTTTTTGAGAACATTAAGAAAGTTTTTAGGCAAAGATTTTTCTGAAGCAAGCAAGGAAGATATTGAAAACCTTGTTGTGAAGATAAATAACTCTGATTATTCAGAAGCTTCAAAATCGGATTTCAAGAAAATTCTGAAATTTTACATGAGGTGGCTTAAGTTTGGAAAGCTTGATGGGAAATATCCTGAAGAAGTAGAATGGATTAAAACAACAATCAA
>JAWBWS010000006.1:0-20872 GCA_038999725.1 Candidatus Aenigmatarchaeota archaeon
AATACCTGCCGGCTAGATCTCTTATAGCTGCTTTTTCCAGCATAAGACTGGCTGATCCAGAAAGGCATATTTTAAGATTTGGAAAGTTGTCGTACAAAAGTTTTATTTTAGCACTCCAAGCTTTTAGTTTTTGAATTTCATCAAAGAACACAAAACATTGCTCTTTTCGCCAGTCAACCTTAGTTAGCTTGGAATATTCTTCTAGTATCTTTATAGGATCTTCAACCCCCTCGTCAAATGAAAAATAAAGGATGTTCTTAGGATTAACATTTCTTTTAAGAAGTTCTTCCACTAATTGATAAATGATAGTAGTCTTTCCTGTTCTTCGTAATCCATTCAAAAGGAGAATTTGTCTGTAATTGAAAAATGTCTTTTTCACACTCTCGAAGACCTTTCTCTTGTACTCACGTGCTTTTTCCTTTGATATTCCACCACTTTCCCACCACTCGTTAAGAAGTTTTAAGATTTCCATATAAGTTCTATATAAGAACTAATATTTAAATTTTTCGTTCTAATTTGGAACTAATATTGCATTTAAGCTGTTAAGTCATGTTCTTTAATTGCAATCAAACTTCTAAGCTACATTCTTCTACAGCCTTATCTTCCCTTAACCTTTTAAAGCTCGGTGCTCTCAGCTTCAAATCTTCTGTTAGCTCTAAAAACTGAACTTCACAAACAAGTTTTGGTTTTACCCACTTAACTTTTTCAAGAATAGAAGGCTCTTCTTCAAAAATATCAAAAGGGTTTTTTTCAATCTCAATTTTTTTAAGTTGTTGAGTTAGCTCTTCCAAGCCTTTTTCATCCCATCCTGTGCCAACTCTTCCTATATATCTAAGCTTTCCTTCATGTATAGCTCCAAGCAGCAGAGCTCCAAAATATTTCTCGCGCTTACCTTCACCCACAGTGTAGCCACAAATTATTGCATCCAAGCTGTTTAAAGCTTTTATCTTCAACCAGTTCTTGCTCCTCTTCCCAATTTCATAGCTTGAGTCAATTCTTTTTGCCATCACACCTTCCAAGCCTTTAGCCTTAACTTCTTCAAAAAATTTTTCACCTTCGCCAATAACATAAGCTGAAATCAGAATTCTGCTACTCTCTTTAACAACTTTCTCCAAAATCTTCTTCCTTTCAATCAAAGGCAGCTCAACCAAATCTTTTCCATCCAAATGCAAAACATCAAAAACCACAAGCGTGGCAGGATTAAGCTTAGACAAAATTTCAGCTCTAGCTTTGCTTCCAACATGCTCCCTTTCAGCCAAAAGATAAAAGTCTGGCTTTCCTTCTTTAAAAACAACAAGCTCACCATCAAGAATTGCTTGCTCTGCTTCCACATCTCTCCAAAGCTCTTTCATCTCTGGGTAGCGATCTTGAAACCATATGCTACGCCTGTTCAAAAACCTTACTTCTTTTTTCTGCTTGTCTATGTAAGCTATTGTCCTAGTGCCATCAAACTTTATCTCAAAGCAAAATTTCTCATCGCTAAAAGGCTTGGTAATTTCAGCGAGCATTGGTTTTATCGCTTTATTCCAAAGGCTCATAATTAAATTTTATAATTTCTTCTTCTTAGTAATTCTTGGTAGAAATTCTTCGCAAAAAGCCAAAAAATTAGCAAACAGCTTGCCTTATAATGTAAAGTTGATTCGATCAAGAGAACTTTGAGATATTCCGTTCTCAATTGATCAGAAATTTATTTCTCTTCAACTTCAACTTTCTTTTTCTTTTTCGCTTGTTCAACGCTTGCTTTTAAAGCTTCCATAAGACTTTTAGCTTCCACTACCCTCTCTTCAGCTTTAACTTCAATTTCTTTTCCCTCAGCCTTAGCTTTTATCAGCTCTTTCAGCTTTTCAGTATACTCATCTTTAAACTTGCTGGCATCAAACTCTTCTTCTGTAAGCTTGCTTATTAAAGCTTTTGCCAACTCAAGCTCTTCTTTGCTAACAACAACCAAATTCTTGAGCTCAGGCAACTCTTCTATCTCTTTAATTTCACGCAAGAAGTAAAGCAAGTGCATGACCAAACCTTTCTTGAAAGGCCTTAAGCAAACTAAGTATTCCTTATTCTTCAAAACCACTTTACCAATTGCAGCTTTGTTTGCAAGCCTTAGGGCTTCCACAAGCAGAGAATAAGGCTTTTCCCCTCCTTCTTCTGGCACAACATAATAAGCTTTTTGGAAGAAAATTGGGTCTATTTGTGAGACATCAACAAAGCTTTGAATCTCTAATGCTTTAGTGCTAGGTAATTTGAGCTTTTCTATTTCTTCTTTCTCAAGAATAACCCATCTTTCTTTTGAAATCTTAAATCCCTTCTTTATTTCTTGCCATGCAATCTCTTTTTGGCAGTTTGGACACCATCGTTTGTATTCCAAGGGAGAAAGACATTCGGGACACAAATTGTGAAACTCTATTTCTTTTGCTTCTGTAGCAGTGTAAATTCTGATTGGGATGTAAACTAAACCAAAGGAAATTGCACCTCTGAAAATTGCCCTTGGCATTCATTTCCCCTTTAACCATCTAGATTGCTTCTTCTCTTCAATAATAATTTGAATTCAGAAATAGTTATCCTTTAGATTTATACTTCTCAAATTTTCTTATTTCTTCTTCAAAATAAAACTCTTGAAGTCTTGAAACATTGGAGCATTTCTTTCTCCTTGCAAATTTCTCAATTTCTTTTTTAACATCACGATAAACAGGAATCCATTTCTTACCAACTTCCTCAAAATTTTTCATAAAATACAAACAACAATCACCCAATCTCCCACCCTTCCACTCAATTCCTTCTGGGACGATTATACAAATGCTATCCTCACCATACAAAGCTGCTGTTCGGAAATTCTTCTTCGCCACATAAAACTTATTATCAGGCATTTTGAAGCTACACATGTGTGTTGGCAGCTCATCTTTCAATAAATATCCAAATAACCATTTAGCATAATCTCTTGGAGTGGCATGAGATAGCACCTCACCCTCAAAATCTCTTAATTCCTGGATGCTAATATCTTTTTCTGATTTGTTGATAGGGTAAGCTCTATATACTTCTCTAACTTTCATCAATTCTTTTTTCAATTCTTCCTCCAACAACCTTTTCAATTCCGCACTATATCCACTAGTCTTCGAGCCCATTTATTACCATAAGTTTGAAAATTATAAAAAGTTTTATGTTCATAGGTCTATTTGGCTGTCACTATCTTGATTACATCATTATTTTTCAACAAGTAATCCTTTCCAAGCCTCTTTTTACTTCTCACATCTATAGCACAAACAAACTTTTCCCCAATTTCTGTATGAATCTTGAAAGCAAGATCCAAAGCAGTGGAACCTTTTGGCATAAGCAAGGCGTCTGGCAAAATGTTGCCATGTTTATCACAAAGCTTATTCTCATCTTCAACAGGATAAACAACAATATAGCCAAGTAAATCAAAAACAGCTTTGTTCAAACAATCTTGAACACCAGTAGACCCGTATTTTTTTATCAATTCTTGAATTTTTTCCAAAGCTTTCTTCTGCTTTTCTTCAAGCCTACTTTCATCAAGAATTTTGAACCCATTCCCAGGCAAGTAATCTATCAAGCCAGCTTGAGCAGCTTTCCTCAAAGCAATTTCATAATCAGCAGAAGTTGGAACAAACATCAAATCCCTAAATTTCTCCTTTAGAACTTCAAAATTCCTTTGAGCTTCTGGCAAATCAATTTTATTGGCAGCTATCAGCATTGGTTTTGAAATCTTTCTGATTTCCCTTGCAAATTTTTCCACATCACTTATCCAAACTTTTTCTAATGTGGCTTCTATGTGTTCTTTCCTTATCTCAAGCCCACTTAACTGCTCAGCAAGCATTTGTATCAATTCACTTCTGCTTTGAGCTTTCTCGATTTTTGGTAAAGCTCTTTTGATGACATCAGCAAACCACAAGTCAATCTCTTCCCTTACAAATTCTACATCAAAGCTTGGATCATAACCTTGAGTTGGATTTCCTTCGGCATCTGTTAAACCAGAAGCATCAACAATGTGAATGAAAGCAGAAGCTTGCCTCAAGTCATCGAGAAATTTATTTCCCAAACCTTTACCTTCATGAGCTCCAGGAATCAGACCAGCAACATCCACAAGCTTGATTGGAATAAATCTTTTCCCATTTTTACATATTCCATTCTTTGGATTGCACTTCACCCCAAACTCTTTGCAAACACAATCAGCTGTAACATATCCTATGCCAAAATTTGGGTTTATCGTGACAAATTTCCTGTTGCTTATTTCAACATCAATTAGAGTCGCGGCTTTAAAAAAACTCGACTTACCAACATTTGTTTTCCCACAAATGCCTATTATCATAATTTTATATTGAAAAGATAGAATTAACTCTTTGCTATCTTATAAATTTCCTCTACCATTCTTTCTATGTTTTTTATTCTTTCATTCATTGCTTCAATTTGTGCCGAAATCAACTCAATTTTTTCTTCCACAGAAAGCTTTCTAACTTCAATTTTTGGTTCTGCTTTTGGCTCTAGAGGCTGGGGTTGAATTGTGGGTAACGAAGGGTTTTCCTTCTTCTTGAACCACTTAAACATAAACAACCTCCGGCATTCCAGCCCATTCCCTTATTTCTCTCACAAGCTCTTCTATCCTTCTTTGAGCATCTTTTAAATATTTTCTTCTCAAGTTGGCATAAAAGAATTTTATATAAAACCAAAGTAAGCCCCTGTAGAAAGGAGTTTGCTGAAAGCCTGTTTCAAGCTCAAATTTTGTCCTTAAATTTCCACCTATTGTTATCTTCACATTTCCTTCTTTTGTTGGGTCAGAAGGCTGAACACCTTGGAATAAAATTTCAAACCAGGCTTCAGTGTATTTGTCATAATCCTTATGAATGAAAAGTCTTATGAAGAAGGGATGGGGATCGCTATCAGCACTCCACCTGAAATCTCTTTCCATGAAATCGGTGCCCCCAATTTCAAACCTTGATTGGAAAAAATTACTATCCATTTTCTTGTAAAGTTGAAATGGATTTGGACCTTTGTAATTTATCTCGATTTTGTCTCTTGGTGCAAGAATGCTATCTTCAACAATCCAGCTTGGCATGATTTACACTAATAACTTTTTGGTAAAGTATTAAGAAAAGATTTTATCTCTTCTGCAAATCTTTCTGAAAGCTCTCTACATTCTTGCAAATACCTTTGTCTCATACTCTGGTAAATTGCCTTGTGCCACAGCATTCTAAACATCTCATAAATTAGGCTCCTCTGCCATATTGTGTCTTGTGGATATTCGGTTCTCAAACAAACGTCCAGCTCAATTTTAGCACTACCCTCTCTTCCGAATTCCCTGCTGTGCTTTGCTTCTCCACTCAAGTTTATCCTTATGAAGAAAAAGCTGAAAGTGTCCAAATCTTTCACAACCTCGAATCTAACCTTAAACTTCTCGGCGGCAGCACTTCTATCCCAACTGAATTCTCTTTCTTGAACATCTCCAGGATCAACCTTCCAAATGGTTACAAGCAATTCCCTAATTTTCTTGTAAAGCTCTTGTGGGTTTGGGCCTTTATATTCTATTGTGGCAAAGGAGGCTTGAGGAGTCAAGCAATCATCATGAATCACAAGTTTAGTTCTAGCAAATACAGGCATCCAACCACAATAATTTATTGAGTAAGAGAAAATAAAAAGATTAAAAGTTTTTCTACAAAAAAATAAACATGAAAGCTTTTGGTGCCATACTAATTTTCCTTGGTTTACTCTTCACTTTCAATTGTGGTAGGGTTGAAAACTACAGTTCCTTCCTGCTGCAACTCTTGCTTGGCCCAACTTTTATAGGTTTGGGGTTGCAATTAATTAAATAGATGTTGAACAAAATTTTAGGTGCGATTTGTTTTCTTGGTGGCATTTTAATGCTAATCTTCTTCCCAGATATTCAAGATTATCAACCAGAAAAAATGGGATTTACAGGGATTGTCATAGCTTTTGGTCTGATAGTTTTTGGACTCTATCTCTTGAAAACTTAATACAAAAGAAAAAATAATTTAAATTATGGTAAAATACCCAGAGAAGGATATTCCTCCTGGCTTTGGGCTTAACGTTCAACCAAAAGACTGTAACATTTACTTGGATTTTGATTCAAATCTTGGGAGAGGCTCAGGGGTTTATTTATCCTTGATTTTTCAACTCCCAAAATGGGGATTTGAGAGGGTAAAGGTGGATGAAAAAATTGTGGTTACCCCAGTTTTCCAACAGTATTACCAGCTAACAATCAAACAAAAGGAAGAACTAGAAGCCATGATAAAAGCTAGCATGGCAAGCATAGCCACAGCTCTTTCCGATTTAGAGCTTCTCAAACATGACTTAAGAAAATACAAGGAATTCATGGATTATTACAAGATGATAGAAGTTGGAAAAAAAACAAAAAACGATAAGCTTAGGCTTCAAGGTGAACAATCACTCAAAGCAATTTTTATTGATCAGGTAGATGCTCACACAGATTTGCCAAATCAACCAATAGCTTTAAGGTCGATAGCTTCAAGGTGGCCAACCATAATTGCCGACTTCATGAAGCTTGAAGATGATGATATAGAGCCAAAGAAGATAGCAGAAAAGTATAAAGTATCAGAAGCAGAAGCTGTAATCCTATCAACAAAAAACAAGCTCTACAAAGAATGGAGAGATGAACTCTTCAAAAGAGCTGTGGAAGAAAGGTTCAGGAGTTTGCTCAGCATGGTAAAAGCAAGGGAGAAATCTTACGAAGAATACAAGGAAATGGTGAAACCAACTTTGAGAAGATATAAATCAATAGTTGATGGTTTGAGCAGTCCAGGCCTAGCCAAATCTTTGGAGCAAGCTGCTTTCTGGAGGCCAGGCTCTCAAGCCATGTCTTTGGATATGGCAACAATCTGGGCTTGGAAACCTTTTGCTGCCCCAGAAAAGTATAAGGCGGTAAGGGAAACTCCTCTTGATGAAATTCCGCCTGAAAAAGCGGGCTTCACCCCAGAAGAAGCAAATTTGTTGAGGGGGAAAGGTTTGATTAAAGATACGATAAAAGCTTTGCCGGTTGAACCTTCTATAGATGAAATTGTGAGGAAAGTAATCAAAGATATAGAGAAAGAATACAATGTGAAAATCACTGCTGTGGAAATCTTCAAAGCAAGACAAAGACTTGTTGAGAGATTTGAAAAATCTGTTACCGGTGTCACAGATTATGAAGCCTGGATTTTCAGTCCATACTTCATGTTCTTTGAAATTCCTGTGAACAGGGCAGTCATAAGGCTACCAAATGGGGTCGAAATAGAAGACTTGATGTTCGATAGGCTTACAGCCTACTTGATAACTCAAAATTTGAT
This sequence comes from Candidatus Aenigmatarchaeota archaeon, assembly GCA_038999725.1. GTDB lineage: Archaea > Aenigmatarchaeota > Aenigmatarchaeia > CG10238-14 > SCSR01 > JAVZGQ01. Next base: position 7,311 of record JAWBWS010000006.1, read on the forward strand.
GATAGCAAGATTGATAGAACTTGAAGCGAAAGACAAAGCACTTGAAAATTATATCAAAGAATTTCTAGGTGAAGCTGGGAAATCTGCTAGTGGTGAAGTGGTTGAAATAGACAAACTTGCGGAAGAATATTTGATAAAATTGGAAGAGGGAGGGAAGAAAGAGGAGAAAAAAGAGAAAAAGGAAAGTCCTTTCAAGGGGATTGGTGAAGCTTTTGAAAAATTCTTCAAATTCTTTGGCTTGGAGTTAAGTTTCTTCAGAGCCAAAGTTCCTTACCAATTTCCTTATGAGTTTGCTTTCAAAGAAAGAATAACAAAGTATTATTTGAGGGAAATTGGAGCAACTTGGGGAATGATAGTTAATTTCATCAAATCATCTTTTGGTGTACCTTAGGTGATTGAATGGGTTATATCCTCGGTGTTTCAACCGGAGCCTTTGGGGTTGCTGGTGCTGAAGAAAGGCCCCAGCTTGTAGGTCTCTTCAAGAAAGCTCAAGCTGGGATAACAAAAGGGGTGAATTTCGTTCAGCTAGATTTAGAATCTATTTCAGAATTTGAAGAGCCTGGGCTAGAAAAAAGGATGAAGGAAGATATTAAAGGAAAACTGGGAATAGAATTTGGGATTCACAGCGAGACGAGAGCTTTTGGTGTTGAAGCCGCTGAGCTAGATTCTGCGATAAAGATGGAATATAAAAGGGCTCACGATAGGCTAATTTGGGTTTTAAAACATTCGAAAGATATAGGGGCAAAATATGTTCTAGTTCATTCTTCAGAATCGGAACCTTTTCATTTATTGGAAAGGGTTTTGCAAGCATGTGATTTAGTCGATCCTGAAGGAAACTCCATGAGAGAATTCTTAACAAATAACAAGTGGCTTTTAAATTGGCTAATTAGTGGAAGCAAAGACGATAAATCAAGAGAAATAATAGAGATTTTGATGGATATTTGGAGGGAAAAGGGGAAAGAGAGGGGAAGAATAGAAAAAGAGGATGTTGAAAAAGTCTTTAAAGAAAGGGGCATAAAACCGCAAAATTTCTTCTGGTTAGAACTTTTGAGAGGAAGAACTCTGGAAGAATATTTGCAAGACAGAATAATGAATAGAGTTCAAAGTTATGAGATACAAGTTGGGAAAAAATACACGGAGGCAGAGGCAGTAGAGCAAGCAATGATAGACGAAGGTATAAGAAGATTTTTGGAGATAACTTTTACTGAGATATTCGATTATGTTATTTCTCTTGTTAACTCGAGAGAGTTGCAGTACGGCCCGGAGAGATGGGCTTACTATTTCGTTGCAAAATGGATGGAAGAAAATAAAGATCCACTCTGGGAAAAAATAGTTAACGCAAGCATAAAATTCTTCGCAAAAAGGGATGGAAAGGGTGTAGAGGAGTGGATGGAGAAAAAAGGTATAAGTCAAGAAAAACTTACAATCGAAGATGACAATTTCAGAACCATTTACGAGATTTGGGTTCCGGCTGTTTCAGCAAGATATATTTTCGGTCATTTCTTTCCAAAAAAAGATGAATACAAGGATCCAAAGGAGTACTTGAGTGAAGATGGCATGATTTTTGCCTTGGAGTCACCGATGGGAGGGAGAGGAATAGAAGAATGGCTCAGGTTAGCCAATCCATATCAGTATTATTTTTTGGTTGAAGAAGCCAACAAACTAGCTGGTAAAAACATTTTTGCTGTTGCCATGGATTTTGAGCACATGTTGAGCTTAAGGATTGACCCACAAAAAGTCATAGAACTTTTGCCTGAAGATGGGGGGAAACATGTTAGAGTAATTCATGCAGGTTGGCCTTCGACTTTAGCGCCTGCTCATTTACCAATAGAAGTTGGATCGGATCAGCAAAAGTATTTGTATGAGATGTACTACAAGCTGAGACAGAAAGGTTTTGGCAAGTATAACGATTGTTACATAATTTTCGAGAGAGGTGGTCCAGAGAGCTTTCAGCAGTCTATAATTTCCTTGCAACTAATAATAGAGTTTTTGAAGAAGGACATACCACCTGAAAAGCTTATTGAACATCCCGAATTTTTCGGCATAGATGTAAAGCAAATCATGTCAGAAGAAAGACAAAAAACAATAATAAGGGAACATGCTTTTGATCCTCTGAAGGGTTTGATAGCAGTGCCGGAAGAGACTCATGGCTTCCTTGGAAGAGCTGCTGTTGAGAAAGGAAAACCAGAAGAATGGAGAAGGGAGAGATACAGGTAAGAATTTAAGCCTTAAGGGGAAAGATAAATTATGGTCATAGAAAATCTGGAAGAAGAATTAGAAGATGTTGAGTTAGCTAAGAAAGAGGAGCAAGAGCAAGCTGAGCTTCAGAGGAAAGTTATAGAGAAAACTGTTAAGTTTACAAATGAAGCTAGGAAACAGTATGGTAATTTGATCAAGGCAGTTGCGATTTTCGGTTCTGCTGCAAAAGGAACGATGAAGAAGGGGAGCGATGCTGATGTTTGGGTTATACTTGATGATACTGTAACCAAAAGCTCAGAAGATTTGAACAAAGTTAGCTCTCAACTTTACCTCATAGCTCACGAGCTGAAAGATTTACACATTCAAATCACTTTCCTCACAGAATTTTGGCAATTGATGAAAGCTGGTTCACCTGAGCTTGTCAACTTCCTAAGGTATAGCTTGCTGATTTACGACACAGGTTTTCTCAAGCCTGTTCAACGAATGCTTCAACTAGGCTTGATACCACCAAGTGAAGAAACAATAAGCTTGAAAGCAAAAACAGCCGAAGCAAGATATGAGAAAGTAAAAATAGATATGAAGAGTATGATTTTTGATTTGAGATATGCTGCCACTGATGTAATTCAAGCTGTTGTCATGTATTACTATAAAGCTCAGCCAGACCAAAAAAGTATACCAGAATTTTTAGAGAAACTTGTGAAAGAGAAGAAACTTGAAGAAGAATACATAGAAAAATTCAAAGAGTTGGACAAACTCTGGAAAGACATCGAGCATAAAATTGTGAAAGATGTGGATGCCACCTATTTGGATAAAGCTCTAAAGCTTGCTAGAGAAATTATAGATAGGTTTAAGATTTTGCTTCCAGAAGAGTTTAAGCCAGAAATTGGAGAAATTGGAGAGGGGGGTGAATGAGTTTGGAGGAAAAGAAAGAAGAAAAGCCTGAGACAAGGGAGGAAAGGCTGAAGGAAGTGAAAGAATTTTCAAAGCAAGTTTTGGAAAAATATGGTAAATACATTAAATGCATAGTCATGATGGGAAGTGTTGCAAGAGATGAATTTAAACCAAAAAGCGATATTGACATTTTTGTTGTTTTAGATGATACAACTTCCGAAATCACACCAGAGCTTCAAGAAAAGATAGATGATGATTTGGAGAAAATTGCTGAAAAAATTTCTGACAAACTTTCAATTCAACCCAGCTACACTTTGACAGAATTCTGGGATTACGCGAGAGTTTGTCATCCCGTAATTTACAATTTCATTAAAGAAGGTATAGCTATTTACGACACAGGCTTTTTTACCCCAATAAAGAGGCTTCTTGAGATGGGAAGAATCCCAGCAACTAGGGAAGCGATAGAAAACTACATGGAAGGTGCTCCAAAGAAGCTAATGAGGGCAAAAACTGTTAAGTTGCTCATGCTTGCAGAAGATTGTTATTATGCTATGCTAAACACAGCTCAAGCTGTTTTGATGTTCATGGGTTTGGCCCCACCAGTGCCAAGTAAAGCCTACGATGACGTCAAGAAATTTTTAGTTGAGCCTGGAATTTTGGAGCCAGAATATGCTGAATGGCTCAGAGAGATAATTGAAATAAGGAAAAAAATAGAGCACAAAGAGCTTATGGATGTTGAAGGAAAGTTTGTTGACGAGTGGATAGGTAAAGCTGAGAAATTTGTGAATAAAATGTTTGGTTTGCTTAACGCTTTGGAGATAAGGAAGAGGGAAAAGATATTGGAAAGAACTTATGAAGTCATGCACAAAGCTGCAATAACTGCTCTCAAAAGCTTGAAGAAAATGCCCGAGAAAAAGGAAGATGTGCCAATAGTTTTTAAGAAAGAGTTTGTTGATTCAGGACTTATAGACCCTTACTATGCTGAAGTTTGGAACAAAATAGTGAATATGAAAAAGCTTGTTGATGAGAAGAAGATAACAGAAATTCCTGATAAAGAGGTTTATGAGATGAGGGAGCATGTGAGAAGGCTCATCCATGATTTAGCTAAAGTTTTGAAAGAAAAAGGAGTGGAAGAAGAAAAGGAGAGTTAGAATTTGAATTCACCTCTTCTTATGACTAACTCACCATCAAAAAACACAGTTGGTTTGAGTAGAATGACATCTTCATGAATTTTACATTTTCTTATATTACCAAACCCACCAAAGGCTATGTGTGCCGAACCCAAAATTTTTTCATCGTGAATAATTTTTCCAATAAACTTCTATTTTCAATTCTCACACCTTTTTATCTCAACAATTTTTCCATTCGGTTTTTCTTCAGCAAAAATTTGCACCTTGAACTTGAAAATTTTTGTTCTCTTATCATAAATGTAATCTGGAGTTAAACCAGCTTTGAAGCAAAGGTTCTCCAAAAATTCTTGTTTTGTTTTAAAGTGATCCCAAACTTGTGGCAAGAAGAGACCAGTAAAAGGCCCATTCTGTAATATCAAACCATCTTTGCCAGCTTCAATCTTTTCAAAATACTCTTTGGGATTTTTAACTTCAATGAGCTCGGGTTCAGTTAAAATTGAGACTTCAAAAATCACCCTACTCAATTCTTCCCTTTCAAGAGGTTCAAACCTTGGGTCTTCGAAAGCAGCAGATATTGCAGCTTTCTGCACAGCTTCACCTAGGGGAAAGGTTGGATAAGGGAAGCCTATGCAACCTCTCAACTCTTTCTCAGGATAAGTCTCTATTGTTACAAAAACCCCTTTCTTGATTTTAAAATCTTTGCTGAAATTTTTATCAACTTTTCTTGTCTCAACAGCTTTCCTTGCAATCTTTACAAGCTCTCTGCCTTGATCTAAGCTCAACATAGTTTAAAATTGGAATGTAAAAAGAATAAAAGCTTAAGTTATTCATGAACATATGTTTAATTATGTTTGAGGGCCTTTTACAAAGACTTTTTGCCTTTTCTTTAGAAGATATGGTGAGAAGAGAAGTTGCAAAAGAATGTGGGGTGAGTGAAGACCAACTACCAAAAATTGAGTATAAACCTTTACCTTTCATAGCCAGAATAACAAGATATGGTAGAAAGATAATGGGGAAAATCGCTGGGGCGTATGACGCCATTAGAAATAAAATTTACATTGATCCTCTAGACTATCTTTTTTTCAACACTTATGAAAAAATAAAGTTGCTGGCTGAAGAATTTTATCATGCCGCTGACAATTTGAAGGGAAAGTTGAAAAACAAGTACAAAAACTTTAAAGATTATTTTGAAAATTATCACAAGGATGAAGATGAAATCAGGGCCAAAGAAGGAGCAGAAAGGATAGCAAGGAGAATCCTAAAGAATTACACACCCCTCTCTTTTTATTTCTGATAAATTCTAAAACAAATTTTAATTCTTTTGGTACATTTGATTAACAAATCAAAACTGGAAGAGTTATTCTCACTTGAATTATGCTTAATTTTAAATTTTTATCTTTCAAACACTTACACGATGCCAAGGCTACTATATCAAATTGTGGGAGATATTGAGTATAGAGATAGTGTGGAAAAAATTTTAGAAGAAGTGAAAAAAGATTTTTGTTTTGATGAAATTATCATTTCAGAAAATAAGAGAATAAGTGAAGACTTAGATTTCTATTATAATCAATTGTCCTCTCTCTTCAAAAATGGAGAATGTGAAAAGTATGGTAGAAGAATTGTTAAATCGGTAGAAGAGGAAATTAAAAATATTGGAGACAGGAAAGTTGTTTTCTATTATCTGCCCGATAGAAGATTTTTGGAGTTGAAAGAACTTGAAGAGAAGTATTTTGTAGAATGGTTATTATCAGAAGCCATTCCATTAGAAACTACAAACTCATTACCAAAAAGTAAAAAAGAAATAGAGATTGAGATTAAGAAAATGATGGATGAAATATTACAACTGCACGAAAGGGTGAAACAAAAATATTTAAAAGAATTTTTAAGTTATAGGGAATACACAAGAGAAGAAATTTGTGGAAAAATCAAATCTTTGCCTGTATTTTTATCTATACCAGTAAAAACATTGCCATTTATATCAAAAAATGAGGAGATAAGCAAATATTACGATTGGTCTTATGCTCCATGTACAGTATGTTTTATCCCAGGAGACTCTAATCGCTTTTCTATACAAACTCTTCTTCCAACAATGCGGCATGAATTCAATCATACATTTAATTCTTTAACTACAAGAACAGAAGAAGGAAGAGAATTATTATCTCTTCTTTTTCCAAAGCAAGCAAGTTTAAACAGCTGTGCAGATGTGGTTAATTGTGTTGGTATAGATTTAGCATTTTATATGGAGGGCTGGTATGAACTGGGTAGGCATTGTAAGTTTTCAATAGAAGATTATCAAAGAGAAATAGGAGATTTATCAGTGAGAAGAATAAGAGGAATTTTAAAAAGTTTTTAAAGATTTTTCAAATGTGAAAATGCTAAATTTTGGGGGATGTAAACTAAAAATATGAAAATTTATACTTTGGGTCACAGCACAAGAAAATTTGAAGAATTCTTAGAAATTCTGAAGAGTTTTGGAATTGATTTGGTGCTGGATGTTAGGCTATGGCCTTCGAGCAAGAAGTTTCCTTGGTTTAACAAAGAGAATTTGGAAAAAGAATTGGCTAAAGAAAAAATTCAATATCTTCACTTTCCTGAGCTTGGCGGCTACAGGGAAGAGGGATATGAAGCTTTCAGCAAGAGCGAAGAGTTTTCCAAAGCTTTAAGTGAGCTTGTGAAATTGGTTGGTGGGAAAACTGTTTTAATACTTTGCGCTGAATTGTTATGGTGGCGCTGCCACCGGAGATACATCGCCAAAGCTTTAGTTGAAAGAGGAATAGAAGTAATCCACATTTTCGATAAAGAAAAAACACAAGAACACAAGCTAGAAGAAAAAGAAGTGGAGGAAAAAATGAAATTAAGACTTTGGTGCGACAAAAAAGCAAAAAAATAAAAAGACGATTTTAAATATTATGCTGGCTTTAATTTTCACCCTATTAGCAACTTTTTTAGTCAGTTTAATAGCTTTTATCGGTATCTTAACCTTTTCTTTAAAAAAACAACTGATGGATAAAATTTTATTGGTTCTCGTCTCTTTTTCAGCAGGGGTTTTGATGGGAAGTTCTTTCTTCCATTTAATCATCGAATCTTCCGAATTTTTAACTTACCAAGATATTTCACTCTTCACCTTATTGGGATTTATGAGTTTTTTCCTTCTTGAAAATGTGATTCTTTGGCATCATTGCCACAGAGCGAAATGTAAAACACATAGTTTTGGTTATGTTAATCTTGTTGGTGACAGCATCCACAACTTTATAGATGGTTTAATTATAGCTACAAGCTTCCTCTCAAGTCTTAAGTTAGGTTTGGTTACAAGCTTGGCTGTAATTTTGCATGAAATTCCACAAGAAATTGGAGATTTTGGGATTTTGATTTACGCGGGCTTCAACAAGAAGAAAGCTATCGTTCTCAATTTCCTTTCGGCTTTAATTGCAGTTCTTGGTGGTTTGGTTGGGTGTTTTTTACCTTTCGAATGTATGCTCAAACTTTTACCTCCCTTTGTTGCAGGCGGCTTCATTTACATAGCAGCTAGCGATTTGATACCAGAAATAAGAGAAAGAAGAAAAGCGAAAAAATCTTTAGTGGAATTCGGGATTTTTCTGTTTGGAATTTTACTCATGTACGCTTTGGCTTTAATAAGCTTCTGAGCTTTCCACCAGCCTAAATATTTAAACTTTCTTCTCCAAACCTCTTATGTTCAAAATGAATTTAAAAAAGTTAATAAGCCAGATAGTGGGAGAAAACCCAGAGTTTGAAAGATATTCTGATAAAGTTCATTTCTTCCCCTTTCCCTCTAATAAAGTTTTTGGAGGGTATGTGATACCTTTGGGTAGAATTTTTCTTTTTGGTAAATATGAAGAAAACACTTTAATTTTTTCAATAATTAGAGAGATGGAAATCATGAGTTTAAGAGATAGAGAAGGGATTTGGAGAGTAATCTACAACCTCTTTTTCAATAGACATGAAATAGAGAGAACGGCAACAAGAAAAGCAATTTCCCTACTCAAAAAAATGGGTAGAGATGATTACTTGAGATGGTTGAAAGAAATAGCTAGAAATTATAAAAAGTCACTCAACCCTTTTGAAAAATTGATTTATAAAACCAATTATGAGAATGCTTTGGATGAAAGATAATTCTATAGACAACTTCTGGTGAATTTAGGCTTTAATTGATGAACATGAGCTTTTGTCAAATACAACTAAAGCTTTCAAGAGATTGAAAAGCTTAGGTCTAAGTCGCTTACTCTTCCCTAGCTTTCTTCTCCACTTCTTCTTCAATCCCAAGCTTTTCAACAAGCTCTTTCTGTCTGTTTCTTATGGTCACTTCTGTGACGCCTACAATGTCTGCAACTTCTCTTTGTGTCCTCTTTTCCCCAACAAGAACAGATGCAATGTAAATTGCAGCAGCAGCAACGCCTGTAGGCCCTTTACCGGAAGTTATTTCTGACTTCTTAGCCTTTTTCAAAATTTCAATTGCTTTTGCTTGCACTTTATCGCTCAATCCAAGCATAGAGCAAAATCTTGGGACAAAAGTTATTGGATCGGCTGGTAAAATTCTGAGGTCAAGCTCCCTTGCTATGTAGCGATAAGTTCTTCCTATTTCCCTTTTTTCAACCCCAGAAGCTTCGGAAATTTCATCAAGCGTGCGAGGGGAGCCAAATTCTCTTGAGACAGCATAAGTTAAAGCCGCTATCACAGACTCTATACTTCTCCCCCTCACCAACCCTTTATTAACAGCCTCCTCGTAATATCTTGCTATTCTTTCATGAATGCTTTTTGACAAGTTCAAAAAAGAAACAATTCTTTGAAGCTCACTCAAAGCAAAGCTAAGGTTTCTATCTTTTGATTTTATCAAACGCTTGTGCCATTTTGTTAGCCTGTAGTATTGGGCTCTCTTCTTGACAGGAACTTTATAAAGCTCACCCACACCCTTTCCAATTTCGGTTGTCATTCCCTTATCATGCTTTGTGAAAGTTAAAGGGGCACCACCTCTAGCTCTCCTACTCATCTGCTCAGAATCAAAAGCCCTCCACTCTTGCCCTGTATCTATAATTTCTTCCTTCAAAACAAGACCACAATCTTTGCAGATTACCTCCCCACGATTAGGGTCTTCTATAAGGTTAATACTGCCACACTCAGGGCACCTTTGACCTACTCTTTCTTTCTTCTTTGCCATTTTTCATCACTCTCAAGTGAAACTTAAATTGAAAACTTATAAAAATGTTGTACCAATAAATATTTAAAGTTTTCTATTTTTTAATCTTAAACACAAAAAATTCTTGTAGATTGATGAAATTAACGACTCACAAGCTTGGAAGAGCAAATCTTTCATAATTTCTTGTATTCTTCATTCAGAATTATGCCTCTCCTTTCCAATTCATTCAAAAACTTCTTTCTTGCAGGTTTTGGCAAAGCTTCTGGCGGCAAAACCCCATAGAGCTTCCTTTTTTGAACTGACTTCAAGAAAATTAGAGAAGAAATGGCAGTTGGATAGGAAATGTAGTTCGTGCCGTAAAGCTTCTTGTTTATCATCTTTTGGGAAAAGGTTATATATTTTCTCATCAAAATCCTGTTGTTCTTGAGATAGCCCCTACAATCGACAAAAAGGCCGAACTGAGCATCTTCTAGAATCCCCCTTTCAATTATCTTTATGAATTCTCTTGTGGTTGGAGTGCCTTTAACTATAGAGTAAGTGAATTTCTTGGGCGAAATCATGAATTTCCCCACCCTTGTTTTTTCATCTTCAAAAAACCCGAGTTTGTACAAAGCTAGCAATACTTCTACATCACTCCCGCCCCCTTTGACATCAACATTTCTCACTTTGATGAAATGGGGTAAAGTGTAGACTTCATCATGAGAAAGCAGGTAGCATGAGATTTTCCCAACAGTAGGATATTCGTAGTTTTCTCTTTCTGTGAAAGGCTCTTTGAAAAAGAATTTATAATTCCTGTATACAAGAACCTTGGATGCGATATCAAAAAGGCCTTCTTTAGACCAAGGTAAAACAAACTCTAAGCTTCTCTGGTCTTCCAAAGTTCTTATCTTTATGCTTTCAAGATAGTCAAAACCTTCACTTCCCTCCTTTGCCAAAAGGTTTGATAAACCGGGAGCAACCCCTGCATTTATCAATGCAAACAACTTTTCCTTTTCAAATTCTTCGGCCATCAAAAGCTGCTCAGCAATTTTCTTCTTTTCATCACCATAACAAGCAAAATCAATGTAGTTGTTCCCTACCTTTAAGCAAAACTCCATAACCTTCAAGTTAACCAATACATCTCTACCACCAACCTCTAAGTAACTCGGTAAAGCATTTACCACAAAATCTGACTTTTGCAAGAAGCTTTTGATTTTCCTGAACTCAAGAGCATCAGCAACTTTAAACTCAATATCCTTAAAATTTTTCATCAGAAAGCCTCTGGCCATTTTCTTATCCTTTGCCACACAGAAAACATCGTCTACAAATTTTTCTTTAAGCAAGAGCCTTATAATTGAAGACCCTATTGCTCCACACCCCAAGACCAATACATTCATCCTTTCCACCTTTATCTTTATTAAATCACCGAGGTTATTTATTTCTACCTTGACCTTTTGGCAATCTCTTCAGTCCAGCCCCACAAACAGGGCACTCTTTTAAATCTCGTTTAAAGTATTTCTTGCAATTTGGGCAATATTTCTCCCAAAAATAAAGCTTTTTAATTCCTTTGCTGAACACACTTAAATATTTTATTCCAAGTTTTTTAGCCACATTCTGAATGTTGTAATCATCGGAGACAATAATTGCATCAACCTGTTTAGCCAGAGCTAAAACTTGAACATCTGTTTCAGAAAGTCTTTCAAGGTCTCCTGTCCTTTTTGCCATTGTTTTTATTTCTTTCACAAAATTTTCTTCAGGTTCAACTATCTTTGGCTCCAAAGTTTCAAGCTTCATGCGAGAAAGCCTATCCTTAATTTCATCTTTCACAGAAGGTGGGATGAATATTTCCTCAAACTTACGAAAATCTTGAAGGTAAATTATTGCAGAAGTGTCAAGCACAGCTCTCATAAGAATAAATAATAAAAATGCGTAAATAAAATATCAGATTATTATGAAGGATTTTCCACTCTTTCCTTTAGAGAAAATTTTGAAAAAAGCGGGGAGAGAAGTAGGGGCTGATAGGGTATCTGAAGCGGCTGTAGTCGAGCTTAAGAATACCATGCTCGAGATGGCAGAAAAAATTGCTTTAGATGCTTTAATGGCAGCAAGACATGCTAAGCGTGTTACGGTTAGGAGGGAAGACGTTCAAATGGCGGTGAGATGAATGGCAAAAACAACAGCAGTGATAAAAGATCTCAAGCCCAATGGATTTATTTTGATTGATGACGCTCCTTGCAGAATAGAGAGAGTTGATGTGAGTAAATCTGGCAAACATGGTGCAGCTAAGGCGAGAGTTGAGGCAATTGGTCTTTTGGACAACAAGAGGAGAAGTATAGTGAAGCCCGCTGATGAAACAGTGGAAGTTCCAATTCTTGAGAAGAAGAAAGCTCAAGTTGTTGCTATTCTTGGTGATAAAGCCCAACTTATGGATTTATCAACTTTTGAAGTTTTTGAGCTTGAGATTCCTGAAGAAAGAAGGGAGAAAATAAAACAAGGGGAAGAAATAGATTATTTTGAGATTGTTGGTATAAAGACTTTGAAAGAATTGAAATAGTTTTAAATTTAAGAAAAAACTTCTATCGAAAGTGATAGAATGCTTGCAATTGAAACTTTTAACTTAACAAAAGATTTCAACGGCTTAAGAGCTGTTAATAATTTGAGCATACAAATCAATCAGGGTGAAATTTTTGGATTGCTTGGACCAAATGGCGCGGGCAAGACAACCTTCATCTCAATGCTCTGCACGCTATTGAAGCCAACTAGCGGTACAGCAAAAGTTAACGGTTTTGATATCCTTAAAGAAAAAGATCAAGTGAGGAAATCAATCGGGATAGTTTTCCAAGATCCTAGCTTGGAAGATAGACTGACTGCTAGAGAAAATCTAGAGATGCATGCTGCTTGTTCTCTCCAGCTTTTCTTTATTTGCGATTTTAATAGGGGGGATAGCTTTTAACAGGTAATGGGTGAACAAGCCGATTGTTCCACTTTATACTGATTCGAAGAAATTTCTTCTTCAAAATATTTATCCACACCTCTTTCAATCCAATTCACAACTTCTCTCCAATATTTGTTTTCCAGAAAAAGAACATCCGGACTAACGATTTTATGAACTATTCCATCTTCACTCTTTTCTCTTCTTATTTCATTTATGTATTCAACAGGATAAATTTTTGAATTGTCAGTTGTTACTATATTTCCAGTTACTGGATATATCAACACATTTCTCAATTTTTGAATTCTTGGATTTAGTTTTTTTCCCAAGTGAGCAGCCACTAAATAAAGCTCTATTGAAATTCTTTCCCAATAGCTCCTTCTCCATCTTCCATTATCTGGAGTGTAATTTTTAACCCCCTCTTTCACGCTATCCAAAACCATTTTTGAAGAAGAACCACTTATTGCTTCATCAACAATTACAATAGCCTTGTAATTCTCTAACCTCTTTTTAAGCAAAGAGCTTATTTTCTCTTCAAGTCTTTCACTTCTTTTTTCTACTGTAGAAGATGCTGGAATAAACAAAACATCTGCTTCAAAGGGACCTAAACATTTATAAAGACCATATCCTACTCCTACCCAAATGGGCAATCCTCCTCTTAAAGGAACTACAAACAAAACTTCCTCTAGATTCTTATGTAGTTCCACTATATCTTTTGCGATTTTCCCGCAAGCTCTTCCAATCTCATACAAACCTTCACAAAATTCCTTCTCCATATATCACTATATTGTAGTGACTTTAAAAAAGATTTCTATAGTAGAGTATACACTACCGCAGGATCAAGGAGTTTATCAAGGCCTAACAATCTCAGGCTTTTAGTAGGAGCAGGCTCACCTCTCGCTCGAAAGCTTGAGGCTTACACCTCTCCCCTATCAAGCTTGTAGTCTACAAGGGCCTTCGTCTTGCTACCGGTTGTTGCCAACCAGCAGCAAGATTGGTCGTCTATTTTTCCGGGTGGTTTCGTCCTTAGATGCTTTCAGGACTTATCCACATATGGCTTAGCTGCCCGGCGATGCTTGAACAACCGGTACACCAGAGGCCACGGAAGGGTGTTCCTTTCGTACTAACCCTTCCTTCCGGTCAGACGACCAGCACCTCCTGTAGATAGCGACCGAACTGTCTCACGACGTTCTGAACTCAGCTAGCGTCCCCCTTTAACCAGTGGGCACCTGTACCCTTGGCCGCTGCTGCACGGCCAGGAGGGGGGGAGCCAACATCG
>JAWBWS010000007.1:0-16407 GCA_038999725.1 Candidatus Aenigmatarchaeota archaeon
CAACATCTTGTTTTTTAGCTTCACTAAAATCTTTTCCAAGCAACTCTCTGAGAGTTTTCAAGAAATAAATGTACTTGTAAATCCTTCCTTTCGAATAACTGTTAGTTTCCAACTTCCTCACAAACTCTTTAACTTTTTCATAAGTTCTTTCATCTATTTGTTTAATTGCCAACAATCCCCTTTCTATTCCTTTCTCATAACCATAAAGTTCAGGCATGATTTTAGCCTTGTTTTGATTGCTTATAAATGCCAAATGGGAATTGTAGAAATAAGCATGCCCCGCCTGGGATTTGAACCCAGGTTACAGCCTTTCATCTTTTGATCAAACCTTTCGAACTTAATCGAAAGGGCCGTGTCCTTGACCGGACTAGACGAGCGGGGCAATTAAAAAACTATTTGGCTTGAAAGTTAAAAAAGTTTTTCTCAAAATTATTTAGACTTCAATTTTTCTATTTCAGGCTCAAGAATAGACCAAATCTCTTCATGAACCTCTTTCATACTCTTACTTGCATCAATCACATACCATCTCGCTTCTTTGTTTTCTCTTGCAAGCTTGAGAAAAATTTCCCTTGTTTTCTCCAGAATTTCCCTCTCCTTTTCTATTCTCTCCAGAATTTCCTTCTTGCTGAAATCTTCTAAGCTGAGTTGTCTTACCCTTGACAAAGTTGTCTCAACAGGCACATCCATCAAGAAAACTATATCTGGTTTGATGAAATATTTTTCAATTTGCATGAGCCAATCTAAAGGAACACCTTTAGCAGCCTGGTAGGCAAAATTGCTGTAGCAATAGCGATCTGTGATTAAAACCTGCCCAGCTTCAAGTAAAGCTTTGATTCTTTCTTGAGATGAGCCTCTATCAGCAGCGTAAAGCAAAGATAAAGTTAAAGCATCAAGCTGGAGCCTTTTAGTTAACTTTGCTATATCATTATCAAAATCTGGAAAGCTCAATGTTGTGAAGGGAATTTTCCTTATTAATAGCTCTTCTGTTACCATTTTTATGTGGGTCTTCTTTCCCGAGCCGGTTATTCCCTCAAAAGCTATGAAAATACCCCTCATGGGCAATTTTTTATACTAGCCGTCTATTTAAATACTTTTCCATTCCTCTTTCAGCAAACCATACATAAATTCATCATACCATTTCCTTGAAAATTTTCCTTTCCAATGCTCCCTTAACTTACCTTCCAGCTTGAAGCCAAATTTTTCAAGTAAATGAGAAGACCTCTTGTTTGGTTCACAAACTCGTGCGTAAATTTTATGCAACTTAAGCTTCTTGAAACCAAACTCCAAAATAAGTTTAACTGCTTCACTCATTAAACCTTGGCCCCAATACTTTCTAGCTAACCAATATCCCAACTCAGCGTTTTCATTTGTTTTGTTGATGTTCACTAGGGCTACACCACCTATTATTTCCCCTGTTTCTTTCAAAAATATGGAAAATTCATAACCTTCCTTCTTCTTCATTCTTCTCCTTGCTCTCTTGATAAAATCTTTAGCATGCTCAAGTTTATATGGATAGGGAATTGTAGTGAATCTTGCTACAGCTTTGTCGTTTATGTACCTACAAAGATTTTTTACATCTTCCATCTCAGGAATTTTCAAGACAATTCTTTCGCCATTTATTTTCAAGCTCATAACTTCACCACAATTGAGTGAAGTGGAATGGGCACGCCCGGATTTGAACCGGGGACCTACCGGTTATCAGCTTCAACAGGCATGCTTCGGTTGCTCCAACCAGGCTAAGCTACGTGCCCCTAACAGATTTTAATATTATATTATTTCTACTTATGTTTTATTGAGGGCCGGTAGATCAATGGTAGAATTAAGCCAAAATCGTCTCCTTCGCAAGGGAATTTTTGCAGAGAAGGCTCCGGGTTCGAATCCCGGCCGGTCCATTCTTTACCATTTGGAGGAAAAAACAGTAATAAAATCTCGTGGATGCTCAGCTTTTAACTTTTAAAACCTCATCAAGCTTTCCACTAACTTTTTGGTTGCTTCTTCCTGTTCTGGCTCTGGTCTCAAGATTTCTCTGACCATCCTCTCTATTGTCTTCCTTTTCTCTATTTCACCCATCTCAACTATTGCCTTGAATGGTTCGGCAACTTTCCCAATCAACTTCTCAAGCTCTGTCATTTGCTTCCTCATCTCAATCAAGGCACACCAGAGCTGAGCAGCTTTCACATCTTCGGCCTGCATGAAAGCACATTTATGCTTCTTAGTAGAATCAAGAAGCTGGGCAAGTATCTCTTTATCACTTTCATTCAAACAATCTTTCCAATCTTTTTCTTCCATCATACTATTTTAAATGAACAATAAGCTTTAAATTCTTTACCACTGTTAGGTTAGTAATTTTGTAGTTTTTTGAAATACTATTGATTTATATTCTGAAAACCAACTATATTTAATGATAGGTCTAGCTGAAACAATTCACTTCGATTTTCTCATCTTTAGCTTAGGCTTTATGGCAACAAAACTTGTAACTAGAAGGCTTCCTAAACTCGGACTTTTTATTGTTGGGGGAAAAAAGAAAATAAAAATTCACCATGCTTACTTAGGAGCAATTGCTGCTTTTTTCTCAGCCATCACAGGTCAAGCCATTTTACTAAACATAAGCCTTGGAACCATGTTCGATGATATTTTGTATCATTTGAGAAACTGGATATCAAAAATTTTTAGGAAAACTAAATGAACTTGGTTATTCCAGGCTTCAGATCTTTCTCCGTGTCTATTACAACTATCTCTTTATTTAAAGGCAAGGCAACATTAAAAATCGGTACAGTATCAACCCATGCACGCTTTAAGCCCTTGTGAGAATGCCCTGTTAAAACTAGAGTTGGCTTTCTGTTTATCAAAACTTGCTCATAAGCTATTGAACCCATATTTTTGTAAAAATTTGGATTTTCCCCTTCTAGAATCTTGTAAGTTGGTGCATAGTGCGTCATGAGGATTGAGATGTTCGTTTTCACCCTTTGGAGCAAGGTATCAACAAGAGTAACCCTAGAGCGATAAATGTTTTCTATGTTTGGCACATTTGCTTTTTGCCATCTCGTTGGTTCATCCAAGCTTCCAGTAGTTCCAACAATTCCCACTGTTAAAGAGCCGATTTGCAACACAGTAGCTTCATCGTCCAAAAACTTTATATCTTTATATTTTTGCTTCAATTGCTCTCTCAAATCTTGATATTCATTATTTCCAAAACATGCAACTATAGGACAAGTTATCTTGCCGAAGAAAACATTATAAACTCTTTCATACTCTTCTATTTGACCTCTCTCCACCATATCTCCCAACAAAAGCATGAGCTGAGGTTTTACTTTTAATTCATCAACAGCTCTAACAAAATCTTCAAAATAGCGAGGTGAATGTACATCGCTTGTGGCTGCTATTATCATTTTTCCCTAATAATTAATTGGGTTGTTGTAAGAAAAACTCTTTTGATAAAGTTTATAACCCTATGGTAGTAAAATATTTAAAGTTTTCTAACAATAGGAAAATTATGAATATCAAGATTTTGATTATAAGTTTAGCTATTCTTTTAATTTTACCAGAGGTTACACGAGCTATTTGTGATGCTTATGACCAAACATACAGACACAAATCTGCTATTTTCTACGTTACCAATGCAAGAAAAATTAGAGTAACTGTCTACAATTCAATGCAAGATGTATATTCAAGATATTTCAGTGCCTGGATAAAGGTTGATGGAAAATATATAAATTTGGATGGTGCTCCTTTTTCACCAGATGAATGGGAGAAGGGATGGATTTTTCCAAGTCCTTCATATAGGTATAGATTGACTTCAGGTTATTTGACTGAGGCAGAATACGACTTGACACCTTATGCATCAAATGGTTATACTGGTGAGGTTGAAGTGAGGGTAAGTAGTGATTGCTATGAGGTTTATCAAAGAGATCCTTGTTTCTGTTGGACTGCAAAAGTTGAAGTTATTGAATATCAGCCCTATCCCCCTATCCAATATTGCTATCTTGACATTCATATTAATGATAACTATGGCAATCCTCTGAAAGCTCACATTTATGTTGATGGAAGTTACTTAGATTATGCCTCTAATGCAATAATAAATGTTCAAGTAGGAACTCATGTTGTCGTAGCAAATAAGAATGGTTACAACTCTGTTAGCAAAAGTGTAAGTTGTTCTTGTAGCGAAACCAAAAAAGTTGAGATAGTTTTAACTCCAGTTCAAGTTTGCATTCCAGGGGAAATTAGGAATAGATATTGTGCTTGCTCCACCCAAATCGCTTATGAAAGATGTAAAGCAGATGGCTCAGGCTGGGAAACAGTAATAGAAAATTGTGATTTTGGCTATGTTTGTGAAAATGGTTATTGTGTATTGGAAAAAGATGGTTGGTATGATACTGGTAGAGAAAGATGTAATCTTTTTGGAGTAGAGTGTGGGAGTGGCACAAGAGAGAAAGAGCAAGAATATAGGGATTACACTTGCATCGGAGCGACATGCACTTATATTGTTAAGGAAAGAAGATGGATTAGTGTGGGCTCTTGCTATCAAGGTTGTGATCCTGGATATACTTGCCAAGCAGGATATTGCATGAAAATCTCAACACCACCAACTTGTGAAGCAAGATACCTTAATGAATTCAAGTGTTTTGGAAATTGGGTACAAAGAAAATACATTTATTCTGACTGCTCAATTAGCTGGAGGAATTGGGAATATTGTAGCTACGGATGTTCAGATGGAACATGCTTACCAAGACTAGAAGAGCCTTGTAAGATTAGCATAAACGTTGAGACACCTAGCGATGCTTCAGTTGGGGAGCTTATAGCAACTACTCTAAAACTGAGAAATTATGGAGATGTTGATGGGTATGTAAGCTTTGATGCCTATGTTTGTAATACAGATGCTTACTGCATACCAATGGATTGTGAGGTCGACCCAACAGTTTATCTTCCAGCTCACAGCACGAGAAGTTTAACTTGTACTGCAAGAGTTCAAGAAGCTGGAAGATATGAAGTGAAAGTTTCTTACGGGGGATGTGAAAAAAGTGGCACAATTTACTCTGGAGTTTTCTCGATAAAAGAAAAGAAAACAAGATGTTTTGCTGATTATTTGGATGAATTTAAATGTTCAGGCAACTGGAGACTTCAGCTCTACAAGTATTCTGATTGCTCAACAGGTTGGGTTTATGTTGAATATTGCTCAAACGGTTGTGAGAATGGTTATTGCTTGCCCAAACCAACAACCACAACATTACCTGTTCAAGAAAAATTTGAAGAAGCTGCACCTTCAACAGGGTTGATTGTTTGGAGCAATGAACTTACAATTGCTTCATTACTTTTAGCTTTATTCATAGCAATTTTGGTAACAAGTTGGTTGTGGAAAGATGGAAAATTCAGAAGAAGACAAAAGCCTGAGTGGTTTAGAAAATGTTTTTGAATGTGGCCTTGCCTCGTGCATCTGTCTCCTTGCTTGCTTGACTCATCGCTTAACAGAGGCGTCAAAAGCAAGGCTATTTATCTCTTAGTTTTTCTTCAATAAAAAATTTAATCAAGAGCTTTAGCTTACCTGCATAAGCCTGCCCTCTCTCCATTATGAATTTTGAAATTGCTCCATTATAGCCATAGTTCTTCCCACCAATCCCCCTGAGGAAAGTATGTTCAATTTTTGTTTGAGTGAAGCCATATCTCGGGGTTCTATAGAAGAGTATGGTCTTTTCTTCACAACCAAGTTGTTTGCTTAACTCTTCAAGCTCCTCTTTTTCTATGGACAAGTATAAATCACACCGCCTATGATCAAGCTCCTCTATTAATGTCTCGAGAAGTTTACGGCTGTGGAGGAATGATCCCTTCCATTTCATGAGACCAAACTCTAATAACTGAATGGATAGTTCTGTTGCAATCCTCCCCACACCCAAAGAGTACTCAGCATACTCTACTTCACTGTAATTTTCTAGCTCCTCTTCTCTTGGAAAGCTCTCATTACATAATTCTTTCCTCAAGCCTCTTGCCGAATAATCAACACCCACTAAAACTATTGGTGGTACAGGATCTCTCAATAAATTAGGGTTTTCATGTTGGGATTCTATCACTCTTTTAATTTCCTTGAAATTGTTTTTGTGAAATTCGTCTATTAGATTTGGTGGGAAAACTCTACTACCCTCAATCTTTTTGACTTTAAATAAATTTTCCCTTAATTTGCTTATTCTTATCATCTCAAGATAAGCTTTTCTTCTTTCAAGGACTGTGTAAATTTCTTCTCCCACAGGAACAACTGGATAATAATTGTTGAAGTGCTCATAAAAAGGATCGGAGAGTTGGGTTGAGACATCTGCCATTAGGATTTTGGTGTAGGTTATTATTGTTTTGTAAGTTTCTTTTAAATTTTCTTCATTAACTTTATACTTCAATTTTTTCAAGACTTCTCTCACCATTTCCTTAAATTCTCGGGTAGAAAGACAAAAGTTAAGGTCTACTTGATTCTCCAATTTGTACCATTTTGGATGAATTTCTGGTATTTCTTGAAGACTCCAATCGTTGTTATATAAAACTTTCGCTTCTTCCATTTCTAACACTTAACTTAGGTAAATTTTTAAAAGATTTAAGTTTAACCAAAAGTCAAGCTAACCCAATCACCAATATAGTGGGTTATTGCCACAACAGCCAAAGCAATAATCAAATGCTCGGCCACAACTTTCCAAGTCTTCTTCTTCTGTTTTTTTGCCATGTGATAGCTGAGCAGGCTTAGCAAAGATAGCCCCCACACCACACTTATTAAAATTGCGGTTTTGAGCTCGAAAAGCAGTATTGGTAGTATAAAACTCATGGCAAAAATGAATTTGGAAAGGAAGGTTGAAAGAGTTGACTGCCACACTTCTTTTTCTGTATGTTTATTTTCAGATTCTTCTGAGATGTGGATGCCCAAAGCATCGGAGAAAGCATCAGCTATTGCTATTGTTAGGATTCCTCCAATTATCGCTAAAGTAGAATGGGTTCCAGAGTGGAGACCAACTATTAAGCCCAAAGTCGTGATTATGCCTGAGGTTGAACCAAAGCTGAATCCTATTTTTATAGGATGCTTCATATCATTAATTTTTTAATTCAGAATTTAAATGATAATCATGCAAGCAAAGTTGAAAGCTCTTTCAAAACACTTTGAACTGATGTTGCCAAATTCTTAATTCTCTTTATTTCATTCAAACCAAACCATCTATATTCAATATGATCCCTTTCCCCAAGTTTTACCTTAAGAGTTTTGGGTCTACATAAAAAAGATAGGACAAGTTCGTGCTCTTTATCAGATCTTATAGTTGAGCCTATTCCAAGGAGCTTTTCTACTTTTACATCCAGGTTCGTCTCTTCCTTAACTTCCCTTTCAGCAGTTTCAGATGGGTGTTCGCCATATTCTATCTTCCCAGATGGGAATTCCCACACATCTGGCTTTTTTCTGTGAAGCAAAAGCACCTTCTTACCTTTTATCACAACACCCGAAACAAATATCTTAATAAATCCTTTAGGCGTTTTAAATCTCATAAGAAAAATTTATTTTCACATTTAAAAAACCTAAATAGAAAGTGTTTTTTAATTTAAATCATTCAACAATTTCTCAAAAAGATTAAAGATTTAAATTAAAAACACGAAAACTATTTTTGAGGTAAATGAAAGGTGACCATCGGGTACAAGCTTGACCTTTATCTACTTCTACCTCTAAAATTAATTTTGATTGGAAGGAAGTGGTTAAATGGCATTTAAACCAAAAATAAAAGAAAAAAGATGGGATATCAAAATTGAGAAGACTTTATTTGAGCAGTGGAGGAAAAAGAAAATTTACTCTTTCAACATCAATACCAAGAAAAAGATTTTTTCAATAGATACTCCACCTCCATATCCTTCAGGCAGGCCTTGGCACATCGGGGCTGCGGCCCACTACTCACAAATAGACATGATAGCAAGAACTGCAAGAATGTTTGGATTCGAGGTTTTCTTCCCTATTGGGATAGATAGAAATGGAGTGCCGGTTGAAAGGTATACCGAGAAAAAGTACAACATAAAAATGCATGAAACTCCTAGAGAAAAATTCATTGAACTAGCAAAAACTGCTCTAGATGATTTGGAAGCTGAGTTAATAGAGATAATGAAGATGATGGGATTGAGTGGAGATTTTGAAAATTACTACAGGACAGATTCGAAAGAATATAGAAAACTCACACAAGAGACTTTTTTAATGTTATGGAAAAAGGGCTTGATATACCAAGCAACAAGACCAAACAACTATTGCCCAGACTGTAGGACAACAATAGCTGATGCTGATGTTGTTTATGAAGAGTTGCCAACCCAACTTGTTTACATCAAATTCAAGCTTGTTGGTGAGGATAAGTATATAACAATAGCAACGACAAGACCAGAACTAATTTGTTCTTGCCAAGCAATTCTTGTACATCCTGAAGATGAGAGATATAAAGACTTGCCTGGAAAGAAAGCTTTGTTGCCTCTATATAACAGGGAAGTTCCTATTCTTGCAAATCCTGCTGCAAACCCCGAATTTGGTTCTGGAATAGTGATGGTTTGTAGCTATGGTGACACCACAGATGTAAGGCTTTTCAGGGAGCTTGGCCTAAAAGAGATAATAGCAATTAATTTAGATGGAAAGATGAATGAAAATACTGGTAAGTATGTTGGGCTCGAGGTTAGGGAAGCTAGGAAAAAAATTGTTGAAGATTTGGAAGCTTTGGGTTTAATTGAAAAGAAAGAAATGATAATGCATCGCACTCCAGTTTGTGAGAGAAGCAAGACTCCAATAGAAATTATTTCCCTGGATGAATTTTATCTCAAACAACTACCTTTCTTGGAAGATGTGAAGAAAATTGCTGAAAAAATAATCTTTCATCCGGAGCGACACAGGCAAATCTTGTACAATTGGATTAATTCTGTCTCAATAGACTGGCCAATTTCAAGAAGAAGATATTATGGGACAGAAGTTCCTGTCTGGTATTGTAAGAAATGTGGTAAGCCAAATTTGCCAAAGCCTGGAAAATATTATCAGCCTTGGAAAGAGAAACATCCTTTCGAGAAATGTAAATATTGTGGTGGTGAAGAATTTGAAGGAGAGACTAGAACTTTCGACACATGGTTTGACTCAAGCATTACTCCCTTATTCATTTCAAAATTCCTAAGAGATGAGAAATTCTTCAAGAAAACTTTCCCGAATAGCTTGAGGCCACAAGCAAAAGACATAGTCAGGACATGGCTCTATTACACTTTGTTAAGGTGCTATCAGTTGACAAAAAAGCCTGCTTGGAGGCATGCTTGGATAATGGGATATGGTGTGGATGAAAAAGGTGAAAGGATGAGCAAGAGCAAGGGTAATGTTATTGATCCAATACCAATATTGAAGAAGTATGGTGCTGATAGTTTTAGGTTTTGGAACGCCTCAGAAGTTAGCCTGGGGTTCGATTTCAGGTGCTCTGAGGAAAGAATCGCCTCGGCTTCAAAATTCTTGACGAAGCTTTGGAATATTGCTAGGTTTATTTCCTCTTTCCCAAAACCAAAGAAGGTTAAGTTAACTAAAACAGACGAGTGGATTTTGGCTGAATTGAGTAAACTTGTAAAAGAGTGTTTGAAGGGATATGAAGACTTCAATTTCTTTATTCCAGCAACAAAAATTAGGGAATTCACATGGAATCTTTTTGCTTCCCATTATATGGAGATGGTTAAGCCCAGGGCTTATGGCCAAGGGTTTAACAAAAAAGAACAGCTTGCTGCTTGGTTCACTTTACACACTTGTTTGAAAAATATTTTACTTCTCCTCGCTCCAATAACCCCATTTATCACAGAAAAGATATGGTTAGAGTTATATGGTAAAGAATCGATTCATACACAAACCTTCCCAAAGGCTGAATGGAAAATCGAGCTATCAAAATTCACTAAAAATATTGTGGAGTTCAACTCCAATGTTTGGAACTTGAAGAAGGAAAAGAACCTTTCTCTTAAAGATGGAATTGAGATTGAAATTCCAAAAAATCTTAAGATTTTTGAGAAAGATTTGAAAGCAATGCACAATATTAAACATTGACTTATCTCACCATAAGTTTTTATTTGAACATTTAGAATTTTTATTGAAAGGTGCTTGAGATGGTTGAAATAAAAGAGGAAGAAAAGCTGAAACTTAAGAAACTGATAAAAGAATTGGAAAAAATAAAGGGGAGACACACAGAATTGATTAGTGTTTATATTCCAGCAGGCTACAATTTAACCGAAGCTGCAAACCAGCTTTTCCAAGAGAAGGGTACAGCTTCAAACATAAAGAGCAAGACGACGAGAAAAAATGTTATGACTGCCCTTGAAAAGATTCTCCAGTATTTGAAGCTCTTCAGGAAAACTCCTGATAATGGACTTGTTATATTTTGTGGGAATGTTTCTGAAGTTGAAGGTAAAGAAGATATAAGGCTTTGGAGCTATGAGCCACCCATCCCAATTTCACAGAAAATCTATTGGTGTGATCAAACTTTTGTTCTTGATCCTTTAAGAGAGTTGATTTCTGAGAAAGAGGTTTATGGTTTAATAGTTTTGGACGCAAGAGAAGCAACAATAGGCTTGTTGAAGGGAAAGAGAATTGAAAAATTGAAGAGCATGGAGTCTACAGTACCAAGCAAAACAGTTAAAGGTGGTATGAGCCAGAAAAGATATGATAGACTTAGAGATGATGCCTTGAATGAGTTTTTGGTTAAGGTTGGTGAAGAAGCTTCCAATATATTTCTCAAGCAAGAAAATTTGAAGGGTGTGATAATTGGTGGTCCAGGCCCTGTAAAAGAAACTTTTTATGATAAAAACTACTTACATTACCAGCTTCAAAAGAAAGTTTTGGGTGTCAAGGACATAGGATCAACTGATGAATATGGCTTGGAAGAGCTCGTTTTCAAATCCCAAGACCTGTTGAAAGAGGCCATGATTTCCAAGGAGAAAGCTCTCATGCAAAAATTTTTCATCGAGCTTAAAAACAATGGAAATGTGATATATGGACTTGAAGAAACAAGAAAGGCCTTGGAAGCAGGAGCTGTTGATGTTTTGCTTATATCAGAAGAGTTTAACTGGCTTCATGTTAAGTTTAGGTGTGTGTGTGGTTTTTTTGAAGAAAGGGATTTACCAAAGTTTTTGGTTGAAAAACAAAAATGTCCAAATTGTGGGCAAAAGCTGATTGTAGAAGAAAGCCATGAACTTTTGGATGAACTTGTGGAAAAGGCTTCCTCTTTGGGGACAAGAGTTGAATACATCTCAACCGAAACAAATGAAGGAATTCAGTTCAAAGAGCTTGGTGGTGTTGGGGCTCTTCTAAGGTATAAGCTTCAATAAATGGGGAAAATTGAACTTTGAATCAGACTTTTATACCAAAAAACTTGATAGCATTTTCTGTGGTCAGTTTGTCTATTTTCTCTTCTCCAACTTTTTTTATTTCGGCAATTTTTCGGATGACAAGTTTTATTGAGGATGGATCATTCCTTCCTTCTAGCCCAAGCCAAGGCGAATCTGTCTCTGTCAGAATTCTTTCTAAAGGCATATCCCTCACAATCTTCTTTATCTTCTTGCTCGTGAGAAGTGTTGTGTTCACTGAAATATACCAACCGTTCTCTATAACTTTTTTCAAAAGTTCTTTTGCAGAGAAGAAATGCATCAAAACATTTTTTGCTTTTTGAGCTTCAAGAATCTCAATGGCTTCGGCAAAAGCCTTTCTCGCATGGATTACCAAAGGTTTTTTTAGTTCATTTGCCAGAGATATGAAGTCGTAAAACAATTCCTTCTGTTTTTCCCTCCATTCTTGCTCTTCTATTAGAAAGTCAAGACCAATCTCACCTATGCCAACCAATTTATCTTCATTTTTCCTCAACAAATCAAAAAATTCTGCTTTTTCTCTCTCACTTATTTCTTTTATGTACTCTGGATGAATTCCAGCAGTAGCGAAAACAAACCCTTTGTGTTTTTCAACAAGCTGCATGGTCAGCTCAAAATCTTTAGGATGGGCACAAGATGTGATGATAGCTTTGAGCTCTCGCTTACATTTCTCTATAACCTCATCTCTATCAGAATTGTAATCTGGCTGTTCTAGATGGCAATGAACATCGATCATCAAGATTATTTGGAGTTAGGAGAATAAAACCTTTATGTAGTCTCAAGCCAAGAGGATAATCCTATCAAGAGAAAAATCCAGCCAATCAAGTAGGTGAAAAAATAACCTGTTAGAATTCTTGGAATTATCGTTCTCATTCTCTTGTTCTTCCCCAAAACCTCCACGAATTTCTCCACACCAGGAACTTTTCTCACAATTTTGTCTATTGGAGTTATTATGAAATCTGGGAGCAAGAGTCCTATGAAAAGTGAAGCCAAAAACTGCAAGCCCCAATCTGGAATTATTGGGTTTGAGAACAGTAGCCCTATTAAAAACAAAACTCGCTTTATACTCATAGAATAAAATTTATCCCCTTAAGAAATAAATTTTAACTATCGATATTTACTCTAGTTATTTGAAATCTTCTTGTGAAGAAAAATCTTAACTTTTCTTCAAACACTAGGGAAACAAATATTGTCTTCAGTTTAAATTATATCAAAATGGCATTAACCACACCATTTTGGCCGGGTCTTGAAGTAACTTTTGCCTTTCCTAATTCTGTATCGATTATCGCACCCTTTGTCACTATTTTCCTTCTCACGAAGTGTGGATTGGCAGGGTTTTCCAACACATCCAGTATCTTAACTTTTTTCGTGGTATTTGTTTTTGGATCTAGAACATTCGCAAACTCCACACTAAAAGCCTTGATTTTTTCTCCTCCACCCTTGGTTCTGTATTTTTTCCTCTCTTCTTTTCCTATCTTAGTAAAAGTTGGGGGATTACCGAGCTCCCTTTTCCTCTTTTTTCTAGCCAAAATAATTTTCCCCCCTGTCTCTTTTCTCCCCTTTTCACCATGCCAAATCGACATAAAACCACTTAAATTAATTCTTTTGGAAGAAATTTAAAACTTTCAGTATAAGAATTTTGGTAAGCTTAAGTAAGAATAACGAACAACAAAAGCTATCGCCAGGAACATGAGAAGCTTTCCCATCAAGCAAGCTATGAAGAATTTTGACCGATTATAGTCCGCTGCCCCTGCTATTATTCCAACAACATCGTCTGGCAAAGGTGTGGCTGCAAAAAAGAAAATGGTTAGAGCTCCATTCTTTTTAAACCACCTCTTTGCGAACTTAAAGTACTTGTTTTTCTTCAGAAAGCTACTACCAGCGTATCCTACAGTATAGCCAACAAACTCCCCCAGAGCTGCACCAAAAGCAGAAACCAATGCCAGTAATATGGGGTTGAGAAATGTTGCCAGGTAAGCGTAAACTATAAAGAAAGGTATGGGGAAGAATATTGTGGAAGATGCTACCATGTTGCCAAGGAAGGCTAAGATGTAGCTTAAATATTCCATTTAATAGAATTGATAAAATAAGCTTAAAAAGTTAAACCTTTATATTAATTTAAGATAATTAAAAAGAGGAAGAAAATGGCAGAAAGGCCGATAGATGCTTTGGACAAGGCAAAGGGAAAGAAAGTTATCATCAAACTGAAGAATGGGGAAGAAATAACGGGCATACTAAGAGCTTTAGACTTACATTTAAACCTCTGGTTGGATGAGGCAGAAGTAAACAAGAACGAAACGAAAGTTAGGCTTGGTACTGTGTTGGTGAGGGGAGACACAATAGTTTACGCTTCACCAGTATAAGCAGCTAAATTTAAAGTGATGGTTGAGAAATCGCAGAAAATGATTTCGATTTCTTTCTCAAATCTTAAGGAATTTAAATTTTAATTGCTTATTAAAAAGTGATTATGGTGCGCTCTAAAGAAGAAATAGAAATGGTAAAGAGAATGTATGAAAATGGTTTAAGTAGTAATGAAATTCGTAATATTATAGAAAAAACGCGAAAGTTGAAGTATATTTTGAAAAAAACTACCATCACCCAGAACTATGGAAAGGATGTTTGGAGAAAGATTATAGATAAATATAATTCCTTGGAAAGTAGGTTAAAAGATAAGTTTCGTCATACAACAGTTAAACTTATACCATCAACATATATGGTTTTAAGGGAAATGGGAGTAGATGTGAGTTTGTATGATGTTGCAATCTCATTTAAAAATGATATTGTGGTTGCTAACAAGCTGTGTAGAAAAATTTATCCTATAATGCCCGAAATTTTTCTTCAAGACACCGAAACCTGGGTAAAAAGATGTGTTAATTGGTTAAAACTTCCAAAAGGAGTGGAAAAAAGTGCGTTGAAGTTTTTGGAGGAAAATGGGGAGGTATTAAAAAAATTTAGCCCACTCATAGCAGCCGCCACATGTGTATACTTACAAGCTGAAAAATATGGGAAGAAAATGGATTTGAAAGAAATGGCAAAAACTCTTAAAATAAATAAAAAAAAGAGCTTCGAAAGAGTTATCAGTTTTGTGAGAAATAACTGTAGAATGCCTGATTATTCAGTTGAACCTTTTGAGGAGATAGAGAAACCAAGCCTTGAACAAATTTAAATCTCAACCCCCAAATTCTTTAGTGAGATTATGACAAAAGGTACACCCTCTATGGGGAAAAAACACAAGGTTACTCACATAAGATGCAGACGCTGTGGAAGGGTAGCTTATAACTTGAAGACAAAGGTTTGTGCTGCTTGTGGCTATGGAAGAAGTAGCAAGATTAAAAGCTATTCTTGGAAGACCCATGATGTTACAAGGAGAAGAAGGGTAGTTTAATGGTTTTTGAAAAATTTCCTTGCTATCATTGGTTAAATTTAAGCTAGATAGAATCTTGGATTCAGCTAAAAATTCCTCCAATCACAAAAAATTATGGAAGATGTCCTAAAGGGGTTAAACATATAAAATTAGAAGGGATAAAAAAATTTGTAAGGATAAGTATGAGAGGTTATAAAAAAATTTTGGTTGGGGTTATAGCTTTGGTTGTTCTTGCCATTGCGCTCTTACAACTTTCTATTCGATTCAGAGGGACTTCTCCTCAATTTGGTGGAGAGGAGCCCAAAATAATCTTACATGAAACAAGAACGAATTTCACCAATTATTTTGTTGATATAAAGCCAATAAAGGAAGAAAGTTATTGGATAAAATTTAAGAATCAAACAGTTTATTTGACGAAGTTCTTAGTTAAATTGGAAGATGTTAATGAATTTTTAAACAAATTCTTAAAAGTTGGGGCAGATATCATCCTAAAGGAAAATACATATTCCATTAACAATTATAATGGAAAAGAATTGATTACAAAGCGCGGATATAATATCATTATAAGGAAAGGTGATGTGATACTCGCGGCCGGCAACCATGAAAGTGAAACAGTTAAAGATGTGATAAAATGGTTCATAACAAAGTTTGGTTAAAATTGGGATTTGTAGCAATTGTAATTTTTGCATTTATCTTTTTAGTTGAAAGTGTAAAGGCTTGTTACTTAAGTAATCCTTCTACCTTTTATCAATTTTGTTATGGTAATACATACTGTGAAAATGATTCTGATTGTGGTGCTGGAAGTGTTGAGGCATCTGATTGGGGTGTAGATTTGGGAGGATGTGATATGGGATGTGAAGCCGGTCAACTTTATTCTCCTACCTGTACTTCTACAGGCTGCTCCTGTGGCTTACCAGAAGCTAAGTGGAAGAAAACTTGCTATAATGGTGAAACATGTAAAGTAAGATGGAATTGGGACTGTAGCGGTACATTTGAAGGAAAATGGGATGCAAGTGAGGGAAAATGTGTACAATGTAATGAGCAGGCACAAATAAAAGCAATGAAATGTGGTGAAGAAATTGAAGAGAGTAATAGATGTGAATCTGCTTGTGGTGCTGATGAAGAATGTGATGAGATATCTCCACTCCATTCTCCTTCTTTACCTGATTTTTGTGGAGGAAGTACACTGGAAGTAAACAGAAAGTGTGCTACTTGGGATTGCAAATATTCTTCTGATAAGTATGTTTGTGAGCCTGCTAACTGTGGTGTTTCTCAATCATGTGGTGGCACAACTTATTACTGTGTTTATGATGGTGAAAAATGGGTATGGAGCACTACTAAGCCACCCGATTTTTGCTGCTCAGATGCTAATTGTTCTGGTTATGATCCAAATACCCATCTTAAGTTAGTTTGTGATTGTCCTGATATTACCAAATGTAGTTTACAACAGGATAATAATTATCAGTGTAAACCTTTGCGTAAATGTGAGAAAAATTCCGATTGTGCTCCTGGTTGGTGCTGTACTGCTGATCCGGCCTTATCGGCCGAGTGCAAAGATGTCATAGGAAGTTGTGTAAATGAGGGTAATATGAGATGTAATAATAGATATCTCTGTGACCCACCTGGGTGGAGTAATGAAAAAACTGTTGATGAAAAACAAGCCAATAATTTTCTTGATTTGATTTTTA
>JAWBWS010000008.1:0-8313 GCA_038999725.1 Candidatus Aenigmatarchaeota archaeon
CTTGACTTTATTATGCCTGCATTTTCAAGGACTCGCAAATGTTGTGAAATAGTTGGTTGAGCTTTTTTGGTAAGAGGGACGAACTCGCATGCACAAATTTCCCCTTTCTCTAGAAGTTCTACTATCTTTAATCTTGTTGGATCTGAAAGTGCTTTAAAAATTTTTGATGACATCTTAAATATATTGTTATATTCGAATATATAAATATTTAGTATTAATAATAAGAAGATAAAGTTAATTTTAGGTTTATCAGCTAAAAATATATTCCAAATTTTTCTCTTTAACTAATTTTCTTAAATCTTTCTTTATAGTTGGGTATTTAGTAGCTAGTATCCTAAACATTTCAAACATAAACTCATCAATCTTTCTTCTTGTTTCATCAATTTCTATCATAGCTGTCGTATCCAAAGGAAAACCACATTTCTTACAAAACTGAGACAAAACACCATTACTCTCATTGCACTTGAAACAAGTCTTAACAGAAATGTTCTTCAATTCTTTATTATCTCCAGGTTTGAAACCATGCAGCTTTAGTAAAGCATCGTCTACATCTTTTCCAGATAAATGAACATAGGTTGCGGCCATTCTGCTACTTCCTGACCAACCGAATAAGACTTTCAGCTGCTGTTCTGTTAATTTATTAGCTAAATGTGTAGCTCTTGCGTGCCTAAAGCTATGAGGCTTTCCTCTCTTAATTATTCCAACTTTCTTGGCCAAATACTTCAAAAGATAATTCACCGTGTTATACCTCAGCAATTCTAACTTTCCTTTATTTCCTAAGTTTATCCAGACAAATGCCTCTGGATCTCTTTTAAGAGGGTGTATATCAAGCCAATTTGTTAGATCTTTAGCATACTCTATTAGTCTAACTCTCCTGCTTCCAGTCTTTCCATTGACTATTAATACAATTCCATATTCATCGAATTGAATACTTTTTATCCGCAAAGGTAATAACTCTCCTATTCTACATCCAGTTTCATATAAAGTTAAAATAAAAGCTTTATCTCTTAGATTATGTGTAGCATTGGCCAATTTTTCAATTTCCTCTTTTGTTAAAATTTCTTCTGGAAGTTTATTGTTATGCTTCTTCTTAGAAATCTTAATCCATTTTACCTCTTGAGGATAATCTTCAGCATTTCTCAACCATTTGAAAAATTTTCTTAAAGTAATTTTACATTCTTCTTTTGTAGAATCACTCCAATTTTCATTAGCCTCTATCTTGCTAACAAGTTCAACAATATCTTCTTTATTACAATTCCTAAATTCTTTCCCTAGCATTTTGGCTAAAGATTTTAAAATCCAAATGTATTTTCCTATTCTACCAGCCGATAGACCCTCAGCAGAAAGATACTTTGAGAATTTAAAAATATCATTTTTATTGACTTCATCCAATTCATTAAGTCCCTCTATAAAATGCTTTAATCTCTTCTCATAATCATGAATATCAACTTCCATCTCAACGCACCGCTTTCTTCTATTCTTAATTTGGCCTTACAGATAGGCCCCATTTTGCGGTGCATTACAATAGAACAGGATGCAGGGGGTGGGATTCGAACCCACGAAGGCACTAAGCCACGAGGTCCTAAGCCTCGCGCGATTGACCAGGCTACGCGACCCCTGCAATATTTGAGATGTTTTTCTAAAAATTAAATCTTCATGTTTTTCTATTTTAAACCCAAATGCTATTTTAATGAAAACCTTGGTTAAAATACCTGAAGATACAGATCTACCCTTGATAGGTTTAATTCAAATCGGTATAATAGATAGGGGAACGAACCTCTTACAAATAAGACCAACAACTATTTGTAACTTGAACTGTATTTTCTGTAGCACAGATGCTGGAAGCGATTCAAAATATCATGTTACTGAGTATATAGTAGAAAAAGACTATTTAATAGA
The DNA here is from genome assembly GCA_038999725.1 of Candidatus Aenigmatarchaeota archaeon. Taxonomy (GTDB): domain Archaea; phylum Aenigmatarchaeota; class Aenigmatarchaeia; order CG10238-14; family SCSR01; genus JAVZGQ01. Next base: position 1,900 of record JAWBWS010000008.1, read on the forward strand.
ATGGTTAAAAGAGGTTATCAAGTTTAAGGGAAGCGTGCATGCTTTTTTTGATTCTGTCGGTGAAATATTAACTTATCCAAATCTTTTGGATCTATTATCAGATGTTTCTCAACTCAAAGGAATTAAGAGCTTAGCTCTTGAAACAAATGGAACATTGTTAACAGAAGAGATGGTTAGAGAGCTTGAGGAGATTAAGCTTGATAGAATTAATTTATCTCTACATGCTCTAGATGATGAACTCAACAAGAAACTCACAGGCTGTCCAGAGTATGACACAAATAGAATTATCGAGCTTTTAAAGTTTATAGCGAGCAGTAAAATAGAGCTATGCCTCACACCAGTTTGGATTCCAGGCTTGAATACTCAAGAAATACCAAAGCTGATAGAATTTGCAAAAGTTAACATCAAGAATAAAAAATTCCCAATTCTTGGGATTCAAAAATATGAAGCACACAAATTTGGAAGAAAGCCAAAGGGGGTGAAGCCAATTTCTTGGTATAAATTTTTTGAACAGTTAAGAAGATGGGAAGCTGAATTTAAAATCAAGCTCAAACTTTTGCCTTCCGATTTTGGGATAGAGAAAACTAAGCCTTTACCATTTGTATTTAAAATCGGTGAAAGAGTTTTGGTTGAAATTAGAGCTCGGGGATGGATGCCGAATGAAATGATAGGGATTGCAAAACAAAGGAGCATAACAATAGTTGATTGCAAAGAAAGCTTGGGTAAGTTGATGAAAGTAAGAATTTTAAGAAACGCAGACAATATCTACATTGCGAGATGAATGAAAAAAGAGCTTGAGCTTTTGCTTTCTCAACTCAAACCCATAGAAAGACCAAAGGTAAAGCTTGAGCAATATACCATACCAGCTGACTTGGCAGCAGAGATTCTAATTCTAGCTTTTTTATCCAATGATATAAAGGATAAAACTGTGGTAGATTTTGGATGTGGAAGCGGAAGGCTGGCAATAGGGGCAGCCTTACTCGGAGCCAAAAAAGTAACAGGGATAGATTTGGACGAAGAAGGGATCAAAAAAGCAAAGGAAAATTTGAAAATTGCAGAAAGCTTGACTAGAAGAAAGCTGAAGGTGAAATTTATTTGTGGGGATATTGTTAAGTGGAAGGGAAAATGTGATACAATTTTGCAAAACCCACCATTTGGAATAAAAGGAATTTACAGCGATAGGATTTTTCTTGAGAAAGCTTTGGTTTCAGGGAAGAGAATTTATTCTTTACACAGAAATGGGAGGAAAAAAACAAGAGACTTCATAATAAAGTTTGTTGAAAGTAGAGGAGGTAAAATTGAAAACATAATAAAATACAAGTTTTTCTTGCCCCATACTTTTAAGTTCCATAGAAAGCCTAAGCTTAGGTTTGATGTTGATCTTTATGTGATAAGTTGTTAGTTTCTTTCCAAGTTTTGTATTTAAATTTCTAGACAAACACCTAAGCTTTGATTAAATCTTCTTCCACAATTTCACTCTATCTCCTTTCTGGAATAGTTTGTGCCCCCTCAGGGATTTGAACCCTGGTTCACAGCTCGAGAAGCTGTTGTCCTATCGATTTTTATTCAATTAACCGGGCTAGACGAAGGGGGCTTTTAGATTTAGCTATCCAATTTAAGCTTTTAAACTTCCTCACTAAAAACTTTTAGTTCAACCAAGGATCTTGTAAACAGAATCCCCTTCCCTTACTTTGTCAATCACTTTTAAGCCGATAGCATCCCCCTTCTTTGCTGTTTTTACTTTATTGTGTTCTATTTCCATCGACTCAACAATTTGTTGGAAGTTTGTGGTACTCCCTTCTATTGAAATCTTATCGCCAACCGAAATTTGATCTATGACATCTACTACAGCCACTCCTATCTTGTTGTAGTAATGAGTAACCTTCCCAACCAACTTTTTTTCTTGCTCTGTCATAATTTACCTTTAACTAGCTACTATTTAAATCTTTATGGGCCTGGAGGGATTCGAACCCTCAACTCGAGGTTTCATCAAGAAACCGAAGCCTCGCCGGATATCCAAGTTTCCACACAGGCCCAATAATAGTTATTACTTTTAAAAAACTTAAGAGTAGAGAAAATTTGCTTATCAAGAAAAAATAAAAAAGGAAAGGGGTTCAGAATTCTTCTGATACCTCTTCCCCTATGAAGAGGTCTTCATCTTCAAGAGGATCCCACTGATTTTCGTTCTCTTCTTCCATCAGCTCCCCCTCCACAAACCCATTTCTCCCAGGTACAGAGCGTGAAATACACATCTAGCGAAAGAAATAAGTTCTCCTGAAGAGAGTGGGTTTGCTTTAAGGTGACTACCTGATGATATCTATGCCTAGTGTTTGACTGATTTCTCTTGATACAGGTGTTTCAAAGCTTACCGGTCCTAGGATGTATGGTGATTTTACTCCTGTAATTATTGCTATCACCTGAACTTTTCCTTCGAACTCTGGTAAAATTCTCGCTCCCCAGAAAACTTGTGCTGAAGGATCTAAGTACTGGGAGACCGTTTCTCCAATTAAGTTAACTTCCTCTAGCCTGAGATCAGGTCCACCTGTTATGTGTACTAGAGCACCTTGGGCTCCAGTGTAATCTACCTCAAGCAACGGATTTTCTAAAGCCCTTGTTATAGCATCTTTGGCTCTATCTGAGCTATTGCTTTCACCTACCCCAATTGCTGCAACTCCTCCACCAGTATGCATCACTGATTTCACATCAGCATAATCCAAGTTAACAAGCGAAGGTAAAGTTATAGTCTCGGTTATTCCCTTAACCATCGAAGCTATAAGCTCATCTGCCACGGCAAAGGCTTGTTGAATTGAAAGATTGCCAGCATACTTCAAAAGCTTGTCATTCTCAATCACTATAGCCGTGTCACAAACCTGCCTTAGCCTTGCAAGACCATCTTCAGCCTTAGCAACTCTTGCCCCTTCCAGCTTGAAAGGCATGGTTACAACAGCTATCACTATTGCTCCCATTGATTTTGCTAATTCACAAACAACTGGAATGCTTCCTGTTCCTGTTCCCTTTCCTAGACCTGCTATCGCGAAGAGTAGATCAACACCTTCCAAACATTCTTTTATCTCATTTCTGCTCTCTTCAGCAGCTTTTCTTCCAATTTCTGGATAGCCACCACAACCTAAACCTTTGGTTAGCTCTTTTCCTATCAAGATTTTCTTATCAGCTTTTGTTACTGCCAAAGCTTTGGCATCCGTATTTAAGGCTATTGTTGTTGCACCCTCAATTCCCATTTCTGTCAGTCTTGTTACCGTATTACTTCCCGCACCTCCGCATCCAACTACAGCAATCTTAGCTTTCCTCACAGAAAACCCGAATTCTTGTTCAGCGAGCTTATAGTAATCAACATTACTGAAAGTTGCTCCACTTGTTGGCTCAAGTCTGAACCTTGTTTCTGGTCTATCTTCTCTTTGATTACCAATTGTCCTCGCCAATGCACTTTTCACAAGCGAATCCATCGGCATTTTTTTCCTCCTATATTCACCGAAATATATTTTCTTTCATCGAAAACCCTTTATTAAGAGTTTTCGATATTTCTCTTTAGAAATAGGTTGTGTGTGAAAAACACTACCTAGAACTAAACCCGAATTCTAACCCGAACTAAACCCGACTTTAACCCGAGCTAAATGAAATTTTAACAAACTCCGTGTAAATTTTTTATTAAAATAGAATTTAAATGTATTTTTTGGGTTCAAAATATATGATGAAAATTGTATGATGATGAATTTAAATTGTAGAAAATATTTTTTTGATAATATATTTTTAAAGTCAACCTCAGTTATATTAGCAAAAAATGAGTAAGAATGCTGTAAAATTTGAAACCAAAAGTTAATTCTTTCATTCACTCTTAATACTTAATTGATAAGGCCAATATTTCTAGAGCTTCTTCACTTCAATAAAAATTCTTCTTGCCTTTGGTAAGATATTTTCTATATAATTTTCTCTTAAAATTCCAGTGCCAACAAAATCTTCTCTAAATTTTAAAAGAACAAAATTGTTTTTTTCACAATTTATCAATTTATGAGCTGAAAAATCAAAGCCTTGTAAATACTTCTCTAAATTTTCTTCGTTAATAATGGCAATATTTTTCTTCGCTTTTTCCCCCACAAGCTGAGCTCCTTCAACAGAAAGTTGAATTTTTTCATTTCTCTTCAACTTCCCCAAATACAAGCCTAACGCATTTACTCTCAGCTTTGAAGAATCTAGTTCAAATACTTCTTTTGAAGCAATCCAAATTTTTTCTACAGAAGTTTTGAACAATTTCCCTTCAAAATCAATTTCAACTCCATAATTTTTTTCTAGCAAATTTTCAAGATGTTCAATTTCTTCCTCACTCATTTCCTTAACTTGCATATGAAAAATCCCTCCGTGAAATTGTCAAATGGGAAGATTCTCATAGCTTTTCTTACACTCTCATCAAACTTTTTTCCTTCCCACTCTAAGATTCCCTCTCGATAATTCAAATTTTTCATTTCAATTTTTTCAACAGTTAAGTCAAGATTCTTCACACAAAAATCAATTATCTCTTCATTTTCCTCAGGATCCAAAGAGCAAGTGGAATAAACTAGTACTCCGTTTTCTTTTAAACATTTTGAAGCTGAGTAGAGAAGTTTTTTCTGCAAACTGCTTAACCTTTTTACATTTGCTTGAGACCAAAGTTTTATGGAAGAAAAAGAGCTTATAATTTTTCCACTCCCGCTACATGGAGCATCTACCAAAACTTTATCAAATTTTATCCCATACTTCCAAAAATTTTCCCCTTTTTCTTGAGTTACGATGCAATTCTTAACGCCCATTTTTTGTAAGTTAATTCTCAAGGCTTTTATTCTCTCTAGATTATCATCGTTAGCAACTATAACTCCAGAATTTTTCATAAGCATTGCAATTTGTGTTGTTTTTGAACCTGGAGCTGCACATAAATCCAATACTTTTTCTTTAGGTTTTGGGTCAAGAATTATAGGAGGAATCATCGAGGATGCTTCTTGAATGTAATAATAGCCTAAAAAATATTCAAGAGTTTTTCCAATATCCTTTCCATTTTCAACAAAAAATCCGTCCTCGTACCAAGGAATTTGTTCTAATTTCATTCCTTTTTTTCTCAATCTTTCAACCAGTTCTTCTCTAGAGATTTTTATCCTGTTGACCCTTATTGCTTTTTTTGGTTTAACAAACAAACAAGCTTTTAACTTTTCATATTCTTCATCGAGCATTTTTCTATATTTTTCTTCAAAAGGTTTTGGTATTTCTATTTCCATAATTAAATAGAAAGCAAAATGAAAATAAAGATGCTAAGGTTGAAAACATTTGGTAAATTTAAACTTAAAAAGTCTTCAGCTCCTCTAATCTGAATTGCAATTCAACACCTTTCCTTAATGGGTCAAATGTGATAAGATGATTTCCAAACACGCCCTCGGTGAGAACATGCTTTTCTTCAATTCCCACAGGCTAATTTATTGTTGTTTTTTAAATTTAAAAAGGTTTTTTCCCCTAATTATTTTCGTTGATAATATAAATTTAACTCAATCTAACCACATTTAAATGGAACACTTACTTCTATTTGTGAAACTATGAAAAATTTTCGCAAAAACTGTTGTTATTATTATAATCGAAAACCTTGAAACTCAATTTCACTTCTAAATTGTTCAATTCACCTGCAGTTTCCTTGATTCCCTTAACTATGGATTTTGTTATTCTTGTTGCCTTGTCGAAACTATCTAGCAAATCCTTACCTTCACCTTCTATTTTCTGATCGAGAATTTCAATCAAGTATTTCATGATTTAAATTTGGTTAAATGAAATTAAATCTTTTTAAACTTTTTTTGACTTGCGAATTGTGATTTTTCCATATCCTTTCAACGGTTTTCTGTTTAAAACTGGAGATATCTCGTCACATTCTGTACCACTACTCGGATTAAACCAATATTTATATCCATCCAGAATAGCATATGGAGTCAACTTTAATTGTTGGCTGAAAAGTTCTACTTTACCATGCCTCCTCATGTACTCCTTCATCAAATCGTAAAGTCTAGACAAATCTCTTTTTGTAGCATGGAATTTTTCAGGATTATCTTTTGCAACATATTCGTGCCTTAAATCTATCTTCAAGCCTTTTTTTCTAAGCAATACAGTATATCTATGGAAAAAACTAGCATATCTCCATTTCACACTTTTAATCAGTTCTCTTAACTCTTTTTTCAACTCTTTTTCAGGAATTTTGGACAAAATTTCAAGTTTTCCCATAAAAAATTCTAAAAGTTAAATTTAAAATATTTTCATCTTTGAAAGTTAAATCTTCCAACAGAGTTAATCAACTTTCTTGAAGTTTACACCATACTCTTCCTAACTTTTCCACTAAATGATTTTAGCCTTCTTCAGAATCTCTAAGTATCCTTTATTAAAAACAATAAG
>JAWBWS010000009.1:0-5177 GCA_038999725.1 Candidatus Aenigmatarchaeota archaeon
TTCGTCTCTTTCTTCAGGCCCTATTACAAGGGGAATTGCATTTCTTCCAGGCTTTTTCCTCGCAACCCAGTAAGGTCTTAAAATTTGGTATAGTTCTGTTCTTATCTCATCGATATATTTCCAACCATCTTCAGGAAGTTTGATTTGAAATACAATTTCATAATTCAAAGAGTGAATTTTCTTTTTTTCTTTTTCTGGAGATAAAAAGCTTTCAAGTCTGGAGTAAAGCTCAGACAAAAGCTTTTCTACGTCAAACTTTTTGTCAGGCTCTCTTGGATAAATCCTTACAAATTTTTTCATCCTATTTATAGATAGTCAGTTAGTTTTTTAATTTCAGCATGAGGTTTTATGCCAATTACATTTAAAACTGGTTTGACTCTTTCAAAAAGGTAATTCTTGTAAAATCCCACATCTATTTTTGAGGTAGGTAAAGAAGAGAAATCTATTCCTTTTTCAGTAACATAGAAATCAATAAAACCTGGCTTGCGGCCAAAAATCCTTCGATACTCTTCAACTGCTTCTTTCAAGATTCTTAACTTGAAACTTTCTTTTTCATATTCTTCTGGATTTTTGTTTAACCTCCCACTAATCTTGTAATCTTCTAAAGTTCTTACTTTTTCCAATTCTTCAATTTTCAACATTAGCTCAAAATAAGCTGCTTTTTTCCCTTCTTCCACAAATTTTTTTATTATAGACTTCTCTGCTTCTCTTATAATCTTTGGGTCAAACCTACTTGCACCTCTCCATCCAATTTTCACAATTTTTCCACTTTCTGTAGCTAATGCTTGTTTTTTGTTTAAAGGTATGAAAGTGTCTAAATGTTTATTGTAATCTGTTAAGAGGAAAGGATAATTGTTTTTTGTTTCTTTAACAGCCTTTTCAATTTCTTCCAAAGTTCCGGAAATGAAAGCTCTTCTACCAAAAGGTGAAATGTAAACTAATTCACAATTTCCAAGTTTTCTCGATTCGATTAACTCTTTGTATTTTTTTTGGAAAAGATTGAAGAGTTTGTTTGAGATTTCTTCGCTAGTGAAATTTTTTCTACCCAACAATAAACATGCACTCACACAATTGATAGCAAAAGAATAAGGATCAAAAATTAAGTGTTTTTTTGTTATTTCATCAATTCCGAAAACTCCTAAATCTTTCTTTAATCTAAATAAATCTTCAAACACTTCAAGCAAGAAAGGTTCAAATTCTTCTTTGTTTTCGAATAAAATTTGTGGAATGAAACAGTATGAAAGATAAATCCATTTTCCTTTTATTCTTTCACCATAATCTTCAGAAACAACTACTTCATACTTCCCCCTTATTTTCTCCTTTTCTTCCCTCAACCTAACAAATTGATTTGACATTTTTGGAAAAACTTTTCTTTTGAAAAATTTTGAAGTTAAAACGGCTTCTCCTATTTCTTCCATTGTTTTAGAGAAAACATCTTCTATCCTTAAAGAATAAAGCAAAGGCAAGACCAAAAAAGCTTGGTCAAAAAGCAAGTATTCAGAAATTTTCAAATGTCCAAGAGCATCTTGAATATTATGCATAAGTGTTCTTTTAATCTCTTCTTTATGTTCAATTACATCTGAGGAGGATTTTAGAATTTTGTATACAGAAAATTCATTGTAATCAGTTTTCTGGAGAATGTTTTCATTCAAATAGAATTCTAGCAATTCTTCTAAGCTCCTTTTTTCAGGATGTTCTTGATGTTTAATCGTGTACAAACTGTCGCCAGATGGCATAATTTCTTCAGAAGTCACAACTCCAATTGAAGACACATTTTTGTAGTGAATGGGAATGTCAAACTTGCTTGTTGGTCTTCCATTAGTAGAAGGAAAAATAGCATAATCTTTCTTTTTTTCTAGGAGAGAAGAGCCGTGAATTATTTCAACATCAGCATTTTTTCTATGCTCGTACAACTTTCTTATTAAAGTTTCTTCATCTGGCACAAGCTCAACTTCTATACCTAAATTTTTAAATTCTTCAGCAAGTTCAAGATTTTGGTTAATCACAAAAGTTCTTGAAAAGCCATTTGAAGCTTTTGCAGTAGCAACAACTATTTCATCGCCAAATGTCTCATAATCAACTGTCCACAAAACTAGAATTTCTTTTAATTTCTCAAGATGTTGTGAAATTTCTTCTCTATTCTTCAATTCTAATTGTGAAATTTCTACAACTTCTCTTGTTTCAGGTTTGTAAGTTATTTGCGTTGGTAAAAAATATCCTGGTAAAGAAAAATTCCCTTTTTCTTCAGATTTTGAAATAAAATATTCTTGCTCTTTGAAATTTGAAATGCAAGATTCAACCCCGACTACACCTTGAATAGATTTAAGCCTTAATTTCAAACTCTCTATTTCTCTGTTTTTCCCTTGGACATCGAATGAAATTAAAGAAACTTTTTCATCACCAAACCCTTTATAAACTACACCCTCTATTGCAACTGCTTTCTCAAAACCCAAAGATTTTATTTTCTTCAAGACTTCATTCTTTTTTTCGGGAATTGAGAAGACTCTAATCCTTTTTTTAAAATCGTCTTCAAAAAGAATTTGTTTTCCATCTAAATTTTTGTAATATTGATAAACTTTATCCCCTCTTACAACTAAGCCTATCGGCCCAATTGCATTAATTGTTTCCATAAACTAATGCGAAGAGTTTAAATATTTAAGCCCTTCTCTATCTTTATGCAAGCAATTCACTCTTTCACTTCAAGTAGAAGATTAGTAAGGAATTTGCAAGAAATAGATAAGGGGTATGTGAATTGCTTGCCAATTGATTCTTTTAAAAGGGATTACGATATTCTTTTGGGCTTAGAAGTTCTTAATTTCATCGAAAAAGAATTTAAACCAAGAAAAGAAAAAGTCCAATTTCTCAAACAATTAAGGGAAGAAAATGAAAAAATTTGTTTAGGAAAATCAATTTGCTTTTACATAGAAAACGAATATCCTCTCTCTTTCTATTTTGAAAAAAAGAAAGGAAGAGTTGTGCAGAAAAGCCAAATCATCGGCACGATTATGAAAACAAATAGAGATTTAACATCTCCACTCAATCCCGCACTGGATATAATCTCAAAAATAATCAATTCTTACAAGATAGGGAAAAAACTGTTGAGAGAAAATTCTTATGTGATTTTAGTAACGCCGTTAGGTTTCATTCCTTATGACCCAAAAACTTTAAAGCCTTTGATTGAGCACGAACCTTTTTATGTGCCGAATATTTTTGATTTGAAGCTAACAGAAAAGTTAGCATTATATTCTAAAATTCTAATGGAAGTAAGGGGAAAAACTCCGCCTAAAGATTTAAATTTCGACGAAGAAGCTTTCAAACTTAGGGTAAGAAAAGAAAAACCAATTTATTGGAGGGATGTTGAAAGAATATGTAGCAAGATTGCACTTCAAGATTTCAAAAATTTAGCTCAAAGATTTTTTGAAAATAACCTCGAGCAAATTCCAATTCTTCTCTTATCAGGGAAAGATCACATGAATGAATTGCGAAAAATACTTAAACAACTTGGATTGTACAATTCAAAGCATGACATAGCGAAAGAATTCTTGAAAAACAACCCAGGTGATGAAGAATACAGGAGATGGGGTCTTGGGAGTTCTCGTTTAATAGGAAAAGTTACAAAACTCAAAAGAAGCGAAAGACTTTATCTTGGTAAGTTAGAGAGGTTAATCAAAAGAGAATTTGATTGTGAAGGAATTACTGCAGTTTACAACTCTTCATTGATTGGCGAGCCTTTACATGAGAAAAAGCTTTTAAAGTTTTACGAGATTTGGCTTCCTGACTCTGAAAGCTTTTATGGTAAACCAGTTCCTTGCACGCAAGGAAGCATTTTTCTTGATTTCAACGAGGAAGAATGCTGCAGTAGTAAAATGTATGAAGAGTGGAAAAAAGCTCACACAAAAGAAGAAGTCAAAAAATTGGAAGATTTTGTAAAATCAAGGAATTTCATTCAGCAATGGACTGGAATAATTCAACAAATTCAAATCAAAATAGAAAAAGAGCTTTATCCTTTGTTAAACTACAACATTTGGAAAGAAGGAAAGGGGGATTATACCTTCAGTAATTTTTCCAGGACTCCGGTTGAAGTAGCTATGCAAGATCTAGGATTTTTAGAGGGAATTGAAAAAAGAGAAATAACAACAAGCTTGGGAACCAAAGCCACACTACAAGAGCTTGCAGAAGTTGGTTCGTTGATTCATGATGCGAGGAGAAAATGCAGTGTAAGCATGCACGATTTTACAAAATTCACAGAAGTTCCTCTAGCTTTTAAACTAGAAAACAACTTTTATGGCGATTATCAAATTTACGGTAAAGCTGATATTGTTCTACAAGATGAAGATGGTAAAGCTCACATTTGTGACACAAAGTTGGAAGCACCAGTTTCACCGACAAGAGGCCAAAGATACCAAATTGTCTGTGCAGGTATTTCAATTCAACAAGCTTTGGGAATGCAATTTGAAGGAAGCGTCCATTACTTTACTTCTCCTCTAAAGAAAGATTTAACTTTTCTTCTCTACTTTACTCCAGAGCAAATCGATTGGATTCTTGAAGACATGGCTACACAAGTTTATCATTACCATGAAATGATAGATAACGAAAAGAAAATACCTAAGTATTTTGAAATTTGGAAAAACAGGATGAAAGACCCAGAAACAATAGAAAAAATAATAAGAGAAAAGCTTGGAAGCTTTTAGCTACATCCTTTCCAAAGGTTTAATTCCAATCAACTCTAAACAACTTGCCAAAACCTTTTTAGTGGCTTTAACTAAGGTTAACCTGAAATTCCTTTTTTCTTCACTTTCAGCTTTTATGACTGGAACTTTTTCGTAAAATTTGTCAAAAAGGGTGGCAAGCTCATAAGCGTAATTGCAAATGTAATTTGGTTTCAACTCTTTAGCAGCATTTTCCACAACCTTAGGAAATAACATTAGAGTTTTTATCAAATTTTTCTCTTCTTCAGAAATTTCTTCAGTTTTAAAGTTGCTTTTCCACTTACCAGCTTTTCTCAAAATTCCAGCACATCTTGTATGAGCATATTGCAAGTAAGGGCCTGTATCTCCTTCAAGCTTAAGCATTCTCTCCCATTCAAAAGTTATCATCTTTTCAGGCTCGACTTTAACTATAGCATACTTAAGAGCTCCTATCCCAACAGCTTCTGCTATTTCTCTCTTTTCTCTTTC